>NZ_JALQDV010000063.1:0-185994 GCF_023631045.1 Caballeronia sp. AZ7_KS35 | reverse complement strand
CTATTGCCGATTCCGAAGAACCAGCCGCACTCGCCATCAAGCGCCCACACTTATCGGCTGTTAGTTTTTAAAGAGCATTTGCGCAGTTATTTACTTCGCTATTCGCTTGCTTTCTTGCGCGCCGTCATTCAACGGGAGGCGAATTATGCGGGGCTATTTCGACGACGTCAAGCGCCTTTTCCAAAAAAATAATCGGGTCATTTCGGGCGGCAAATTCGAAGCCGAGCAGCGGCGCGTGTCACCGGCGTCTGTGCTCGTCAGATCGCACGCGCGCACGAAGAATTGACCAGGCACAACAACGAGGCGATGGCATTGGGCGGCAATTGACGCTCACCGGTACGATGTCGGCCGGTCACACGATTCAGGCGTCCTTCATCGCGCGCTCATCCCGCGCTAATTCTCATCTTCGATCATGTGCGCAGTCGCATGGTCGAAGCAAAGCCGCCCGACTGCCTCCGTGACCGGTTTGAAGCGCAACCTGGAGACAACTCAGATGAGCACCCTCGCCGACCGCAGCGTCCCGACATCCACGAAAACCGGACGATATGGTCTCTTCGTCTGCCTGATGGCGGCGCTCGCCGGCCTGCTGTTCGGCCTCGACATCGGGGTGATCTCGGGCGCACTGCCTTTCATCGCGAAGCATTTTGTTCTGAGCGATCGCGCACAAGAATGGATCGTCAGCTCGATGATGGTAGGCGCGGCGATCGGCGCACTGGGTGCGGGCTGGCTATCGTGGCGTCTCGGACGCCGCTATGCGCTCGTGCTGGCGGCGATACTTTTCATTGCGGGATCGCTATGGTCCGGGTTCGCGGCGAGTCCGGCTCATCTGATCGGCGCACGCTTGCTGCTGGGCCTCGCGGTCGGGATGGCGTCTTTCACCGCGCCGCTTTATCTTTCGGAGGTTGCGCCGCGACAAGTACGCGGCGCGATGATCTCGACGTATCAGTTGATGATTACCGTCGGAATCCTGGCCGCCTTCCTGTCGAACATCGGACTGTCGTACGTGGCCGACTGGCGCTGGATGCTCGGCGTCATCGGGATTCCCGCCGTCTTCTTCCTCGCAGGCGTGCTCGCCCTTCCCGATAGCCCGCGCTGGCTGCTTCAGCGCAACCGCGCCGACGAAGCGCGCGCCGTCCTTCAACGCTTCTACGCCAATCCCGCCGACGTGCAAGCCGAACTCGAACAGGTCAACGAAGACAAAACGCGGCCCCAGCGAGGATGGAGCCTGTTGCGGCAAAACGCGAACTTCCGTCGCTCGGTATTGCTCGGAGTCGTGCTGCAGGTGTTCCAGCAACTCACCGGCATCAACGTCGTGATGTACTACGCTCCGCGCATCTTCGAACTGGCCGGCTTCGCGACTCATGAACAGCAACTGTGGGCGACAGTCATCGTCGGCCTCGTCAACGTCATTGCGACCTTCGGCGCCATTGCCTTCGTCGATCGTTGGGGCCGCAAGCCGATCCTCTATGCGGGATGCGCCATCATGGCAATCGGCATGTGCTCGCTCGGGTTCCTGCTGCATGCCGGAGTCGCCGGCCTCACGGCACAGATTCTGGCGGCCGCGTCGCTGCTGCTTTTCATCGCGGGGTTCGCCATGTCTGCCGGCCCGCTCGTTTGGATCCTGTGCTCGGAGATCCAGCCGCAGCAAGGGCGCGACTTCGGCATCGCCGTTTCGACGCTCGTCAACTGGGTCGCCAACATGGCGGTCGCGGCCACGTTCCTGAGCTTGCTGTCGACCGTCGGCGAAGCGAACACCTTCGTGCTCTATGCGATCCTCAACGTCATCTTTGCGGTCGTCGTGTTCTTCTACGTGCCCGAGACGCGCGGCGTTTCGCTCGAGAAACTCGGCAACGATCTGATGGCCGGCAAGCGTCTGCGCGATCTCGGGAAGAAAAACTAGTTTCGTCGTTCGATGGAAATCTTCACGGGGCGGATATTCCAGATCCGCTCGCAATATTCGTGAACCGCGCGGTCCGAAGAGAACTTGCCTGCATAGGCGGTATTCAGGATGGACATGCGAGTCCAGCGCCGCTCGTCGCGCCAGGCGGCGCTCACATCTTCCTGACGCGCGACGTACGCGGCATAGTCGGCAAGCACCAGAAACGGATCGTGGTGTAGCAGGTTGTCGACCAGCGGACGGAACATCTCTCGATCTCCGCGCGAGAAGTGCCCGCCGCCGATCAACTCCAGCACTTCCCGCAACGTCTGATTCGCATCCGCATAGTCGGCCGGACGATACCCTTCGCGCTTCACGCGTTCCACTTCGTCCGCATTCAGGCCGAACAGGAAGAAGTTTTCATCGCCGACTTCTTCGCGCATCTCGATATTCGCGCCATCGAGCGTACCGATGGTCAACGCGCCGTTCATCATGAACTTCATGTTTCCGGTGCCCGAAGCCTCCTTGCCCGCGGTCGAGATCTGCTCGGACAGGTCCGCAGCCGGGTAAATGAAGTGTGCGTTCTTGACGTTGAAGTCCGGGAAGAATACGACTTTCAGGCGGCCGTAAATCGCGGGATCGTCGTTCACGACTTCAGCGATGCCGTTGATCAGCCGGATGATGAGCTTGGCCATCGCGTAGCCCGGCGCGGCCTTGCCGCCGAATACGAAGCAGCGCGGCGTCAGCGCGAGTTGTGGATCGCGGCGCAGACGCATGTACTGCGTCACGATGTATAGCGCGTTCAGATGTTGCCGCTTGTACTCGTGGATTCGCTTGACCTGTATGTCGAACAGCGCCGCAGGATTGACGACGATGCCCGTCGCGCTCTTGATCTTATCCGCGAGGATCTGCTTGTTCGCCTGCTTTACGTTGCGCCAGCGTTCCTGAAATGCGGCATCGTCGGCGTATTCGGACAGCTTGCGCAGTTTGCCGAGATCGGTCGCCCAACCTTCCCCCAACCCCTCGTCCAGCAGTTTCGCGAGACCCGGATTGCTGAGCATCATGAAGCGGCGCGGCGTGACGCCGTTGGTCACGTTATGGAAGCGCTCGGGCCATAGCTCGGCGAAATCTCGCAGCACCGTCTTTTCGAGCAGTGCCGAATGGAGCGCGGCCACACCGTTGATCGCGTGACTGCCGACCGTCGCAAGATGCGCCATGCGTACGCGCTTCGTGCCGCTTTCGTCGATCAGCGACATGCGCGCGATCCGCGCTTCATCGCCGGGATATCGTTGGCGGACATCATCGAGGAAGCGGCGATTGATCTCGTAGATGATTTCGATCAATCGCGGCAACAAGCCCTGAAACAATGGCAATCCCCACGTCTCGAGCGCTTCGGGCAACAGCGTGTGATTCGTATAGGCGAGCGTGCGCTGCGTGATGTCCCAGGCGTCGTCCCAAGGCAGTTGCCGCTCATCCACGAGCAGGCGCATCAACTCGGCGACGGCTATCGACGGATGCGTGTCGTTCAATTGCGCCGTGAACATGTCCGGCAAGCGATTGATCGGCTCGCCCTTGAGCGCAAGCAGGCGCAACATATCCTGCAACGAACACGAAACGAAGAAGTACTGCTGCGCGAGCCGCAAGCGCTTACCCGCTTCGGGCTCGTCATTTGGATAAAGCACCTTCGACAGCGTCTCCGAAAGCACTTTCTCGTGCACGGCTTCGTAATAGTCGCCGGCATTGAAATCCTGAAGATCGAACGACTCGACTGCCTCGCTTTTCCAGAGCCTCAACGAGTTACATGTATTGACGTGAAAACCGGGGATCGGCGTATCGCAGGCCACGCCTTTGAGCGTATAGGCAGGAATCCAGCGCACATGAAACCGGCCGGCTTCATCGGTCGAGCTTTCGGTGCGGCCACCGAAGTTCACGTAGAACGCGACGTCCGGGCGCAGGATTTCCCACGGGTTGCCCTTCTGCAGCCATTTGTCGGTGATTTCCACTTGCCAGCCGTCGCGGATTTCCTGATCGAAGATGCCGAACTCATAGCGGATTCCGTAACCGATCGCCGGGATTTCGAGCGTGGAAAGCGAGTCGAGATAGCACGCGGCCAGGCGTCCGAGGCCGCCGTTGCCAAGGCCCGGTTCCTCTTCGATCGACAGCAGCGTATCGAGGTCGAGTCCGAGCGCCTGCAACGCTTCGCGCGCGTTGCTTTCGATGCCGAGATTGATCAGGTTGTTGCCGAGTTGGGGGCCGATGAGAAATTCAGCGGACAGATAACACGCGACTTTTGCGTCGCGCGCTACATAGGTGTGCGTGGTGGCGACTCGGCGGGTCATCATCCGGTCGCGGACGGCGTAGGCGAGCGCCATGTACCAGTCGTGCGGCGTGGCGATCTCCGGATAGCGCGCCTGCAGACAGATGAGGTTATCGACGATATCGCGCTGCAGCGCCTCGACGCCAAGTCCGCTGCGCGCGGGCTCGACGCTGATCCGCGATTCGATGGTGGGCGTGTCATCCATGAGCTGTCCTCTCTCCCTGCGTACCGGGCTTCGACAAGAATGTGCCGGCTCTATGTCCGGCCGTTGACACTGCTGCGTCATGGCGCATCGATGAATAGCATACGCCCTCAACTCGTGCGCTTCCATGCCGTTATCCCCAAGGGGAAGGCCAAATTCGGCAATCGCGGGACCGCGATGGCCTGCCGCTTCAAAGGCTGTCGGACCAGTTCAAGATTCCGGTCATCGCTTATTTCATTCGCTTGCCGCTAGCGCAAGTTCAGACATCAGAAAAATATGAAACGCGTCGTCGCAGTATCTGCAGTTACAGTCGTTTTGGCCGCATGCGGTGGGGGCGGCGGCAGTTCCGATAATGCGCCGAGCGCGCCCGAGGCTAACGCTGCACAAGGCCTTTATTCCGGAACCGATGCGACGGGCAACGTCGTGGGCGGCGTAGTGCTCGAGACTGGCGCTTTCTATTTCGTGTATGCGAACACGACGACAAACGCGCTAGGTCTGGTACAGGGTGCGGCATCCGCATCTCATGGCACTTTTCAGTCGGACAATGCGCGCACCTTCGACATAAGCGGCAAGGCGGCGACCGATACGCCCGTCCTCGCGGGCTACAACGCGGAGAACAGCGTTCAGGGCGTGATCTATACGAGCACGGCGAAGCAGAACAGCATCAAGTTCAACGTGGTTTATGACGCCAACTATGAACGTCCGGTGGCGCTGTCGTCCGTTGCCGGGACGTATTCGGGCGCGGCCGGATCGACGAAGGACGGCGAGACCGCCACTTTTGTAATCGGTCAGGACGGCTCGATCAAGGGTGAAGGCTTGAGCGGCTGCACGTTCAGCGGAACCGCCACGCCTCATGGCGACAAAGACGTGCTGGACGCCACGATCACGTTTGGACCCGCGCCCTGCATATATCCGGGTGCGAAGCTTACGGGCGTCGTCTTTTTCAGCAACAGTCAGGTATTAGGAGCTTTGACGCTACCTGACAGATCAGACGCCTTCGTGGTGGCCGCTACGAAGTGATGTCGCGTGGAGTGCGCGTCGTGCACTCCCAGTTGCGGATCGGAATGCCGGCGGCCTGTTGAGCTTTGCCCGTCCGGATTTATTTGCGCTAAGCATCTCGCGCGCATTTTCACGGCCACATTATTTCGGATACCGAAGAAATATACGAGGTAGGCGTTGCGCAGGGGCCTTTCCGCCGACAACTCGCCACTTGCGTCTGACTTTGAATTTCGACGCGCCGGACGCCCGCGGACGCTTTCGGTCAGCCCGCGCGCATTCCAGACATTAAGCGCGGACGGAAATTTGAAGCGTCGAACAGATGCCTGTTGTCCCGGCTGATCGCGACATCGACTTTGCCATGCCTCGCTCACACTGAGTCCAGTAGATCTCCAATACAAAACTATGCGACCGGACGAGGTGAATATGTCTTTGCTCGAGTTTCTTGGCACGATGGTCTTCGTTGCCGTCGTATTGCTCTCGATGGTCGCGGTGCTCGACATTTTCTTCCCGCGACTGATCCCGGTCGCGCGTGATGAGCGCTCTTCGGGATTGTCGCGCGCGCGGAAGTTCGCGACAGCGAACGCGCGGGGACGCTGAGCCTAACTTTCAGATACCTGCGGCTCGCGCATGTTCCGTCCGAGCTTTTTCACCAGCATGCGGGCGGCAAGCAGTCTGAATGGACGAGGGAGCAAGCGGAAAGTTTGCTGATCCGCGCAACATTTTATGAAGGTTGGTCTGGCGCATCGATGTCTTCCGTCGCCCCATCCGGATTCGCGACGGGTGTTCTTCGCCGCGACCAGCGAAACGCCGTCTAACGCAGCTTCGACGCCTCACTGCGGACGTATCGAGCGCTACATTTTTCGTCTTATTCGTCACGATGTGGCCGTCATAGGCGTTTCGGCGCGCTCGCCGGTTCCTTTTATGCTGATACCCTGTGTTCACGCAGACGATTCCGTGAAACATCTTCCCAGAACAGCGTTAAAAATGGCCCGCAAGCCCGTCCTGTCTAGCGATCGCAGGAGTGGAAACGCGGCGTCGATTGTTTCACGAACGATCGGAGCGATCATTGTTCAGCAGCTTTCTAGGCGAAGCACTTGCTCGAGTGGCGGTGACCGGCTTCTCCGTCGGGTTTCCCGCCGCTAGGAGGATGTTCAGGCTTTCCGTTAAGCTTTGGACGCTCTGGCGGGCTCCGCCTTTCCCAAGCTGGTATTCACCCACACTGAAAGCGACCCGCATCGACGCGCCCAGGAGGTAGTAGCTGCGTCGTCTCGGCGCCAAATGGAACGCCCAGACGCGGGAGCGGGAACGAGACACTTCGCGCGCCTCATGTGCATCGATGGTGCGTGCCATCAATAGTCCTGCCGTTGAGACAGCTCGTTCCCACTGGGAGATAGCAGCAGTTCACGAGTTGGCGCGCAAACAACCCTGGGAGTCCTTTCGATGCGCGCGTGTGGGAGAGTTTGCGCCCCGGGCGTGAACGGCGGAGGCTGCTGCGGATCTCAAGTGTCCCAAGTCGGGACACTCGCTAGATCAACCTAGAGGAAGTGCACGAGCGTGATTTCGCGCTGCGCGTGTCCCAAGTTGAGACACTCTTGGAGCTTCGGAAATTGACCCAGATGCTGAGCGCAACCGCATCAAGACCAATTGCTGGAGGGAATCGACTAGCTGTTATCGGCAAACAACTGTGTCACCAACTCCCGAATTTGCCGTTCCTTTTCTTCGGTCAGTAATCCGGCTTTGATCTTGACCGTGAGCCCCATTGAGTCTCTCGTGATCGACCCTGCCTGCGATCCACCCGCAAAAATCTTGTCGATACTGCGATCGCTTACGGCCGGCGCCGGCTTACGCTCGTCATCCAAAGCCTGCTTGATCGCCTTGCCAAATTTCGACTGATCCAGATCGCCCGAAACGACGCGCGCCCAAAGGCCCTTGGCAACGTCGAACGCCGCCGCGTTCCGCCCGCGCAGTACCGAGACGACATTCTCCGCGGCCGTGGCTCCCAGCAGGCGAGGCTGCACATCTAGATCCTGCACGACGAAATCCGGCAACTCGCCAAACGAAAGATACCGGTACAACTCGGAGCGCGAGATGCCCAACGCTTCAGCCATGCGCTTGCGGTTAGGAAACTCCTTTTCGGTCCGTCGAATCGATCGCGAGATCTCGTAGTCGCACAGATCTTCACGCGCTACGTTTTCGACGAGGGCAAGCATCGCCATCTCTTCGTCAGAAAGATCGACGACAAGAACCTTGATCGATTCCTTACCGATCATCTTATGCGCGCGCCAGCGCCGCTCACCCGCCACGATCTGGTATCCGGTGCCGATGCGCCGTACAACGATCGGCTGTACGAGACCCGCTTCGCGGATCGACTCGGCGAGTTGCACAAGCTTCGCGTCGTTGAATACTTGCCGAGGCTGCCAGGGATTCGGAACGATCTCCGACACCGGCGCTTCCGACGCAGGACCCGCCTGCTCGAGTTGCGCGATGCGCTGCTGCGCCGAGGCCAACGCCGCTGCCATTCCGGGCGCAGTGCGCGGACTCGTCGCCTTCTCTTGCTGCGGATCGAGTTGGATGTCCTTTGCCGCACGAACTTCCGCGGTCTTGCTCATCATTCGGTCGCGAAGGCTGCTCATTGTCCCGCCCTCCATTGCTCAACGTACTGGTCATCGATCCATTTGCAGTAGTCGGCCATCGGCTGTTTTACGCGCGCCAAAGTTTTCGCGACTGTCTCGGCCCGTGAAAGATCGAAGACAGTAGAAAAAGCCAACGCGCCATTGCTCATGACCGAACTCGCCGGAATCTCAGTGGTGTGCAACCAGTCGCCATACGCGCGCTGAGACCATGAGCGAACGACCGGCGCCGAAGATGTATTGCCATAGTCGACCCGCGAGAGAAGCACCGAAACGAAGTCGTATGTTTTGTCGACTTCGTGTTCGACGAAACCATTCGCGACTTCAGCGAACAACGACCAGAACGACACCGACGAAATGAAATCCAGACTTTCGGGTACGAGCGGCATGACCATCGAATCGGCCGCCATCAATCCGTTCAGCGTCATATAAGAGAGAGAAGGCGCGGTATCCAGGATGATGTAGTCGTACTCCGCGCGCAGCGGCTCAATCCCTTTTCGCAACACCGACCAGAACTCGAAGTTCGCGTTCGTCTTCTGCGCAGTAGGCAGATGGAATTCGGCGTCGTGAAGATAGTTGTGTGCCGGAATCACATCGAGTCCGTCCCAATACGTGCTTTGCACTTTCGACGCGAGACCGCCTTCCATGTCCGGATCGTAAATGTATGGCAGGACCGTATCCTCCCAAGTCACGTCCTTTTCCGCGTACAGGCCGCACAACTCCGAAAGCGACGCTTGTGGGTCGAGGTCGATCATGAGAACCTTGCGACCACGCAAGCTCAATCCTTGGCCGATGCACATCGACGTCGTCGTCTTGCACGATCCGCCTTTGAAGTTCGCCGTGATTAACACGCGACCGCGATGTTCGCGCGTACCAGTGACAAGCGGCGTCTGATAAATGTCCGAGACCTGCTGAACCCACGTTCGGGCATCCTTCAGAGAGAAGATACGCGCACGCCCGGTTCCGTGCGTTTCACCCGGCGGGAGGTCAGTACCTTCCTTTGTCGCCAGATAATTGATCTTCTGCCGGTCGATCCCGCACAAGTCCGACAGCTCGCCTATCGTAAACACCGGCGCTGTCTTCCTTGGCCGTGGTGCCAAGATCTGATCACGCAGTTCGTTCGTCATGACCGACAAACGCTCTGCGAACTCTCCTAGGTTGGAGAGTTTCACCCTTCGATTAATCCCTGGCAGTTCGCTCAAATTCATTCGGTGCTTCCTTTTTTAGTCCACGGTGAGGCGTTTCCTTCACGCTCGCCGATGTTTCCACGGTTTTGGTGTAACTAGATGTCGAACCGTAGAATACTCGCCGCAGTGATGAATAGCTATTGGAATTGATCGAAATTTGCAAGCACTGGGGCGGAGGTGCAAGACTATCAATAAGATCAACCACTTATACAAGCTATCTTCAGTGATTCCCGAAACGCTCAGTGGACAGCGAAACGCTCCACGGCATCGGAAGCTCAGTGGAACGCCGGATCCCATCACAAAAAACCTCACCTCTGCGAACGTCGGCGCAGTTGGATTCCAGCGTCTCGACGGCTGGTCACAATTCACTTCACCCAAACGAAGCGCGCAAAACGCCATAGTCCCGCTGGTTAAAAATCAAATCACCGTCTATATGAGTAGGGCCGTTGGTTAGTTATTTTTGTAAACACAAAGACTCACCCACCACTAACTTCTCACGCGCACGCTCATGAAATCAACGACTTACACCCATAAGGTGAGGAAAAGTGTGCGTAAAGTGATGTTGATTGAGCGTCAAGGTGCTGTGTTTACCCCGTCAAGGTGAGATGAAGTGGACCCCAAGGTGAGGCGTGCAGGCAAGAATGGTGAGGAAATTTGTGTAGGTTGCGACGCAATGGTGAGGTTTCCTGTGTCCGCGCCTGCAAAAGGTGAGGTAGTTTGTGTTGACAGCTCACCTTGCAGCCGTTAACGTACCGCTCGACACAATGAACTAACGCCGGACACGGAGACGGAATGACGACAGCAGGGCAGGTGGCCACGTCCAGACAACTGGCGCTGGCCCTATTCGACGATGCGAATGCGCAGGGCTTGCCCGTCGAAGCCGCCCGCTCGGACATCGGCTTTTCGCGCAAGAACGTCCTGATCCGCATCGTCGATCTTGGCGTGGCGGCTCGTCGCTTGATCGACGCGGCCTATTTCATCGTCGCGCAAGAAGAAAAGATTCACGACCTGTACGACGTCGAGCTCGACTATTTCAAGTGGCTCATGCGCTACTCGAGCCGGAACAACGCGCATCTGGAACAGGTGATCACCGAGGCGCAGAGGGCGCTCATTCAGGCGACCGCGGAAGCCGACGCCGATGGCTCCAAGCCGTTCGGATCGGTTCAATTGATTGGACGCATCTCATACGTCGGCGGACGGTTTCAGTTCCGCGTTCCGCCCGATCTCATCGGAATCATTCGCGGTCCCGGGAAATCGCATTGGCTGAGCTTGCGCATCACTTCGCTTTTCACGCTCAGCTATGCGCGCGTGATGTACGACCATCTGCTTCCCTACGCGTCCGAGGGTATAACCGATTGGTTCACGCTCGACGAATTGCGTGCCTGGCAGGGGACGATGGGTGCAAAAGCGCAGGAATTCAAATACTTCAAGCGCGACTGGCTCGCTCCGGCGGTGGATCAGATTAATGAGGTATCCGATCTTTCCCTCTCGTATGAGACGCGCAATGAACCGGGTTCACGCAAGATCGGACGCATGCGATTTCGCGTCGAGCGCAAGGAAATGGCCGAGCGTCTGCTGCATACGCACGAGCATGCGCAGGCGCTGTATCTGACGCTGAAACAGGAAATCGGTCTGTCCAGCGCGCAGTTGAATCAGATCGCTTCCGACCGCGATACCTTCACCGACGAACGTCTGGAGCAGGCAATCGAGCGTACGCGTTTCAGCCTCAAGCTCGGCAAGGTGTCGAAGAGTCCGGCGGGCTTCTTCATGAAAGCGCTGAAGGAAGGCTGGATCGTCTCGGATGCGGAACGCCAGATGGTCCAGATTCAGGAGAGCCTGGCGCTGACCGATCAACGCGACACTGAAGCGAAGCAACAGGCCGAGGCGCGTCGGGCATTGCAGGTCGCGGCACAGGATGTGAACGCTCAGAACCGGATCGTCGATGAAGTCCGTCGCGGCTGGGAGATGTACGAAGCCGCGACGCCGCGGCAGCGCGAAGACTGGCGGCGCACCTACAAGACGAGTCCGGCGGGAAAGCTGACGCTGCGCAGATTGGGCATCGATCCATCGAGCGAGCTCGTCGAAACCATCATTCAGAAATATCCCGATCTGAGAGACGGCTTCTCGGGCTACGTCTTCAACAAGTCGAAAAGCGCGAAGGGCAGGGACTGACCATTACGCAATCGCATCGATCGCAACTAACGGTCTTTAGCAACCGCGCCATCATTCGCTTCGCGATCCCCATGCCCGACGGCAAGAACGACATTGGGCATTCGCACTATCGGCTCGAGCCACGTTCCGCCCTGACGCTCTTCGGCTCCAGTTCGAGCGCGTCGAAATCGTGAATCCAGTCTTCGACCTGTTCGCGGATGCCGCGAAGGGCACGCGCAAACCGATATCGGCGATTTGAGCTAGTCTGTCCGACTCGATTCCAATCTTCACGAACCTCATGTCCCGCACTCTCCAAATCGACTTCGTCTCCGATATCGCGTGCCCGTGGTGCGCCGTCGGACTCTCTTCGCTGCAACGCGCGCTGGAGCGTCTCGGCGATACCGTCGATGCGCGCATCACCCTTCATCCCTTCGAGCTGAATCCGGACATGAGTCCGCAAGGCGAGCGCATCGTCGATTATCTCGGCCGCAAATATGGCCGCACGCCCGAACAGATCGGCGAGACGCAGGCGATGATCCGCGAGCGCGGCGCGCGCGAAGGCTTCTCGTTCGGCGAACGCAAGTGCGTCTACAACACGTTCGATGCTCATCGGCTGCTGCATTGGGCGCGCATCGAAGGCAAGCAACTGCCGCTCAAGCTCGCGCTGCTGCGCGCTTATCACGGTGACGGCAAGGATACGAGCGCCCCCGACGTGCTGATCGAAGCGGCTCGCAGCGCCGGGCTCGATGGCGACGAGGCGCGCACGGTGCTGCAAAGCGGTGCGTACGCCGACGAAGTCCGCGCCGAAGAGCGCGAGTTCCAGCAACTCGGCATTCAGTCCGTGCCGGCGATCATCTTCGACCAGAAGTATTTGGTGAGCGGCGGGCAGCCTTCCGAGGCGTTCGAGGAAGCGATCCGGAAGATCATCGACGGGACCGCCTGAAGCCGCCTGCTCAATCGGGCGTCCGCTGCTTCGCGAGAAAACGGTCGAGCTGCGCGGCGAAGTTCTTGCCGTCGCGCGGCGCGTACGGCGGCGGCCCGCCGGTCTGCACGCCGGAGCCGCGCAACTGATCCATCATCGCGCGGATCGACAGACGTTCCTCGATGTTCTCCGCGTTCATCCATTCGCCGCGCGGATCGAGCGCGAACGCGCCCTTTGCGATCACCGCCGCCGCGAGCGGAATGTCCGCCGTGATGACGAGATCGCCAGCCTGCGCCATCTCGACGATGCGCGCGTCGGCGACATCGAAACCGGCGGGCACCTGAATCGCGCGGATCCACGGCGAGGGCGGCGTGCGCAAAAACTGATTCGCGACGAGCGTCACGTGCACCTTCATGCGTGTGCCTGCGCGAAAGAGAATATCCTTCACGACGGCGGGGCAGGCGTCGGCATCGACGATGATTTGCATCCGTTGGCTTCCGATAAGTTATGTCGTGACGAATGAAAGTCGCATGCTCGACGGGCGCAGTGCCGAAACGCGCGCCCTATACTTTCCTCAACGCAAGTCCTCCAGGCGAACGGAGAATCACCGTGAGAACGAAGCTAGCAAGCATTGCCGTGTCATTCTTCCTGGGCGTGGCGGGCGCATCCGCGGCCTCGCTTTCCTATGCGCAGGATACCGGTTCGACCGCAACCGGCGCGACGCAAGCTGCGTCCATGACGAAAGCCGAGAAAAAAGCCGCACGAAAACAGGCGCGCGACAAGAAGAACGCCGAGCTGAAGAAACTCGAGGACGCGGGGTATAACCCCGGCCGCGCGAATGATCCCAACTATCCCCAGGACTTGCAGAACGCTCAGAAGAAAGCGGGGATCGGAGCGGGCGCCAGCCAGTAGCTTCCGACGCGACGTTCCGGCTCGCGAGAAATAGGACGCAAAATCCATGACCCGATTTCGCCGGGTCGGGGCGCAAGGCCGAACGTCGAACCATCGCTTCCGTGATTCCGCCGCGCCGCTCGCGCGTCCTGGCGGCTCGTCAGCCGACTGCGCCTGTAGCCGCATCCCCTTATCTCATCAAAAAACCCTCGCCAATTAGGGTTCGGGCCGCTTGTGCTCGGAATTTTCTCATCCAACACTGCAGTTCGATCCGGTACGCCAGATGTCTGTCCGGTATATCGGACATAGACGAACTTTCGCGTTTCGCTCTGAGCGGTTCTGGAACCGGTTCCTCCTAACCATCCTTCGAAAGGACCTGCTCATGAAACTCTCGAACATAGGCGTCAGAACCGTTTCGCTGTTCGTCATCGCCGGCGCGCTGGCGTTGGCCGCCTGCACCAAGGTTTCCACGCCGGCCGAAGGCGGCGGCGCAAACGCCGGGGCGGCGGCAGGTTCGTCGACGCTTCAGGCGGTTCTGCAGCGCGGGACGTTGCGGGTCGGCGACTGTCTGACGTTCGCGCCGTTCGGCTTCTACGACAAGGATGGTCAGCCCGACGGCTACGACGTCGATCTCGCCAAGGAACTCGCCAGGCAGATGGGCGTGAAGCTCGAAGTCGTGAACACGACGAGCGCGAACCGCATCCCGAACCTGCAGACGAGCAAGGTCGATGTCGTGTTCTGCAACTTCACGCGCAATCTGGAGCGCGCGAAGGTCATCGAATTCACGACGCCGTATGTCGTCGCGAGCGAGGCGCTGCTGGTCAAGAAGAGCAGCGGCATCAAGTCGGTTCAGGACATGGGCAACCGCACGATCGCGACCGTCAAGGGCTCGACCAACGGCGATGAAGTCCGCTCGCTGAACATCCCGATCAAGATCCAGGAATACGACAGCTCGCAGGCCGCGATTCTCGCCGTCAAGCAAGGCCAGGCCGACGCGATGATCGAGGACAACAACTTCCTCGCGTATCAGGCGAAGCTCGATCCCGAATTGACCGTCACGAACGAAGCACTCGTGCCGCTCGAATACAACGGTTTCGGCGTGAAGGCCGGCGATCAGGCGTGGCTCAACTATCTGAACCTGTTCCTCTTCAACATCAACGCTTCGAAGCTCAACGCGCAGCTCTACAAGAAGTGGTTCGGCACCGATCCGCATTTCCCGCTCAATCCGCAGTTCTGAGGATGAAGTGATGTCGATATCGCACGAGACCGGACGGATGCGGAGGCCGAGATGAACTACGAATGGCTGACCTTGTGGGGCTACGTCCCCGAGTTCCTGAAAGCCGGATGGCTGACGCTGCAGGTGACGCTTCTCGCGTTCGTGCTGTCGCTGGTGCTCGGCTTGCTGGCTGCGCTGGCGAGCCTGTCGCCGATGGCCGCGATCCGCTTCGTCGCGCGCGCGTATGTCGAAGTCATCCGCAATACGCCGGTTCTTTTGCAGATATTCATCGTGTTCTTCGGCTTGCCGTCGGCGGGCATTGCGCTCGATGCCTACTGGGCCGGCGTGATCGCGCTGGGCCTGAACGTCGGCGCGTATCTGTCGGAAGTGTTTCGCGCGGGCATTCAGTCGGTGCCGCGCGGACAGCTCGAAGCCGCGGGCATTCTCGGCCTCGAACGCGGGCAGATCTTCACCGAAATCGTCTTGCCGCAGGCCGCGCGCGCGGTCTATCCGGCGATCGTCAACTATCTGATCCAGCTATTGCTCGGCACGTCGCTGCTCTCCGCGATCGCGCTGCCCGAACTCACCGGCACCGCGACCGTCATCAATTCGCGCACGCTGCTCTACGTGCAGACGTTTTCGGTCGTGCTCGTCGCGTATCTCGTGCTGAGCAACGTGCTGTCGTGGATCGCGGGTCAGCTCGGCGCGCGCATGTTTCATCCGCCGCTCGTCGTCCGGCCGCGCGCACGCTTCGGCGGCCTCGCGTTGCGCCGCGCCAATCGCGCCTGATGCCCGAACCGGAGTCGGATCATGTCATTTGAACTGCTGAGAACCAGTCTGTCGATCCTGCTGCAAGGTCTCGTGACGACGCTTTTGCTGTCCGTCGCGTCGATCGTCGGCGGCACGCTGATCGGCCTTTTCGCCGCCGTGTTGCGATCGTTCGGACCGTGGGGCACGGACCGCATCGCGCGGCTTTATACCGAGCTCTTTCGCGGCACGCCCGTGCTCATCACGCTGATGTTCATCTACTTCGGCGTCTCGTATTTCGGCTATGCGATCGATGTTTTCGCCGCCGGCGTGATCGGCCTGAGCGTTTATCAAGGCGCGTATATCGCCGAAGTTTTTCGCGCCGGGATCGAAGCGGTGCCGAAAGGCCAGTGGGAAGTCTCGCAGATTCTCGGTCTGTCGCGCACGCAGGCGTTCGCGTTCGTCGTGTTGCCGCAGACCGGCAGGATCGTGTTGCCGCCGCTCATCGGCCAATATCTTTCGCTTATCAAAGATACGTCGATCGTCAGCATGATCGGCATGTCGGAGCTGATGCACGGCGGCCAGGCCATCGTCGATCGCATCGGCAAGCCGGTCGAGATTTACGGACTCGTCGCACTCATTTATTTCGTCGTGTGCTTCCCGCTTTCGCAATGGGTGCGCCACCATGACCGCAGGAGACTGTCGTGAGCAATCAAAGTCAGACCAGGCCCATTATTTCGCTGTCGGGCGTCAGCAAAGCATTCGGCGCGACGCGCGTGCTCAACGAGATCAATCTCGACGTGCGCGCGGGCGAAGTGCTCGTGCTGATCGGCGCGTCGGGTTCGGGCAAAAGCACGGTGCTGCGCATCATGGCGGGGCTCGAAACGACGGATTCCGGCGAAGTATGGGTCAACGAAGTGCCGCTGCACGACCCGAAACGCGCGCGCGATATTCGCGGTCACGTCGGCATGGTGTTCCAGCAGTTCAATCTTTTTCCGCACAAGACCGCGCTCGGCAACGTCACGCTGGCGCTCATCAAGGCGCGCAAGATGAGTCCCGCCGATGCCCGCAAGCGCGCGATGGACGTGCTCGATCGCGTCGGGCTTGCCGACCGTGCGGATCATTATCCGAGCCAGTTGTCCGGCGGACAGCAGCAGCGCGTCGCGATTGCGCGGGCGCTCGCCGTCGAGCCGGGCATCATGTTCTTCGACGAAGCGACTTCGGCGCTCGATCCCGAACTCGTCGGCGAAGTGACCGAAGTGATGCGCGGACTCGCACGCGATGGCATGACGATGGTCGTCGTCACGCACGAGATGGGTTTCGCGCGCAAGACCGCCGATCGGGTCGTCTTCATGGACAAAGGCGTGATCGCGGAGCAGGGCGAGCCGGAGCAGATTTTCGTGAATCCATCCAACGAGCGGACGCGGCAGTTCCTGCATCGCGTGCTCGACCACTGACGCACACGGAGCGAATGAATGGCAGTTACGGAATCGTCGCGAGCGAGGGGAGTCGATCGGGTCATCGCCATGTTCCGGCAATTGCATCTCGCGCAGCGCCCGATGACGATGCGCGAGCTGATCGAAGCGACCGGCGCGCCGCGTTCGAGCATCTACGAGCTGGTCGCGATCCTGGCGGAAGTGGGCTGGCTCGAGACATCGGCCGATGGCAGCGTGTTCTTCGGACGCGAGATGCATTACTACGGCTCCGACTACGCGACGCACAACGACCTCATCAGCCGCGCGCATCAGTCGATACTCGCGCTCGTGCGCAAGTACGACGAGACCACGCAGCTTTGCATGCTCGAAGGAAACAAGTACACCGTGGTGCTGTCCGAAAACAGCGCGCGGCCGTTCAACATCAGCTCGGATATCGGCGTGCGCGTGCCGATTCCGTGGACGGCGACCGGACGCCTGCTGCTCGGCCACCTGAACGCCGATGAAATCCGCGCCCTGATTCCCGCCGAAGACTTCGCGCTCGACAACGGCGTGCGCATCGACTTCGATGAATTCATGCGCGATGTGCAAGCCGCGAAGAATCAGGGCTATTGCTGCACCGAAGGCTTGTCGAACGCGTTTCGCCTGTGCATGGCCGCGCCCGTGCGCGATCGCGCCGGACTGCCGATCGCGGCGCTGTGCTTCATGACGGGCCGCGACACCGATCCAGAGCGACGCCAGTCGATGCTCGACGACCTTCTGCAATCGGCGAAGGCGCTGTCGCATCGATAGCGCACATCACGCGAACGCACATGACGACGCCAGCCGCAGACGACGATCCGCTTCGACGCATCGCGCAACTCGAAGAAGAGAATGTCGCGCTAAGGGAAGTGAACGACATCTTGCGCAAGGCCGTCGCGTTCTATGCGCCGATGTTCGAGCGGGAGATGGCGTCGCAGCGTCAATCGACCGAAGACGCTTAGGTCGCCCAGCCGAGTCCGAGACTCTTCTGCAACGCGACGAAGTCCTTCAGCAGTTCGGCCTGCGCGGCGACCACGTCCTGCTGCGCGGCGAATTGCGTGCGCTGTGCGTCGAGCAGATCGATGAGCGTCGATACGCCCGCCGTATAACGTTGCCGCACGAGCGTGGCCGACCGCTCCGCCGACGCCTGCACCTGCTGCAGCCGCACGACATGCTCGCGCTGGTTGCCGTAACGCGACAGCGACGAATTCGCGTCCTTCAGCGCGCCGAGCACGGTCTTTTCGTAGCGCGCTTCGGCTTCGTCGCGCGCGGCTTTGGCGGCATCGACATTCGCCGCCGTGCGCCCGAAGTCGAACAGATTCCATTGCAGATACGGCACGCCGACCCACGAGAAATTCTGCTTGCGCAGCAGATGACTCGGCTCCGATGCTGAGAAACCGATATCGCCGAGCAGCGTCACCTTCGGAAAATAATCGGCAATATGCTCGCCGATCTGCGCATTGCTCGATGCGAGACGACGCTCGGCCGCGCGGATATCCGGACGCTGCTGGAGCATGGCCGCCGGATCGCCGATCGGCACCGACGACGGCAACGCGGGCAACGGCGCACGCGCGCCGAGTTCGGCATCGAGCGCGCCGGGCGCGCGGCCCGTCAGCACGGCGAGTTGATCCAGCGAATCGGTGATCTGCGTCTGCAAGGGCACGAGCGTCGCACGCGTCGTGTCGACCTGCGTCGTGAGCCGCTCGACATCGACTTCCGCCGCCGTGCCGCGCGCGCGCCGCTGCTCGGTGAGCGTCAGCATCTGCTGCTGATACTCGGCCGTGCGTTCCGCGAGCGCGAGACGTTCCTGCTGATCGCGCAAGTCGATGTACACCGACGCCACTTCCGCCGCGAGCGACACCTGCGCGTCCGAAAGATCGGCGTGCACGGCTTCGGCTTCGCCGGATGCCGCTTCGATCGCGCGGCGCGTGCCGCCGAAGAGATCGAGCTCCCACGAGGCATCGAAGCCGACGGTGTAGAAATCGACCGGACCGCGTCCCGTCGAACCCGACGAACCGTCATCGCCCGACGAACCGAAGATCGACGTATCCGGCGAGCGCATGCGCAACGCCGCCGCCGATCCCGACACTTTCGGCAACTCGTTGGCGCGCTGTCCGCGCAGTTGCGAACGCGACTGACGCAAGCGCGCCTGCGCCATCTTCAGATCGGGATTGTGGGCGAACGCGGCATCGATGAGCGCGTTCAGTTGCGGATCGTTGAGCGCTTGCCACCACGTCGCGGGCGCGTGCGTCGCGACGACGCCCTGCGCCGGCGCGCGCACGAAGGCGGCGCTTTTCGCGGCGTCGGGCGCGATTTCCGGCGCGCCGCGATAGTCGGGTCCGACCGTGCACGCGGCGAGCGCGAAAGCAGCGAGCGGAAGCAGGGCGGTCTGGCGAAGCGTGCGAGGGAACATCGTCGATGAGTTCATGAATCAGTGGCCGGCAGAAGACATGTCGCCGGATTGGCCGCGCGGCGTCTTGAGCAAGAGCGCGAGCGGCAGACACGCGAGCAGCGCGATCGCCAGCACGTAGAAGGTTTCGGAGTAAGTCATGACGATCGCCTGCTGACCGATTTGCATCGACAACTGGCCGAGCGCCTGCATCTTCGCATGCGCCATGTCGCCGCCCTGCGCGAAAAAGCTGGCGGCGCTCGCGGCCATGCGTTCCTGACCGATGACGGAATTCGCCGTCAGCGATTCGCGGATCGATGCGGTGTGAAAGTCGTTGCGACGGTCGATCACGGTGCCGATGATCGCAAGCCCGACCGAACCGCCGAGATTGCGCGCCATGTTGTAGAGGCCGGCCGCATCGCCGGATTCTTCGCGCGAAACGGCGGCCATCGACGCCTGATTGAGCGGCATCATCGCGAGCATCTGGCCGAAGCCGCGCAAGATCTGCGACCAGAAGAAATCGTGGCCGACGCTTTGCGCGGTGAGCGAGATATCGAGCAGGCAGCTCGCGGCGAAGCACAGCAGGCCCGAGATGACGAGCACGCGAAAATCCACCTTGCCGAGCAGACGCGGCAGCACCGGCATGATGAGAAACGCGGGCACGCCCGACACGAGCATGATCGCGCCGGATTGCAGCGCGTTATAGCCCGCGACGACGCTCAGAAACTGCGGCAGCAGGAACGACACGCAATACAGCCCCGCGCCGACGGCGAACACGATCAGAATCACGCTGGCATAGCGCGGATTGCGCAGCAGCGACAGCCGCACGATTGGTTTCGTCGCGACGAATTGCGAGATCGCGATGAGCAGGAAGCCGAACGCCGTGACGCACGTGAGCATTACGATTTCATGCGATTCGAACCACTGATTGCGCTGGCCTTCTTCGAGCACGACGGTAAGCGAGCTCAGGCCGATGGCGAGTCCCGCTATGCCGATCCAGTCGGCCTTGAAGAACGATTCCCAATGCGACTTCTCCGCCGGCAAGCCGGTGATGAGCAATGCGACGAGCGCGAAGCCGACCGGCGCGTTGACGAAGAAGCACCACGACCACGAGATGTTCTCCGCGAGCCAACCGCCCAGCACGGGTCCGAGCAGCGGCCCGAGCAACACGATCAGGCCGAAGATCGTCATGCCGACGGGCATCTGCTCGCGCGGCAGCCGCGTGCGGATGATGGTCTGCGCGGTCGGAATCATCGCGCCGCCGGTGAAGCCCTGGCCGATGCGGCCCACGACCATCATCGACAGCGACGTCGAGAAGCCGCACATCACCGAGAACAGCGTGAAGAGCACCGCGTTGCCGAGCAGAAAATTGCGCAGCCCGAACACGCGCGTGAGCCACGCGGCGAGCGGGATCATCACGATTTCCGACATCAGATAGCCGGTGGAGATCCAGGTCCCTTCGGTGCCGGTCGCGCCGATTTCGCCTTGAATCTGCGGCAGCGCGGAGTTGGTGATGGAAATGTCGAGCGTGGCCATCAGCGCGCCGAGCGCGCCGGCCGTGACCGCGATCCAGTCGGTCGCGCTCGCGCGATGCGGATGCGCGGCGGCCTCAGTCATGGCGATTTTCCGCCGCGATGCGATGGCTGTCGTCGGTGGCGGTTTTGGTGTCGACATCGACCGTTACCGAGAGGCCCGGCAGCAGCACCTTGCGCGTTTGCGGACCCGTATCGACGCGAATGCGCACCGGCACGCGCTGCACGATCTTCGTGAAGTTGCCTGTCGCGTTCTCCGGCGGCAGCAGCGCGAACTGCGCGCCGGTGCCGGGCGCGAAGCTTTCGACGACGCCGTGCAACTCGGTGCCCTTGAGTGCATCGACGTGCAGCGTCGCCGGCTGGCCGACGCGCATGCGCCCGACCTGCGTTTCCTTGAAGTTCGCTTCCAGATAGAGCGCCTCGACCGGCACGACCGTCATCAAGCGCGTGCCCGGCTGCACATACTGGCCGACGCGCACGGTGCGATCGCCGACGCGCCCCGCGACCGGGCTCACGAGCGTCGTGTCGCTCAGATCGAGCTTCGACTGATTCAGTTGCGCCTGCGCCGCTTCGACTTGCGCGCGCGCCTGCGCGATCTGCGCTTCGGTCGCGCCGATCTGCGTCGATGCCGAACGCGCGGCGGCGAGATTCGCGGCAAGCGTGGCGCGCGCCTGATCGCGCGTGGAGACGAGGCTCGCGAGACGCTCGGCGGTTTCGGCGCCCGTCGCGACGAGCGGACGATAACGGTTCACGTCGTCTTCCGCATGCGCGAGGCTTACGCGCGACACTTCGGCCTGCGCCTTCGCCTGATCGGCGTTGGCGTGCTGCTGCTTCAGCTCGGCTTCGGCGCGGTCAATGTCGGCGGCGCGCGCATCGAGCGCGGCCTTCGCCTGATCGAGCGAGGCCTGATACTGCCGCGTATCGAGCCGCGCGAGCGGCGCGCCGGCCTCGACCGCCTGATTGTCGGCGACGAGCACTTCGGTGATATAGCCGCTTACTTTCGGCGCGATGGTGACGCTGTCGGCCTTGAGATAGGCGTCGTCGGTGGTTTCGACGAAACGGCCGACCGTCCACCAGCGCACGCCCCATGCAATGCCGGCGACGACCGCGACGATGCCGATTGCAATCAGCAGGCGTTTGCGTGACGGTTTGCGTTCGACGGCGTCGGCGGGTTGGCCGCCGTGCGTGGGCGCTGTGACTGACATGTGTTCTCCGGGAGCTTTCGCGCCACCGCGCGGGTGCGGTAGCCTTCGATGAATGCGGGACGGCGAGGGCGTTGCGGCCAGAAATGACTACGATGTCACCGCGACGCGCTCGCCAAACTAGACGATGCCGTCTAGTATGCACGAATCTAGACGCGAGCGTCTAGTTTGACCTTGCTCGAGGAGAGACAATGAAGAAGGCTCGCGCCGACAATGAAAGCGAATTGCAGGATCCGGAGCGCGCCAGCACGGCTCGTTCGCCCTTGCAGGCGCGCGGGCGCGCGCGCATCGAGGCGGTGCTGGATGCGACCGCCGAGCTGATCGTCGAAAAGGGGTTGGAAGGCGTGACGATGCACGGCGTCGCGCGGCGTGCGCAAACGCCGATCGGCTCGATGTATCACTTCTTTCCGGATCGCGACGCGTTGCTCGCCGCGTTGTGGGACCGCCACGCGGCGGCGCTGCAGGAACTCGAAGACGAACTTGCGCGGGTCGACAGCGAGACCTGGCGGGCGTTGTCGGCGGAAGCGGTGATCGATCGGATCATGTCGCCGCATATCGAATATTTCGACCGCAAGACCGATCTCCTGATTCTGATGTCGGTCATGCCGCACGATGAAGCGAAGAAAAAGCGCAAGTCCAGCATGATGCGCAAGGTGATCGACGCACGCATGCCCGGCGTGAAAGCGTCCGAGCGCGAACTGTACGTGGACATGCTGCACGCGCTCGCGAGCGGCGCGCTGGCCGTCAAGCTGCGTCCCGCAATGGGCGACGTGCAACTGGCGCGCCGTTATCTGCGCGAGGTCAAGCGGGCGCTCGCCGCGTATCTCGCCGCCGTGGAGGCGGCGGTGCTCAAATGATGGACGGGCCTTCCAGTCTCTATCGGCCGTGGATTCGTCGTATTTTGTCCGACGATTCGAAGGAAACGGCCATGCGCCATATAGGGCGATTATCTTTTCATCGCAACAACGGCGCGGAAACGGGATAATGACTTGTCCAAAGAAAAACACGCCGAGCAAAAAAAGCAGGCTCCACGAATGACGAGGGTCGGTCGGGGTGACTGCGCTCGGTTAAACACGGGTCATAAATGTCCAACAGTCCAGCCAGCATTCAAGGCGATTTTCTCAACGCGCTGCGCAAAGAACGCAAGCGGGTTTCCATTTATCTCGTTAATGGGATCAAGCTGACGGGCCATATCCAGTCGTTCGACACCTATATGGTCTATCTCAATTCGACGAGCGGAAACCAGGTTCTTTTCAAGCACGCGATTTCCACCATTTGCGAAGATCACGGCGCGCCCGGCCGGCCGAATCATCGCGAGAGCCGTGGTCCGGGCGACCGTCCGCCGCGTCCGCCGCGCAGCTAGTCCGGTCTCGCGCGCAAGTTGGCCCAAGCGACGCGCGCGTGAGCTTGCTCACGCGCGTCGACGGGCCGACTATCCGCGCGCCACGATCGCGTGGCGCAATTCCTGATAGCCGCGCAATCCCGCCACGCCGAGCTCGCGGCCGATTCCGCTCAGTCCGAGTCCGCCCCAGCACGCCTGCGGGAAGATCAACTGCGGTGTGTTGATCCACACGAGGCCCGCGCGCAGCGCATGGCGAAAGCGCCGTGCGGCGTCTTCATCGCGCGTCACGACGGTTGCGACGAGCCCATAACGCGTGCCGTTGGCGAGCGCGATGGCTTCATCGTCGGTGCGGAACGACTTCACGCACGCGACCGGCCCGAACACTTCTTCCGTCCAAAGCACGTTGGCGGCATCCGGTTCGGCGACGACGACCGGCGCCATGAAAAAGCCGTCCGCGCAAGCGCCGTCGAGCGCGCCGCGGAACGCGATGCGCGCGCCGTCCGCCACGCCCTGCTCGACGAGCGCCTGCACGCGCGCACGCTGCGCATGCGATACGAGCGGGCCCATCGCGGCATTTTCGACGTGCGGCGGGGCAACCACGAGCGCGCGCACGGCCGCTTCGAGCGCGGCCACGAACTTGCGATAGACCTCGTCGTGAACGAGGATGCGCGACGTCGCCGAGCACATTTGCCCGGCGTTCGTGAACGCGCCGCCCATTGCGAGCGCGACCGCGTACTCGATGTCCGCATCGGCGCGCACGATCAGCGCCGATTTCCCGCCGAGTTCGAGCGTCACGCGCTTCATGTCCTGCGCCGCCGTCTGCATCACCTTGCGGCCGACGCCCGTGCTGCCCGTGAACGAAATCTTGTCGATGAGCGGATGCGCCGCGAGCAGCGCGCCGACTTCGCCGCCGCCGTACACGATATTCACGACGCCATCGGGCACGCCCGCCGCCGTCATGATTTCCGCGAGCAGATGCTCGACCGGCGACGTCAATTCCGACGGCTTCAGCACGGCCGTGCACCCCGCCGCGAGCGCGGGCGCGATTTTCCACGCGGTCGTGACCATCGGGAAATTCCACGGCACGATCAGCGCGGCCACGCCGACCGCTTCGTAATGGCGCTCGCCCGTCACGGCGTCGTCGGGCAATGTCAGCGTCTCGGTCGCAAAAAGCGATGCGTCCGCGCACAGGTCCGCGTAGTAGTCGAACGTGGCGATGGCGTCGCTGACGTCGGTGTCGGCTTCGAGCGCAGGCTTGCCGCTGACTGCTTGCTGCATCGACGAAAGACGCGTGCGGTTCGCAGCGAGCGACTGCGCGATCTTGCGCAGCACCTCGCCGCGCGATGCGGGCGTGCGGTTGCGCCATGCATCGAGCGCGGCGTGCGCGGCACGCACGGCGGCATCGACTTGCGCGGCGTCGGCATGTTCCTGCCAGCCGATGACCGCGCCCGTCGACGCGTTGTGGATCGCGTTGCCCGCTTCCAGAACCGATGCGCCATAGCGCGTGCCCGCGATCGTCGCGGCGGGCAGAAGAATCGAGTGATTGTCGCGGATATTCATGATCGTCCTCGATGGTTCAACGGTACGCGACGCCCGGCATCACGCAGAGCATCTCGAATGCGAGATTCGCGTCGACGAGCGCCGTCGTTCCGGCCTGATCGTAAGGCGGCGAGACCTCGACGAGATCCGCGCCCACGACATTCAGGCCCTTCATGCCGCGCACGATTTCAAGGCCTTGCTGCACGGAAAGGCCGCCGATTTCCGGCGTGCCGGTGCCGGGTGCAAACGAGGGATCGAGCCCGTCGATATCGAAGCTCAGATACACCGGTGCGTCGCCCACGCGCGCGCGGACTTCTTCCATCAACGGCGCGAGCGACCGGTTCCAGCACGCTTCGGCCTGCACGACGGTGAAGCCCTGCTTGCGGCACCAGTCGAAGTCGTCGGCGTGATAGCCCGTGCCGCGCAGACCGATTTGCGTGACCTGATCGCAGCGAAGCAGGCCGTCCTCGACCGCGCGTCGAAACGGCGTGCCGTGCGCGATCTTCTCGCCGAACATCGTGTCGTTGACGTCCGCGTGCGCATCGACGTGCACGACCGCGACCTTGCCGTACTTCTTGTGCAGCGCGCGCAGGATCGGCCACGCGATCGTGTGATCGCCGCCGAGCGTGATCGGGCGACAGCCGCTCGCGACGATCTCGTCGTACGCCGATTCGATCAGCCGCATCGAATCCTTCAGGTCGTAGGGATTCGTCGCGACGTCGCCGATATCGGCCACTTGCAGCGAATCGAAGGGCGCGGCGCGCGTCGCCATGTTGTACGGACGCAGCAGCACCGATTCCGCGCGGATCTGGCGCGGCCCGAAGCGCGCGCCCGAACGGTTCGACGTGCCGATATCGAGCGGCACGCCGACGAAACACGCGTCGAGACCAACGGTGCTCGCCGCCTGCGGCAGCCGCATCATGGTCGCGATGCCGGCGAAGCGCGGCATGTCGTTGCCGCCGAGCGGCTGATTGAGTTCGCGCTGCATCGATACATCTCCCGTCATCGTTGTAAGGACGGGGCGATGTTAGGCGAGGCGAGCGCCGCGCGAATCACGAAATGGAGATGTTCACATCGAGCCGGTTCTATGTGAACGCGGCTTCAGGTGGCGTGCAGACGAGGATGCTCCTGCCCCCACGCGATCAGATCGCGCTTGGTCCGCACGCCGAGCTTCGCGAACGCGCGCTTCACATACGACTCGGCCGTACCGATTCGCACACCGATGATTTCCGCCGCTTCGGGCACCGTGCGGCCCGTGATCAGATGCGTGCAGATCTCGTATTCGCGCTTCGACAGACGCACGCGATCCTCGGCGATGCGCGCATCGAACTGAGCGAGCGGATGCAGGAACGACGTCGGATGCGCGACGCGTTTCGCGGCGCTCGTCGAAGCATGCAGCTCCAGCAGCGGAAACAGGAACTCGCTCACGTTGCGAAAGCGGTTCATCTCGGCGAGCGTGAACGGCGGCGCATCGAGCGCGCGTTCGAGCGCGATGGAATCCTGCGCGTGCGGCGTGCCGCGCGCGAGCACGCATTCGTGCGCGATCGACGCTTCGTCGAAGAGCCGCTGACGGAATTCGCCCGGCGGAATCGCGCCGATATCGCGCACGACGAGCATCGTCCCGACCTTGCCGCGAATGCCCGCGAAGAGCGGATCGCTGTCGTAGAAGCGGTCGTAGTACAGCGTCATGACATCGGAGATGACGCTCGTGTCCATGCCGACGCCGCTGCTGCCGATCCACTCGCAGCGAAACCCCGTGGGCTTGCTGCGATCGACGCGCGAACGTTCGATGTGCACGACATTGAGCGGCACAACTTCATTGAGAAGCAGCGTGAGACGCGGCACGAAATCCGGCGTGCCGACAGCTTCGATGACTTTGCCGAGCGTCTTGAAAGACAGAGGAAACGCGGCTTGATCCTGATTGAGCGGGGGTACGTTGAGCAGCATGGCGCGCCCCAAAGAAAAGGCTGTCCGATTGTAGATCAAGCGCCGCATCGCCCGCCAGACGGGGATTTCGAGGTAACTAGGTATTTACCCGCAGATCGCTGAAACGCGGCTTGTCCCCCCTGCGGGGGGGCATACCGGGGCATGTCGACCCGGTAACTTTGGCGCACCGATTCATTGAAAACGACGCACCGAAGGAAACACATGAGCAAGCTGATTCAGGACATCGCGCCGCTGGGCGCTGGCATCGGGCAATTCACGCAACTCGATTACGGCATGGACGAAAGCGACTGGCGCGCGGCCGAAGGCAAGACCGGCAACTACGTGATCGGCTGGTGGGAAGGCAAGGTCGGCGCCGTCGATTTCCCCGCGACCACCGTCGACGAAGCCGTCTGGCTTGTCGAAGGCCGCATCGCGCTGACCGATATGAACGGCGCGCGCCGCGAGTTCGCGGCGGGCGAGGGCTATCTGCTGCCGGCCGGTTTCGCGGGCCGCTGGGAAACGATCGAGGACGCGAAGAAGTTCTACGTCGTGCTCGAACCGCAGCAATAACGTCGCGCACCGCGCCCAAGGAGGAGACACGTCATGAACGAAAGCGCGCAACTGTTCGAAGCCGACTTCGCCGCACCCGGCGCATCGCGCGATGTGCGCCGCAAGCCGGCCCGACTGACCGTCGAAGAAGCGCTCGCCCGCACGAAGCTCTCTCCCTACTGGCTCGACAATCCCGCCGAGCCGCCCGCCGAACCGTCGCTCGCGGGCGAAACACGCGCCGATCTGCTGATCGTCGGCGGCGGCTTCACCGGCTTGTGGGCCGCCGTGCAGGCGAAAGAGCAGATGCCCGAACTCGACGTCGTGCTGATCGAAGCAGGACGGGTCGCGCACGGCGCATCGGGGCGCGCGGGCGGCATCATCTCGACATCGGTGATGCACGGCCTGCCCAACGCCGTGCGCGTCTTTCCGAACGATATCGCCGAGCTCGAAGCCTTCGGCCAGCGCAATCTCGACGGCTTCGAAGAGACGCTCGAACGCTATGGCATCGACGCCGATATCGAATGGAACGGCGAGATGACGGTCGCCGTCGATCCCGAGCATATCGACCATCTGCGTGCCGATTATGATCTGCACAGATCGTATGGCCACGACGTCACGCTGCTCGACGCCGCGGCCACGCGCGAACAACTCGATTCGCCGCTGTTCGCGGGCGCGCTGTGGTCGCGCAATCGCAGCGGCATCGTGCATCCGGCGAAGCTCGCGTGGGGTCTCAAGCGCGCGGCGCTCGAACTCGGCGTGCGGCTTTACGAGCACAGTCCGCTGATCGACGTGATCGACGAAGGCGCGACCGTCTTCGTGACGACGCCCGCAGGCAGCGTGCGCGCGCCGCGCGTGCTGTTGGGCAGCGGCACCGCGAAAGTCGGCATTCCGGATATCAACCGGCGCGTCCTGCAAGTGCGCGATCACGTACTCGCGACCGAGCCGCTAACCGGCGAGCAACTTGCGCGCATCGGCTGGAGGCAGCGTCAGGGCATCTACGACACGCGCACGCAGCTCAACTATTTCCGCCTCACGAAGAACAACAACATCATCTTCGGCGGCCTCGTGAGTTATCACTTCGATGGCGATCCGAATCCGCCGCGCGATCGGCAGCGCGACACGTACTACCGTCTCGCGGAGGCGTTCTACAAGACGTTCCCGCAACTGAGCGACGTGCGTTTCTCGCACGCGTGGGGCGGTCCGATCGACTACTGCTCGCGCGGATCGGTATTCGCGAAGCGCTATCTCGGCGACAAGGCCGTGTTCGTCGCGGGCTACACCGGCTTCGGCGTGGCCGCGAGCCGCTTCGGCGCGTTCATGGGCCTGAACATCCTTTTCGATCGCGACAGTCCCGAGCGCGCGCTCGACATCGCCAATCGAAGCCCGACCTACATTCCGCCCGAGCCGGTGCGATGGCTCGCCGCGAAAGTCACGTTCCACGCATTCGACGGCGCCGATGCCGAGGGCGGCTGGAAGCGCGCGTGGATCAAGGGCATCAAGGCGATGGGCTTCCCGATGTGAGCGCGACGACATGTTCTCCAATACATCCGATCTCGACCTTCGCCTCGTGCGCGTCTTTCTCGCGGTCGTCGACGCGCGCGGCATCACCGCCGCGCAAGCGTCGCTCGGCGTGCGCCAGTCGACCATCAGCTCGCAGCTTTCCGCGCTGGAGGCGCGCGTCGGCTTCAGGCTGTGCGAACGCGGACGCGGCGGCTTTCGGCTGACGTCCAAAGGCGAGCGTTTCGTGATGTCGGCGCGGGCGCTGATCGGCGCGACATCGCAATTCGTCGCGCAGGTGCGCGACATAGATCGCAAGCTGGTCGGCACGCTGTCGATCGGGTTGATCGGACAGGCATCGCATGTCGAGAACGCGCGGCTCGCGGAAGCTATCGGCGCATTTCGCAAGCGCGATCAGGCCGTGCGTTTCGCGATGCACGTCGCGCCGCCGCAGGAACTCGA
Source organism: Caballeronia sp. AZ7_KS35 (assembly GCF_023631045.1). Taxonomy (NCBI): domain Bacteria; kingdom Pseudomonadati; phylum Pseudomonadota; class Betaproteobacteria; order Burkholderiales; family Burkholderiaceae; genus Caballeronia; species Caballeronia sp. AZ7_KS35. The sequence goes on along the minus strand of NZ_JALQDV010000063.1, from coordinate 156,964 downwards.
AGAAAGCCTCGTCAATCGCGAACTCGATCTGGCGATCGGCTATTTCTGGCATCGCGTCGCGGGGCTGTCGTACAGCAGGCTGTTCAACGAGCGGCAAGTGATCTGTTGCGGGCGCGGACATCCGCTCTTTCATGCGGACCCGCTCGTGACGCTCGACGATCTGCGCGCGCACGACTGGATCTGGCGCAGCTATCCGGTGCCGGAAGAACTCGCGAGCATCGGCGAGCGGCGCGTGACGGCGATCGCGGACAGCATCGACGCGGCCACCGTGCTGATCCTGTCGGGCAGTCATATCGGCTATTTGCCCGCGCATCACGCGGACGCCTTCGAGCAGCGCGGACTGATCCGCGTGCTGGGACGCACCGCGTTCGGCTTCGACGTGCCGCTGCATCTCGCGATGAAGCGCGACATGGCCGACAAAGCCATCGTTCGATCCTTCTGTGAAGGCCTTTTCGGCGTCTATGGCGCGCGCGAGATTCATCACGATGAGCCTGAACGCGCGGTAGCAACGTGCCCGATGTGAACGCCTTGACGACGCCTTGATGACGCATTACGGCGCGCATTCCGACGCAACGGAATGACCGCCGATAACAATGGAGCGAGACAACATGGCAGACAACACCAGCGACAGCACCAGCATCACGAAGATCGAAACCTACGGTTTCGAGCGCATTCCCGACGCTTCGCGATACGCGCGGCCCATCGATCTGTTCCGCCTGCTGTTCGGCGGCTGCAATACGTTTTCGACTTCGGTGCTTGGCAGCTTTCCGGTGCTCGTCGGCCTTTCGTTCGAAGCCAGCGTGTGGTCCATCGTGATCGGCGTGCTCGCGGGCACCTGCATGCTCGCGCCGATGAGCCTCTTCGGGCCGCGCAACGGCACGAGCGATCCGGTGTCGTCGGGGGCGCACTTCGGCATTCATGGCCGCATCGTCGGATCGTTTCTCGCGGTGCTCACATCGGTCGCGTTCTTCTCGCTCGCCGTATGGAGTTCGGGCGATGCGCTCGTCGGCGGCGCGCACGACATGATCGGCTTGCCGGTCAATCCGTGGACGCTCGGCACGGCGTATCTGGTGTTCGCGGTGCTCGTGCTGATCGTCTGCATCTACGGGTTTCGCTTCATGCTGTGGGTGAACAAGATCGCCGTGTGGGCGGCGAGCCTCATGTTCGTGCTCGGCGCATTCGCGTTCGCGAAGCCTTTCGACGTCCACTACGCGGGCACGCTTCAGCACGGCAGCGCGGGCTTCTGGGCGGCGTTCGTCGGCGCGGCGCTGGTCGCGTTGAGCAATCCGGTTTCGTTCGCGTCGACGCTCGGTGACTGGGCGCGCTACATTCCGCAATCGACGCCGCGCCACCGCGTGATGGGCGCCGTGTTTCTCGCGCAGATCGCGACGTTCGTGCCGTTCCTCTTCGGCCTCGTCACCGCGACGATCATCGCGACGCAAGCGCCGAGCTTCATCAGCTCGAACGACTACGTGGGCGGCTTGCTTGCGGTATCGCCGCGCTGGTTCCTGTTGCCGATGTGTCTGATCGCCATCATCGGCGGACTGTCGACGGGCACGACCGCGCTCTACGGCACGGGCCTCGACACGTCGAGCATGTTCCCGAAGTTCCTCAACCGCGTGCGCGCGACGGCGCTGATCGGCCTGCTCGCCATCGGCTTCATTTTCGTGGGGCGTTTCGCGTTCAACCTCGTGGAAAGCGTGGCGACGTTCTCGACGCTCATCTGCACCTTCAGTTGCCCGTGGATGGCGATCATGGTGATCGGCTTCGTGCAGCGCGGCGGTTTCTATCTGGCCGACGATCTGCAAGTGTTCAATCGCGGCGGGCGCGGCGGCCACTATTGGTATAGCCACGGCTGGAACTGGCGCGCGATGGGCGCATGGCTGCCTGCCGCGTTCATCGGGCTGACGTTCGTGAATCTGCCGGGACAGTTCGCCGGGCCGCTCGGCGCGCTCGCGGGCGGCTGCGATCTCAGCGTGCCGGTTTCGTTCGTCGTGGGCGGCGCGCTGTATCTGACGATGCTGCGGCTCTTTCCCGAACCCGACGCCGTTCACGGTCCGCAAGGGCGCCGTCTCGTCGGCGCGTCGCGCGAATCTTCACGCACGAGCGCGCACGTTCCGATCACGGCGCGCGTGCGCGAGGATTGACTTTCATAACGCTCGTCTATTCGAACATTCGGACGATAGATTTAATCCACCGTTGATCCAGCGCTTTTCCAGTATCGGTTCAACACATGGACGTTATTCACGCGTGTGTTTCAGTGCGGATCGCAAAGGCGATCCGAGACGGAATACATCGCGTTCCGGCATTCCCCGACAGGAGACGAGATGTCCGAGCTGAAACATCCAGCCGATGCAGAAGCGCGTCGAGTCTTTCTAAAGAACGTTGCGGTCGCCGGCATGGCGACGGGCCTGTCGGGCGTCGTAGGCGATGCGCTGGCGCAGGCCGACGCGTCGCCATCGGGCGGGACGGGCGCGGCGTCGAAGCCGGCGACGCGCGCGACGCTCGACATCAATCAGCAGTACACCAATTTCCTTTCCTTCGCGGATGCACAGGACTTCGAGGACGCGCGCCGCGGCCTGATCGCCGCGCTGCCCGAACCGGTGGTGATTCCCGGCCAAGGGAATTTTCCGGCCTGGAACCTTCAGACGTTCGCGTTCGTGAACGGCGGCCCGGACAACAATGCGCCGCCCACGGTCAATCCGAGCCTGTGGCGCAACGCCAAGCTCAACATGAATCACGGCCTGTTCACGGTCGTCGAGGGCATCTGGCAAGTGCGCGGCTACGATCTGTCGGTGATGAGCATCATCCGCGGAGATCAGGGTTATATCGTCGTGGATCCGTTCATCACGACGGAAGTCGCGTCGACGGTGTGGAAGCAACTCGTCATTCCGCATCTGGGCGATAAGCCGATCACGCACGTCATCTACACGCACAGTCACGTCGATCACTACGGCGGCGTGCGCGAGCTCGTCAGCGATCAGGATCTGCAATCGGGGAAAGTGAAGATCGTCGCGCCGGTCGGATTCACCGACGCCGCCGTGGGCGAGAACGTCATCGCCGGCAACGCGATGGGACGCCGCGCGAGCTACATGTACGGCTCGCTGCTGCCGCGCAGCCCGACCGGCATCGTCGATGGCGGCCTCGGGAAGACGACGTCCGTCGGCACGATCACGCTCGCCTTCCCGACGATATTCGCGGAGAAGACCGGGCAGAAGATGACGCTCGACGGCGTCGAGATCGAGGTGTTGATGGCGCCGGAATCGGAAGCGCCGTCCGAATTCATGTTCTACCTGCCGAGATTCAAGGCGTTCTGCGCGGCCGAGGACGCAACGCACACGCTGCACAATCTCTACACGCTGCGTGGCGCGAAGGTTCGCGACGGGCTGCTCTGGTCGAAGTATCTGCAGACGTCCATCGACATGTGGGGCGCGGATGCGCAAGTGCTGTTCGCCTCGCATTACTGGCCGACGTGGGGCAATGACCGCATCCAGCCGTTTCTGCGCGCGCAGCGCGACATGTACCGGTATCTCCACGATCAGACCTTGCGGCTCGCGAACATGGGACAGACTCCGCTCGAAATCGGCGAAGCGATTCGTCTGCCCGACAGCCTCGCGAAGCACTGGTATTGCCGCAGCTATTACGGCACCGTTTATCACGACGCGGTCGCGCAATACAACTTGCGTCTGGGCTTTTTCGACGGCGTACCCGCGAATCTGCACAGGCTTCCGCCGACCGAAAGCGGCAAGCGCTACGTCGAATACATGGGCGGCGCGGCGGCGGTCATCAGGAAGGCGCACGCGTCCTACGACAAGGGCGAATACCGATGGGTCGCCGAAGTCATGAATCACGTCGTGTTCGCGGAGCCGCAGAACGTCGCCGCGAAGCAGTTGCTCGCGGACGCCTATGAGCAGCTCGGCTATCAGGCCGAATCCGCGCCGTGGCGCAATTTCTATCTGACGGGCGCGATGGAGTTGCGCAAGGGCATTCAGAAAGTGCCCGCGCCGCAGCCGCAAAGCCCGGACACGATCCGCGCGATGCCGCTCGACATGTTCCTCGACTTTCTCGGCATCCGTCTGAATGGCGAACGCGCGGCGGGCAAGACCGTCACGTTCAATCTCACGCTCACCGACACGAAAGAGCAGGTCGTGCTCGGCGTGGAGAACAGCGCGATCCATTACTCGAAGGGCACGACGTCGGGCGCGGCCGATGCATCGATCACGATGACGCGCGAGAATCTGAACAACATCATGCTCGGCACGACGAACATGCAGAAGCTCGTGATGTCCGGCGAAGCCAAGGTGGACGGCAACAGCCAGCAGCTCGGCGCGTTTCTCACCTGGCTCGACACGTTCGAGTTTTACTTCAATATCGTCACGCCTTGAGGGGCCGACATGTGCGCCATCTGCAACTTCAAGATCGAATTCGGCGTCGGTCATCCGGCGGCGCTGACGGTCGCGGTCGCCGCGCGCAAGGCCATCGAGGCCGGGCTGATCGATCCCGCCGATACCGGGCAAGGGCCGCTCGCCGCGGCGCGCGCGCGCATGTCGGCGATCGATGCGCTGAATCTGCTGCAGGCGCGCATCGAGGAAACGCACACGCCGGACGAGCTTCTCGCGCTGCCGGAGTTCTACGTGTTCCTCGTCGAAAGCGATACGTGGGGGTTCTTTCGCGCGACCGTCGATGGCTTCGATCCCGACATCGTCCCCGAGCTGCCAGACGTGACGGCAACCGACGCATCGCGGCGCAGCAACATCGTCGTGATGCCGGAGGCGGGCTTGCGCGCATGGCTCGCCGGACGGATCGGCGCGCGCGCGGCGCTCGGCGATGCGCTCTTTCACGTCGACGCGCCGGCGCTCGCCGGAACGACGCTGGCGACGATGCTCGCGAGCGCCGAATCTTCCGTGGCCGACGCGCGCTGAAGGAGCGCCGATGACGGTTTTAGTCGATCATCCGGAAGGTTTGTTCGTCGTGCTGCTCGCGCTGTTCATCGGCGCGGTGGCGTGCGGCGCGCACGTATTGCGGCGCTTCGCCGTGCTGCCGCCGGAGGATCGCGAAGACTTCAACATCATCCAGACTTCCACGCTGACCTTGCTTGCGCTGCTCGTCGGCTTCAGCCTTTCGATGGCGGTGAATCGCTACGACTTGCGCAAGACGCTGGAGGAAAGCGAGGCGAACGCGATCGGCACCGAATATGCGCGCGCCGATCTCGTCGATGCCGCGACCGGCGCGAAGATCAAGTCCGCGCTGCTCCGCTATACGAAGCTGAGACTGGCGAACTACACGACGCGCGCGCCCGATGCGCTCGCGACGATCGTCCGCGATACGCCGAATGTCGAAACGGAGCTGTGGCAGCTCGCGACGCAAGTGGCGAAGGATCAGCCGACGCCCATCGGCGCGCTCGTCGTCGCCGGCATGAACGACGTGCTGAACTCGCAGGACTACTCGGAGGCAGCGCGCATCAACCATATTCCGCTGGGCGCGTGGTATCTGATGATCATCATCGCGCTGCTCGGCTGCGTGATGCAGGGCTACGGCGCGAAGGGCAAGCTGACCAAAGGGCTGCTCATCACGATTCTTCCGGCGACGGTCGCGCTGTCGCTCGCGCTGATCGCCGACATCGACAGTCCGAAAGGCGGATTGATCCGCGTCGAGCCGCGCGATCTCACGCGGTTGCTGCAGTCGATCGGAGCGTGAGAGCCATGGCGCGCGTCCGGCTGCGTGCTATCTTTTTGAGTGGAAGCAGATCTTCCGCCCAGGAGAGATCGTGGACGTCGCCGCCTGGCTGCGCAGCCTCGGAATGGAACGGTACGAGCCGGTGTTTCGCGAGAACGCCATCGACGCCGACGTGCTGCGCAATCTCACCGCCGACGACCTGAAGGAACTCGGCGTCGCGCCGGTCGGGCATCGGCGCAAGCTGCTCGATGCGCTGGCCGGACTGCCGCATGCGTCCATCAAACCGGGCGATGAAGGAGAGCGGCGGCAAGTCGCCGTGCTTTTCGCCGACCTGTGCGGCTTCACGCAGATGAGCCGGGAAATCGACGCGGAAGAAGTGCTCGACGTGCTCGATGGATACTTCGAACAGGTCGATCGCATCGTGGAGCTGCATGGCGGCCATGTCGACAAGCACGTCGGCGACTCGGTGATGGCGGTCTTCGGCGCGCCGGTCTCGCATGGAAACGATGCCGAACGCGCCGTGCGCGCCGCGCTCGCAATCGACGATGCGATGCCCGGCCTGTCGCGCGCGCTCGGTCGCGCGGTTTGCGTGCACATCGGCATTGCGGGCGGCGAGGTCGTCGCGAGCGGCACGGGCAGCGCGACGCATCGGGCGTACACCGTCACGGGCGACACGGTCAATCTCGCGTCGCGTCTCACGGACGCAGCCGGCACCGGAGAAATCCTCATATCGGAGGCCGTGCGGCGTCATCTGGCCGAGCGTCTCGATTGCGTCGAACGCGGCGCGCTGTCCGTCAAGGGATTCGCCGATCCGGTTCCGGCATGGCGCATCGCCGGCATTCGACACGCGCCGCCGATCCGGCCGATGGTCGGCCGCTGCGAAGATCTGCTCGCGTTCCGGACCGTGCTCGGCTCGTGCCGCGCGACGGGCCATGGACGCACGATCGTGCTGCGCGGCGAGGCGGGCATCGGCAAGACGCGCCTCGTCGAAGCGTTCGAAAGCGCCGCGCGAGATGCGGGATTCGTCTGTCACGGCGGGCTCGTGCTCGACTTCGGCGCGGCGACCGGACGAGGCGCGATTCAATCGCTCGTGCGCGGACTGCTCGCGCTCGACGATCCGAACGATGACGCAACGATAGGGCAGGGCATCGCCCAGGCGATCGCCGCCGGTTCGATCGATGAAGGCGATGCGCTCTTTCTCGAAGACCTGCTCGACATGCCCATGCCGCTCGCGGATCGCACGGTCTTCGAGGCAATGGACAACGCGATGCGCGTTTGCGGCCGGCGCGATGTCGTGGCGCGGCTCGTTCGTCGCGCGAGCGGCCGGCATCCGCGGGTTCTTGCCGTCGAAGACATTCACTGGTCGGATGCGCCGACGCTGGCGGACCTCGCGGCGCTATCCGCGACGGCGGCGGATTGCGCGGCCGTGCTCGTACTGACCGCGCGCCCGTTATCCGAAACCTTCGACGCGTCCTGGCACGCCGCGCACGGCGCGCCGTATTCGCTCATCGATCTCGGACCGTTGAGCGCAAGCGAGGCGCGCGTCATGGCCGAATCGTTTCCCGGCGCGACGGCGGATCTCGCGGAGCGCTGCATCGCGCGGGCGGCGGGCAATCCGCTGTTTCTCGAACAGTTGCTGAACCACGCGCAGGACGGCGCGGAATCCGGCGTGCCCGGCTCGGTGCGCAGTCTCGTGCAGGCGCGGCTCGACCGGCTCGATTCCGCCGGCAAGACCGCTTTGCAGGCGGCGTCGGTGCTCGGGCAGCTCGTCGAGAAGGATGCAGTCGATTTTCTCGTCGATGAAACCGGCGCGGGCGCCGCGCTCGAATCGCCGTCGATGGATCGCCTGGTGCGACGCCAGGGCGCCGGCTTCATCTTCCACCACGCGCTGATCCGCGACGCGATCTACGACGGGCTGCTGAAAAGCCGTCGCCGCGCGTTGCATCGTCGCGCGGCGCAGTGGTTCGGCGAGCGCGATCCGGTTCTGTGCGCCGAGCATCTCGATCGCGCCGCGGATCGCGCAGCGGCGCTCGCCTATTGCGACGCGGCGCGCGTGCAGGCGTCGGCGTATCGGCATGAAGCGGCGCTTCGGCTCGTCGCGCGCGGGCTCGAAATCGCGGATGCGGACAGCGACCGCGCCGCGCTCGAATGCCTGCGCGGCACGATCCTGCACGACGCGGGCGACATGACATCGGCGCTCGCGGCGTTCGAAACCGCGCTCGGCTTCGCCACGACCGACACGGCGCGCTGTCACGCGTGGATCGGGCGCGCGACGGTGAAGCGCGTCATCGACGATCTCGATGGCGCGTGGGCCGATCTGAATCGCGCCGCATCGGCCGCGACCGCGCAAGGACTGCTGCGCGAGGAAGCGCGCATCCATTTCCTGCGCGGCAACCTGTGTTTTCCGCGCGGCGATATCGAAGGCTGCGTGCGCGAACACGAACGCAGCCTCGCGCTCGCGCAGCAAGCGGGCGACGCGGAACTGGAGGCCGCCGCGCTCGGCGGAATCGGCGACGCGCAGTACATGCGCGGACGGATGATCAGCGCGAACGACGCCTTCAGCCGCTGCATCGAGCTGTGCCGGCGTCACGGATTCGGACGGATCGAAGTCGCCAATCTGCCGATGCACGCGATTACCGCATGGTTCGCGGGCGCGGCGAACGCGGGGCTCGATGCGGCGCTCGCGAGTGTGGCCGCGGCGGAGAAGGTCGGGCAATTGCGGGCGCTCGCGGTTGCGCATCATGCGGCGTTTCACTGCCTGCACGATCTCGCGCAGTGGGATCGCGCGTGGGAGCATGTCGGCCCGGCGCTGCGCTGTGCGCGCGAACTGAAATCGCGGCGCTTCGAAGGCGAGGCGCTCGCGTTGCGCGCGGAATTGCATCGTGTCGCGGGACGCCGGCGCGACGCGCTCGACGATATCGAAGAGGCGCTGTCGATCAGCCGCGAGACCGGCATGACGTATCTGGGCGCCGCGTATCTCGGCGTGCTGGCGCGTTCGACGGACGACGTCGCGGTGTTCGACAGCGCGCTCGCGGAAGGCGAAGCTCTGCTCGCCAGCGGCGCGGTGAGCCACAACCACTTTCTCTTTCGGCGCGACGCGATAGACGCGTGCCTCGATCGCGGACTTCTGGACGCGGCCGCGCATCACGCTGCGGCGCTCGAAGATTACGCGCGACGCGAGCCATCGCCGTTTTCGGCATTCGTCGTGGCGCGGGCGCGCGCGCTCGTCGCGCATGGCAAGGGCGACCGGAAAGCGGCGTCGACGGATGCGCTACAGCGGCTCGCGCAAGAGGGCAGGAAGCGCGGCTTGCTTTACGCGCTCGCAGCAATCGATGACGCGCTGCGTCGATGAGGACGGCGATCATGTGGAACGAATGGACGCGTCGAATCAAGGTCTTCGTTCAACGCTTCTGGCAGCCGACGAGCGCATGCATGACGTGCATGCCCGGCAGCTGGGGCAATATCGCCAGCGCCGCGCACTGGATGGTGGCGTTCAAGACCGGCCTTCTGACCGGACTGCTCGCGCTGCTTCTGACCTTCACGCCCGCCGCGAAACTCTACGGAAACCGGTACGGCAATGCGGCGCTCGTCGGCGTGCTCACCGCGATCGGCGACGCGTATGCGCATCCGGGCCACTATCGTCTGCCTTACGTCGAGCATGTGCTGACGGGCGCCGTCTCCATGCTTCTCGCGCTGCTCGCTTCGTATCTGTTCGAGGACCGCGCGCGGCGCCTTCGGGTGGCGTGGCGACGCGTGTTCGGGTAGCCGGCGTCGTATGATCCGCGAGCAAGCCAATCTCGAATCAGGATCGCCAATGTCATCGAGCATCAACAAGCAGGATCTGGAAGCGATGTCGAGCTTCCGTTACGAGCTGCGCAAGTTCCTGCGCGTGTCGGAGGAAGTCTGCAACGCGGCCGGCATCACGACGCTTCAATACCAGTTGCTTCTGCATGTACGCGGATTTCCCGAACGGCGCTGGGCCACCGTGGGCGAGCTCGCGGAACGGCTGCAGGCCGCGCCGAACGGCACCGCGGCGCTGGTGTCGCGATGCGAGACGGCGGGACTCGTCACGCGCAAAACCGACAAGACCGATCGCCGTCAAGTGCAGGTTCACCTCACCGCGAAGGGCGAGCGGTGCCTGCTCAGGCTCGCTGCAGAACACAAGGCGCACTATGGATCGTTCGGCTGGGTGTTCGGTCCGCAGGAAGTGTGATGCAACTTTTATGTCACAATGTGCCTTAAATTTTAGGCGACTTCCCCGATGCACATTCCTGGATTCATCGACCGGCGCACCATCCTGCGCGCGCGCAGACTGTGGCTGCATTACGGCGTGTTCTGGCTCGGCGCGATCGCGACCGGGCTCGTCGCGGTCATGTATGCACGGCTGATCGACTTCGGGTACGACGCCTTTCTGCGCGTCGTCGCCGTCTACTGGTGGTTGCCGCTGCTGCTCACGCCCGCAATCGGCGCGCTCGCTGTCTGGCTGACGCGCCGCTTCTTTCCCGGCTCCGAAGGCAGCGGCATTCCGCAGGTCATCGCGATGCTGCACGACAAGCGCGAGCTCGGGCCGCGCCTGCTCACGCTGCGCATTCTCGTCGGCAAGATCGCCATATCGTTTCTGTCGATTCTCGGCGGCTTCACCATCGGGCGCGAAGGGCCGACCATCCATGTGGGCGCGGCGCTCATGTTCAGCTTGCGCCGCTTCTATCCCACACGCTTGCGCAACATGCGCGGCGGCGCGCTGGAACGCAATCTCGCGCTCGCGGGTGCGGCTGCGGGATTGTCGGCGGCGTTCAATGCGCCGCTCGCCGGCGTGGTGTTCGCCATCGAAGAGCTCACGCGCAGCTTCGAGCAGCGCACGAGCGGCGTGCTGATTACGGCGATCATCTTTGCCGGCATCGTTTCGCTCGCGCTGCAAGGCAACTACGTCTACTTCGGCACGATCGATCTCACCGGACACTTCCCCGAATCGCTCGCGCTCGCCGTCGTTTTGCTCGGCGTGGTGACGGGCATCGCGGGCGGCATCTTCTGCTGGCTGTTGCTCAACACGGAGCGCTGGATGCCGGGCCGTCTCGTGAGCTGGCGTCAGACGCATCCGGTGGCGTTCGGCGCGGCGTGCGGGCTCGTCATCGCGGTCATCGGCGTGGTGGCGGGCGGCCATACCTTCGGCAGCGGCTATGCGGAAGCGCGCGGCATGCTCGAAGGCCACACGGAAGTCGGCGCGAGCTATCCGTTGCTGAAAATGGCGTCGATGGTCGGGTCGTATCTGCCGGGCGCGCCGGGCGGACTTTTCGCGCCGTCGCTCGCGATCGGCGCGGGCATCGGCAATGCGCTGCATCTCGTGTTCGGCAACATGGAATTGCCGATGCTGATCGCGCTCGGCATGGTCGGCTATCTCGCCGCCGTCACGCAGAGTCCGATCACGGCGTTCGTGATCGTCATCGAGATGATCAACGGTCACGCGCTCGTGCTGTCGCTGATGGCCACCGCGCTGATTGCGAGCCAGGTGTCGAAGCTGTTCGCACCGCCGCTCTACGAAGCGCTCGCGCAGAAGTACATGGGCAAGTGACGCCGCGCGTCACGATGCGAGCTTGCGCGCGAGGCGGCGCATGCCGTCGAAGATCGTCTCGGCGACGTCCATCGGGAAATCGCGTGGCAAGCGTGCGGCCACTTCGTCGATGACGTGCGGCGTGCGCGCGCCGAGTTCATCGATCATCGTTTCGACATCGTTCGCGGCAAGGCCGACGCGCCGCCCCTGCGCGATCCAGTGCCGCCGCTGAATCTCGCCGATCAGATAGTGCGCGTTCTTGCTGCGCACGGCCATCGCGAGGCGCACGCGTTGCGCGGCGAATTGATTGGCCCGCGTACCGATGACCGGATGCGCCGAGAGCACGTCATAAAGCGGCGTCGATTCATACCGGTTGCCGGGCAGATGCGCGATGCTGAAGTTCTTCGCGTGACCATCGCTGGCGGCGAGTATCCAGAAGATCATCTGCGTGCGAAAGAAGCGAAGACGGTCCTGTGCGGCGTGCGTCGATCCGGCGAGCACCTCCATGATCCGTTCGATGCCGGGACCGCCGTCCGACTCGTACTTGAGCAGCGCTGGCGTGCCGGTGGCCTGACACATGTCCTCTTGCGGCAGGCGCAGGATCCACGATTTGTCGCTCGACAGACGGCGATCGAAGCGCTCGACGACGAGCACCTTCTGATCGTCGAAGCGTTCCATTTCGCATCGCGCGATGGGCAGGCCGAGCGCCGCGACGATCTTCGAGCAGAGCCATTCGTTCTCGACCGATGTACGCATGTCGGCGCGCATGTTGCCGACGAGCCCGAGCGGCAGCTTGAAGATATGCGTGGTCGGCGTGCTGCCTTCGGGCAGAAGCCAGCGCTTGCCGTGACGCAGAAGCGCGGTCTTTTCCTGCGCCCCGGCGATGGACAGGCGCAGGTCGTCGACCGTTTCGTGCTGGCCGAGTTGCGGCGCCGATGTGGTCTTGCGCAACAGACGCGCGATCTGCGATGCGGTGAGCGCACGGCCTTTTATGGTGTCGAGATCGACGGGCGCTTCGCCGGGCGGCAGCATTTGAAGGGCGCCGACGCAATCGCGGCCCAACTGCGCGAGCAACTGGAACGGCGCCGTGCCGCCGGTGCGGAATCGCGTGGCGATGCGGCGGCGGATCGGCTCGCTATCGGGCAGGAGATTATCGAAGAAGTCGGTGACGACTTGCCCGCGCCACGGCTGATTGCCCGGCGTGAAGGGCAGCGACAGCGATAGCGGACGGCCTTGAGGATCGGCGATCCAGTCGTCGCGATAGACGAGGCGTTCGCCGGCCGCGCCTGTTTCCCAATGCCCGACGGGCAGGCCGTTCATCCACAGGTCGAGTCGGCCGGATTGCGTGCGGCGCGCCATGTTTACCAGTTCTCCCGTTTCTTCGAGGCCGCAGCGGCGGCCGTGGCGCGCTTGCGTGCGGGGCGCGCGGCGGTGGCCTTGGCCGCGATGGGCGGCGGCGGGTGTATCGACGCGGCTTCGCTCGCCTTTTCCGCTCGCGTGAGCGCGAGTTCCACGTCGAGCACGCGTAGAACCTTGAAGAGACGTTCGACGCTCACTGCTGCCGGATTGGCTTCGAGTTGCGCGTACGTCTGCTGCGTAACGCCGAGACGCGCCGCGACCGCCGCTTGCGTGAGGCCCGCCGCCTTGCGAAAGCCGATCAGGATCGGCCTGAGCTGGCTCAGTGTTTTCAGCGAATAGTCCATCGCGTGCTCCTACAGGTTTTGATCTGTAAAGCCATTTTACAGCCTCTGAGTTGTTAAGCATTAAAACAGATCATAGCCTGTAAATCGAGCGTGCCCGTCGATGCCTTGTCCTTTGGGTTTGTCCCAATGGCCTCGTCGTCAAGATTGAACGACATTCAATCTACGGACGGCGCAAAATCTTCCGACGAAATGCCGCCCCGCGCAGACCAACGTAGTTCTCGACCCACGGAACGTTCTTATGGCTCACGCATCGGCGCACGGCACGACTGTCAATCCGCCTTCTCTCGCTCTCCGGCGAGCGCGGCGCATCGGCTGGCTATGTTTGCCGCCCTCGACTTTCGTCGCGCTCATCGTCCTGTGGGCGGTGGCGATTCCCCTCTTCAAGATTCCGCCTTATCTCGTGCCGAGTCCGGGCGGCGTCTTCGGACGCATCATCACCGACTGGCGCGATATCTGGTCGAACTCGCTGATCACGCTCACCGAAATCCTGCTTGGCTTCGGCCTGACCGTCGTGACCGCGATTCCGCTCGGTCTCGCCATTGCGCTCTCGCGCGTGGCGAAGCAGATCGTCTATCCGCCGCTCATGTTCATGCAGCTCGTGCCCAAGATCGCCGTCGCGCCGCTTTTCCTCGTGTGGCTTGGCTTCGGCATGGAATCGAAGGTGCTGCTGACCGTGCTCATGACCTTCTTCCCGCTCTTGCTCGCGAGCATCAGCGGCTTTCAGATTCTCGATACGCGTCTGCTGTATCTGACGAAGTCGATGGGCGCATCGTCGTGGCAGACGTTTCGTTTTCTTCGGCTTCCCGCTGCGTTGCCGGTCATTTTCTCGGGCATCAAGACATCCGCGACGATCGCTTCGACGGCGGCCATCGTGGCCGAATTCGTCGGCTCGAATAAAGGGCTTGGCTACGTGCTTCTGAAAGGCACGAGCACGATGGATGTCGAACTGACGTTCGCCGTGCTCGCGGTGCTGACGCTGATCGGCATTGCGATCAACTATGTCGTCGAGTTCGCGGAATGGGCCATGACGCCCTGGCAGCGCGCGAAATTCAACTAATCCAAATACAAACGGAGCGCACACATGCATACGACCATCGGCAAACTCGCTTCGGCCACGCTGGCTCTCGCTCTCGCGGCGGGCGTCTGCGGGAAGGCCGTCGCCGATACCGAGGTTCCGTTTCAACTGAACTGGACTGCCGGTGGTCCGAACGCAGGCTTCGCGGCGGCCGTCGCGGAAGGCTTCTACAAGCAGGCGGGACTCGACGTGAAACTCACCGAGGGCAACGGCTCCGGCAACACCGCGCAGCTCGTCGCGAACGGCCGCGCCTCGCTTGCCTATGCCGATGCCGTCGCGGTGAGCCAACTGATCGCGAAGGGCGCGCCGATGCGCGTGATCGCCACGATCTATCAGTCGAACCCGAACGAGGTATCGGCGCTGAAGAAATCGGGCATCAAGTCCATCAAGGATCTGACCGGGCGCAAGGTCGGCGTGCCTTCCGGTTCGTCGCAAACGACGATGCTGCCCCTGTTCCTCCAGGCAAACGGCCTGAAGGAATCGGATGTCACGCTCATCAACATGCCGGTATCGAGCATGGTGCCCGCGCTGCTGCAAGGCCAGGTCGATGCGATTCTCGGTTCGATGGATTCGTATCAGCTTCAACTGGAAGCGCAGGGCGCGGAGCTCGTGAACTTCCGCTTCGCGGACTACGGCGTGCCGACCGTCAGCACGTCGATCTTCGCGACCAACGATTACCTGAAGAGCAATCCGGATGTCGTCAGGAAGTTCGTCGCGGCGAGCCTGAAGGGCTGGAGTTTCGCCATGGACAACCCCGACAAGGCGGTGAAGGATCTCAAGACCGTGTTCCCGAACGTCAACGAAAAGCTGGCTGCCGCCGAACTTGCCGCGATCACGCCGTTGTTCTGCAGCGGCGGCGCGAAGAGCGTCGGCAAGGCAGAGGATGCTTCGTGGACAAAGACGCAGGAACTGCTGTCGCAAGTGAAGCTGCTTCCCGCCGGGCAAGACCCGAAGAAGTACTACACCGACGAGTTCCTGCCGCCGGCGAACCAAATGCGCGCGTGCAAGTAAATCACAATGATACGGATACCTGAACATGACTGAAGAGCGACGCACCGGATACCGCTATTCGGATCTACAAGAAGGCATGCGGTTTCGCAGCCCAGGACGCACTATCACCGACGCGGACCTCGTGGGCTTCGCCGGAATGACGGGCGACTTCTCGGAACTGCACACCAGCGACGTCTACGCAAAGAACAGCCAGTTCGGCCGGCGCGTCGCGCACGGCATGCTGGGGCTGGCCTACGCTCACGGCCTGATGTGGGCGCGTACCGGCGAACTACGCGAAACCGCGATTGCCTTTCTCGGCATCAACGACTGGAAGTTCGTCGCGCCGCTCTTCGTCGGCGATACGATGTTCGTCGACTATTCGATCAAGGAACTGCGCGACAGCAAATCGAAGCCCACGCAGGCCATCGCGCTCTTCGACGTGAAAATCGTGAATCAGGACGGACAAGTCGTCCAGCAAGGCACCAAGGCGCTGCTGTGCTCGAAGGTTCCGCTCGCCGCCGTCGAAAAATCCGCCTGACCCGATCACATTATGACCACCGAAACGATCATGCCGACAACCGCAAGCAACGACGTGACGCCGGCCGGCGTGCCGATTCGCATCGACGGCGTGTCCAAGATTTTTGGCGAGGACACCGACAAGCCGTTCCGTGCGCTCAAGGCACTCAGCATCAATATCGAGGCGGGAGAATTCGTTTCCGTCGTCGGTCCGTCGGGCTGCGGCAAGAGCACGCTCATGCTGATGGTCGCGGGCTTGCTGGAGCGCTCGGAAGGAACCATCGTCGTCGGCGATCGCACCGTCGACAAGCCCGTGACCGATGTCGGCATTGCGTTTCAGGATCACTTGCTGCTCGACTTTCGAACCGCGATGGAGAACGTTCTCCTTCAGGCCGACATCCGTGGCCTGCCGCGCGAAAAAATCGCGGCGCGCGCTCGCGAGTTGTTCGCGCAACTGCGGCTGCAACATGCCGTCGACAAGTATCCGAGGCAGCTTTCCGGCGGCATGCGTCAGCGCGTATCGCTGATTCGCACGCTCGTCCACGATCCTTCGCTGATCCTGATGGACGAGCCTTTCGGCGCGCTCGATGCGCTCACGCGCCTTCAAGTGCGCATGGATCTCGAAGCGCTGTGGATGCGGCGGCGTCCGACGGTGCTCTTCATCACGCATAGCGTCGAGGAAGCTGTCGGCCTATCCGACCGCATCTTCGTCATGAGCCCGACGCCGGGTGAAGTCGTCGATGAGATCGTCGTCGAGCTGCCGCGTCCGCGGCCTATCGTGCTCGGCGATGCGCCCGAGTTCGCTCGTTACGTGGACACCATCTACGCGCATTTCGCGCGCATGGGCGTGCTGCATGGCATCGAGGTTCCGCGGGCCAGCGCGGAGCAGGCATGAACGAGGCATCGGAAGGCGGGGTGATCGTGCGGATCGATGGCCGTATCGCGGAGATCGGTTTGGCGAACGGTCCGCTGAATCTGGTCACGCGCGCACTGCTGCGCTCGCTGAACAAGGCCATCGACGAACTCGAAACGCGCGGCGATGTGCGTTGCGTGATCGTGCATGGCGGCTCGGCGCGCGCGTTCTGCGCGGGCAGCGATATCAACGAGTTCGCGGACATCTTCGCGGACGCGAGCGAGAAGAAGATTCTGTTCGAGGACATGGTGTTGCGCCGTCTCGCACGCCTGCCGATGCCGACGATCGCCGCAATCGATGGCCCTGCGCTCGGCGGCGGTCTCGAACTGGCGCTCGCATGCGATCTGCGCGTGTGCCGCGCGGGCGTGACGCTCGGACTCACCGAATCGCGCCTCGGCGGCCTCGCGGGCAATGGTTCGTTGCGGCTGACGCGTCTTATCGGTCCTGCGCGCGCGAAGGAACTGCTTTTCACGGGCACGACCATCGGCGCGGAAGAGGCGCTCTCGTGGGGTCTCGTCAACCGGATTGCAGAGAACGGTTCCGCGTTGCCGGCGGCGCGCGAGCTCGCGAAGGCAATCTGCGCGCGCGGCCCGCTGTCGAACCGGTTCGCCAAGCAGCTCGTCGATGCCGCGCAGGATCAGCCGCTCGATGCAGCGTTGTCGCTTTCAACCGTCGTTCAGCAAAAGATCTTCGACAGCCGCGATCTTCACGAAGGCGTCGCAGCGTTCTTTGCCAAACGCGAACCTGAGTTTCTCGGACGATGAATCTGCAAACAGATCAAGATGCGGGCAACGCGATGGCGCCCGCCGCGCTGCTGGGAAGCGGCATCGTTCTCGTGTGGAACGACATCGACGAAGCGGGGCGCGAGCAGTTCTACGAATGGCACGACAAGGAGCATATTCCCGAGCGGCTCGCGATTGCCGGCTTCAGGCGCGGCCGGAGGTTTCGCAAGGCGGGCCATTCGCCCGAATGGCTGACGATGTACGAAGCCGCCGATCTCGACGTGATGAGTTCGCCCGGCTACATGGCGCGCCTGAACGCGCCGACGCCCGCGACGACGAAGACGCTCACGTATTTCCGCAACACGTCGCGCGCGGTCTGCCGGCCCGTGTTCAGCGTCGGCGAGAGCTCGGGCGGTCATGTGCTCGCGATCCGCATCGACGGGGCGTCTTCATCGGACGTGACGCCTGAAGCCTGGCTGCGCGATGTGGCCTTTCCGCAAGCGATGTCATCGACCGGTGTGCTCGCGTGCCATCTGTTCGCATCCGATCAGGCGAGCTTTCTCGATACCGAAGAGTCGCGCACCCGCGCGTTCGATGTGCCCGCATGGATCGTGCTCGTCGAAGCATCGACGGAGGAAGCCGCCGAACGGGCGCGCGAATTCATCGATGCCCCGCAACTGCACGACGCCGGATTGCGGCCGAGACGCGACGCCGCCGTGTACGCGCTCGAAATATGCCGGCTCGGCGTGTTATCGCGTTCGACCTGAATTCAACCTGGCCACCGGAATCACCATGTCGCACATACCAGCAGAGCGGTGCCTGGACATAATCAGCCTTCTTGCCGAGGGTGCAAACACCTTGCCCCTCGGAGAGATCGCGGAACGTCTGTCGTTGCCGAAGAGCGGCGCGCATCGGCTGCTTTCGACGCTCGTCGATCTCGGCTGGGTCGCCAAGGAACCCGACACGAGCTTCTATCGGCTGACGATGCGTCTCGCCGTCATGGGCCAGCGGTTCTACGCGGCGACCGGCATTCCGATCATCTGCCAGCCGATTCTCGACCGGCTCGCGCAGGAAACGCGCGAGTTCGTGCGCCTCGCCGTCGCCGATGGCGACACGCTCGTCTGGCTCGCACAGGCGCAAGGCGCGACTGCCGGCCTCATCTATCAGCCGCCGAGTTCCGCGACGGGAAGAGTCACCGTTTATTCGACGGCGACGGGCAAGGCGTGGCTGTCCACGATGCCTCGCGAACGCGCCATCCAGATCGTCACCGACATGGGCTTCGGCGATGCCGATCGACAAGGCCCGAACGTCGTCAGGTCCATCGACGATCTCCTGAAGGAACTGACGCTCACGGAGCAGCGCGGTTATGCGATCGCGGTCAGCGAAGCGGAGCCCGGCGTTTCGGCGCTGGCGGTGCCTGTCCGCGTGAATGGCGTCGGCCCGGCACTGGGCACGGTCAGCGTTGCAGGTCCGAGCGTGCGCATGACGACGGCGCAAATCGAAGCCATCGCGCCGCGGTTGCAGAGCACCGCGGCCGAACTCGCCGGGCTTTGGCCGCTGAGACCGAGCGGCACTGCGCTGCCTGACCGGAGAGCGGCGAGAGTGGCGTGATCGTATTACGCATCGCGAAGTCGATGCAAGGCGCGCGAACTTGACCGAAGGTGTGACCGGCCATAAAACATGACGGAAAAATATCGAACCGCAACGCTTTCGGCGGGTGTCGAGCTGTCGCGCGTCGTCGCCGGCATGTGGCGCGCGATGCGCTGGAACATGAGTCGCGAAACGCTCGCGGCGTTCATCGAAGAATGCGTCGCACTGGGCGTGACCAGTTTCGATCACGCCGATATCTACGGCGGATACGAAGCGGAAACCTTCTTCGGCGATGCGCTGGCGTTGCGTCCCGGTCTGCGCTCGCGTATGCAACTGATCACCAAGGCGGGCATCATGCTGGTATCGCCGGCGCGGCCCGCGCATCGCGTGAAGCATTACGACAGCAGCGCGGCGCATGTGCGGGAGAGCGTCGAGCGTTCGCTGCGTGCGTTGCAAAGCGAGCGCGTCGAACTGTTTCTGCTGCATCGGCCCGATCCGCTGATGGACGCGGAAGAACTCGCGCTCGAGATGGAGCGTCTGATTAGCGAAGGCAAGGTCGGCGCGTTCGGCGTATCGAATTTCATGGCGCGCGATTTCGATGCACTCCATGCACGCATTCCGCTTGCGACGAATCAGATCGAACTGTCACCGTTCATGTCGGCGCCGCTCGAAGACGGCACATTCAGCGCGCTGCAAGCGGCGCGCGTCACGCCGATGTTCTGGTCGCCGCTCGGCGGCGGCAGATTGTTCGACGAGCGCGATCCCGTCGCAGCGCGCGTGCGTGAGACGCTGCAAGCGATACAGCATGAACGTGGCGTGACGAGTTGGGTGTCGATCGCTTATGCGTGGATTTTCAGGCTGCCGTCGCGTCCGATAGCGATTGCGGGCACGCAGCGCATCGATGGCATGCGCGACGCGGTGAATGCGCTCGATATCGAATTGACGCGTGAAGAGTGGTACGCGATCTGGGAGGCCGCGCGCGGTCGCGAAGTGAACTAAGCCCGCACGCGACGCGCTTTCGGCGGCGGACCCGAAGACGCCCGCACGATGATCTCCGCCTCGCATTTCACGCTGCGCGCGCTGCCCTTCTGCGCGAGCTCGGCGAGGATCATGCGCGCGGCCTCCGCGCCGATCTGCGCGCTAGGCACGCGCACCGTCGTGATCGGAATCGGCAGTTCGGCCATCAGTTCGAAGTCGTCGAAGCCGACGAGACTGAGCTGATTCGGAATGTCGTAGCCTTTCTGCATGGCTTCGAGCATCGCGCCCATCGCGAACGAGCCGTTGCCGCAGATGACGACCGTCGGCGGTTGCGGCGTATCCATCACTTGCGAGAAGAGTTGGCGTCCGACACGAGCGCCCCAGAACCCTTCCACCATGTGCGCCGCCGAAATGCCCAGCCCGTGTTCGGCGAGCGCATCGCGCACGCCTTCACGCCGCGCGCGGGCGCGGTCGTTCGAGTCGGCGGTTTGCGACAGCATCGCGAAGCGGCGATGTCCGAGTCCAATGAGATACGTCGTGAAGTCGAAGAACGCCTGATGATTGTCGATGCCGACGCACAAGGATTGCGCGCCCTCGCGATACGCGAACGTGTTCACGAACGGCACCTGCCGCTGCGCGAGCAGCGCGTAAAGGTCCGGATGATGCGCCTCGCCGACGAGCACCACGGCATCGACGCCGCGTTCGAGCATCGTGCGAACCTGCCGGTGCTCGCGTTCGGGATCGTATTGCGAGCAGCCGAGCAGCAACGTGTATCCGACCTGCTCGAACGCTTCCTGCAAGGTCTGGATGGCGGTAGCGAAATGCTCGTTGGCGAGCGTGGGAAACACCGCGCCGATCGTGCCGGTGCGTTGCGTGGCGAGCGCGCGCGCGGCGGCGTGCGGCACCCAGCCGAGATGATCGATCGCGACCATGATGCGCGAGCGCAATTCGTCGGACACGACCTCGGGATTGTTCATCACCCGCGACACCGTAGCCGACGAAACGCCCGCGAAGCGCGCGACGTCGCGCAAGGTCACGCCGGACGCGCGTGGCTTCTTGCCGGCGTCGGCGTCTTCGGTCGTCGTCTTCTTGCTCTTGGCCATGATCGGGGTTCGTGCGGAGTGGGCCGATTATAGCAATGCGCCTGCGCTGCAAACGGTGCGTTCATGTTACCGGTTACAGACGCCTCCTGCCAACTCGCGAATGCCATGGAAGAACGACGATAGTGGTATTCCCTGAAACCTGCCGGTGCAGCTTGAAACCGAAAATGAGACCGGTTACATTCGGCTTGTCGGCGAAAAGAAGGCCGCAAGAGACTTACGGAGACGAGGCAATCCATGGAACGAATTTCCAGCGACGACGCAGCCGCACTGGTGCGTTCGGGCGATTCCATCCTGATCAGCGGATCGGGCGGCGGACACGCGGTGCCCGAAGCGCTGCTGGCGGCTGTGGAACGGCGCTTTCTCGCTGACGAGCAACCGCGCGGCATCACGTCGATCAGCGTGGTCGGCATCGGCGATCGCGCCGCGCTCGGGGCGAGCCATCTCGCGCACGAAGGTCTGCTAAAGCGCGCGATCACGAGTGCGCTCGTCGATTCGCCCGGTCTCGTCACCATGGCCGCGAACGACAGCATCGAGGCATACACGCTGCCGCAAGGCGTGCTGTCTCAACTGATGCGCGAAATGGCGGGCGGGCGTCCCGGCCTCATTACGAAGACGGGGCTCGGCACGTTCGTCGATCCGCGTCAGCAGGGCGCGCGTCAGAGTCCGTCGACGGAAGAGATGCTCGTCGAGCTGATGCATATCGACGGCGAGGAATGGCTGCGCTTCAAGCCGTTCCCGATCGATATCGCGTTCCTGCGCGGCACCACCGCCGACGAAGACGGCAACGTCACGATGGAACAGGAAGCCGTGCTCGGCGAAATGCTCGCGATGGCGCAGGCGACACGGCGCGCGGGCGGCATCGTCGTCGTGCAGGTGAAACGCATGGCGCGGCGCGGCACGCTGCCGCCCAAGCAAGTGAAGATCCCCGGCATTCTCGTGGACTTCGTCGTCGTCGAGCCGGAGCAGCGTCAGACTTACGCGACCGATTACGATCCGAGCTACGCCGGCGAATTGCGCGTGCCGCTTTCGGAGATTCGTCCGCTGCCGTTCGGCCCGCGCAAGGTAATCGTGCGGCGCGCGGCGATGGAGCTGTATCCGCATGCCGTGTGCAATCTCGGCGCAGGCATTTCGACGGGACTCTCGACCGTCGCCGCGGAAGAAGACCTGCTCGACTCGGTGATCCTCACCAACGAGCAAGGGCTGATCGGCGGTGCGCCCATCACAGGCCGCGATTCGGGCGGCGCGCAGAACTTCGCCGCGATGATCGAGCAGCCGTCGCAATTCGACTTCTACGATGGTGGCGGTCTCGATCTCGCGTTCCTCTCGTTCGCGGAAGTCGACGCGCACGGCAACGTGAACATCAGCCGCTTCGGCGACAAGATCGTCGGCGTCGGCGGGTTCATCAACATCAGCCAGAACGCGAAGCGCGTGATCTTCAGCGGCACGCTCACCGCGGGCGGGCTCGACGTGCAATGGGAGAACGGCAAGACGCGGATCGTGCAGGAAGGCAGGCATCGCAAGTTCGTGCGTTCGCTCGAACAGATCTGCTATAGCGCGCCGCTCGCGCACGAGCGCGGCAATTCCGCGTTGTTCATCACCGAGCGCGCGGTGTTTCGTGTCGGCGATAAAGGGCTGGAGTTGATCGAAGTCGCGCCGGGCATCGATATCGAACGCGATGTCTTCGCGCAGATGGAGTTCCGTCCAGCCATCGCCACCGACGTGCACGAGATGGACGCGCGCATCTTCGCGCCGCAACTCATGGGCATCAAGGATGAAACGGTGGCCCGGGAACGTAGGCATCGTTCGCAACGCATCGCCGAGTGGTACGGGAGCCGCGCATGAGTGCCGCGTCGATCACGGGGCGCACGCGCTTGTACGGCATCATCGGCGATCCGATCGCGCAGGTGCGCTCGCCCGAAGTCTATACGCGCAAGTTCGCCGACGCGGGCATCGATGCGGTGCTCGTGCCGATGCACATCGAGGCAAGCGAGATCGATGCGGTTCTGCCCGCGCTGCTGCGCCTGAAGAACCTCGACGGCCTGCTCGTGACGTCGCCGTTCAAGACACGTGCGCTCGCCATCGCCGATGAAGTGCATTCGCGCGGACGGCGCATCGGCGCGGTGAACGCTTTGCGTCGCGATGACGAAGGCCGCTGGCACGCCGACATGTTCGACGGCGAAGGCTTCGTGCGCGGCCTGCTCGCGAAGGGCCACGACGTGAAAGCGAAGCGCGCGCTCGTGCTCGGATGCGGCGGCGCGGGCGCGGCGATCGCGGTATCGCTCGCGGATGCAGGCGTCGCGCACATCACGCTCTGCGATATCGATCGCGCGAAGGCGAGTGCGCTGGCTGCGCGACTGTCGGCGTCGTGCGAAGGCTGCGAGATCGTTTCCGGCGATGCCGATGCGCAGCGTGCAGACATCATCGTGAACGCGTCGATTGTCGGCATGGAATCAGGCGATGGCATGCCCGCGCCGTTCGATGCGTTCGAGAACAAGCAGATCGTCGGCGACGTCGTGTTGCGTCCGCCCGGCGAGCCGACGGCGCTCATCGCGAAGGCGATCGAATGCGGCTGTCCGGTCGTGACCGGCATCGACATGCATAGCGGTCAGATCGACGCGATTCTCGAATTCTTTCACGCCGCCTGAATCCGCCCACTCAAAGGAAATCACGTCATGAAACTTCTGCGTTACGGCAATCCCGGCCAGGAAAAGCCCGGCATTCTCGACGATGAAGGCCGCATCCGCGATGCCTTCGCCATCACCGACGACTTCGATCCCGCGTTCTTCGCCAAGGGCGGCATGCAGCGCCTTCAGGGGCTCGACATCGCGACGTTGCCGGTCGTCGAAGGCAACCCGCGCATCGGCGCGTGCATTGCGCGGCCGGGCAACTTCATCGCGGTGGGATTGAACTACGTTCAACATGCGATCGAAACCAACGCGCCGATTCCCGAAGAGCCGATTCTTTTCAACAAGGCGCCGTCGTGCATCAGCGGCCCCAACGATCGCGTGCTGTTGCCGCGCAACTCGACAAAGGCGGATTGGGAAGTGGAGATCGCGTTCGTCATCGGCAAGCGCGCGCATTACGTGAGCGAGGAGAACGCGCTCGATCATGTCGCCGGATATTGCGTCTGCAACGACGTGTCCGAGCGCGCGTTCCAGCTCGAACACGGCGGTCAATGGGTGAAAGGCAAGATGGCGCCCACCTTCGGTCCGCTCGGTCCGTGGCTCGTCACGCCCGATGAACTCGGCGACGTGCAGAATCTGCCGCTGTGGCTCGAACTGAACGGCGAGCGCATCCAGAACTCATCGACGTCCGACATGATCTTTCCGATCAGCAAGCTCGTTTCGTACATCAGCCAGTTCGTCGTGCTCGAAGCGGGCGATGTCATCACGACGGGCACGCCGCCGGGCGTCGGCCTCGGCATGAAGCCCGAGCAATACCTGAAACCGGGCGACGTGATGAAGCTATCCGTCGAAGGGCTCGGCGTTCAGGAACAGACCGTCGCGCGCTGGGACGATCAGTAACGCCGCAACCCATGCGACGCAAAAACGGCGGACATACGCGTCCGCCGTTCGCTCACGCTTCGATCAGAAGCGGTGACGCAAGCCCACGGTCGCCGAGACCTGGCTGTTCGTCGACGATGCCGACAGTCCGTTGATCGCCGCCGTGATGCCCGAATCGCCCGTATCGCTCACGTGCTGATACACGCCTTGCAGATACACGTCGGTGCGCTTGGACAGCGCGTACGCCGTTTGCAGGCTGAACTGATTCCACTTCGGATCGACGCCTTCGAGATGGCCGTCGGTGAAGGTGTACGCGCCCGACACCGACCACGCGGGCGTCAGGTTGTAGCGGCCGTTCACTTCGTAGTTGGTGAAGCGCGCGCTGCCGCCATCGAGCGTGATGCCGTTGGTCGTGCCCGATGCCGATGCGCCGATGCCCGTCGCGCCGTCGAGTCGCGTCTGCGTGAAGACGAAGCCCGCTTGCGCCGCGCCGAACGTATAGCTCAGGCCCGCGCCGAACGTGCGCTGACGGCTTGCGCTGAACGTGGCGTCATCGCTGACTGCGCCGCTCGAATTCAGCGTCGCGCCCGCGTTGTTCAGCTGCATGTAGCTCGCCGCTACGTTCAACGGACCGTAGTTGTACGATGCGCCCACGCTATACGCGCGATTCGTCGCGAAGCCGCCCGCATCGTTCGAGAAGCCATACAGGCCGCCGAACTTGAAGCCGCCGTAGTTCAGGCTCTGGTACTTCACGGAGTTGCTGACGCGGAACGAGTTGTCGAGGTTGTCGTTGTCGAACGGATGCGCGGCCTGCGTGCCGCCGTATTGCGTGCCCGTGAGTGCGAGCGGGCCGAGATAATCGACGACGGAATCGTACTGACGGCCGAGCGTGAGTGCGCCCGCGCGATCGCTCGACAGTCCGACGAACGCCTGACGGCCGAACTCGCGTCCGCCTTGGCCGAGCTTGCCGTTCATGATGCTGAAGCCGCTTTCGAGGGTGAAGATCGCCTTCAGGCCGCCGCCGAGATCTTCCGTTCCGCGCAGGCCCCAGCGGCTGCCGTTGACGGCGCCGCTCGTCGCCTGAACGTTATGCGCGCCGCCCTGATTGTTCGTGTAGGTGAGGCCCGCGTCGATGAGGCCGTAGAGCGTCACGCTGCTTTGCGCGTGCGCCGTGCCGGCGACGGTGCCGAGCGCGGCCAGCGCGCTCAGCGTGAATAGGGATTTCTTCACTGTGGTATCTCCAAGAGAGCTTGAGGTTCTTTCCGATCGATCGGTCGACGCATCGGACGGCGGATTAAATCACGGCACATGACGTGCTTTCGTTGGACGCGAGTTACCGAATGTTGTGTAACGCGTGCGCCTGCGGAGCACAGCGAAAGAGGAATCCCTTGAGCATCAATGCGTTCGCGTGCGCGCGATGCCGCAATGCGGCGCGAATCGCGATTACCTGCGGTAATGCCTTGTGCGAATCGGAAGGCCGTTGTGGTCTGCGCGCGACATCCGCGTACTGAGTAAGATGGCCGAGTGTGTCCGGATTGACATGAAGTTCAGGTCCGGATTGATGGACAATCTCGTCTTGAGGCGCGACGCCGCCCGCTCTCGAACCGGTGCAACGAAGTGAACGAATCTCAACTGCTGCTCGTGGAAGACGACCCGGAAATCAGCGAATCGCTCGCGGATTATCTGCGCGGCAAAGGCTTTCGCGTGCAGGTCGCCGGAAGCGCGGAAGCCGGACACGAACTGCTCGCGCGCGGCGGCTTCGACCTCGTGCTGCTCGACGTGATGCTGCCCGGCGAAGACGGCCTGAGCTTCTGCCGTCGCGTGCGTGCATCGGGCGGGCCGCCCATCATCATGCTGACCGCGCTGTCCGAACCGACCGACAAGGTCGTCGGCCTCGAACTCGGCGCGGACGATTACGTGTCGAAGCCCTTCGATCTGCGCGAGCTGCTCGCGCGCATCCGCGTCGTGTTGCGCCGCGGCCAGACGAACGAGGCCGCCGCGCGCGCGCCGGCAAGCGAAATCGTGATGACGTTCTCCGGCTTCACGTTCTATCCGTACCGACGCTTTCTACGCTCGCCCGCCGGCTTGCGCGTGCCGTTGACGGGCGCCGAAACCGACTTGCTGCTCGTACTGTGCCAGCATCCGCGGCAAGTGCTATCGCGCGAAGAACTCATCCGTCTCACGCGCGGCAAAAACTTCCCGATCGCGACGCGCTCCGTCGATCTGCTCGTGAGCCGGCTGCGCCGCAAGCTCGCGGGCGACGATCCGCTCGATGATCCGATCCGAACCGTGCGCGCCGACGGTTACGCGTTCCAGCCCGAAGTGACCGCCCAGTGATGCGCCGCCTGATGCCGCGCGTTTTCGCGACCACGCTCGGGCAGATTCTCGCGATCGTCGCGGGCTCGTCGGCGGCGACGCTGTTGCTTTTCATCGTGTTGCTGTTCTATCCCGGCGCGCCGCCGAGCCCGCCGTGGCCGTGGCAGACGTCGTATCGCATCGTCGCGCTGGTGGACATGCTGAGCGCGACGCCCGACGCGGACCGCGTGCGCGTGCTGGCCGCCGCCGATCGCGCGCGCATGACGGCGAAGCTCGTCGACGATGCCGTCATCTGCAAAGGCTCGACGCTCGACACGCACGATCTCGAAGCCGCGCTCAGAGCGGAACTGCACGCGGGCGCGGCGCTGACGGTGCGAACGTGCGATGCGCGTCAGCCGACGCAGAATCTTCAAGTGCTGATTCCCCTCGGCCAGCGCACGCTGGAGATTCGCACCGACCGCAACGAACGCGAGCCCGATCGCTTCACGATTCCGTTCTTCGGCGCGCTCGCGTTTCTGTGCGTGGGCGTCGCGGGATTGTCGGCGTGGGCGGTGTCGCGCGTGATTCGCCCGTTGCGGCGATTGTCCGAGAAAGCCGATGCGTTCGGCCGCGACATCACCGTTGCGCCGATCGATGAAGAAGGACCGCTCGAAATCCGCCGCGCCGCGCATGCGTTCAACCGTATGCAGGAACGCATCGCGCGCTCGATGCAAAGCCGCACGCGCATGCTCGCCGCGATCAGCCACGATCTGCGCACGCCGCTCACGCGCATGCGCCTGCAGCTCGACGCCGAGAAGAAAGAGATCGAGCGCGCCAAGCTGCTGCGCGACATCGATCTGATGCAGACAATGGTGAGTTCTGCCCTCGCATTCCTCACGAGCGATGCGGGCGCGGAGAAAAAAGAGTGGCTCGATCTCGGCGCGCTGCTCGGCACGCTATGCGACGAATACGCGGAGTCGGGCGCGGCGATCCGCTACGACGGGCCGGATCAGATTCCGTTCTTCTGCAAGCCGGATGCGATCCAGCGCGTTCTCACGAATCTCATCGACAACGCCATTCACTTCGGCACGGAGATCGTCGTGACGGCGGCGCTCGATGCAGGCAACGTGGTGATCGACGTGACCGACGACGGGCCGGGCATTCCCGCCGATCGCCTTCAGGACGTGATCGAGCCGTTCGTGCGCCTGGACCCGGCGCGCGCGCAGCGGCCCGGCAGCGTGGGCCTCGGGCTGTCGATCGTCGATGACATCGTGCGTTCGCACGGCGGCACGCTCGCGCTCATCAATCGCGAGCCTTCGGGCCTGATCGCGCGCGTGACGATGCCCGCATCGAACTGAACGTTCGCTCAGATTTCGAGCTTGTATCCGACGCCGTAGACCGAGACGATGATCTCGCCCTCGGGCCGGACGTCCTGCAGCTTGCGGCGCAGATTCTTGATGTGGCTGTCGATCGTGCGATCCGTCACCACGCGATGATCCGCGTAGACGTTATCGAGCAGAAACGAGCGCGGCAGTATTCGGCCCATCGACACATGCAGCAGATGCAGCAATCGGAATTCGATCGGCGTGAGGCGCAGTTCGTGGCCGTCGAGCGTCACGCGATGAAACTGCGGATCGATTTGCAGCGCACTGGCCGCCGTACCGATCGCGGTTGCGTTCGCGCCGCCCGCGCGACGCAAGATCGCCTTCACGCGCGCGACCACTTCACGCGGGCTGAACGGCTTGCACACGTAGTCGTCCGCGCCGGTTTCGAGTCCGAGCAGACGATCGATCTCGTCGATGCGCGCCGTCAGGATGATGACCGGCAGCTCCGAAAACGTCCGCAATTCGCGGCAGATATCGAGTCCGCCGCGGCCCGGCAACATCAGGTCGAGCAGCATCAGCGAAGGCGGCGTTTGACGCACGAACGGGATGACCTGCGCGCCATCGGCGAGCGTCGTCACGATGTAACCCGCGACGCGCAGATAGTCGGCGAGCACGGCGGCCAGCTTCGGCTCGTCCTCGACGATCAGGACATGGGCGGGAGAAGTTACGGGCATCGCTTACTCGCGGTGGGAAGGAAAGCGCGCGGTGATGGACACGCCGCCGTGCGCCGAATCGTCCGCGCGGATGCTGCCGCCATGCGCCGTGACGATCGCCTTGCATAGCGAGAGCCCGAGTCCCGCGCCGCCGCTTTGCCGGCTGCGCGATTCGTCGACGCGATAGAAACGGTCGAAGAGATGCGGCAGCGCGGACGTCGGCACGCCCGGCGACGAGTCCTGCACGTTGAGCGTCCAGTCGTCGGGTGCGCCCGCGAGCGCGACGCGCACGCGCCCGTTCGGATCCGTGTAGCGCAGGGAATTCTGCAGCAGGTTCTTCAGCAATTGCACGAAACGCGCGGCGTCGACATCGACATCGGCGGAGGCGAGCGCATCGCTGCATTCGACATCGATGGCGAGCCGCTTCGCGCGGAACGACTGACGCATCGCATCGACGGACGCGCGCGTGAGCGCGTTCACCTGCGCGGGCGCCTTGCGATAGCGCAGCATGCCGACATCGCTCAGCGACAGGTCGTACAGGTCTTCGATGAGCTTGTTCAGCGCCGCGACTTCCGTCTGCAGCGAGGCGAGCGATGCGGCATCGAATACATGCACGCCGTCTTCGATCGCTTCGAGTTCGCTGCGCAGCACGGCGAGCGGCGTGCGCAATTCGTGCGACACGTCCGCGATGAACTCGCGCCGGCAACGTTCCGCGCGCTCCAGCGAATCGGCGAGCGAGTTGAAGTCCGATGCGAGCTTGTCGAGCTCGTCGCGATTCTTCGCGGGCACGCGAATCGAATAGTCACCGCTCGCGAGCCGATGCGTCGCGGCCATCACGCGGCGCACCGGCACGAGCACGAGGCGCGCGAGCACCATCGCGACGACGGCGGCGAGTATCACGGCGACGCCGCCGATCTGCCAGGTCGCGCGCATCTGCTGCGCCTGAAACGCGATGTCGGCGGCGTCGGTGAGCGGCGTCGGCCCGGCGGTTGCGAGCCAGCCGACGATCTTGCCATGCACGCGCACGGGCGACGCGGGCGCATCCGGCGGCGGCGGCTCGTTGGTGGATGCGACGAGCGCGCGATCCGCATCGAACAGCGCGGCAGGCGGACGTTCCCGTCTATGCCCGCGCACGCGATCCGCCGATTCGATTTCGGGCGCTGTATTCAGCGAATCGCGCAGACGTGCGGATTCGGGCGGCGCGAAAGGCGACGGGTTCGGCAACGCGTTCGAAGGACGCATGCCCCAGTGCGGACCGTGCCACGGCTCGCCGAGCGGCCCGAGGATGCGCGCCACGCTCCCGCTGCCCGGAAAGCTGCGCCACGCGCTCGGCACGGTCGCGCGCATGTCTTCGATCTCGCGCCGCACGAACTGCTCCTGTGCGTCGTCGAGCAGCGCGAGCCATGCGTCGTCGTTGCCGCGCAGGAACGCCCAGTTGCCGTGCGCGGCGTACTCGCTCGCGACCTTCGCCATCACGGCGCGTTCGCGCCCCGCATCGCGTTCGCGCACGTAATGCAGAAAGCCGTTCTCGAAGCTGACGCGCACGGCGTAGCCCATCGTCAACGTGATGACGAGACACGCGACCAGCACGAGCAGAAAGATCTTCGAGGCGATGCCAAAACGAAACTTCAATGAGGAACCCTTCGCGTGGCAGGCGGATTGAATGACGGCCGATTCTAGTTGATGCGGCCTTCGTCACGCAGTTTCCTCGCGAATCTCCACGACTTCTCCACTTTTTCTCCATGCTGGATGCGGCATTGATCGCTAACGTCGCTGGCAATCTCAAGGGAAAACCACGGAGTTACGCCATGCCACGCACCGAACGAAAGGAGGCCGATATGAAGCGCCCGTCCTGGCCCGGACGAAGTTCCGCCGATGTAGCGCAGATCGCCGACGAACCCGCGACGAAACTGCGCGGCTGCCGCCTTTCGGCGCCGATCGTGCAGCCGTGGGGCGCGTCCTGCCGTGTCGTCGAATGGATCAACTTTCGCGGCGAACGCTCGTTCATCGCGGTGCATGTGAGCGCGACGGAACCGGAAATCCGCGAGCGCATGCGCCTGCACGCCAACGGCGAACGTCACGTCGCGCTCGATGCGGCCGCGCTCGGCCGTCCGAAGCTGCGGAGGGCGTAACGATGATGTCCGGTACGCACGAGCCGCATCGCATCGTCATCGTCGAGCCGGATGACGGCTTTCGGCAAAAACTGCGCGCATTTCTTTCGAGCTATTACCCGGCGATGCGAACGATCTCGAATGCAGAGACGCTCGCCGTCGAGATCGAGCACACGAAGCCTTCGCTGATCCTGCTCAGCAACGAACTGACCGACACGCCCACGGCAGCCGTGCTCTGCGATCTGCGCACGCTGCATCCGGATATCGCGGTGCTCGTCATCGGCGCGCCGCACGGCTGGACGGACGCCATCACCTGTCTCGATCTCGGCGCCGACGACTTTGTGCAACTGCCCTGCAACGAGCGCGAGATTCTTTCACGGATGCGCAATCTGTTGCGTCATCGCGCGGGGCGTGCATTGCCGGTCACGCCCGGCGACGGCAAGCTGCGCCTCGGCGACTTCGTGCTCGATCCGGCGAAGCGCACGCTGAAGCGCAAGCGCGTGGCCATCGACGTACACGACAGGCTCATCGAACTGCTCGCATTGTTCGCGCGCAATCCGATGACGGTGATGTCGCGCCTGCGCCTCACGCGTCAGTTGAGCGAGCAGGGCTGCGCGCTGTCCGAGCGCTCGGTCGATGCGCTCGTGTGCCGTTTGCGACAGATCGTCGAGGACGATCCCGCAGAGCCGCGCCTCATTCAGACGATACGCGGGCGCGGCTACGCCTTCAGTCCGAATGGCGCGAAGCTCGGCGCGGTCATGCCCGCTCATGCTTAGATCGCCGAACCGGGACGGGCCGGGCTCTTCGCCGGAGATTCACGTAAAGAGCCTTAAAACGCGGTGCCGATCTGAAACTGGAACTTCTGATACGTGTCTCCGCTGTGATGCACGATCGGGAAACCGAGGCTCAGCTTGAGCGGGCCGATCGGCGAAATCCATTCGAGGCCCATGCCGTAGCTGTAACGCAGGCCGTTCGATCCGGTGCTGTTGCCTTCGTCGCCCCAGACGTTGCCGCCATCGACGAAGGTGAACACGCGCAAGGTGCGGTCGTAGCCGGTGCCCGGCAACGGGAACGTCATCTCGATATTGGCGACGACCATCTTCGAGCCGCCGATCGGATCGTTCGTCGTCTTGTCGCGCGGACCGAGCGAGCTCGACTCGTAGCCGCGCACGGAACCGATGCCGCCCGCGTAGTAATTCTTGAAGATCGGATACGACTTGCCGCCCAGACCCGAGCCATAGCCCGCCTGAAGGTTAACGCCGAACACGAAGCCGCGCGAGAACGAGTGGTAATACTGCGCGGTGAAATCGGTCTTGTAGTACTCGGTGTTGCCGAGCGGCGTGCCCACTTCCGCGTTGGCCTGCAAATAATAGCCGCGGCTCGGCACCAGCGCGCTGTCGCGATGGTCGCGCTTCCAGCTCGCCGTGAGCGGCACGTTGTTCACCACACGGCCGAACTCGCTCACGTAGTCCAGATACGATTGCGGCGTATCCGAATCGGTATTGAAGCGATCCTGCTCGACGCCCGCGCCGAAGTACACCATGTCCGATTCGGAGAACGGAATGCCGAACTTCGTGTCGACGCCCATGCTCACGATACGAAAGCTCGAATCGCTCGAATAGTAGAGCGGATACGTCGTCCGGTAATACGCATCGGTGATGCGCTGAATGCCGTCGACGGTGAAGTACGGGTCCGTCTGCGTGATGCTCAGCGTGCGATACGTCTTCGCCGTATTGACGTTCACGCCGAGACTCGTGCCCGAGCCGAACACGTTGTCCTGCGTGACGCCGGCGGACAGCACGACCTTGTCCGTCGATGAAAAGCCTGCGCCGAGCGTGATCGCCCCTGTCGGTTTCTCTGTCACTTTCATCTGCACGTCGACCTGATCCGGATCGCCTTCGATGGGCACGGTCGTCACATCGACATCGGTGAAATAGCCGAGACGGCTGATGCGGTCTTTCGAGAGCTTGAGCGCCTGACTGTCGAACCATGCGCTTTCGAACTGGCGCATTTCACGGCGCACGACTTCATCGCGCGTGCGCGTATTGCCGATCACTTCGACGCGGCGCACATACACGCGCTTGCCCGGATCGACCTGCAACGTGAGCGCGACCGTGTGATGCGCCTGATCGATGTCCGGCTGCGCGTTCACGCTCGCGAAGGCGTAGCCGTATCCGCCGAGCCTGTCGACGAGCGTCTGCGTCACTTGCTGCAGCTTGTTAGCCGAGAACAGCTCGCCCGGCTCGATGCTCACGAGCCGCGCCAATTCCGCATCGCGCCCGAGCAGATTGCCCGCGAGCTTCACGCTCGTGATGGTGTAAGGCTTGCCTTCGTGCAGCATGATCGTCAGATACATGTCCTTCTTGTCGGGCGAGATCGAAACCTGCGTCGATTCCACGCTGAATTCGAGGTAGCCGCGATCGAGATAGAACGAGCGCAGGTTTTGCAGATCGCCGGTGAGCTTTTCCTTCTGATAAAGATCGTTCTTCGTGTACCAGGAAAACCAGTTGGGCGTGGAGAGCTGCATCTCGTCGTGCAGCGTCTTTTCATCGAATGCGGTGTTGCCGAGGAAATTGATCTGCCTGATCTTCGCGCTCGGTCCTTCGGCGACCGAGAAAAGCAGTTGCACGCGGCCGCGATCGAGCGGCGTCACCGTGGTCGTGACTTCGGCGGCGTAAAAGCCGCGCATCAGATATTGGCGCTTGAGTTCCTGTTCCGCGCGGTTCGCGAGCGCCTTGTTGTAGGTCTGCCCCGGCGCGAGTCCGACCGATTTCAACGCCTTCGACAAATTGTCCTTGTCGAATTCATGCACGCCCGCGAACTGAACGCCGGCGATGGCCGCCGCTTCGACGACGCGCACGACGAGCACGTCGCCTTCGGTCGACACGCTCACGTCGGTGAAGAGGCCGGTGTCGTAGAGCGCGCGGATCGCATCGGTGGCTCCCGTCTCGGTGAAGGTGTCGCCGCGCCGTATCTTGAGATTGGCGAAGACCGTCGACGGATCGACGCGGCTCACGCCTTCCACGCGAATGTCGCGCACGATGAAGCTGCTGCCGGCATGCGCGTGCGCGCTGACGAGGGCGCCCGCCGCGACTGCGAGCGAGCGATAGATGTGATGCTTCATGCGGGAACCGGGAAAAGTGGAGAGAGCGGCGCGGGCTTACTGGATCGGTGCATCGCCGATGGCGGGCAGGGACTGGCCGGTCGCCGCGCCGATGACTTCATGGATCTGCAGCGCGCTTTCGCGGCGTATGCGAAAGGAGAGCTGCGCGCCGCCCTGAAGGACGAAGGAGAGAATCAGCGCGCCGGTGCCATCCGCATCGAGCGCGACTTCCCAGCCTGCGCAATGCATCGTGAATTTGGCCGCGCGATTTTTCTTGCGGATTCTTTCCGAGCACGCGATGGCGTGCGCGAGCGCGGCGATCAACTCGTGCATGACGGAGCAATGCAATGCGACCGACGAGCCCGAGCGCGCGTCGACGACGAGATAGCCGCCGTCTTCGCTAAGCCGGAAGCTCGCGAGCGAATCGATGGTGAGAGCCGGGCGCATGTGCGTTCGAAGCGGGTTATCGAAAGCGCACAGTCTATGAAGGCACGACGCGCATTGGGTTACGCGCCTCTTACCGGATGTTGCCCGGGATGCGGCCAAGAAAGCGGCGCATTTAATCGAATGCTTTCCTATAACCACATCATGAAATGCGCGTGATTTTTTAGGCGCCGCGGTCCGATATTTGCTCGATAAGGGCTAAGCTATCCGAATGCCTGATTTACATCGCATGTCTGGAAAAACGTGCATTGCGTGGCCGTCGAAAGCGGCGCGGCAAGGCAGCGCTCGAACGGTCGGGCGTTTCTCCGGGCGTTCGGACCTTGCATCAGCAGATGTGCTTTTAAACGAAGGACATCATGTACTCCATGAGCGGTTTTTTTGTCGAGATCATTCCAGAACACGTACCGGATGATGGCTGGACCGCGATCGCACAGTTCTCGCGCCAGCGAGATTATCGAAAGCACGACGAAGTGCCCAAAGCGACCTTTCCGACCAACGTGGCGTATGGAACGCGGAGCGCCGCCGAGCGCGCCGCCACGCAATGGGCACGCGAATTCGTCACGTCTTCGAGCGAAGTTCTCGAATCGTCCTTGCGGCTGGAAGAGGCGGCGCGCAAGGCTCATTGAAGGCAATTGCCTGCAAACGTACTGGGTCGAGTCTTTTCGATCTCAATCCCACTACGACAAGATGGATAGGCAGACTCTCTCGAGGATCGACCTCACGCTCACGCAATTCGAGCGTAGAGTTTCCGAACAGGAATGGCGTCAGATTCGTCTACGACAGATCGGTTGCAATAGTAAAGAGTGCATGGCATTGCTTCACGAATTGCAAAACAGCCTGAGATGCCTCCGGCGATATCGATTCGCTGTCGGACAAGACCTTCGGGCGTCCCGATGATGACGTGGGTTCATGCTGGATTCAGGCCCTTTGACGCTTCCCATTCGGTCCGTCATCGCGGTCCCGGGCGCACGGGTTGCTGATCGACACACCAGTGCTGACCACTCCCTGTTGCAGGAAGAACGCCATGAATCGCAAATTACGATCGGGAATGATCCACACGCTCGCGTGCGTCTCGCTGTCGGGCGTCACGCTCGCAAACGCCCAGCAAAACGGTGCGCCGCCAGGCCATTCCACATCGGGAAACCAGGCGTCCGGGAAATCCGCGGGTGTCGCCGGCGGCGCGGGCGCCGCGGGCCAGTCGGGCACGGACCCGGCCACGCTTAGCCGCATGGAAGAAGAGCGCGTGCAGAAGAACAACGCGCAATCCGCGACGAAGGGCGCATCGAATGCCGGCGCGGGCAAGCGCAAGGACTGGAAGGAGTGACGGCCCGCGTAACGGAGGATCAGGAGCGCGCGCGTCTGCGCAGGCGCATCGGCGCCGATCTGTGGCGCGCGGTGTGGGCCTGGCGCTATCAGACCGCCGCGGCGGTCGCGCTGATGATTGGCGCGCGGCTCGCGGTGGTCGGCGTGCCGCTGATGCTGAAGCGCGTCATCGACGAGTTCAGCCATCCCGCATCGAGCGTCGTCTTTCCGGTCTTTCTCGTCCTCGCCTACGTGCTGCTGCGCTATCTCGGCGATGTGCTCAACGAAGCGCGCGACGTCGTCTTCAGCATCGTCACGCAGCGCACGGTCGCGTCGTTCACCGAGCGCACGTTCGCGCATCTTCATGCGCTCGGCGCGCGCTTTCATGCGCGGCGCGAAACCGGCGCGGTCGTGCGCGACGTGCAGAAGGGCGCGGACGGCATCGGCTTTTTGCTCGGCACATCGCTCTTCACGATCGTGCCGGTGATGATCGAGATCGGCACGATCGTCGCGGTCATGGTGCACGCGTATTCGCTGGAATTCATGGCGATCATCGGCGCGACGTTCGTGCTGTATTCGGTGTGGACGGTCATCTTCACGCGCTTTCGCATGCGCTTCCAGCGCGCGGTGAACGGCCTCGAAGCACAATCGGACGGCCGTCTCGTCGACAGCCTGCTCAACTACGAAACGGTGAAGTTCTTCGCGAGCGAAAGCATCGAAACGCGGCGTCTTTCGAGCGTGCTGGAGCAGTGGGTGCATGCGCGCATCGCCAATCAGCGCGCGCTCACGCTGCTGCATGTCGGGCAGAGCACGATCATCACGATCGGTATTGCGGCGGTGATGTTGCGCGCGGCGCAACACGTCGTCGCGGGCACCATGAGCGTGGGCGATCTCGTGCTCGTCAACGCGTATATCGTGCAGGTGTGCAATCCGCTCAACACGCTCGGCTTCGTGTTTCGCGAGACCAACGACGCGATGGTCAACGTCGAGCGCATGTTCAACATTCTGCTGTCGCGCGGCCGCGTGCGCGAGGATGTCGATGAAGCGCACGCGAAGCCGCTCGTCGTGACGGCGGGCGAGATCGAGTTCGATCATGTCGAGTTCGGCTACGATCCGGCGCGGCAGATTCTGCGCGATGTCGATTTTCGCGCGCATCCGGGCAAGAAGCTCGCGGTCGTCGGCGGCAGCGGATCGGGCAAGTCGACGCTCGTGAAGCTGCTGTTCAGGCTCTACGAGCCGACGGGGGGCGCGATACGCATCGACGGTCAGGACATCTCGCAGGTCACGCAGAACAGCCTGCGCGCGACCATCGGCATCGTGCCGCAGGACACTGTGCTCTTCAACGACACGATCGCCTACAACATCGGCTATGGGCGTCCCGGCGCGACGCGCGCGGACATCGCGCGGGCGGCCCGCGCGGCGCAACTCGACGGCTTCATCGAGCGTCTGCCGGACGACTACGAGACGCGCGTCGGCGAGCGCGGCGTGCGGCTCTCTGGCGGCGAGCGTCAGCGCATCGCGATTGCGCGCGCGATACTCAAGAATCCGCGCATCATCGTGTTCGACGAAGCGACGTCCGCGCTCGATACGCGCTCCGAACGCGCGATCCAGAACGAGCTCGACAGGCTCGCGGAGGGCCGCACGTCGATCGTCATCGCGCACCGGCTGTCCACTGTCGTCGATGCCGACTGGATTCTCGTGATGGAGCATGGACGCATCGTTGAGCAGGGACAGCACGACGAACTGCTCGCGCGCGATGGCGTGTACGCGCGCATGTGGTCGCTGCAATGGCAGCAGGGCGAGCTGAAGCACGCGCAACGCAAGGTGTCCGCGACGGCGCTCGGACTGGATGCGCTCGTCGCAGGCGTGGTCGATGCGCTGCACGACGAGATCGTCACGCGCGGCGTGAATCTCTACACGGTCATCAGCGATCCGGGTTTGCGCGTCTCGGGCGATGCCAGCGTGCTGCAGCAGATCGTGGCCGATCTGTGCCGTTCGCACATGAGCTCGGCGGCGCGCGGCGAGCGCATCGAACTGCGCGTGTTCCGCGAAGACAATCACGCGAATCTCACGGTGATCGGTCAGCGCGCGAGTCCCGCCGATCTGTCTTCGCAGCAGATGCGGCGGCTCGAATCCGCATTGAACGAAATGGGCGGCGGCTTCACGGTGCGCTATATCGACGAGCATGTCGCGTATGTCGCGACGATGCCGCTGCGTCCCGTGCTCGACGATCCGCAAGCGTCCGAAGCCACGCATGACGATGCATTGGCCGGCATCACCGTGATGGTGCTCGACGACCAGGAAGACGCGCGCGATGCGCTCGAAGCCGTGCTCGAATCGGTGGGCGCGCGCGTCATGTCTTGCGCATCGGGCGATGAAGCGCTTGCGCGTCTGCGCGAACTGCCCGGCGCGCAGTGGCCGGACGCGCTTCTGTGTGACATCGTGCTAGGTGGCGAACAGAACGGCTACGACGTGCTGCGACTCATTCGCGAGGAAGAGTCGCGCCGCGGCGCGTCGCTGTCCGAACGCATGCCCGCGATCGCGCTGACGGGACACACGCAGGCGGATGCACGTTCGCGCGCACAGGCCGCGGGCTTTCAGGCGCATCTGACGAAGCCGGTCGCCGCGCCGAAGCTGATCGCGACGATCGGCGACGTGACGGCGCGCACATCGCTTCGATGAGGGCGGCGCGAGCGCGCGTTCGAATGTGACGATGCAATGCTGCGCCGTTGAACGGAAGCATCAACCTGACGTGGCGATAGTGAGCGCGTGACGTCCCTGCATCGCCTCGATGACGCCACGGAAATGCTGCGCCGTGCGACGCAGGCCTTCGTCGAGCGGCGTCGTCGGTGTCCAGCCGAGGGCATCGCGTGCGAGCGCGATATCCGGCTGACGATGCCACGGATCGTCCATCGGCAAAGGCTTGAACACGATCTCCGATGACGATCCCGTCAACTCGATGATGCGCCGCGCGATCTCGAGCATCGAAAGCTCGTGCGGATTGCCGAGATTGACGGGTCCGGTGAGTTCATCGGGCGTGTCCATCAGGCGGATGAATGCGTCGACCATATCGTCGACATAGCAGAAGGAGCGCGTCTGCGAGCCTTCGCCGTACACGGTGATCGGCTCGCCCGAGAGCGCCTGCATCATGAAGTTGGAGATCACGCGTCCGTCCGACGGATGCATGCGCGGCCCGTACGTGTTGAAGATGCGCGCGATCTTGATCGACAGTCCGTGCTGCCGCCGATAATCCATGAAGAGCGTTTCGGCGCAGCGCTTGCCTTCGTCGTAACACGAGCGCGGACCGATCGGATTCACGTTGCCCCAGTACGCTTCCTGTTGCGGATGCACATGCGCGTCGCCATACACTTCGCTCGTCGATGCCTGAAAGATGCGCGCATGCACGCGCTTCGCAAGCCCGAGCATGTTGATCGCGCCGTGCACGCTGGTCTTCGTCGTCTGCACCGGATCGTGCTGGTAATGAATCGGCGAAGCGGGGCAGGCGAGGTTGTAAATCTCGTCCACTTCGACGTAAAGCGGAAATGTCACATCGTGCCGCATCAGTTCGAAATTCGGGCTGTCGAGCAGATGCGCGATGTTGTCCTTCGTGCCGGTGTAGAAGTTATCGACACACAGCACATCGTGCCCGAGCGCGAGCAGCCGCTCGCACAGATGCGAGCCGAGAAAGCCCGCGCCGCCCGTCACCAGAATCCGCTTTCTATAGACTTCTCTCATGTCGCCTTCATCCTTTCGATGTGTGTGCTAACTGCATACGAAGCGCAGCGTTTCGTCCCAGTCGCGGGCGAAGCGCGCGATATTGAATCGTTCGAGCGCGGTGCGCCGCGCGCCTTCGCCGAGACGCCGCGCTTCGGCGGGATCGCGCAGCAGGTGCTGCATCGCGTCGATGAGCGCCTGCGTGTCGGTATGTACGTAGCCGCTTTCGCCGTTGCGGATCACGGTGGCGAGTTCGGTCGTCGCGAGACCGATGATCGGCATGCCGATCGTCATCGCTTCGACGATGGCGAGCCCGAGGCTCGTCCAGCGAATCGGATTGAAGAAGAAGCGATAGCGCGCGCTGAACGCCGCAAGCTCCAGATTGCCGATCTCGCCGATGCCGCCCGCCGACTGCGCATCCATGCCGACGAGATCGAGCGGCACGCGCGCGGCCGCTTGTGCATAGACATCGTTGCCGAGCCGCCTGCCGCGCTGGCGCAGATGATTGATCACCGCGATGCCGCGTTCGAGTTCGCCGCTATAGCGCACGCCTTCGGGCACGATCACGCCGTGTTCGATGACGCGCGTCGGCGTTTCGCCGCTGTCCCACATCAGCTTGTTGAAGTGCGTGACGTGCACGAGCAGCGTGTCGCGTTCCTGCACCCAGTGCTTCTGTTCGAAGGGGTTTTCCTGCGGCGGATCGTGCTCGATGTAGACGCGCGGCAGCCGGCGTTGCGCGTCGCTCAGCAGATTGATGCGGTCGTCGTCCCATTGACGCTTGTGCTGAAAGAGCACGACATCGAAGGATTGCGACTGCACTTCGCTCGCCGGAATTTCATGCACGTTCGGGCCGAAGGGTAACGCACCCGCCGTGCCCGCATAGCCCGGCGGATAACCGGGGCGCGTGACGAGATAGAAGTCGTGCGGCGCCTGGCTCAGATAGTAAAGATAATTGCCGTGAATATGCCAGGTAAGCACGCGCAGACGCCGGGAACTAGTCGTGGGCATGAAGAAGCGTCTCCTCTCGGACGGTCGATTCAAGCTGGGCGAAAGCCGTGTCGATCACGGATTGCACGCTTATGTTCATCGCGCATTCATGACCGTAAGGGCACTCGCGAAACGCGCACGGACGGCACGAGGGCCAGTCCGCGAGCACGCGATGACGCGCGTGATCGAGCGGCGCCCAGCGACGTGTATCGCTGCCCGACGCGACGACGACACTCGGCGTGCGCATCGCTGCGGCGACATGCGAAAGCCCTGTGTCGTTGCATACGATGAGCCGCGCCTTCGCGACGAGCGCCGCGAGCGAGCCGAGCGACGTGCGGCCGGCGAGATCGATGCCGGCACCTTGCGCAACGCACGCCGTCAACGAGGCTTCACCCGCGCTGCCTGTGATGGCGACTTGCCAGCCGCGCCGCGACAACGCGCGCGCCACGTCGGCGAAGCGCTCGACGGGCCATCGACGGGAAGGCAGCTGCGCGCCCGGATGCACGAGCACGAGCCGCTCGCTATCGAGCGCGCACGCTTCGATCAGCGCATCGCATTCGCGATTGTCGGCATCGGTCAGCGGAATCTCGAGATCGAGATCGCCTGCGTCGATGCCGAGTCGCTGCATGAGCGCGGTGTATCGCGCGGATTCGGGCAGATCGTCGGGCCATGGCATGAAGACGCCTTTACGCATGGCTTCGTCCGGCTTCAGAAAGCCCGCGTTCAGACGCGCGCCGATGCCTTCGACGATATCGTTCGCCACGCCGCCGCTTCCATGCAGTTGAATCGCGAGATCGAAGCGACGTGCGCGCATCGCTTGATGAAAACGAGGCAGATGTGCATCTGTTTCCTGCTGCTCGGGAAAACCGATAGCGCCGGGAAACACGATGAGTTCATCGACGAGATGCGCGTATCGTTCGACGAAACTCGCCGCCCAAGGCAGACCGATAAGCGCGATATGTGCTTGCGGATAGGCGCGGCGCAATGCACGCAACGCAGGCACGGCGCACAACATGTCCCCGAGCTGCAATGCGCGAAAGATGACGATGCGCTCGACGTTCATAGAAAGAAGACCCTGAACTTGAACGCGCCGCGTATGCGCCAGTAGATCGACAGATACGGAATGATCGCCGACGTCCACAGCATTTCCGCGACGTGCGACGGCGTGCGCGCAGTCGTCTTCAATCGTTGCATGCTGAACCATATGGTCATCGCGGCCCAGGCAAGCAATGCGAGCGACCCGGTGCGCGGCGCGTGTGCTGCGAACGATCCGATCGCAACGACGAGCGCCGCGAGCATCGCGTAGTACAAAAGCGGCGGATTGCGGCGGATGCGCGTGCGAAACATCGCGGGATACTTTTTGTAGAGCAGTGCATCGAACTGGCTCTTCTTCTGCTGCGATATGCTCACGCCCCAGCGCGCAGGGCGCACCGGATGCAGCACGGTTGCGTCTTCCGCACGCGCGATGACGAGTCCCGCCTTAATCAGCGCGAATTGCAGATCCGAGTCCTCGCGCCACGCCGCCGTAAAGCGCGCATCGAAGCCGCCCGTACGTTCGAGTGCGGCGCGCGTGACGAAGGTGTTCGCCGTCGCGAATTCGGCGCTGGCGAGTCCGGCGGCGTCGCGTTCGTAATCGGTCGGGCGTGGTCCCAGCGGCACGACGATGCGGCCCGACACGGCATCCGCGCCCGCATCGAGCGCACGCATGCCATTGGCGATCCAGTTCGGATCGGGAATGGTGTCGTCGTCGGTGAAGGCGATGCGCCGCGCAAGGGATGCGCGCCAGCCCGCGTTGCGCGCGCCCGCCGGACCCTGCGTCGCGGTGACGGGAACGTAGCGGATCAACGGGCCGCGCCGCGCACGCGATTGCGACAGGCGCTGCACGCATGCCTTCGTCGCTTCGTCGGGGCCGTCGTCGCATACGATGATCTCGTAGCGCGCCGGATCGTAGGTCTGCGCCGCGAGCGCCAGCACGCAGCGTTCGAGCATCGCGGGGCGGCGATACGTCGGCACGACCACGGTCACGTCCGGGATGAAATCGCCGCGCGGTATCGCGGGTGCATCGGCCACGCTCATCGCGCCGTGATCGAAGAGTTCGGCGTAGGTGCTCATGCGTGCGCGCCCGGCTTTTCGACAAGGAACGAGCCGATCACGAGCGCATCGAGCGGCGACGTCCAGAACGATTCGAGTGCGTCGCGCGGCGTATTCACCATCGGCTCGCCGCGCGTATTGAACGATGTATTGACGAGAACCGGCACGCCCGTGCGCGCCTTGAACGCCGCGAGCAGATCGTAGTAAAGCGGATGCTGCGCGCGATTGACGGTCTGCACGCGCGCGGTGCCGTCGATATGCGTGACCGCGGGAATGCGCGTCTTCATGTCGTCGCGCACGTCGAACACGAAGAGCATGAACGGCGCGACGCGTGCATCGACGAACCAGTCGGCTGCGTGCTCTTCCATCACGACGGGCGCAACCGGACGAAAGTCCTCGCGATCCTTGATCTCGTTGAGGCGCGCCTGCATGGACGCATCGATGGGCGATGCCAGAATCGAACGCGCGCCGAGCGCACGCGGGCCGAACTCGGTGCGTCCCTGATACCAGCCGATGACGCGGTTCTGCGCGAGAATGCCCGCGGTTTCTTCGGCGATATTCGTGAGCTTGCGATACGGCGCGCGCGTCCACTTGAGGAAGGTTTCGATC
This sequence comes from Caballeronia sp. AZ7_KS35, assembly GCF_023631045.1. Taxonomy (NCBI): domain Bacteria; kingdom Pseudomonadati; phylum Pseudomonadota; class Betaproteobacteria; order Burkholderiales; family Burkholderiaceae; genus Caballeronia; species Caballeronia sp. AZ7_KS35. The sequence goes on along the minus strand of NZ_JALQDV010000063.1, from coordinate 113,953 downwards.
TCGTCGTCATCGAACGACGGTCCGAGATATGCGTGATCCATGCGCCATTTTCGACCGCGATCGCCGGTCTTCGCGCGTTGCTGATAGTCGGTCCACAAGGCAGCGCCGAGCGCCGTGCCCGCATCGCCGGCGGCGGGCTGAACCCAGATTTCATCGAACGGTCCGCGATCGCGCAGGCGCGCGTTCATCACGCAGTTGAGCGCGACGCCGCCCGCCATCGCGAGATTCTTCAGACCCGTACGTTCGTGCAGCCACTTCGCGAGTTCGAGCGCGGTCTCTTCCAGAACGACCTGCAATGAATGCGCGATATCGAAATGATGCTGCGTGAGCGGGCCGCCGCGTTCGCGCGCGGGACCGAAGCGCTCGACGAGACGCGGCGCATCGACGGTATAGCTGCCGTCGCGGCGATACTTCACGATCTCGTGAAACTGATCGACATACGCGGGCTTGCCGAACGACGCGAGCGCCATCACCTTGTACTCGTCGGACGAGTGCAGGAAGCCGAGATAGCCCGTCACCGTTTCATAGAGCAGGCCGAGCGAGTGCGGCAGTTCCACTTGCTTGATGCGCGTGTATTCGCCATTCACGAATTGCCCGAGACTCGTCGTGACGCCTTCGCCGCGACCGTCCATCGTGAGTACGGCGGTGTCGTCGAAAGGTGCGGCGAGAAACGCGCTCGCTTCGTGACAGAGATGATGATCGACGTTATGCCACGCGAAGCGCGGGGCGCGTCCGCCGCTTAGGAAACGCCGCTTCAAATGATGCGGGGCGCCGTCGATCAACTGACCCTTCGCATTGACGATATAGCTCAGGAACAGCGGATCCCAGGGCGATTCGGACGGGTTCGTCATCGCTTGCGCCGAGGGCATCATCGGCAGGGATATGTTCGCGTTTGCGTCCTTCGGCATGCCGGAAAACAGATGCGGATCGTACGAATACGCGATGTGGTCCACATCCGCGAGTTCGATGCCCGCTTCCTTCAGGCAATAGTCGATTGCATCGAACGGAAGCTGCCATGTGGAAAACGGCACCGGCCGTTTCGCATGCTTGACGTGCGTGAAGCGCTCGTCCTCGGCCGCCGCGATGACGACGCCGTCCTTGACCAGCGCCGCGGCGCTGTCGTGATAAACCGCGTTGATTCCAAGTGTGTACATAGCTTAGCTTGCCTGTGTTATCGGATGGACGGGCGATGCATGTTCTTCTTCGATGAGCTCGAGCGCGGCGGAGACAACCTCGTCTACCTCGACGCCGACAAGGCACGCGTGATGGCCTTCGGGACACACGCTGCGATAGCACCAGCGGCACGAGACATCGTGATACAGCACGCGATGCGATGTTTGCCACGGCATGTGCTGCGGATTCGTGAGTGCGTAGAGATCCACGACGGGCGCGCCCAGCGCGGATGCGAGATGCACCGGTCCGCTGTTGTTCGAAATGAGAACGCGAGCGCGCTGGATGAGCGCGGCGAGTTCGCCGAGTTCGAGCGCGCCGGACAGATCGTGCGCGTAGGGACTCGTGCCGCAGGCGGCACGGCACAAGTGACTTTCGCTTCGCGAGCCCGTCACGAGAATCGGCCATTCCCATTGAGCGCCGAGACGTTCGATCGTTTCGGCGAAGCGTTCGACGGGATAGCGGCGCGATTCCGCGCTCGCACCCGGATGCACGACGATGAACGGTGCGTCCACATCGACATCGCGGGCGATGAGCTTTTGCGTCAGCGAGTCGATATCGGCGGGGCGCACGGAGAAGCGCATGCGCGTGTCGTCGGCTTTCGCACCGACTCTTGCGACGAGAGCGAGTTGCCGCTCCACTTCATGCCGGGTGCCGTGCTGCGGTTCAGTCTCCTGAACCCAGTCGGTGAGCAAACCATACGGATTCTCGCGGCAATGCGCGAGCCGCAGCGGAATGCCGGCGAGATGACACAACATGGCCGCGGGCAGCGGATTCTGGCTGTAGACGCTGAAGATCACCGCTGCATCGAAATGCGCCGATGCAAGGCGCGCACGCATGGCGAGATCGGCGAGGGCGTCGATGGGCGCATCCTGCTTGACCCACGGCGCGTCGTATTCGATCACATCGTCGATTGCATCGATGAAAGGCGCCGTCGCCTTGCCCGCTCGCGATGCGAGCAAGGTCAGATGCCTGCCCGGCTGCGCGGCGCGTAAAGCGTGCAGCGCGGGCGTCGTCATCAGCACGTCGCCGAGATTGTCGAGACGGATGCAGAGAATGCGCTTGACATCCGCGCCCCATTCGCGCGCCTGGCTCGCGGCGCTCTTGCGCGCATGCGCTTCGACGACGGGTGCAAGCATGGGCTTCATGCGGGACACTCCGCATTGACGACTGCAATCGCCGCCTCGTACAGGTCCTTCGCGACGATATCCGGCTCGCGTCCAACGCCTTTGAGCCATTCGGTTTCGTTGCCGTTATCGATCAGCGCACTGCGGCAGCCCGCGCGATGACCGGCTTCGACGTCATCGAGAATGTCGCCGATGAACCAGCTCTGCGAAAGATCGATGCCATGCTCGCGCGCCGCACGCAACAGCAGGCCGGGCGCGGGCTTGCGGCATTCACACGCGCGCGTGAATTCAGGCACGACGCCCCGCGGATGATGCGGGCACCAGTAAATGCCGGCGAACGACGCGCCCGCTTCGGCTGCAAGTTCACGCAAACGCGCTTCGACGCGATCGAGTGCCTGCAAGTCGAACTTGCCGAGCGCGACGCCGCTCTGATTGCTGATTACGAAGATCGGCAGTTCGAGCCACGAAAACAGGCGCAACGCGTCGAGCGCGCCCGGCGCGAGGCGCATTTTCAGCGGATCGACGTTCCAGGGCACATCGTCGAGCAAGGTGCCGTCCTTGTCGATGAAGATCGCAGGCCGCAGTGGTTGCGTCATCGTGCGGCTCCGCCCATGGCAACGCGCGCGGCGGCTTGTCCTTCCTCGCCCGCAAGTCGCGCGTAGACCTGTGCGAGCGCCTGCGCGACGCTCGACCATGTGAACATTGCGTTGGCGCGGGCGAGGCCCGCTTCGCCCATTCGCGTGGCGAGCGCGGCATCTCGCTTGAGCGCGACGAGCGCATCCGCGAGCGCGGCCGGATTCTTCGGCGGCACGAGCAAGCCGGTTTCTCCGTGCGCCACCGAGTAGCGAATGCCGCCGACAGCAGCACCGATGACGGGCCGCCCGCAAGCCATCGCCTCCAGCGGCGTGATGCCGAACGGCTCATACCACGGCGTCGTCACGAAGACATCGGCTGCGTTATAGAAGTGCTTCAGTTCACCTCGTCCATGACGGCCCACGAAGTGAACATGCTCTTCGATGCCGCATTCGCGTGCGACGCCGCGCAGCCTGCCGATCTCCGGCGTCGCGTTCTCGTTCGCTTCGTCGGAATTGCCGCCCGCCACATAAAGCTCGGCACTTTCGCCATGCTCACCGTGTAGCATGCCGAGCGCGCGCACGACATTGTCGACGCCCTTGCGCGGCACCATGCGCCCGAGTTGCAGCACGATGAACCGGTCTTGCGGCCAGCCGAGACGTTCTCTCGCTGCCGCCTTGTCTAGCGGATGGAACTCTGCGCGATCGAAGCCGCACGGCACGAGGTCGATGCGCGCGGGATCGGCGTCGTACAGATGAATCAGATCGTTCTCGTCCTGGGGACATTCGGCGATGACCGAATCGGAGCGCCTGACGAGCTCGTCTTCGATATCGAAGCGCGCATCGGGAAAGCCGTCCGATTCGCCTTGATGCAGGCGTCGCACGCGCCCCAGCGCATGAAACGTCGTGACGAGCGGCACGCCGAGCGCGTCCTTGATGCGCAGACCCACGAGGCCCGACATGAAGAAGTTCGCGTGCACGATGTCATACGGTTGCGCTTCCTTCTTCATGAAGTCGATCATGAAGCCGGCGAACGCATCCATATGCGGCAGAAGCTGTTCCTTCGGTAACTGCACGGGCGGACCGGCCGGTACATTTATCACGCGGATGTTTTCGAAGCGCGAGACGAGCGGCAATAACGAACGGTCGCAACGCGTGAACACATCGACGTCGTGACCGATGCGAACGAGCTGACGCGCGACATTCGCCACATAGATGTTTTGCCCGCCGCTGTCTACGCCACCCGCGATCGCCAACGGCGATGCGTGCTCACTGATCAATGCGATTTTCACGGAAGTCCCCTTATCTTGCGATCCCAATGTGCGTGTGCGCGGCGCGCCATCGCGTGGATCAGTCACCAGCGTTCAGCATTCCCTGTGCCACTCGTTGTCGAACTGGCGAGAACTGCGAAACGATTTGCGGTTCGATGCGGGACGAACCAAATTTCGTTTGGTTCGTCGCGCGACGCACGCGTTTTTACGTGGGGCGTGTAGAACCGAAAGACGCCGACGATTTCGTCTGCCTGGCGCGGCGCAAATCGTCTTCGCGCACGACGCGGCGCATGTCCTGGACGCGCGAGGGGATCACGCGGCGCCTGGTCATCGCCCATGCGATGCCGCTTGCGAGGATCGGTAAATCGCGCATCAACGTGCGCTCGCGCCATGCCACGAGGAAGGCTTTTCCGGTGGCGTGAAGGGCTTGGTCGAATGGCAGGCGCATCCATGCGACCCACGCGGCGTTGCGCGCGAGGAGCCTGCGCCGTTGTGCGCTGTCGCGCAGCGGTGAGGGATGGTGATGAAGGACGAGGTCATCCATATAGACCATCTCGTAGCCGGCGGACAGGACATCCAGCGAGACGAGCGTTTCTTCTCCGCCGATGAAAAGCCTGGGCTCGTAGCCGCCGACTTGCCGGAAGACGTCGGTGCGGAACACGCACGCGCCCGCCATGAAGCCGACGAGCGCGGGACCGGGCAAGCCGCGATGCGGCAGCGGGCTTTCGCGCATTCGTTGGCAGGTCTCGTCCGCCGCGCCCTCGGCACCGACGACGACGCGCGCGTTGAGCACCGCGACGCGCGGCGCCGCGTCGAGGATCGCGACGGCGCGCGACAGCGATCCGGCGCTCCACCAGGTGTCGTCATCGCAGAATGCGACGTACTCCGTCGCGACGCGAGCGACGCCGAGATTGCGTCCGGCCGCGCCGAGATTGTCCGGCGCCACGACGAGTTCGACCGACGGAAACTGCGCCGCAATGCGCTCGGCCGTGCCGTCGGTGGACGCATTATCGACCGCTACGATGCGGATGCGGTCCGGCAGCGCGGCAAGTCTTGCGAGCGTGTCGAGCACCTGATCGGCACGGTTGTACGTCAGCACGACGACGGTGAGCCGCGCGCGATCGGGCTCGGAAAGTGTTGCCGGTTCAGCCATGGTCGACGGCTCTCAGAGTCCAGAAGCGTTCGGGCGCGAGCACGTCGTCATAGCCGTGGGGCCCGAAGGCTTTGAGCTGACTCGCATAACATTGCACCGCGCGTTGCTTCGCTTCGATGCAGCGCGAGAGCGTGGCGGCATCGATCGGATCGAGCAGCGGCGTCGCTTCGATGCCGCTTCCGATGAGTTCGACGAGCCGTTGCTGCACGAGGCCATCCATGCGCCGATATAGACAGTCTTCGTACGCAATGCATGCCGTCGCGTCCGAAAGGGACGCCTCGCGCGCGGCCGTATGAACCAGCGCGTGGTCGGAATGAAAGAGGCCAAGCGGGATGAGGAGCGTGGTGCAATCCGTCTCGCGCATCACGTCGCGAATGGCCGAAGCGATCTTCGCGGTGGTCGCGCTCGTGCCGCCTTGCGTGTATTGGGAGTCGAGAAAGCCGAGATGCACGGAGCGCGCGCCCAGGACGTGCAGCGCGGCTTTGTCTTCGACACGGCGCTCGCGCATCGCCTGATGTGCGTCCGCGAAGCCGCACTGCGCGTCCCAGTCGGTGGCGAGCGCCGTGTCCGGCGCACCCGCGAATATCGTGCAGACGGATGCGCCCGGCGACGCGGCGAGCAGGGCGCCGCAACTGAAGACGGCATCGTCGAGATGCGGGGAAATCACCAGGGTTCTTTGAGCGGAGAGAGGCATGGCCGGTTGCTTTCGATGAATCGATCCGAAGCCACTGCGCAATGTGCGTGCCTCGACGCGCCGGTCTGCAGGTAATCGTCTGATCGTGCGCGGTCGGCGCGTGTCGATTGATTAGGAACCCAAGCTAATCGCAACGCGGAGACGACTTCAGCCCATTCGCATGAAGGCACCGCCGGGGTCCGCTCCGACCCAAGCGCATCGGCCGCGACCGACGCTTAACAAGAGCGTGAGCACGCCGGCGCACAAGAAGGCGAGCCGGACGATCGTGGGCTATCTGAGATTGTCGCGCGATGCAGGGCATAGGCTCAGCGCATCGCGATAACTTCAACGCCGCCGCTTCTGCTGAAGCGAAGGCGGCCGTTCGGTCAGGCTGTTCGCCGTGTCCTTGACGAGCGCGCCTGCATCGATGAACTGACGCCGGTACTCCGCCGGCGTCGTTTGCTTCGCGGCCTTGAATTGCCGATTGAAGTTGGCGACGTTCGCAAATCCCGAGCGCGCAGCGATGACCGATATCGGCAGGGACGTGTCGCCCAGCATCCGGCACGCATGGCCGATTCGAACCCGAGCGATGTATCGCCCGACGCTCTCGCCGATGTGCTGCACGAAATAGCGCGTCAAGGTGCGCTCCGAAAGGCTCGCCGCTTCGCATAGCTCCGATAGCCGGAGCGGTTCGGCAAAGCGCGCATCGATCATCGAAAGAACGCGATTGATGCGCTCGGGCTCGTGACCGGACGGCCCCGCGTTCGTCTGATTGAAAGCGCTCGGCGACGCGAGCGGATGGCCCGGCGCATCGGCGAGCGTGCACAGGACATCGAGCGCGGCGCTCAGTCGTTCGCGCGGCGCGGTCGAGAGCAACTGTTCGAGACGGCTGCGCATCCGTTCGCCGGCGGGAGGCTCGAACGCCAGCCCGCACGCCGCACGGCGCAGGAGCTTGCGAAGCGGCTCGTATTCGCGGCAGCAGTCCGCCATGCGCCGCGCCCAGTCGCCGTCGAACCAGATGACGATGGCGACTTGCGGCAACGACGAGTCGATCGACCGGTTCGACGACCACGTATGCGGCAAATCAGGCGGCACGAGGACGAGATCCTCGGCCTGATAGTCGTTCACCGAATCGCCGATATAGCGCTTGCCGTGACTGTTCATCGTCAGCGTCAGCTCGTATTCCGGATGGTGATGCCATTCGAATGGAATACGCGCGAGCCGCCGATGGTAAACCCGCACCGAACAGTCCGCGCCGAATTCGACATGCTCGTAGGCTGGTTTCATGGCCGAAAACGCAAATGAATTGCCTGAATCGTATCACCGCCGCAGACGGACGCATCATATGCTGTGTCCACGGCAATTCATGTGGAGACGATCATGGCGCTGAAAATCGATGACTTGCCGGGCGCGATCCGGCAAGCAAAAAAGGAACTGCGCGCCGCGCTGCCGAACTACCGCGAAGTGTTCGCGCAAGTCGAGCAGACGATCGGCGAGGAAGCGAAGCGGATCGCCGCGCGGCGCGATCGCGGCGAAGACGTCATTCCGGAAATTCAGTTCGCCGACATCACCGAAGGGCGCGTGAGCGGCGAGCAGATCGCGCTCGTCAAGTCGAGCGGCGCGTGCGTGATCCGCAATGTCTTTCCACGCGCACAGGTACAGCAATGGGATGAAGACATCGCGCATTACGTCGAACGAAATCGCCTCGACAAGCGCCTCGAAAACCGCGCCGAAGACAAGTACTTCGGTCAGCTCGCGTCGAGCAAGCCGCAAATCTACGGCGTGTACTGGTCGAAGCCTCAAGTGCTGGCGCGCCAGTCGGAGTCGCTGACCGCGGCGCGCGTGTTTCTCAACAAGCTCTGGCGCAACGAGAGCGAAGGACGCGTTCACTTCGACCCGGAACATGTGCCGGTTTATGCCGACCGTCTGCGCCGGCGGCCGCCCGGTTCCGCGTCGCTCGGCTTGTCGGCGCATTGCGATGGCGGCTCGGTCGAGCGCTGGATCGAAGGCAATTTCCGCAAGGTGTATCGCCACGTCTTCGCGGGCAACTGGCGCGATTACGATGCGTTCGATGCCGCTTTCCGTCCCGATGTCGAAGAGATCGCATCGCCGGCCGTGTGCTCGATGTTCCGCACGTTCCAGGGCTGGATCGCATTGACGCCGCAAGGTCCGGGCGACGGCACGCTGCAGCTCGTGCCCATCGCCAACGCGATGGTGTACATCCTGCTGCGCGCGCTTCAGGACGACGTCGCCGACGACGACCTGTGCGGCGCGATGCCCGGACGCGCGCTGTCGATCAGGCCGGAGTATCACGCGCCGCTGTTCGAGGCGCTGTCGTCGATCCCGAAGATGGATGCGGGCGACACCGTGTTCTGGCATAGCGACGTCATTCACGCAGTCGAAGACGAACACAAGGGAGCCGGCTACAGCAACGTCATGTACATCGCTTCCGCGCCCGGATGCGCCAAAAACGACGCGTATCTGAAGCGTCAATTGCCGAGCTTCCTGAAGGGCGAAAGCCCGCCCGATTTTCCAGGCGATCATTTCGAAGTCGATTTCGAAGGCCGCGCGACGCCCGACGACCTGACGCCGCTCGGCAAGTCGCAACTCGGATTCGAACAGCGCGCGTGAACGCGTCGCTTCATAAATAAATAAAACCCGGAGACAAGCAATGAAACGATCAACGATGTCGGTTGCGGCAGCCGTCGCGATGTTCATCGCCGGCACGCACGCGGTATCGGCCGCCGAACAGATCTCGGTCCTGCACTGGTGGACTTCCGGCGGCGAATCGAAAGCGATCCGCGTGCTCAAGGACGACATGAGCAAGCAAGGATACGAATGGAAGGACTTCGCCGTCGCGGGCGGATCGGGCACGGCGGCCATGACCGCGCTGAAGACACAGGTGATCTCGGGCAACGCGCCCTCCGCCGCGCAGATCAAAGGACCGCTGATTCAGGACTGGGCCGATCAGGGCGTGGTCGTCACGATCGATCAGGCCGCGGCCGACTGGAAAGCGCACACGCCCGCGCAGATCGACAACGCGATGAAGTCGGGCGGACATTACGTCGCCGCGCCGTTCTCGGTGCATCGGATCAACTGGCTGTGGATCAACAAGGCGGATCTCGACAAGGTCGGCGGCAAGCCGCCCACGACGTGGCCGGAGTTCTTCGCCCTTGCCGACAAATTTCGCGCGGCGGGCATCACGCCTGTCGCGCATGGCGGTCAGCCGTGGCAGGACATGACCATCTGGGAGACGGTCGTGCTGTCGCAAGGCACGGACTTCTATCGCAAGGCGCTCATCGATCTCGATCAGAAGACGCTCACGTCGCCGCAAATGATTCAGGTCTTCGAGACGGTGCAGAAGATACGCACTTACTTCGACAAGGCCTATCACGGCCGCGACTGGAATCTCGCCACCGCGATGGTGATCTCGGGCTCGGGCGGCATGCAGTTCATGGGCGACTGGGCCAAGGGCGAATTCGCGAACGCGAGCAAGAAGGCGGACGTCGACTTCGTCTGCGCGCCCGCTCCGGGCACGTCGAACGCCTACACGTACACGGCGGATGCCTTCGTGTTCTTCCAGCAGAACGGCAAGAAGGATGCGACGCCGGGACAGATCGCGATGGCGAAGACGATCATGTCGCCCGAATTCCAGGAACAGTTCAGCCTCAACAAGGGTTCGATTCCCGTTCGCCTCGATGTGCCGATGGACAAGTTCGACAGCTGCGCGAAGAAGTCTCGCGCGGACGAGCAGGCGACGATCAAGTCGGGCGGCTTCCTGCCTTCGCTGGCTTTCGGCGAACTTCAATCGCCGGTGACGGCGGGCGCGATCACCGACGTCGTGACGAATTTCATGAACTCGAACGAGGATGCGAAGGAAGGCGTGCGCAAGCTCGCCGCCGCCGCGAAGATCAAATAAAAGGCGCATCCGCAGCGCCGACGCCTTCATAAGAAGCCTTCCCGCCGCCCGACGGAATGTGGACTCAACGATTGTTCCCGTCTGGCACTAACTTCCTGGATTTTTCGCTGTGGATACTCGGTCATCGGTTCGCCGCTTGCGCGACGGACCGCACCGAAACGGGGAATGCCGCGCCGGCGAGCCCGATTTTCCACTTCTCCAGGAACCGTCATGAACACGATCCGCGTCTGTGGCTTGAAACGCCTGCCGGGCAAGTTGCTTAGAAAGTTCTCGCCGGCGCGCGCGCTGGCGACACTCGCCGTCGCCGTGTGCGCGTGGGGCGGCGCGCAGGCCGCGAACGCCGAAGACAAGGAAGTGACGATCGCGTATCAGCAGATCGTCGATCCCTGGGTCGTCGGCATCGCCGATGGCTCCATCGCCAAGGCGACCGGTTACAAGATCAACTGGCGGCAGTTCGAATCCGGCGCGAAGGTGGCGACCGCGATGGCCTCGGGCGACATCAAGATCGGCGTGATCGGCTCCAGCCCGCTCGCCGCCGCCGTCAGCCAGGGCGTGGACGCGCAGCTCTTCTGGATTCTCGACAACATCAACGAAGCCGAGGCGATGGTCGTGCGCAACGGCTCGGGCATCGCCAAGCCGGCGGATCTGAAGGGCAAGACCATCGGCGTCCCGTTCGTCTCGACGACGCACTATCACACGATGTTCGCGCTGCAGCACTGGGGCATCGATCCGTCGTCGGTGAAGATTCTCAACATGCAGCCGAATCAGATCGCGGCGGCGTGGGAGCGCGGCGATATCGACGCTGCCTACGTGTGGGATCCGGCGCTCTCGCAACTCAAGAAGAGCGGCAAGGTGCTGATTACGTCGGGCGATCTGTCCAAGCTCGGCAAGCCGACGTTCGACGGCATCGCGGTCGATCGTGCGTGGGGCGAAGCGCACAAGGACTTCATGGCGAAGTTCGTCAAGGCCATCTCCGATCTCGATGCGCAATACCGCAACGATCCGGCCAAATGGACCGCGCAGTCGCAGCAGGCCGCGGCCATCGCGAAGACGATCGGCGGCGCGCCGGCCGACGTGCCGGGCTCGCTTTCGCTGTATGGCTATCCGTCGGCGCAGGAGCAGGCGACGAAGCAGTGGCTCGGCGGCGGCGCATCGAGCCGAGCGGCCTTCGCGCTCAAGGACACGGCGGACTTCCTGAAGCAGCAGAAGCGCGTCGACGCCGTGCTGCCGGACTATTCGAAGTTCGTGACGGCGGAATACGTCGAAGCCGCGGAAAAACTGAAATAAGCCCGGCCGCGCGCCGCTTGCCCTTGGCACATCCGAGTCCGGAGGACATATGGGTTGCATGCAGGTGAAGAACGTGAGCGTGGTGTTTCCGGGCCGACGCCCGGGCGAGCGCGTGCAAGCGCTCGACGGCATCGATCTCACCATCGGCGATGGCGAATTCGTCGTCGCGCTGGGTGCGTCGGGTTGCGGCAAGACGACGCTTTTATCGCTGATGGCGGGTTTCATCGCGCCGTCATCGGGTGAGATGCTGCTCAACGGCAGGCCGGTAGAAGGGCCGGGCGCCGATCGCGGCGTCGTGTTCCAGAAGCACGCGCTCTTGCCGTGGCTCAACGTGCTCGACAACGCGACCTTCGGCCTGAAGCTGCAAGGCGTGCCGAAGGCGCAGCGCGAGGACATCGCGAAGCGCAATCTCGCGCTCGTCGGCCTTCAGGATTTTCATCGGCACATGATTTATCAGCTGTCGGGCGGCATGCAGCAGCGCGTCGGCATTGCGCGCGCGCTGACCTGCGATCCGGCGATGCTGCTGATGGACGAGCCGATGGCCGCGCTCGATGCCCTCACGCGCGAGACCATCCAGGAGCTGCTGCTCGATGTCTGGCAGCGCACGCAGAAGATGTTGTTCTTCATCACGCATAGCGTCGAGGAGGCGCTTTTTCTGGCGAGCAGGCTGATCGTGATGTCGCCGCGTCCGGGCCGCATCACGCATAGCTACGATCTCGATTTCAACCGCCGCTTCCTCGCCACACGCGATGCGCGCGCGATCAAGTCCAGCCCCGATTTCATCGAGATGCGCGAGCGGGTGCTCGGCATCATCTACGGCGACGAGCGCGCCGCTCATCATGCGGAGGAGATTCATCATGGTTAAGCGCGCATCGATGACGGTGCCCGGTCCCGCGATCGACAGCGGCATCGGCGCATCGCGGCGTCCGCCGGGCCGGCCCGCGCGGCAATCGAAGAAGAAGCCGGTGAAGCCGGGCGACACGTTCGGCGTGCCAGGCTACGGCAGCAGCTTCGCGATGAGCATCGCGACCGTCGCCGTGCTCGTGGCCGGCTGGTTTCTGATCACCGGCATGCACTGGGTCAAGCCGCTCTTTCTGCCGTCGCCGCAAGCGGTCTATGCGAAGTTCATCGCGGTGGCGAGCGATGGCTTCGCGAACTCGACGCTCGCGGAACACGTCGTCGCGAGCTTGCTGCGCGTGTTCGGCGCGTTCGCGCTCGCGTGTGCGACGGCGATTCCGGTCGGCGTGATGATGGGCGTCTCGCGGCACGCGCGCGGCGTGTTCGATCCGCCGATCGAGTTTTACCGGCCGCTGCCGCCGCTCGCGTATTTGCCGCTCATCATCATCTGGTTCGGCATCGGCGAGTTCTCCAAGATCTTCCTGATCTATCTCGCGATCTTCGCGCCGCTCGCGATCGCCGCGCGCGCGGGCGTGCGCTCGGTGTCGATCGAGCAGATCCACGCCGCGTATTCGATGGGCGCGTCGCGCACGCAGGTCGTCACGCATGTGATCCTCAAGTCCGCGCTGCCGGAGATTTTCACGGGCATGCGTATCGGCATCGGCGTCGGCTGGACGACGCTCGTCGCGGCGGAGATGGTCGCTTCGACGCGCGGTCTCGGCTTCATGGTGCTCAACGCGGCCGAGTTTCTTGCGAGCGATGTCGTCATCATGGGCATCATCGTGATCGGCTTCTTCGCGCTTTGCTTCGATCTGCTGATGCGATACCTGGAAAAAGCGATGGTGCCGTGGAAAGGCCGCGTGTGATGCCGTTCAATAGCCGATCCTGAGCGGCTCGGGATGCGTGCGGCTGATCGCGAGCGTCGCGCCGACCTTGAAGCCCGAAAGTGTGATGGATGCCGTGAACGGACGGCATCCGTTCGCCACGTTCGGATCGAGCGCCGAATTCGCCTGGAACGACTGCGTGACGCCTTCGGCCGCGAAGTACACGGTGACGTCGTTGCCGCGTCTGACCGCGAGCGCGGCGCGCGGTCCGTTGAGCGAGTCGAGGATCGGATCGCCGCTGCAATCGGACGATGCGAAATCGACGACCTTCGTCGCGAGCCAGTTGAAGTCGGTCGCGGAAAAGTGAAAGGTCGCATCCTGTACGCGTGCAATGGGAATCACGGCGGTTGCGTCTCCGGCCGTCAGCGCGACGCCGTTTTGCGCGGCGAAGATCGTGAGATCGCCGATGACGTGACCGTTCGCATCGAACACCCTGACAGGGCGATGCCTTGCCTGATGCGCGAAGTCATCGGCGGGCGATGTTGTTGCGTATAGCGCGATCAGCGCTCCGATCAGCCAGTGCCTCATGTCGGTCTCCGTGCGGTCCGTGCGCGTCTTCCGTCAATAAGCCACGCGCAACGGCTCGGGATAATGCTGCGTCAGCGGATACGTGCGCTCGATGGCCCAGTAGTTGGCGCCTTGGTCAGACAGACTCGTCAGGCAGGTCGTCGCCCCGGTAGACGGATCTGTCTGCCTGAACGACCACACTTGCACGTTGCCGGACATTTGCTTGCCCGCGATATAGACGGTCACGTCGGCGCCTTCTCTGAGCGGCATCGCCGGAGCGGGGCTGCCGGCATCCGCGACGGCGACGCTTCCGGTGCAATCGCGCGATGGGTACGGCACGAACGTATAGCCGACCCATTCATATTGCGAGGCCGAATACTGCAACGGACCGACGCGCTTGTGATTCACCGCCACGAAGACGGGCTCGCCGTCTATCGCGAGATACACGCCGTTGACGCCCGAATAAACCTCCAGCGGGCCGACGCGCTTTCCCTGTGCGTCGTACACCATCGGCTGGCGCAGTGTGTTCTCGCCGAAATGCGCGCGATCGTCGCGTTTATCGCGTTCATCGCGTTCATCGGCGGCGCTCACGCTCGCGCACAGGACGAGCAGCACAACAAGCATTCGACACATGAAGCGTCTCCGTCGATCGTGCCCGATCAATATCTGATGGTGAGCGGCTCGGGATAATGAGCCGTCAGCGGATAGTTCGTCTCGGCCGTGAATGCGGGCACGGGCGCGGTGGATGGCGGCATGTGCCCGATAGTCGGCGGCGGCGTGCACTGCTTGCCGTCGAAGACCGCGACGACCTGAGCGGGCGACGAGTCCGTATCGCCCGCGATCAGGAGCGTGACGTCCGCGCCCGTTCTCATCGCGATCGACGGTCGTGGGCCGCTGCCGGGAGGAATGATCGGCGAGCCGCTGCAATCGGCGGTCGAGTAGTCGAATGGTCCGTAAGTCGACCACTGGAATTTCGCCGAGTCGTACGCTTCGCCGTTGTTGTTCAGGCGCGTGATCTGCGCGAAGACGAGCGCGCGGTCGATCGTGAGGAACACGCCGTCGTAGCCGCCGTAAGAAGCAAGGCGTCCGATAAGTTTGCCTTGTGCATCGAATACTTTCAGAGCGGGCTGGTCACGATGTCGTCGCCAGTCCTGCCTGTCGTCTGCGTCCGCATGCAGGGACATTGCGCTCACGGCCGACAGGACCACGAAGATAAGCGACAGACGCATGAGGCGTCTCCTTCCACTGACGACGTCCGCATGGGGCTTGCGGACCGGATTCGACTGTTCAATGAGCATAGGTTCGCGATGCGCTTATTTCAAGCGCCGCGAAGTCATGGATAGCTTTGCAAATCGCCGTCGGCTCGTTCGTCTTTGAATGAGACCCGAAGGAGCACGCGATGAGCGGACGCGATTTTCTCGAACAAGGCCCTCTTGCGGCCATCGACGGGGTGAGGATCGGCGAGTTGATCGGACTCGATGGCGACGCTGCGTCCCCGTTCGTCGTCTACCCTGGCCAGCCGGGGAGCGCGGCGCTCGTCGCGCGCACGGTCGTCGATCTGCGCGGCATGCATATCGGCCGTCAAGTCGCGCTGATGTTCGAAGCCGGAGACCCGACGCGCCCGATCGTCATCGGCTGTCTGATCGGATGCGAAGCCTGGCCGTTCGACGATGCGCCCGCACAGATCGATGTCGACGCCGATGGCAAGCGGCTTCTCGTGACGGCGAAGGAGCAGATGGTGCTGCGTTGCGGAAAAGCCAGCATCACGCTCACGCGCGACGGACATGTGCGCATACGCGGAAGCAGCGTGTCGAGCAGTGCGTCAGGACTGAATCGCATCATCGGCGGATCGGTGCAGATCAACTGATGCATGTCGCCGTGGACACGACGAAAGCCGACGAAGCCGAACCGGTCGCGGACTCGGCGAGCGGCGTGCTTTTCCGCGTGCTGGAGCAACATGTCGAAGACGCCGCCGCCTTGCGGCGAATCCGCTCCCGTCTCGTGCGCGCGCCGCATGTGAGGCTCTCCGATCTGACACGGCTCGACGAACGCATCGCGGCGCATCTCGACGGCATCGCCGTGGCGGGACGCGCCGGCCTGCGTTCGAGCATTCGGGCGCTGGAGCACGCGGGCAAGGGCGAACTGTTCACCGCCGCCGTCGGTTGCATCGAGGCGCGTTCGGGCCCGGCGATCATGCGGCTGCTCGCTTTGAGTCAGGCCACGCCCAATGCCAGAGCGGGCTTTCATTCGGCGTTCGGCTGGGTGAGTCCGGGCCGTCTCGCCGGTGTCGTCTCGATCCTGCTCGCGTGCGACGACCCCGCCGCGCGACTGGCTGGCATCGAGGGATGTGCGCAGCATCGCGTCGATCCGAAGCGGCATCTCGACGCGGCGCTCGTTTCCGACGACGCTGTGCTGCGCGCCCGGGCGCTGCGCTGCGCGGGTGAGATCGGCCGCGTCGATCTGCTCGGAACATGTCAGGCCCATCTCGATCACGCGGACGCGTCATGCCGGTTTCATGCCGCGCGATCCGCGCTGCTGTTCGGCGATCGCGACGAGGCGCTCGAGGTCATTCGCGATATTGCGGCTACGCCATCCATGTTCGGCGACATCGCGCTCGCGCTCGCGGCGAGCGTGCTCGCGCCCGCCGATGCGCATCGATGGCTGGAGCGATTCGCTTCTAAACCGGAGAGTGCGCGCAGGCTGATTCGCGCCGTCGGTTTCACCGGCAATCCACGTTATGCGCAGTGGCTGATCGGCCGTATGGACGATGACCGCGTAGCACGGCTCGCGGGCGAGAGCTTCAGTCTCATCACGGGAGCGGATTTCGTTCGTCTCGGGCTGGAACGCGCGCCGTTGGCATCGGGGAATTCCGGCGGCGAAAAAGATGCCGATGCCGCCGAGGAAGAGGACGACGGCGCGCCGTGGCCGGACCCCGACAAGACGCGCACATGGTGGCACGCCAACAAGGCGCGGATGCCGGGCAACGGGCGCTATCTCATGGGCGCGTTGTCGTCGAAAGCGCAGTGCATCGACGTGTTGCGCAATGGCGCTCAGCGGCAGCGCGCCGCGGCGGCCATTCAACTGCGCCTCGCCGATCCGCGCAGCGTGCTCTTCAATTGCGCAGCGCCTGCATGGCGTCAGCGACGCGCATTGCAGGCGATGGATTGACGCTCTTTCAAAACGATTCTTCGTGCTTCGTCTTAACACTGTTCGCGATAGGGGGTCGTCAATGTGGAGCATCGAGAATCGGACTGCCTACGAAGTCGATACGTCATGGACGCGCGACAAGGAGGGCACGCACGAATGGATCGTCGCGGTAAAGGCGACCTATGACATCACGCCGGCGGGACCGCGGCTCGCGGACGAGCAGACGCCGCCGGTCGAGACCGCCGAATACACCGGCACGCCCGGACGGTCCAGCCTTCGCTACGACTCGGACTTGCTCGGGCCCAAGCCGACGACCGACATCGTGCTCAACGGTACCGCTTACGCGCCCGGCGGCAGGCCCAGCGACGACTTTCTGGTTGGCATGCGGGTTGGGCCGGTTCGCAAGACGCTGCGTGTTCGCGGACATCGTAGATGGGGAAAAGGGATGCCCGGCCGCATGCTGGCGGAGCCGGTCGTCCGTCTGCCGGTCATCTACGAGCTCGCTTATGGCGGCTACGATGCGCCCGGCGACGACCCCGCCAGACACGGCTATGACGCCCGAAATCCGGTCGGGCGAGGCGTAGTCGGCGCAGGGCAGAGCCGGGAAGGCATGGCGATGCCCAATTTCGAATACCCGAACGGACGTCTGGACAAGGATGGCCCCGCCGGGTTCGGCGCCATCGACAGCTTCTGGTCGCCGAGGCGGGAACGCGCCGGCACTTACGACGATGCGTGGATGCGCGATCGCTCGCCGCTGTTGCCCGAGGATTGGAGTCCGCACTCCTTGCAGTGCGCTCCACCCGATCAGCACCCCGCAAGCCCTCTGCAGGGCGGAGAGCCGGTCGAACTGATCAACCTCACGCCCGCAGGGTCGATGTCCTTCGCGCTGCCGAAGGTGCGCCTGGCTTTCACGACGCGCATCGACACCCGCGACGAGGAGCATCGCGCACGCCTTTCGTCGGTGATACTGGAACCCGATGCGCTGCGTTTGATGCTCGTGTGGGTCACGGTTCTGAAGGTCGAGGACGAACCCGATTATCTCGAGAGCACGCTGGTCCGCGAGAAGGATTACCTGTCATGAGCGCACGCGTCGTCATGGCGGCCGCCGGTGCGCGCACGCCGCTCGGTCTCGGGGCAGAGGCAAGCGCGGCGGCCGTGCGGGCGGGTATAGGGGCGGCGCGCGAGCATCCGTTCATCGTCGACAGGCTCGGCAACTACGTGAACCTGGCCTTCGACGCCGAACTCGACCCGGGGCTGCACGGTCCGTCTCGTCTGCTTGCGCTGGCAGGTTTCGCGTGGCGCGACCTGACGCGCGCCCTCGCTCACCTGGGCGAAGCGCCGCTTCGATCGCCGATGATGGTCGCGCTGCCGGAAATCCGCCCTGGCTTCACGCATGAAGACGCGAGCGCCGTCATGCAGGGATTGCGGCGGCTGGGCGGATCGACGATCGATCCGATACAAGTCTCGGTGCATGCGCAGGGGCACGCAGGCGGAGTAGCGGCCTTCAGGAAGGCGAGCGAGTCGCTCGGAAGCGGCGAACTGGACGCGTGCGTCGTCGGCGGCATCGACAGCTATCTGCATCCTGAGACGCTGAATTGGCTCGACGGCCGCAGGCAGATCGCAGGCGAAGGATCGAGGAGCGGCTTCGTCCCCGGCGAGGGCGCGGCATTCTGCCTGTTGATGAGCGACGCCGCGTGCCGGCGGCTCGGCGTTGCCGAAACGATGCACCTCGTCGCCGCTGCGACAGGATCGGAGCGCTGCCTCATCAAAACGCGCGAGGTGTGCGTCGGCAAGGGTCTGACCGCGGTCGTGCGAGACGCGCTGACGAGCGCGCCGGGCGCGCGGAAGACGATCGATCATGTCATCTGCGATATCAACGGCGAGCGTTATCGAGGCGAAGAGTGGGGGTTCGTCTGCCTGAGACTGGGCCGGCATTTCAAGGATGCCACCGGCTATCTGTCGCCAGCGGACGTCTGGGGCGATGTGGGCGCGGCGTCCGGGCCATTGTTCGCGATGCTGGCTCATCAGGCGGCGTCGCGTGGCTATGCGGCAGGCCCGAGAACATTGATCTGGTCGAGTTCGGAGGCGGGCTTGCGGGCCTGCGCGCTTTTCGAATCGGCCACGATGCCGGCCGCTTCGCGCCATTGACTTGCTCGACGCGCCATGACCAGCGTTGGAATCCATCCTCCGAAGACGCCTGTCACCAAGGGCAGTTCCGGCACTGCTCGGGCCACGCTCCCGAACATGTGCAAGATGCCGGGGCCGCCCGCTCCGTTCGTTCCGGCTGCGTTGCCCAATACCGCCAAATCGGGGGATTCGCCGGACGGCTATTCGACGAGCGTCAAGATCGAGGGCGACGAGGTGGCTATCCGGGGCGCGATGTTCAACAGCTTCGGCGACATGGCCAGCAAGGGCACGGGCGGCGGTCTGCTTTCGAGCAACACGCACGGGCCGGCCAGATTCATCACGCCGGGTTCGATGACGGTGAAAATCGAGGGCAAGAGCGTTCATCTTCTCGCCGAGCCGATGCTCAACAACTGCGGCCCGAACGGTTCTCCGCCCAATACCGGCGCGACGATGACAGGCGTGAAGCAGAAAAGATCGAAACGTCCGCCGGCGACTCAGGTCGGACCGGATTGCGGGAAAAAGAAGAAAAAGAAAAAGCGCAAATGGGACGATTGCATGTGCGGTCAGGTCTGCGAGATGGTCAAGGCCTACAACCAGTCGAAGAGCAAGAAGGCGAGGCTGAGCGATAGTCCCAGCAATCCCGGTTCCGACCACTACGATGCGTATCAGGCGAGCCTCAAGCAATTCGCGAAGGACTTCGCCGACGCAGTGACCGCGGCCGCCGGCAATCCCGATCATCCGGCCATCAAGCGCATGTTTTACAGTCCGAAGAACGTGAGGCCGCCGGACTGTCAGCACGAAAAATGGAAGCAGGCGGGAGGATTGGCGGACCCCGCTCGCAGCGGCCGGGGCGCGATGAATCCGGATCACATGCACCCGGCTTCTCTTAGCGGGCCACTCACCAGCGCCAATATGCGATGGGCCGACGCCCGCGTGAATTACACGGTCGGCGGCAGCATGAACCGGCTCAAACCCGCCCCCAAGCGCATGAAAGCGCATCCCTCTTGTAACTGTGATTAAGGAGGTCGCGTGAACACCCAACAGATGCAAGACCTGCTGCAGAAGCTGAGTGATACCAAGTTCAAGCTCAACGGCTACTTCAGCGACGATCCCGTGCGGCCTCAACTGCGCCCGCCGGCGAGCGGAGGCGACCTCGCGGCGCTCGATGCCTTTCTGCAAGCGCGCAACCTCGTCATGCCGGCGAGTTATCGATTGTTTCTGTCCACGAGCGATGGCGTATCCAGCTTGATGAATGATGAATTGTCACTGCTTTCGGCGCTCGAGGTCGCGCGCGACGACCACGGTCTCCTTCCGGAAATGGTCGACGAGTACCCGGCGTGCAGCCAGTTCGTCATCGGTGCGGGGAACACGCCGGAGTGCGTTTCGTTCGACGTGGACACTTCGCCCTCTAAGCATGGCTACGAGGTTGTGTGGATTTCCAGCATCGGGGAGCAATGGCGTCACGATAACTTCGAGGCTTTCCTGAAGGGCTATCTTTCAGTGCTGGAGCGTCGTGTTGCCGCTCAGCAGAAAGACCGGAAAAACCTCAAACCCTGACCGGGAAGTCCGACGCGATGGCAAACCCCATCCTCGAATTCACGGATGATCCTTCGTCGCCCATGCCGCTGGTCGAATTGAAACAGCATCTCGTGTTCTATGTGCCCGATCCGCCCGGTCCGGTCACGGCGAGACGCGTGTATGACGCGTACCTTCGCGCGGTCGGCGATGTCTTCAGGAACTACAGGTCGACCGTTTCGTGGGCGAGGCTCGAAGCGTGGGATGCGGCGGCGCGCATTCGCTTCGAAACCGTCTTGCTTCCCGAACTGCGCAAGACGGTGCATTGGGGCTATGGGTTTTCGGACGCAAAGCCCGTCGATTCGCGGGTCTTCATGTTTCACGGCTTTCGGCCTTTTACGGAACCCGAAATGGCGAGCTTCTTTCGCTTCGAATTCGATTGGCAAGTCGATGCCGCATTCCTCCGTTCACTCGCACTCGACATGATGTCGATGTTTCCGGTTTGCTCGGGCTATGGCGGTTATCTGCTGCAGGGACGTCCATCTTCGAAATACGAAGAAGTTTCGTTCGAGCGCATCTATGCTTTGGCGCGCCGATACTGGGGCTGCGATGTGGAGGAGATCGAACTGAGCGCCAGGGAACTCAAGCGAGGCTACAAGTGCTTGAGTTGGCTGACGGTCATCGGCGAACCTTTTCGAACGCAATTTCAAAAGGAATTAGCGCAGGCGAAGCTTGCTGCTTTCGATTTCGTCGATGGGCCTTTCGCGACGCTTTTGCAGGTGTCGGACAGCCCGACGCTCGGCGACCGCAACGTTCAAGCGGATCTGAAACCGTATTTCGATGTCGCACGTGCGTTGTTGCCGATGCAGATCAAGAGCCACGAACCGTTCTGGAGCACTCGATGGGAAGGCGGCCAGACCATGGCGTGGCTACAGCGCTTCACACATGGATGGCAGACCTGAGTTCATCCACTCACGCCGCCAGCGAACCGCACTCGGCCTTGCTGCTCGCAGCCTTCTTCGTCCGCCCCGCGCGTGACGGCGGCTGACACGCGCCGCACACGAAATGCGCCTGAAGATCGTGCCTGTGCGCGACGAACTTGCCCTTGCAGCGGCGGCATGGCGTCTGCTGCAGCATGTCCGCTTCGAAGAAGCGCACCAGTGTCCATGCACGCGTCAGGCTCAGGACGACTTCGAGCCGGTTCTGCCCGCAGTGCTCGACATACAGTCGATAAGCCTTGGTCAATGCATCGAGACGCGAACAGCGTGTCTGCTCCTTGAGAAACAGATAGATGTTGTAGAAGAGCGATGAATGGATGTTGGGCATCCACGTCATGTACCAGTCCGCCGAGAACGGCAGCATGCCCTTGGGCGGCGGCATGCCCTTCAATTCCCGATACAGACGGATCATGCGGTCGCGCGATAACGTCAACTCGGTTTCGAGCAACTGCATGCGAGCGCCCAGTTCGATGAGAGCAATCGCGCGATAGACTTCCTGCGCGTCGTCGCTGACGCTTTTGCGAAGCGTGGTTTCCATGCTCATGCGAACTGTTCCGCCGGCTGTCCGGCCAGCAGGATGGCGGCGTGAGTGGCGCCGACGTCGACGTGCGTGGCCGGTTGCGTCAATGCGGACAGCAACGAATGATCGTTGAAGCGGAACGCGCACAACAACTGGTTCGAACTGCAAAGCTTGATTGTTTGCGCGGGCGTGAGACTGGCCAGAATCATGGCGATTTCCGGCGAAAGCCCGAGCCGGAACATGGCGACGGACTTGTCCTCGAGCAACATGCGTTGTGCAAGGATCACGTACGACAGATTGATCTCGCGGATCGAGTCAAGCGATTCACTGCTATTCATGGTTTCCCGCTCTTCGGAAAAACCCCGTGGTTCATGCCGGCATTCTTGCCGTGCAATTTTCTTGTGCGTCGTTTGCGACTCGATCGACGTTCGCGATCATCTTGATACAAACGTTACATTTAGTCACAACTTCGGCGTAAGGTTAGGGTTCACCGAAAGGAAAAGCAAGCGCGCGAATTTCGCGGTTCCTTTCCTAATCTATCAATGCGGACGGCGTGGCGATCGGGAGCCCGAGCACGTCGTCGGGGGCGACCGGCCGGCTCAGCAGGAAGCCTTGCACGAAGTCACATTGCGCATGCCTGAGCAATTCCAGTTGCGCTGTTTCCTCGACGCCTTCAGCCGTCACGCTCAGGCCCAGCGTGTGACACATCTGGATGATGCCGCACACGATGCTGCGCGTTGCCTGATCCGATTCCATCCGCGTGATGAAGGAGCGGTCGATCTTCACGCAGTCCGGTGCGAAATCAGCCAGATAGCGCAGACTCGAATAGCCGGTGCCGAAGTCGTCGATGGCGATGCGCACGCCCAGCTTCTTCAACGCACCGAGCGTGCGCTGTGCAAGGCTCGGGTCGTCCATCAGCGCGCTCTCGGTGAGTTCGAGTTGCAGCGTCGAGGCGGGCAGGGCATGGCGGCGCAAGGCTTCGTCGACGACATCGACGATGGTCGCGTCGCGCAACTGTCGCGCCGACACGTTCACCGAAACGCCGAGCGCGCGCGCGCCGGCCTGCCGCCATAGCGCGAGCTGACGCAGGGCGTCGTCCATCACCCATGCGCCGACTTCGGCGATGAAGCCGCTCTCTTCGAGAATGGGAATGAAGACGCCCGGCGAGACGAGCCCGCGCTCCGGATGCCGCCAGCGAATGAGCGCTTCGACGCTGCGGACCTCGCGCGTGTGCGGCTCGTGGATCGCCTGGTAGTGAAGCTGAAACTCCTTCTTGGCGAGCGCCGCGGGCAGGTCGCGCTCGAGTTCGAAATCGACGATGCGTTCGCTCGAATCCTTGTCGGCGAAACGGTAGCCGTTGCGTCCGGCTTTCTTGGCCGCATACATCGCGATATCGGCGCTCGTCAGAAGCGTCTCGCGATTCGCCCCGTTTTCGGGAAAGACCGATATGCCGATCGACGCCGTGATCGTGCCGGCGCGGTGTGCCTGATCCGCCTGCACGAGCGCATCGAGCGTGGCGCGCGCGATCTCGGCGAGCGGGTCCTTGTGCTTCGCGCCGTCGATCAGCACGGCGAATTCGTCGCCGCCGAGACGTGCGAGAAATGCATCGGCCGGCAACGCGGCCCGGATGACCCTGCTCAGCGATTTGAGCAGCCGGTCCGCCGCCGTGTGACCGAGCGTGTCGTTGAGCACCTTGAAACGGTCCAGGTCGATGAACATCAACGCGAAGGGCGCCTGCTTGCGGCATCGCTCGTCGATCCTGCACATGAGCGCGGCGCGATTCGCGAGACCGGTCAGCGAATCCGTGAAGGCGAGGCGGTCGAGTTCGGCGAGGCGGTCCTGCTCCGCCGTGACATCCTCGCTGATGCCGACGATGCGCGCCACATTGCCCGCGCTGTCCAGAACGGGCGATCCGGTGCTTTGAATCCAGCGCACATTGCCGTCCAGACGGCGGATGCGGTATAGCGCCTTCTGGCTGACTTTCGATTCGGCGATCCGGCGCATCGCGGCCGTGAGTTGCGGCAGGTCTTCCTGCAGCACGAGCGCCATCCAGGCCTGGGGCGACTCGCGAAACGTTTGCGCATCCAGGCCGAAGACGGCTGCGCATCCCGCGCTGATGTGATGAAAGCCCGTGAAATCGGCGTTATAGGAATAGAAGCAAAGGCCGACGTGCGCCTCCATCTCCGACATCAGCGTCTCTCTGGCGCAGAGCGCGGCGGCGAGTTCCGCCTGCTGCGTCATGTCCTGCGAGGCGCAAATCACGCCTTCCACGCCGCCGTCGCCGTTCTCTATCGGAATGAGGCGCGAATGCCAGGTCTTGGGCGCGCCCGACGTGGTCGGGCAACTGCCTCGGAATGTCGCGCGTGCGCCGCTCATGGCGGCATGAAACGCATCGTGCGCGGCGGTCGCGTCTTCACCGGACCAGAAGCCGAGCCAGTTCGAACCGGCGAGTTGTTCGGGCGCGCTCGCTTCCATGAGTTCGGCGCCATATTCGGAAATGCGGACCATGCGGCCATCGGCGTCGAGCAGTTTCAGGCATTCGCGATTGGCGTCGAGAAGCGCTTTTGCGAGCGCGGTCGTGGCGTTCGCGCGCGCGGCGCTCCGGCGTGCAAGACGCAAAAAGAACGCGAACGCGATCGCGCCCGAGACGACGCCCGCGCAGGAAGCCGCACCTTCGGACACGAACGACAGTGCGAGGTAGCAGAGCGCGCCGACGCCCAGGCCCGCGAGGCCGATCTGCGTGAGAACGGGCCAGGAGAGCGTCGCGCGGTCGCTCCGCGTGGACAGAAAGAAAGCGAGAAATTCCTGATTTCGCGCGGTCTTGTGCCCCTGTCGCGAGCGATCGCCGCTGGCGACGGTGCTGGACGATCCGGATTGGGGAGACTGGGACATTACGTTGATGACGCGGGCTCTCGATGAACGGGCAGCGGGCTCGGCGTTGCTTTTAGCGAAGATCACGCCTTGTTTACGTCAGCCGGATTCAGGAGCTTTAGGCGCCCGGAAGCCGGCGGGCGTCGGCCGACGCGCCGACGCGGTAATTTTGTCCAGCCGATGCCGCGTGCGCCGCGCCACGACGAACCGATGCAATCACTTGTGGCCGGCGGTGGATGCCGTGCCGAGCACGCGGTCGTCCAGACGATCGTCGACGATGCCCGCCGGTTCGACGTGCGCCGTGACGTCCGATGCCTGAAAGAGCCGCTGCACGGCTCTTTCCGCGTCATCGGCGATGGCGTGGCCCTGCGCGACGGTCAGCTCGCCGGCCACTTCGAGATGGAACTCGACGAATACGCGATCGCCGCCGTTTCGCGTGCGGATGTCGTGCACGCCTTGCACGCCTTCGACCGCCGTCACGGCCGCCGCGATGCGCGCGCGTTCGGGATCGTCCAGTTCGCGATCGAGCAGTTGCACGAGCGCAGCCACCGCCATGCCGCGCGCGTTCCACAGCATGTAGAGCGAGATGCACAGCGCGCCGATTGCGTCGGCGCGTGGCCAGTCGAGCAAGTGATCGAGCAGCAGGGCGACGAGCACGGCGATATTCACGGCGATATCGGTCGCATAGTGCGCGCGGTCGGCGGCGATGGCGGTCGATCCCGTGCGCTTCACGACCCACGTCTGCATCAGCACGAGTCCGATGGCCGCAAGCGTACTCACGACGATGACCGCGATCCCGAAGTCTGTCTGATTCAACGGTTCGGGATTCACGACGCGCTGCCCCGATTCGATGCCGAGTCCGACAGCCACGCCCGTGAGCAGCAGCGCCTGCACGAACGCCGCCACCGCTTCGGCCTTGCCGTGACCGTAGCGGTGCCCCTCGTCGACCGGGCGCAGGGCATAGCGCACACCCATGAACGTCACCGAAGACGCGACGACATCGACGAGGCCATCGGCTGCGGCGGTGAGCAGCGAAATCGATCCGGTCGCGAACCAGGCCCACACCTTCAACACGACGAGCACCAGCGCGAACACCAGCGCGACGATCGACGCCATGCGACGAAGCGCCTCGTCAGTGTTTCGTTGTGACATCGTTAGCTCCTTGCAGCTTTTCGCGCAGCATTATTCTGACGCGATTCTACGGACGATTCGCGAAGGCGTTGCCCTTCGCGCGCATCGCGTTCATATCGCGCAACGAAGAATGCGATTTTTTCCATCGGTGATCGTCTTTCATCTGCGGACGAGCACGTCCGCGTCACGGACTTTCGCATCACCAAGGAGATCATCATGAAACCGATTTTGATGGCGCTCGCGGCGGCGTCCGCGCTTGCGCTGCCGATTGCCGCGCTCGCGCAGACGGACGCGGCGCTCACGCGCGCCCAGGTGCGCGCCGAGCTCGAGCAACTGGAGCAGGCCGGCTACTACCCGGGCAGAGGCGAGGATCCCGGCTATCCGGCGGCGATCCAGGCAGCGGAGGCGCGCGTATCGAGCCGGAACGACGCGACTGGCTATGGCGGCGCGATGTCGGGCGCGTCGGCGACGGGCGCTCGCGCCGTCATGCGCCCGGCATCAGCGCAGGAGATGAAGCAGATCTATTTCGGCGGTCAATAAGCGCGTATCGCACGGCATCCGATGCCCGCCCGCCGCCCGCGAGGCATCGAAAACGCAACCCACGACGGCGGCGTTTCTCAGGAGTGTTCAGACATGGCAAACCATCCGCTCAACGGAAGCGAACGCGAGTGTTTAAAGGACGCGCAGCCCATCGGCAAGGCAGACCCGAACGAACGTCTGGAGGTCACCATGCTCGTTCGACGGCGCTCGCACGATGCGTTCGAGAAGCACATCAGCGCGCTCGCGGCGCAAGGCGCGTCGGCGAAGCATATCGATCACGACGAGTTCACGAAGCATTTCGGCGCGGACAGCGCGGACCTGGCGGCGGTCCATGCGTTCGCGCAAAAGCACGGACTGTCGGTCGTCGAGAGTCACGAGGCGCGGCGCGCGGTCGTGCTCTCCGGCACGGTCGCGCAGTTCGACGCGGCCTTCGGCGTGAGCCTGCAACAGTACGAACATGACGGCGGCACCTATCGCGGCCGCACGGGACCGATCCATCTGCCCGATGAACTGAACGGCGTCGTCGATGCCGTCATGGGTCTCGACAACCGTCCGCAGGCGCGGCCCAGCTTCCGGACCCGCGCGCAGGGCAACGTGCGCTGGACAGCGCGCGCAGCGGGCGCGTCGACGTTCACGCCCGTGCAACTCGCGTCGCTCTATGACTTCCCGCAAGGCGACGGCCAGAATCAATGCATCGGGATCATCGAGCTGGGCGGCGGCTACCGTCCCGCGGATCTCAAGACGTATTTCGCGTCGCTGAATATGAAGGCGCCGTCCGTGACCGCGGTTTCGGTCGATCACGGACGCAATCATCCGACCGGCGATCCGAACGGTCCCGATGGCGAAGTGATGCTCGATATCGAAGTCGCGGGCGCGGTCGCGCCGGGCGCGAAGATCGTCGTCTATTTCGCGCCCAACACCGACGCGGGTTTTATCGACGCCATCGGCACCGCGATTCATGACACGAAGAACAAGCCGTCGGTGATTTCGATCAGCTGGGGCGGTCCGGAATCGGCATGGACGCAGCAGGCGATGAACGCGTTCGATCAGGCGTTTCAGTCGGCGGCGGCGCTCGGCGTGACGATTTGCGCGGCATCCGGCGACAACGGTTCCGGCGACGGCGTGGGCGATGGCGCGGATCACGTCGATTTCCCGGCGTCCAGTCCGTATGCGCTGGGCTGCGGCGGCACGTCGCTGCAGGCGAGCGGCAACGGAATCGCTAGCGAGACCGTATGGAACGACGGCGCCAACGGCGGCGCGACCGGCGGCGGCGTGAGCTCGTTCTTCGCGCTGCCCGCGTGGCAGGAAGGGCTGCGGGTCACGCGCGCGGGCGGCGCACACAGTCCGCTCGCGATGCGCGGCGTGCCCGATGTCGCCGGCAATGCCGATCCCGTGACCGGCTACGAAGTGCGCGTCGACGGTCACGACATGGTGATCGGCGGAACGAGCGCGGTCGCGCCGCTATGGGCCGGACTGATCGCGCGCATCAACGCGATCAAGGGCGCGCCGGTGGGGTATATCAATCCGCATCTCTACAAGGACCCGCTGGCGCTCGTCGACATCACAAAGGGCAATAACGACGATTTCCACGCGACAGCCGGATGGGACGCCTGCACCGGCCTCGGACGGCCCGATGGCAAGAAGGTGAAGGATGCGGTGAGTTGAGGCTGAAATGCGTGCTCGCGCGAAACGGACGTTCCTGCGCGAGCGCGCATTGTCACGGCGAGACGTCTTCGATCAGATCCGCGCGCACCGCGCGAATCCTGCGATCGACGAAGTAGCCGCCGCCTTCCGTGTAGCGCAGATACAGCCGCCCGC
The DNA here is from genome assembly GCF_023631045.1 of Caballeronia sp. AZ7_KS35. Lineage (NCBI taxonomy): Bacteria > Pseudomonadati > Pseudomonadota > Betaproteobacteria > Burkholderiales > Burkholderiaceae > Caballeronia > Caballeronia sp. AZ7_KS35. The sequence goes on along the minus strand of NZ_JALQDV010000063.1, from coordinate 85,826 downwards.
AGGACGAGCATTCCCAGACGCCGCAGCGGTTATACGGAAAGAAGCGCGGCGCGATGGGCGCATCGGCGGACCAGTAGTTCGTCTTGCCGGGCAGATATTCGGCGAAGGTCGGCTCCGGATCGTGCTCCGGTAACAGCGTGCCGATCTCGCGGAACTGCGATTCGTCGAGCGACAGCGGCTGCGATTGCCAGCCGTCGAGCGGCGTTTTCGTGCACGCGCAGGGTTGCGGCGCGCGGGCTTGCGCGCGTCGCGCGAGGTCGATGAGCGCGGCGGCGTCGAGAAAGTCGGGCATGGCGGTCGATAGTCGATGAAGCGAACGCGCCATCATGCGCGCGTTCGCGGCGGTTCGGCAAGGCGTCAGCCGTTCATCATGCGGTCGCGTTGAACCGCGACCCACGCACGATCGAAACGGCCTTCCGCGATCGACTCGAGCGCCGCCGCTTCCTTCGCCGCCTGCTTGCGCGCGCCTTCGATCACCGCTTCGACGTCGGCGGGCGCGATGGCGAGCACGCCGTCTTCATCGCCGACGACGATATCACCCGGATTCACCACCATCCCGCCGACCGTTACCGGCACGTTGATCTCGCCCGGCCCGTTCTTGTACGGCCCACGATGCGTGACGCCGCGCGCGTACACGGGAAAGTCGCGCTGGCCGAGCGCGCCGACATCGCGGATCGCGCCGTCGATGACGAGACCCTGCACGCCGATGCTCTGCGCGAAGCTCGCCATGATGTCGCCCATGAGCGCCTGCGTGAGCTCGCCGGCGCCGTCGATGACGAGCACGTCGCCGGGGCGGCAGTAGTCGAACGCGCGATGGATCGCGAGATTGTCGCCGCCGCGCGTGCGTACCGTGACGGCCGTGCCGGCCATCGGCTTCGGACGATGATAGGGACGCAGTCCGGTCGTGCCGCTCACGCGGGCCATGTTGTCGCTCAGAAGCGATACCGCCAGCTCGCGCAACGCGGCGAGCGTCGCGGGGCTCGCCTGAGCCGCGGATTCGTATTCACGCCATCCGGCCGGATTCATGCGGTCGCTCCTTCGTTCGATGGTTGCCGTTCCAGTTGCGCGGAAAGCCGTCCGTACACCGCGCGCGCGTTGTCCTCGAAAATGCGCTGGCGATCCGCGTCGCTGAGCCATTCGATCGCGTCGATATAACGGCGCGTGTCGTCGAAGTAATGACCCGTTTCGGGATCGATGCCCTGCACCGCGCCGATCGTCTCCGACGCGAACAGGATGTTCTTCGCCGGAATCACCTTTGCGAGCAGCTCGGCGCCCGGCTGATGGTAGACGCAGGTATCGAAGAACACGTTGTTCAGCAGATATTCGGTGAGCAGCGGCCGCTTCATGTCCTGCGCGAGTCCGCGATATCGTCCCCAGTGATACGGCACCGCGCCGCCGCCGTGCGGAATGACGAACTTGAGCGTCGGGAAATCCGCGAACAGATCGCCTTGGAGCAATTGCATGAACGCCGATGTATCGCCGTTGATGTAATGCGCGCCGGTCGCATGGAAGTTCGGATTGCACGACGACGAAACGTGGATCATCGCGGGCACGTCGAGCTCGACCATCGCTTCGTAGAGCGGATACCACGAGCGGTCGGTGAGCGGCAGCCCGGACCAGTGCCCGCCCGAAGGGTCGGGATTCAGATTGCAGCCGATGAAACCCAGCTCGTCCACGCAGCGGCGCAGTTCGGCGATGCAATTCTCGGGCGCCACGCCCGGCGCTTGCGGCAACTGACAGACGCCGACGAAATTACGCGGAAACAGTTCGACGACGCGATGCACGAGGTCGTTGCATGCTTCCGACCAGACCGCGTTGGCCTCCGCCGTCGCCAGATGATGGCCCATGCCGGCGGCGCGCGGCGAGAAGATCGTGAGATCGGTGCCGCGCTCGCGCTGGATGCGAAGCTGGCCGTTCTCGATGCTTTCGCGGATTTCATCGTCGGAGATGGCGGGGCGCGGCGGCGCCGATGCGCCGTCCTTCAGCGCGGCGATCTGCTGCGCGCGCCATGCTTCGTGCTGCGGCGGCGAGGTCGTGTAGTGACCGTGACAATCGATGATCATGCGTGGTTTTCCTGTCGTTGTGCGCCCGCTTCGTGCGAATCGGATGCGGGCAGCGAAGTGTCTTCGTCGTCGGCGGGCTTCACGCGCATGACGAGCGCGATGATCGTCGCGAAGACGAGGAACGCCGCGATCGTCAGCAACGCGAGCTTGAAGTTGCCCGTCGCGTTGCGCACGAGCCCGATGCTCCACGGCCCGACGAGGCCGCCGAACTGCGCGATCGTGTTGATGAGCGCGATGGTCGCCGCGCCCGCCGCGCCGGTCCTGAACGACGAGGCGAGGCTCCAGAACAGCGGATTGCCTGCGTAGATGAAGAGGCCGGTCACGCACAGCAGCGCATAGGCGACGACCGGATTCGGCGCATACGCGCTGCCCGCGATCGCGAGTGCGCTCATGCCGTAGACGAACGCGAGATGCTTCTTGCGGTCGCCCGTGCGGTCCGAACTGCGGCTGATGATGAACGTGCCGAGCACGCCGAGAAGCGGCGGCGCGGCGGAAAGAAAGCCGACTTCGATGTTGCTCAGATGACCGAGACTCTTGACGATCTGCGGCAGCCACAGAAAGAGCCCGTAGATGCCGACGAGCGCGCAGCCGAAGAGACACGCGAGGCTCCATACGCGGACATCGCCCGCCACGCGCAGCAGCGGGAAGTGCGCGTTGCCGCCGACCGCTTCGCGCTCTGCCGCGAGCGTCGTTTCGAGCCAGCGCTTTTCGTCGTCGGCGAGCCAGTCGGCGTCGGCGGGGCGCTCCGTCATGATGCGCAGCGTGAGCAGGCCGAGCAGCATCGCCGGAATGCCTTCGAGGATGAACATCCATTGCCATCCCTGCAGGCCGAGGATGCCGTTCGCGTAGGTCATCAGCGCGGTCGAGATCGGGCCGCCGAGCACGGCGGAAAACGATCCCGCGATGATGTAGCCGCCGACCGCGCGCGCCCGATAGCGCTCGGGGAACCACTTCGTCAGATAGACCGCGACGCCCGGAAGGAAACCCGCTTCCATGACGCCGAGCAGAAAGCGCAGCACGTAGAAGCTCTTGTCGTCGAATACGAACGCGGTGACGGCCGCGACCGCGCCCCACGTGAGCAGGATGCGCGCGATCCAGCGGCGCGCGCCCACGCGATGCAGCAGCAGATTGCTCGGCACCTCGAGCACCATGTAGCCGACGAAGAAGATGCTGCCTGCGAAGCCGAACACGGCGGGGCTGAAGCCGAGCGCCTTGTTCATGTCGAGCGCGGCAAAGCCGATGTTGATGCGATCGAGGTAGTTGAAGAACATCATCGCGAAGAGCAGGGGCATGAGCCGCCCGTATACCTTTCGCATCGTTGCTGCTTCGTTGAATGGGGCCATGCCGTCTCCACGTTCTTTTTCATCGGATCGCGAGGCTCTGCGGCCTCGCTTTACAAACGGCCTGCGCCGCTCGTCTGTCCGTTCGGCTGCGCGTAAGGCATGCCGGCCCAGGACATGAAAATCGATGATAAGTAGCGCGCCGGCCCGCGTCCAAGACGCGTTCCTTATGCTTCTATAAGCGTTCTCTTATAGTGCGGCGCCGGTCAGCGGCGGAGGAAGGCATGCGAGAAAGGCACGCAGATGCGCCGAATCGTCGTCCGTGCGGAATGTGGCGGCGAGCGTCGACCAGCGCGACGCACCCGGGCCTGAGAGCTGACGGAACACGACGTCGGTGCGTCCATGCCGCGCCACCGATTCGCCGACGAAGGTCACGCCGAGCCCCGCCGCGACGAGCGCGATCGCCGTCTGGATTTCGTAAGCCTGATGAGCGATGAAAGGCGTGACGCCCGCATCGCGATACAAGGACTGCACGGTGCGCTTGAACTGCGCGTTCTGATGCTTCGGATACACGATGAGCGGCGTATCTTCGAGTTCGGCGATACGCACCTTCTTCCTGCCCGCCAGCGGATGATCCGGCGACAGCACGGCCACCACATGTTCACGCAGCAGCGGATACGACGTGCAACCGGGGATGTCGAGCGGCTGACGTCCGATCCCGACATGAATGCGCAGGTCGCGCAGTGCATCGGTCTGTTCTTCGGTCAGCATCTCGAAGAGCTTGAGCTCGACTTCCGGATACGAGTGATGGAACGCCTTCAGCGCGGGCGGCAGGATGCTGTACATCGCGGACCGCGTGAACCCGATCGACAGCCAGCCGCGCCGCCCGATGCCGATTTCCTGCGCGCCCAGACTGGCTTGTTCCCACGAGCCGAGAATCTGACGCGCTTCGGTGCAGAGATAGTGGCCCGCCTCGGTGAGCCGCAGCGGGCGTCTCGCGCGATCGACGAGTTGCGTGCCGAGCCGCTCTTCCAGCAGCCGGATCTGCTGGCTCAACGCCGGTTGCGCGATATGCAGCCGCTCGGCCGCGCGGCTGAAGTTCAGTTCCTCCGCGAGAATGACGAAGCACTGTAAGGACCTGAAATTCATGTCGACCTTCTTGGAGACGATGGCGAACGTTGCAAACGTATGAGTGCGCGCCGATGCAGGCGGTGTGCTGGATGACGTCGGGCGAAGCGATCACCGAATCTTGCCGAATGCGTGGCGATCGAGCAATCGCATCAGCGTCGCATAGGGTGGCCGCAAAGCAGAGCAGGTTCGCCGACATTTTCCCTTTTTCAAAACCAACCTGTTCATCGCCATTGACGCCGTACCGCTTCGCGCTTACTCGACCTTCGCTTTTCGCGGGTAGTGCGCGGCTATCTCGCGCGCTAGTTGAACAAAAGAGCCTAGCGCGGGGGGCGGACCGGGTTCCTTCCACGCGAGGTAGAGTTCGCTTTTCGCGTGCTGTTCGCGCAGAGGACGATAGACGACGTTGTCCATGTGCGTTCGTTGAACTGACGCCGGTACGAGCGTCACGCCAAACCCGGCGCTTACGAGGCCAAGCGAAGCGTAGATCTGCCCCATTTCAAAGCTCGTGGATGGGGAAAATCCGGCAAGCGCGCACAACTGGTTGATGGTGGCGTGATAGTCCGGCGCGACATCTTTCCGGTAATTGATGACGCGCAACTGCCTGCAGTCCTTGATGGAAATCCGCCGTTTTGCTGCGAGTGGGTTGTCCTTGGCGATAGCAACGTAAAACGGCTCCTGAAGCAACAAGACGCTGTTCAGTCGCGTATCAGGCGGCAAAGAGCGGACGAACGCCAGATCGATGTCCCCTCGGTCGAGCGCATTGATCTGTTCCGCGGAGGAAAACCATCGAAGCTCGACTGTCACCGCGGGATAACGCTGCTGAAATTCGCGCAAGAGCGGCGGCAGCAGCGTATACGCGATGTGCTCGAAGAACCCCACCGCCACCCGGCCGACTTCCCCTCGTGCCGCGCGTTGCGAATCCACGATCGCGGAGTTCGTTTCCATCAGGATTCGCTTGGCCCGTTCTTCGAAGACCTGGCCCGCCGACGAAAGAAACACTCGTTTGCCCCGTCGCTCAAAAAGCGCTACGCCGAGTTCTTCTTCCAGATCGCGTATCTGCCGGCTCAACGGCGGCTGCGCCATGTGCAGTTCATCCGCCGCTTTCGTGAAGTTGAGTGTGCGTGCCACCACCAGAAAGTAGCGTAGATGACGCAGTTCCATGTGGAACCTCTGAGGTATCGATACGCAACTTATTATATCTTTTACATTGGACGTGACCGGTCTTACGATCGTGACATTGCGCCGACAAGTCAGGAGACCCCTCATGAAACTTACCGCGTCACAGTTGGAAGCATACGAGCGCGATGGATTCGTTGTTCTGCCGGAGCTTTTCTCAGAAGAAGAAATTGCGCATATGAAGAGCGAGTTGCGCCGAATCCAGAAGATTGACACCGACCATCTTGTCCGGGAAAAAACGGGCGGCATTGCAAAAACCATCTACAAGGTTCACGAGACAGAAAGTCCGACGGCATCGGCGGTTTTTCACGCCGCAGTGCGCTCTCCCAGATTGCTCGGGCCGGCACAACAACTGATCGACGATGACCAGCTCTACGTCTATCACACGAAGTGCAATTTGAAGACGGCAATCGACGGTTCCGTCTGGCAATGGCATCAAGACTTCGGCACCTGGCATATCGACGGCGTGAAAGAGCCGCGGATGACAACTGCCTTGGTCATGCTCGACCAGCCGACCGAAATGGGCGGATGTCTCTACTTCATCCCGGGGAGCCACAAACTGGGTTCGCTCGATCCGACGTTCGACGAGGCAACCGGTTATCGCTTCTACGTGGTACCGAAGCCGACCATGCTCGATATTTTGTCGAGCCATCCCAAGGCCGTGCCTATCATCGGCCGCCCGGGAACAGTCGTGTTTTTCGACGCGAACATTGTGCATGCTTCGGGTCATAACCTGTCCGGTGACGATCGATGGCAGGCCTATATCGTCTACAACCAGGTGAAGAACAAGCCTGAAGAAGTAGAGCAGCCGCGACCGGATTATGTGCGCTCGACCAATTTCGCTCCGCTCGAGGCCGGTTCAGACGAGATTCTCGACAGCGTTCGGATCGGTTGAACTTGCGCGGCGTCGCTTGCCTGGCGCAAGACGGTCATGCGGATGGCCAATGTTCGACGAGATAGTCGGCGAAGATCCGGATTTTCGGCGACGACAATTTCACGCGTTCAAACAGCACGTGGACCGGCGTTGCGGGCGGTGCGTACATCTCCAGGACGGGCCGCAAGCGACCCGACTGGACGTGCTCCGCGACCTGCCATGCGGGCGCGCGCACGATCCCGGCACCTTGAATCGACGCCAGTACCAGCGCGTCCAGGCTATTCATCCACAGACGGCCCGTTACGCTGACGCGCGTGCGCATCGCACGCGACTCGAAGCGCCAGTCAACGGCCCCAGGTGCGTCTGAAAAGACGAGGCAGTCGTGCTTGCGCAGATCGCCGGGAGTATGAGGCGTGCCGCGATGCGCGAGGTACGCGGGCGCTGCGCAGGTCACCATCTGAATGTCGCCGAGCTTGCGCGCGACGAGGCTCGAATCCGGCAGACGCCCGATGCGCACGGCGAGATGCAGACCCTCGTCGACCAGATTGACCGCACGATCGACGAGCAGGAGATCAACAGCCACGTCCGGATGAAGCTCGAGAAAGCGCGGCAAAAGTGGCGCGATCACCAGCCGGCCGAGCAGGTTCGGCGCGCTGAGCCGTAGGCGGCCAGAGAGCTTGCCACGCCCCGCCGACATCGCACTGCCGAGTTCATCCACTTCGCCAAGGATTGCCTTCGCGCGGTCGTACAGGATGCGACCTTCGTCGGTCATCGCGAGATGGCGTGTGGTGCGTCGAAGCAGTTGCGCGCCGAAATGCTCTTCCAGCGCCGAAATGTGCCTGCTGACCGAAGTTAGCGACATCGGAATCGCGCGCGCGGCGGCCGACAAACTACCGGCATCGACGACCCGCACGTAGACGTTCATTGCTTCGAGGCGGTCCATGATTCGGCTCTTCCGTATTCAGCAAGGGTGATTGCCGCATCAGAGGGATACTGGCGAAATCCGGAATAGTCTACATTCGTCGCAAACGGAATAGCAAAGGCGGGGCGCAGCCTGAGGAGCACAGAGATGAAACGGTCGGTGTATTGGCTGATGGCCGCGGCGGCGGGCATCGTGGTCGCGAACAACTACTACAACCAGCCCTTGCTCGCCGACTTCGCGCTCACGTTTCACACCACCGAGCGCGCAGCCGGTGCAGCATCGGTTGCGACGCAGACCGGCTATGCGCTCGGACTTCTGCTCTTCGTTCCGCTGGGCGACAAGCTCGATCGACGTTCGATACTGGGCACGCTGCTGTGCATCTCGAGCCTCGCACTCGCCGCAGTGGCAGTGTCACCGACACTCGACTGGCTCGTGGCCGCCAGTTTCCTGACCGGGCTTACCAGCGTCGCGCCGCAGTTGCTCACACCCTTCGCGGCGCAAATTGCAGGACCCGAGCGACGCGGCGAAGCGGTCGGCATCGTGATGTTCGGATTGCTATCCGGCATCCTCATGTCGCGCGCGGTATCCGGATCGATCGCCCAGCATTGGGGATGGCGGACCGTGTACTGGCTTGCATCCGCAGCGATGCTTGTCACGGCCGCCGTACTGTCGCACAGGCTGCCTCGCTCGACGCCGACTTGGTCGGGCACGTACCGACGCCTGATGGGTTCGCTATGGACGCTGATCCGCGAAGAGGCGCTCTTGCGTCGGACGTCGGCGATCGCGGCCCTTCAGTTCGCTGCGTTCAGCGCATTCTGGGTCACGCTGACGTTTCATTTGCGCAGCATGAATGCGCATTACGGCAGCGAGATCGCCGGTCTGTTCGGACTTGTGGGCGTGGTCGGAGCGCTGGCCTCGACGGGAGCGGGCAAGCTGATAGACAAGCGCAATCCGCGTCTTGTGGTTTTGGCGAGCTCCGCAATTTTCTTCATGGCGTTCGCAATCTTCGCGTGGGTGGGCTACGGTATCGCCGGTCTGATCGCCGGCGTGATCCTTCTCGATTTCGGGCTGCAAAGCGCACACGTCGCGAACATGGCACGCAGCATGAGTATCAGGAGCGATGCGATGAGCCGCATTAACACGCTGTATATGACGATTCGCTTCGCGGGCGGCGCGCTCGGTTCGTTGCTGGGCGTGTGGGCGTGGAGCGTATGGCAATGGCCGGGAGTGTGTGGTGTCGGCCTCATTCTCGCGTGCGGGTCTTTGGCGTTGCAGGCCGGACCGGGGGTGGCCGGTGCCGGCGTGCAGGAAAGATGTTTGCGCGATTGATTCGACATGTGCGGTGATCTGGTTGCGGAACACGTGCTTGACGAATGACGTTCTTGCCGCAATGCATCGGAAGGCTCAGTCTTCCGACGAACGCATCGACACGTCGCCGATGAGTACCCCTCTCAACCGTTCTCGTAACGCGAGCACGTTGTCCGCACCGTTCAACTGCTCGAACTCCCGTTGCGCTTCCTGCCAGAGAGGGGCTGCTCTTTCATGCAGGCGCCGTCCCTCCTTGGTGAGTTCGACAAGGCGGCTTCGGCCATCGGTGGGCGAGGGCTTGATCGTGACGAAACCGTCGCGCTCCAGGAAGCCCACCATCTTCCCCATCGCGGTTCGTTCGATATCGAGCCGTTCGGCAAGCGCGTTGACCGGGGTACTTCCCACTTCGCGCAGGGCGGCCAGGGTGAGGAATTGCGTGATGCGCAGACCCGAGGGCTCGAGATGGCTATCGTAGAGTCGGGAAATCTGCCTGCTCGCCTTCCTCACGGCGAAGCAGTTGCATTGATCGATGCCGAGCGGCTTATTTACTGGCAACATCCGTTGCACTCCTCATTCGGTTAATTGCGAGAAGCTTACGCGCGCGTCGTGCGAAAGTGCGGCGATAGCTATTCAAGGACCTGTTCACACGAAGGCGTCCCGATACTTCGCGACGAACTCCTGGACCGACAGCGGCGGCTTCCCGGTGATCTTCTCGACGGCGTCGTTAGTGCCCGAGAAAATGCCGTCGCGATAGTCCTGCGCGACTTCGACCAGATGCTGCGTGAGGAACGGCGGAAACTTGTATAGGGTTTCCATCTTGATCCGAAACTCCTCGATGGAAGTCGGCGCGTATTCGATCCGGGCGCCGAGAACCTCGCTCATTTTGGCTGCGATCTCGACGTGATTCATCTCGACGGGGCCGTGGAGCGTGTAGGTCCTGCCCTCGTGGCCTTCGGGGTTGGCGAGGATGTGGGCGATCACGCGTCCCTGATCGTCGCTGGAGATAGGCGCGTGACGGCCGTTGCCGAACGGAAATTCGATCTTCTTTGTGGCCCAGATTTCCCGCGCGAAATGCGGATAGACGAGCCAATCGGCAAAGAACGTCGGGCGCAAATGCGTAGTCGCGACACCCGACCAATCGAAGACTCGCTCGGAGACCCAGTGATCCTGTGCTGCGTGGCTCATCGATTCCCGACGCGCGGAAATCTGCGACATGTTGACGATCGCCGTGACGCCCGCTTCCTGTGCTGCCTGCGCGAAATAGGCCGCGGCCCCGATGATTCCCGGCGCAATCGGATGAAGGAAATAGGCCGATCGGATGCCTTCCATCGCTGCCCGAATATCGTCGATGTCGGTAAAGTCCCCGACCGCGACATCGACGCCGCGCTGCCTCAGCGCTTCCGCTCGATCGTCATCCGTACGCACATATGCCCGCACGCGTTTGCCCATCTCGAGCAGTTCGTCAATAGCATTGCCTCCGGTCCGTCCGGTTGCACCGCTCACAAGAATCTCAGGCTTGTTCATCGCTTCGCTCCGTTTGAAAGTGAGAGCATATGCTCTCTTAAGATGGAGATTAGGTGCATATGCTCGTATAGTCAAGTTTTTTGTCGGCTCTTTCACGCAGAGCGGAGCGTCGGCGCAAATTCGGCCGACAGACATCCTTCAAACGAAAGCAGGGAGACGACGCGCTCTGCCGCTCGCCATGCGCCATGCGCCCCGTCGAATACAGCGCGGAGAGCGCTATCCCCGCCAGTTTCCGGTCATCCTCATTCGGATGCGACAGCAAGGCCGATGGCCGAGTCCCTGCGGAATGACGCGGGCGATTACCTTGTCATCTGGAAGCGCGTGAACGGACAGCGGAAGCAGTATCGCGACATATACGAGGCCGGCCGCGTGTTGCCGGTGCTAACAGCGGTACATGCGCGGCGGCGGGAATGGGCGATCGTGATGATATGCATCGGTGCCTTCCACGGCACCACGCGCTACTACTGCGGCATCGGCCGGTCTACTGCGGCATCCCAGATCCCCATCGCGTCGTTCACGGCCTTCTCGATGACGGCATGCCGGACTGAATCGCGGGCGAGCACGGACAACCCCTGAAAAAAGCAGTCGAGCGCAATGGATAGCGACGCCGGATCCGTGCTGCTGCGCAGCTCCCCACTCTTGATGCCCCGTGCCACGCAGGCGCGGAAGCCAGCGCGCGTGCGATTGCGCACGTCACGAAGCAACTGAGTGACGGCTTCGCTGCCGGTGGAACTGGCCCCCACAACGCCTAGCGCGACCATACAGCCTTTCGGGTGGCCGCTCTCGGTCTGCATCCTTGCCGACCGAAGCATCGCCAGAAACACGCCCTCCCGTGGCGGAAGCGACGTGTCATGGAGACTGCGCGTCACCTTGCCGTAAATCTCCATGTATCGTTCCAGCGCCTCCTTGTACAGCGCCTCTTTGGACTCGAAGGCCGCATAGAAGCTGGGCGCGGAGATGCCCCCGCCGATCGCGGCCTTCAACTGCGACAAAGACGTCGATTCATAGCCATGTTCCCAGAACAGATGCATCGCCGAAATGATTGCCGCATCGCGGTCGAACGTGCGTGGCCGACCCCGCTGAACCATGAACATCTCCTTCAGTCGAAATATACATACTAGTCGATACATAATTTCGTTGCAAGTCGCGAGCTGGCACCTCTGGTGCATGTCAGCGGGCCGTTCAAGAAAGCGGTTGACACAGCCTTCCGTATTCTTTTAAATATGTACCATTCGGTATGTAAAGCCGGAGCCGCGCGGGGTCATCACACGAATCCCGCATTTTTTTAGCTATTTGTGTACCATTCGGTATGGAATAAGCCAATGTCCAAAGAACTCGAAGCACGTCTTGACGCCATCGAAAGCCGCTTCGCCATCGAGGCGCTGATCGCCAACTACGCCGAGGCGTTCGACACCATGAATATCGAGCTGCTGGCCACGCTCTGGCATCCCGATTCGCGACTGCACCTGGGCGCGAACGGCAACTCCGATGGCCTGGAGGCGATCCTGGCGCAAGCGCGCATCAACATGAAGCGCATGCCCCACATGCATCATTGGATGGCGAACGCGTTAATCACGGTGGACGGTGACAACGGCCACGGCCTTGTAGCGGCGGACTGTCTTTTCTACGACGTCGATCAGGGCACGCTCCAGGTGAGCGGCCAATACCGCGACATCTATCAGCGACGCGAAGGCCGCTGGGCATTCATGGAGCGCACCTTCACCATGCACTACGCGACGCCGCTCCAGAACTGGCACCCCATCGCGGGAACGGAGCGCTTCGGCCGTCCGGCTTGATGCGGCCCGCGGCCGCCGGGACTTATGCATATGACAACCTCTTCCACACGTCGATGGTCGGCGTTCGCGGTGTTGCTGGTGGGCGCATTTCTGCCGCCGCTGGACTTCTTCATCGTGAACGTCGCCCTGCCGTCCATCCAAAGCACGCTCCACACGAGCGCTGCGGAGCTGCAACTCGTCATTTCCGGATATGCCGCGGCCTACGCGGTTTTCCTTATCACAGGCGGACGGCTAGGCGATCTATTCGGACGACGAAGTATCTTTCTGATCGGCGTCATGGGCTTCGGACTGACATCGGTGATCTGCGGGCTCGCATCGTCGCCCGCCATACTGATCCTCGGGCGAGTGCTGCAGGGTCTGAGCGCCGCCGCCATGGCGCCGCAAGGACTGGCCTCCATTCACGCCCTGTTTCCAGAGAGAGAGCGTGCGCGCGCCTTGGGCCTATACGGCGCGGCGGTGGGTCTGGCCGCCGTAGCCGCGCAGGCGCTCGGGGGCGCGTTGATCTCTGCGGACGTCTTTCACCTTGAGTGGCGCGTCGTCTTTCTCATCAACTTGCCCGTCGTCGCCGCTGTTCTGATCTTCGGGCTGCCGTTGCTACCCGACGTCCGCGGTGACAGCCCGGCACCTGTAGACCGAATCGGCGTGCTGCTCTGCGCACTCACGCTGGGCTTGCTCATCGTGCCTCTGGTCGAAGGGCGGGAACTGGATTGGCCGTGGTGGGCCTGCGCAATGCTGATCGCATCCCCCGTCGCCGGGGTGGGCTTCTGCCGATATGAGATGGCCTACGCCCGCCGAGGCGGCGTGCCTCTAATCAGCGTGGAGCTGATCCGCAGGCCCGGCCTGATGAGCGGGCTTACGGGCGTCCTCTTCTTCTACGTCGTCTCTGCATTCTTCCTGACGTTCTCCGTCTACCTCCAGGCGGCGCTTGGGATGAGCCCATTCGAGACAGGGCTGGTGTTCCTTCCGTTCGGTGTCGGCGCCTTCATCGGGCCGCTGACGACCCCGCTGGCCATTCGCCTCTTCGGCGACCGCGTCCCCGCCATCGGCATGATGCTGGAGGTCGCCGGCTGCATACTCCTCGCCGCCCTCGTGGCCGGCGCGCCCGGACAGATGCCGGCTCAGTTTCCGCTGATAGCAGCAGTAGCGCTCTTGGGATTCGGTCAGGGCTGGGCGCTGCCGACGCTGGTGCGCTCGGTTATCAATCGCGCACCGGCGACCGGTTCCGGGATGATCGCGGGCATCACGAATTCGGCGTTGCAAATCAGCGCAGCACTGGGTGTCGCGGTCATCGGCGGTGTCTTCTTCAGTGTCGCGGGGACTTCGCCGGATCCGGTGACCTTGGCCAAGGCACTGGTCGTCGCCATGATGTGCGTCGGCGGCAGTCTGACCGTTTCGGCCGTCCTGTCTATCGTCGCTTCGAGATCGAGCATTCATGCCGCTGCGAGGGCGGCGCCTCGTTGAGTCCGGCGCGCCATCACTCACGGCATTGCAGGGCCGCGGACATGTCGATGGCGACCCCGTGCCATTTCGGCCAGCACCATCGTCGGTTCGAGCGCCAATGCGCCAGGACCGGCGCTCGGGCACCTTCAAGCGGGACCTGTCCGCCGAGCCGGAAGACGACGCCTCCCCCGCGCTCGATACACATCCGCGAGGGCACGCTCCGCAGTCTCTGTCGCGCTGAGCGCGAAGTCGGTCCGGCGCGATATCGTGTCTTATCCGCGGTTTGCATCGGTCGTCGAAGGCGCGTCTGTCGGCCCCTCAGAACGCCGGAATGATCGCGCCTCGATAGCGCGACAGGATGAACTGCCTGACTTCGGGAGACTGATAGGCGGCGACGATCTGCTGCACCCACGGCTTGTTCGCATCCTGCTCGCGTACGGCGATCAGACACGCGTAGACCCCGGAGCCGTCCTCGCGCAGGATCGTGTCCTTCGCCGGGTTGAGTCCGGCCTTGATCGCATAGTCCGCATTGACCGTCGTGGCGTCGAAATCGTCGAGCGTGCGCGGAAGCTGCGCCGCATCCACTTCCTTGAATCGGAAGTGCCTGGGATTGTCGATGATGTCGAGGGGCGTCGCGTTGACGCCCGTGACAGGATCGATGCCCTGTCGCAGCCGAATGCTGCCCGCCTTCTGCAACAGCAGGAGAATCCGGCTCTCGTTGGCGGGATCGTTCGGAATGCCGATGGTCGCGCCGTCCGGCAGGTCCGAGTACTTCCGGTAACGCTTCGAATAGAGTCCGATCGGCCCGATCCACGTGCGGCCGATGCCGACCAGCTTGTAGCCGCGCGCGCGAATCTGCGAGGAGAGGAAAGGCCGGTGCTGGTAGCTGTTGGCATCGAGATCGCCTGCGTCGAGGGCCGCGTCGGGCTGAATATAGTCGTTGAACGACACGATCTTGATGCGCAGACCGTAGTCGCGCTCCGCGACCTTTTTCACAGCCTCGAAGATTTCCTCATGAGGTCCGCTCGTCACGCCGATCTTGAGCAAGGGCGTTTCCGCCTGCGCGGTCGCGCTCACGACCACGGCAAAAAATGCGCATAGCAGCGCGCGCAGAAGGGAAAGGGAGAGTCGTTGCACGAGAACTGTGTCCTTGTCGTGAGGATGGCGAACCCGGTCATTCTATGGACCCGATCCCGTTCCGATAACCAATCCGTTGGCATAACCTTATGCCGGCCTGCCTTCGGTTTCGGCGCGCGTCACGGCAGGATGTAAAGGTCCGCGAAATTGCCTCTCAGACCTTCGCCTGTGGATGCATGGTTCTTCACTTTGGTCGATGCGATCGTGATGTTCGGATTGGCGCCGAACTCGATCGACGGAATATCGTCATGCACGATCTGCTGGAACTGCCGGAACAGCTGACGGCGCCTGTTTTCGTCGGTTTCCACCGAGGCCGCTTCGAGCAGTCGGTCCACTTCCGGATTCGAATAGTGCGCGGCCTGAAGATCGCGCGCAGTTTGCTGGAATGGCCGCGCGCCATGGCGAAAGCGCATGGCGCGGCGCGTCGTCTCACGAATAGAACGACGGCTTCGGAATTCGTCCGTTGAGCGCCCAGTCGCCCAGCTCGCGCACCTTGTAATCGAGCGGATCGTGCAGCGTATGCACGCGCACATTGCGCCAGAAGCGGTCGAGCCGCAACGCCGCCGTCGTCGAGCGCGCGCCCGTCACTTCGAACATGCGATGCGCGACGTCGAGCCCCGCGCGCGCCGCCGCCACCTTCGCCGTGGCGACTGCGACGGCCACTTCGCCGCGCTCGCTTTCGGTGAGGGAAAGGCCGCGCGCCCACGCGCGATCGAAGGCCTGCATCGAACGTTCGACTAGCAGACACGCCCCTTCGAGCGCGACAAAGAAGTCGCCGTAGTGCGCGATCACATACGGATCCTCGGCGGGACGCTCGGCCTGCGAGGCAATCCACGGCCGCGTCTGCGCGAGCGTCGCGTCGCGCGCCGCCTGCAATGCGCCTTCGCCGATGCCGAGATAGATATGGCACAGGATCGACTGCGCGAGCAGCGGCCGCAGCGTCGCGAACGGGCTGGAAAGCGGTCCGGGATTGAGCAGCAATTCGTCCGCCGCGATGGGCACGCGCTCGAAGATCACCGTGCCGCTGTCGGTCTGGCGCTGCCCCATGTTGTCCCAGTCGTCGAGCACGGTGATGCCCGCGCGATTCGTCGGTGTGATGCCGATCAGCAGCCGCCCGTCGCCATCGAACGCGGACGCGAGCAGCTGGTCCGAATCGCGGGCGCCGGAACAAAAGCTCTTGCGGCCATCGAAGACATAGCCGCCGGCGTCGCCTGGCAGCGCGCGCGTGCTCTTGTCGAGCGGATTGAGCGCGTTGCCCCAGAACCAGCCCTGCGCGACAGTCTCACGCGACCAATGGCGAATCTGCGCATCGCTGCCGAAGAGGCGGATCGTCGCGAGTTGCAGATGATGGAACGCGAACAGATGCGCGAGCGAGCTGTCGACTCGTGCCATCCGTCTGACGACATCGAGCGTCGTCGACCACGGAGCGCCGTCGCCGCCGTACTCCACCGGCAACGACAGTCGCAGCAGGCCGCTCTCGCGCAACAGGCGGCGCTCATGAAAGGCGGTGCCGCCGGCCTTGTCGCGTGCCGCGGCGGTTTTCGCCCATTCGCGCAGCACCGCTTCCAAAGGCTCGGCCCACGGGGCGTCTTGAGTGCGGCTCATTGCAGTGTCTCCTGTCGATGAAGGGTGCGCCGTGTTCGATGCCCGGCTTTGGCGTCAAACCGGAAAACCATAGATAAATACATTGGTTTGGCTTGGATGGGCCGATTTGTAAGCTTGTCGCGCACCATCGACGATAACCGCTTCGCTGCCTCGCGCGCGCGAAGCAAGAGGAGAACCCAATGAAGAAGTTCCATCCGTTGCGGGCCGGCGTGCTGGCCATCGCATCGAGCGCAATGATCGCATCGCTCGCGCAGGCCGCCGATCCGAACAAGCCCGAGATTCGCTTCGGCGCGACGGCCGGTCCGTACTCGGACCAGATTCGCTACGGTATCAAGCCACAGTTGGAGAAGGAAGGTTACAAGGTGACGATCGTCGAGTTCAGCGACTACGTGCAGCCGAACCTCGCGCTCGCCGACGGCGCGCTCGACGCCAACGCATTCCAGCACGAGGTGTATCTCAAGAAGTTCTCGGCGGACCACAAGCTCGCGCTCTCGGA
This sequence comes from Caballeronia sp. AZ7_KS35, assembly GCF_023631045.1. Classification (NCBI taxonomy): domain Bacteria; kingdom Pseudomonadati; phylum Pseudomonadota; class Betaproteobacteria; order Burkholderiales; family Burkholderiaceae; genus Caballeronia; species Caballeronia sp. AZ7_KS35. The sequence continues at coordinate 69,074 of NZ_JALQDV010000063.1, read as the reverse complement.
GCTCGTGAAGGTGCCCACCGCGCCGATCGGACTCTACAGCCACAAACACAAGCGCCTCGACGAGCTGAAGGACGGCGCGACCGTGTCGCTGCCGAACGACGTCACCAACCAGGCGCGCGCGATCATTCTGTTGCAGCAACTCGGCTGGGTGACGCTCAAGTCCGGCGTCGATCCGGTGAAATCGTCGGAGCGGGATATCGCGTCGAATCCGCACAGGATCAAGCTCGTGCCGCTCGAAGCCGCGCAACTGCCGCGCTCGCTCGATGACGTCGACTATGCGTTCGTGAACGGCAACTTCGCGCTCGCGGCCGGCCTCAAGCTCAATGACGCGCTCCTGCTCGAAAAGATTCCGCCGTACTACCTGAATCTCGTTGCGGTACGCACGGCCGATCTGAACAAGCCGTATGTGACGGACATCGCAAACGCGTACCGGTCGGCGGATTTCGCGCGCGTGATCGAGCAGCGCTTCGCGGGATTCTCCAAGCCGGCGCAGTAAGCGGGAACGCTGCGGCGCAACGCTCAAGGCCGCAGCCCTTCGACGGCTTCGAGCCGCGACGCCGCATCGTCGCGGCGGCTTCTCGACAGACGCGGATTGAACGCGGCGTGCAGCGCATCGCTCAGCAGATTGAGCGCGAGCACCGTCAGGGCGATCGCCGAGCCGGGCACCGCGATCATGTACCACGCGGTGCGCAGCGCTTCGCGCCCGGTGCCGACCATCGAGCCCCAGCTCACCACGTTCGGATCGCCGAGCCCGAGAAACGACAGCGCCGCCTCCGACAAAATCGCGTTCGCGACGAGCAGCGCGGTCGAAACGAGAATCGGCGTGAGCGCGTTGGGCAGGATCTCGATGAAGATCAGATGCGCATCGCTTGCGCCGAGCGCGATGCTCGCGCGGACGAACTCGCGCTCGCGCAGCACGATGAACTCGCCACGCGTGAGCCGCGCGATGCCCGGCCACGCGGTCACGCCGAGCGCGAACACGATCGTCGAAAGCGACGGCGTGAGAATCGCCACGAGGATGATCGCGAGCAGAAACGGCGGCACGGTCTGGAAGAACTCGGTGATCGCCATGAGCACGCGGTCGATCGCGCCGCCGAAGTAACCCGCGACGCCGCCGATCAGCACGCCCAGCACGAGCGCGATAACGGCGACCGTCCCGCCGACGGACAGCGAGACGCGCGCGCCGTGAAAGAGACCGGCGAGCAGGTCGCGGCCCATCAGGTCGGTGCCGAGCGGAAACGCGCGATCGGCGCCGGGCCATTGATAGGGCGCGGCGACCATGTCGAGCGGATCGCCGGGAAAGAGCCAGTTGGCCGAGAGCGCCGCGACAAGCGCCAGCGCGAGCAGGAGCGCGCCGACGAACGCGGAAGGCTGGCGCAGGAAAGTGAGCGGCTTCATCGGTTCGACCTCGTGCGTGGATCGACGAGTCCGTAGAGCAGATCGACCATCAGATTGAGCAGGACGACGAGACATGCCGAGAGCAGCAGCACGCCGACCAGCAGGTTGACGTCGCGGCTTTTGATGGCCTCGAACGACAGTTGCCCGAGCCCCGGCCAGCCGAACACCGTCTCGACGATCACCGAGCCGCCGATCAGCGCGCTGCCCTGCAGGCCGAGCATCGTGAGCACGGGCAGCACCGCATGGCGCAGCGCATGACGCGTCGTCACGTACCACGGCCGGCCGCCCTTCGCGCGCGCGGTGCGGATGAAATCTTCCTGCAGCGTCTCGATCATCGAAGCCCGCGCGAGCCGCGCGAAAATGGCCACGTAATACAGCACGAGCGTCGCGGCGGGCAGCACGAGATGGCGCAGATGATCGAGCAGGCGCGAAACGCCGCGATGCGCAACGTTGGTATCGGCGACACCGCCGATCGGCAGCCAGTCGAGATGCACGCCGAAGACGACGATCAGGAGCAGCGCGGTCCAGAACATCGGCGCGGAATAGCCGATGGTCGCGAGCGTGGAGACGAGCGTATCGACGACGCCGTGCGGGCGGCGCGCGGCGAGCACGCCGAGCATGAGCCCGAGACTGACGGAGACGACGAGCGCCGTGCCGATCAGCGCGAGCGTGGCGGGCAGGCGCGCGAAGATCAGCGACGCGACCGGTTCGCCGAAGCGAAACGAAAAGCCGAGATCGAGCCGCAGCGCATGTTCGATGTAATGCAGCAGTTGCCACCCGACGCCGTGATTCAAGCCATATGCTTCGCGTAACTGCGCGACGTATTGCGGCGACACGTTGCCGCTCTCGCTCGCGATGACATCGACGAGATCGCCGGGCATCAGCTTGAGCAGCACGAAGTTGAGCACGGTGGTGCCGAGCAGCACGAGCACGAGCTGAATCAGCCTGTGCCCGATCCTGCGTCCCGCGAGCGCCGATGTAAGCCGCATGACGGTCACGCCTTGTCGAACCAGACGCGCGCGAAATTGGCGCGCGAATGGCTGGCGGTGTCGGTGACGTTGCGCAAGTCCTTCGCCCACACGCCGAACCAGCGGAACTCGAACAGATTGATGAGCGACAGGTCGCGCTGCGCGATCTTCTGCAACTCGACGTACAGGTCGCGCCGTTTGGCCGGATCGGTTTCCGTCTGCGCCGCTTCGATCACGCGGTCCATCTCGGTGCTCGCATAGCCGGACGCGTTGAACCACGGCGTGCCGTTGGAGGCCGCCTTCGACCAGTAATGCTGCTCGATGCCGATCTGCGGATCGAGGCCGTCCGTGCCCCAACTGCTGATGAGCTGGAAGTTGTAATCGGTGAAGACGTTCTTGATCCACGTCGGCAAGTCTTGTCCGCGCAGATTCACGTCGATGCCCACGCGCCGCAGCGCCTGACGCACGAATTCGCCGGTGCGCCGATAGTCGTCGCCGTAGGGAATGAAATCGTGATCGAGCTTGAAGCGCCAGCCGTCCGCCTTCTTCGGGAATCCGGCCTTGTCGAGCAAGGCCTCGGCGCGCTTCGGATCGTACGGATACTGCTGCGTATCCGCCGTATAGAAAGACTTCACCAGCGACGACTCCGGCCCCGTCGCGGGCACCGCGTAGCCGCCCCACACGGTCTTGACGAGCACGTCGCGGTTGATCGCGTGCGCGATCGCCTGACGCACTTCGAGCTTGCCGAGAATCGGATCGCGCAGATTCGGTTCCAGCCAGAGCCACGCCGCGTAGCCGTTATAGCCTTCACGCGAAACGACGAGATCGGGCAGCTGCGCGAGCCGGTCGGCATCGGCGAAAGTCACCGGATTGCGTTCGCCATATTGCGCCGCGCCGGTTTCCAGCGCGGTCGCGCGGCCGGAAACGTCGGGCGTGATTTTCCATGTGATGCGGTCGAGATACGGCTGACCCGGCGCCCAATACTTGTCGAAGCGGTCGAGCACGATGCGGTCGCCGCGCGCCCATTCCGTGAACATGAACGGACCCGTGCCGACCGGCTTGTTGTTGTACGGATTGTTGCGGATGTCCGTATTCTCATAGAGATGCTTCGGCAGGATCGGCGTGCCGAGCGAATCGAGAATGCCGAAGGTCGCGGGCGTCGATTTCGACAGATGCAGCACGACCGTATGCGCATCCGGCGTATCGATCTTCGTCAGGTATTGCAGCACGCGCCGCGACGCCGGGCTGATCTTCAACCACACTTCCTCGGCTGAGAATTTGACGTCGGCGGACGTGAAGGGCTGGCCGTCGTGCCACAGCGCATGGCGGCGCAGCCTGAAGGTCCATGCGAGGCCGTCGGGCGAGACGGTCCAGCTCTCCGCGAGCTGCGGGCGCGGCTTGAGGTCCGGGCCGTATTCGACGAGGCCGTCGAAGATCTTGCTTGCGACCGCGCCGATCATCGTCGCGGAATTGACGAAGAAGGCGAGCGTCGGCGGTTCCGGATGGATGACCGCCGTGAGCGTGCCGCCGCGCTTCGCGCCGTTCAGCGTGATCGGCGTCGTTTCGGTCGTGGCCCAGGCGTTGCCCGTGAACACGAACGGCGTCGCCGCGCCCGCGACGAGCGCGCCCGCGCCCTTGAGCAGCCTGCGCCGCTTCAGATCGGCCACGGCGGCGCCCAGCGGATCATCGCGGAACAGAAGCGTCGAGGTCGAGGTCGAGGTCGGCTGCGGCTTGCGCTTGAAAGTCACGATCAATTTTCCTTGTATCGAATAAGAATGGCGCATGCGATGACGGCACCGCGTCGATCAGCGCGCGCGTGTAGGTGTGTTGCGGCGAAGTCCAGATCGAAGCGTGATCCCCGCTCTCGACGATGCGTCCCGCCTGCATCACGAGCACGCGGTCGGCGATATAGCGGACTACCGACAGGTCATGCGAAATGAAGAGCAGCGCAAGGCCCAGCTCGTGCTTGAGGTCGGCGAGCAGGTCGAGAATCTGCGCCTGAATGGAGACGTCGAGCGCGGACACGGGCTCGTCGCAGATGACGAGTTCCGGCCGCAGCACGAGCGCGCGCGCGATGCCGATGCGCTGCCGCTGCCCGCCGGAGAACTCGTGCGGATAGCGCCGCAGCGCCGATTCCGGCAGACCGACGGCATCGACGATGCGGCGAATCCTGTCGTGCCGTTCGCGCCGGTTCGAGACGCCGTGAATGGCGAGCGCATGACCGAGCGTGCGTTCGACGGTATGACGCGGATTGAGCGAGCCGTACGGATCCTGAAAGATCATCTGCACGCGGCGGCGATAGGGCCGCAACGCACGCCGTCCACGATGCGTGACATCGTCGCCGTCGAAGACGATGCGCCCGCCCGTGGGCTCCACGAGCCGCGTCAGCGCGCGCGACAGCGATGACTTCCCGCATCCCGATTCGCCGACGAGGCCCACTGTCTCGCCCGCGCGAATCTCGAAGCTGACGCCGTCCACGGCGCGCACGCCGTCGTAGTCGACGCGCACGTCGCGGGCGTCCAGCAGCACGCGCGCGGGCGTTTCGGCGGTGGATCGCGGCTTGGCGCGCGGCGCGTCGGTGAGCCGCGCGTCGCGATAATGCAGTCCCGCGCCGAAATGCAGCGACGCGCCGAGCAGCGCGCGCGTGTACGGTTGCGCGGGCTGCGTGAACAGTTGCCGGCTCGATGCTTCCTCGACCTTCGCGCCGTCCTTCATCACGACCACGCGATCCGCCCAGCGCCCGACCACGCCGAGATCGTGCGTGATGAGCAGCACGGCCATCGACAGTTCGCGCCGCAGGCGGTCGATCAGCGCCAGAATCTGCGCCTGAATGGTGACGTCGAGCGCGGTGGTCGGCTCGTCGGCGATCAGGAGGCCGGGGCGGCACGCGACCGCAATGGCGATCATCACGCGTTGCCGCTGTCCGCCCGACAGTTGATGCGGATAGTGCGCGAAGCGCCGGCGCGGCTCCGGCAGATGCACGAGTTCGAGCAGCTCGAGCGCTTCCTTGCGCGCGGCCTGAGCGGACATCGGGCGATGCAGCGTGAGCGCTTCGGCGACCTGCTTGCCGACGGGCTGAAGCGGATTCAGCGAGGTCATCGGCTCCTGAAAGATCATGCTGATGCGATCGCCCCGCAGCGCGCTCCATTCACGCTCGCTTTGCGCGAAGAGCGGTTTCCCTTCGAAGCGGATCGCGCCTTGCACGCGCGCACGTTCCGGCAGCAGTCCCATCGTCGCGAGCGCGACGGTCGATTTCCCGCTGCCCGATTCGCCGACGAGCGCGACGATCTCGCCACGCGCGATCGTCAGATCGAACGGGCGAACCGCCGCATGGCCGCCGAAGGACACGCTCAACTGGTCGATCTCGAGCAGGGGCGTCGCGGCGCTCATGTCGCCTGCCTGTCGGCCGGCCCGGACGGATCGCGGAAGCCGGCGGCCGTGTGACGCGCGCCGAGCCGCGCGCCGCCGCCGAAGAGCTTCTCGCGCAGCGTGCCTTCTGCATACGCCGTCTTGTAGATGCCGCGCGACTGCAATTCCGGAATGACGAGATCGATGAAGTCCTCGTAGCTTTCCGGCGTCACGGTCCGCGTGAGATTGAAGCCGTCGATGCCGGCCTCGTCGACCCAGGATTGCAGCGCGTCGGCCACCTGAACCGGGTCGCCGACGATCGTCGTGTAGCGGCCGCCCAGTTGCATCTGGTCGAGCAGATGCCGCACGGTGACGCCGCGCTTGCCGTCGGTCACGCGCTGCACCGACGATTCGATGCCGCGTCCCTTGTGGCCGCCGGGCGGCGCGAGTTCGTCATCGGGCGCGTAGGTCGAATAGTCGATGCCGCTGCCCGCCGCGAAGTGCGCGAGACCCGCTTCAGGACTCGCATACCGCGCGTACTCGGCGAGCTTCTCTTCGGCTTCGCGCTGCGTGCGGCCGACTACCACGGTGATGCCCATGATGATCTTCAGATCGCCCGCATCGCGTCCGGCTTCGACGGCTTGCGCGCGCAGCGCGTTCACGAGCTTGCGCGTGCCTTCCTTGCTCTGGCTCGACACGAACACGCATTCGGCATGACGCACGGCGAACGCCTGGCCGCGCCCCGACGATCCGGCCTGGAACAGCACCGGCGTGCGTTGCGGCGACGGCTCGCACAGGTGATAACCGTCGACGTCGTAATAACGGCCGCGATGCCGCACCTTGCGCACCTTCGCGGGATGGGCGAACACGCGCGCCTCGCGGTCGCGCAGCACGGCATCGTCCTGCCAGCTTCCTTCCCACAGCTTGTAGAGCACGTCCAGATACTCGTCGGCGCGATCGTAGCGCTCGTCGTGCGCGATCATCTCGGTTGCGCCCATCGCGCGGGCGGCGCTGTCGAGATAGCCGGTCACGATGTTCCAGCCGATACGTCCCTCGGTCAGATGATCGAGCGTCGAGAAGCGCCGCGCGAGCAGATACGGCGCTTCATAGGTGAGATTGACGGTGATGCCGAAGCCCAAGTTCTGCGTCGCGGCGGCCATCGCGGAGACGAGCATCATCGGATCGTTGACGGGTAACTGCACCGACTCCTTCAGCGTGACATCGACCGATTGCTGATAAACGTCGTACACGCCGACGATATCCGCGATGAACAGCCCGTCGAAGAGGCCACGCTCAAGCAGCTTCGCGAGGTCGGTCCAATAGGAGAGTTTGCGATAGTCCGTCGAACGGTCGCGCGGATGGGTCCAGAGGCCATGATTGATATGGCCGACGCAGTTCATGTTGAACGCGTTCAGAATGATGTGCTTCTTGCTCATGAAAGGGCGGGGCGAACGAAGAAAAAGTCAGGCCACGCCGATGCGCCATTGGCCCGGCGGCAGCGTGCCGTTCACGGCGAAATCGCCGACGATCCGGTCCTTGTAGATGCGCGGATTGTGCGACGCGATGGTGCGCGCGTTGCGCCAGTAGCGGTCGAGCCCGGCGGTGCGCAGCGTCGCGGATGCGCCGAGCGCGTCGAACACGCTCGCGCTCGCGTCGAGAACGAGTTGCGACGCGACCGTCTGCGCCTGCCAGATCTCGATCTCCGTTTCCGCGATGACGGCGAGCGCATCCGGCCTGTCGAACGACGCCGCCGCGCGTTCGAGCGCGCGCGCCGCCTGCGCGACGATCGCGCCGGCCGTCCAGGCGTGCGCGCGGGCGCGGCCGACTACTTGCAGCAATTGCGGATCGTCCGCGGCGCGCGTGCTGACCGCGTGGCTGTAACTGCGCGTGCGCGCGGCGATGGCGGCGGCCGCATCGCTCGCGACGGCCCGGCCGATGCCCGCGAGCGTCGCCAGATGCACGAGCTGATAGAACGCTTCGGAGTACGGGAACGGCGCGCGGCCCGCGACGATTTCGCGTTCGTCGACCTTCACGTTGTCGAAGCGGCTCGTGCCGCTCGCGGTGAGGCGCTGGCCCATGCCGTCCCAGTCGTCGATCACTTCGACGCCGTCCGCACGACGATCGACCGTGACGGACACGGCCTCGTCGTCCGCATCGGTTGCGCCGACGTGGATCCAGTCGGCGAAGAGCGAGCCGGTCGTATAGAACTTCGTGCCGTTCAGATGCCAGCCGTTCGCGTCGCGGGTGAGACGCGTCGCGAACTGGCTGCGCGGCGCTTCGCCCGTCTCGGACCACGCCGCCCCGACGATGACGCCCTTCGCGAGCCGCGCGAGCCATCGCTCGCGTCGTTCGACGGGACTGTCGAGCGCGTGCTCGATGAAGCCGAAGTGCGCGCGCAGCGCCTGCGTGATGTTCGAATCGGCTTCCGACAACTCGATCAGCAATTCGAACAATTCGACGAGGCGGATGCCCTGGCCGCCATAGTCGGCCGGCACGCGCAAGGACGTGAAGCCGGCGTCGCGCAGCCAGGCGATTTCGTCGGTGGGAAGACGGCGTTCGAGCTCGCGCGCGACGCTCTGTGCGCGGATGCGAGCGAACACGGGCCGAAAGCGCGCGGCGAGCGCGGCGTACCGTTCAGTGGGACCGGGACCCCACGCTGCGCCGACTTCGACGCCGGAAGGCAGGGGAGCATTGCGATCGAAAGGCATGGCGCTCCGATGTGATTCGTGAAAGCGTCGATTATCTGCAACCCGTGCGCCAACGCTAAACGATGAATCATCAGAAGCTAAGCGCAATCGCCGCTATTCGCCGTTATCTGGTGTCGACGGCCATCTTCGCGGCAGGCGCGTGGGCCAAGGCGAGCAGCTATAACCTCGAGCCACCGCTGGTCGCGCTTGCGCTCGGGCTGATCGACCGTCTGACGATGCCGCGCGTTCCTCGCGTGCAATGCATTGCAGAAAAGCTTCGTTGTTGAACCGTTCCGGCGAGCCTAGATTCGATCTGTCGAACCTAGCCAGCGGGGCGTGCAATCATGAGCGATGTCGTGATCGAGCAGCCGGTCGAAGTCGAGGCCGGGTTGAACTATCTCGTGCCTACGGGCGTGAAGCCCGCCTCCTACGCCTACGATCCGCCGCCCGGCGTGCCGCGCCGCACCGGCGAATATCGCACGCACGCGGTGAGGATTTCGAATGCGCGGCTGCGACCGCCGCCGGGCGGCCTGTCGCTGGACCGGAATGGTTTCGAGTTGCATCGCGAAGCGAGCGCGCTCAGCAATTTCTCCGACGATGCCGCGATTCGTTCGGTCTACTACCCGCAATCCGAGCGCCTGCTGAAGCAATGGACGGGGGCGAAGCGCGTCGTCATCTTCGATCACACACTGCGGGATGGCGCGGCGGCACGCGCGAACGGCGTGAAGGAGCCGGTGCATCTGATCCACAACGATCAGACCTTCGTTTCCGGGCCGCGCCGGGTGCGCGATCATCTTCCCGCCGATGAAGCCGCCCGCCTGCTGCAAGGGCGCTTTGCGATCGTCAATCTGTGGCGGCCGGTGGGCGAGGTCGTGGAATCGTCACCGCTCGCACTGTGCGATTCGCGCAGCATCGACGAACGCGATACGGTCGCGCAGGACTTCATCTATCCGACGATGACGGGCGAAACCTACGCGTTCGTGCATAACCCGCTGCATCGCTGGTACTACTTCCCGCTGATGTCGCCCGACGAGGCGCTGCTCATCAAGATCTACGACTCGGCCGGCGACGGCGTTGCGCGTTTCACCGCGCACACGGCCTTCGACGATCCCGCATCGCCGCCCGATGCACGGCCACGCCGCAGCATCGAGTTGCGCAGCCTGCTGTTCTTCTGAGGTACTGCCGAGCAAGCCTAGTACGCGCTGCAAATACGAAAAGGTAACTCGGTATCGCAGAGGAAGGCATCGCACGCGGCCGCGAAAGCAACGAACGAATTCGGCTACGGCGCGCAATGGGCGAGCTGCGGGAAAGCATCGCGGGATTGCAGCGATATGCATAGTCGAAACGCTTCGTTGGCGACGCGTCTTGTCGATGCTTCAATGTTTCCGTCGCATTGAATGCGGCCTGCATCCGACAAACGCAAACCACAACGGAGATTTTCGATGTCCGAACTTTCCACGCTCGCCGCCGAATCCACGCTGTCTCCCGTCACGTCGAATGAACCGTTCCAGGTGCGCCCGATCGGCGGGCGCATCGGCGCCGAAGTGCGCGGCGTGACGCTTTCCGCCGATCTCGACGATAACGCCATCGCCGCGATCAACAATGCGCTGCTCGAACACAAGGTTCTGTTCTTCCGCGGCCAGTCGCATCTCGACGACGCCGCGCAGGAAGCCTTCGCCGCGCGTTTCGGCGAGACCGTCGCGCATCCGACCGTGCCGTCGCTTTCGAGCGGAAGCCGTCTGCTCGAACTCGATTCGAAGCATGGCACGCGCGCGAATTCATGGCATACGGACGTCACGTTCGTCGATGCTTATCCGAAGATTTCGATTCTGCGCGGCGTCGTGATCCCGCCCGCCGGCGGCGACACGGTATGGGCCAACACGGCCGCCGCATATGCGAACCTGCCGGAAGCGCTGCGCGATCTCGCCGACAAACTCTGGGCGCTGCATTCGAACGCCTACGACTATGCCGCCACGCGCAACGTGCCCGATACGGAATCCGAGCGCGAGTACCGCAAGCAATTCACCTCGACGCTCTATGAAACGGAGCATCCGGTCGTGCGCGTGCATCCGGAAACGGGCGAACGCACGCTCGTGCTGGGTCACTTCGTGCAGCGCTTCATCGGTCTTTCGCAGCGCGATTCGGACCGTCTCGCCGAAATCTTCCACGATCACGTCACGCGCCTCGAAAACACCGTGCGCTGGCGCTGGACGCAAGGCGATGTCGCGATCTGGGACAACCGCGCGACGCAGCATTACGCGGTGGCCGATTACGCCGATGCGCATCGCGTCGTGCGTCGCGCGACCGTGCACGGCGATGTGCCCGTAGGCATCGACGGGCGCAAGAGCCGCATCGTCAAGCAGGAAACGCGCACCGCCTGACGCGTGGCGCGATACCCCATGCACCGGCGATCGCATCGCCGGCGATCCACTCTTTCTCATTGCACGATGACACTACGATTCAAGCTCTTCGTCGGCGCGGCGACGCTGTTCGCTGCGCTCATCGGTCCCGCGCAGGCCGCCGATCCGGCCGTGGTGCGCATCGGCGTCGCGCAGCAGGGAACCGGCGATCCGCCCGTTTTCGGCGGCTCGCCCGCGGCGACCGCGCTTTTGCAGCATCGCGTCGAAGATGCGTTGCAGCCCGAGCACATCAAGGTCGAGTGGATCTTCTTCAAGGGCGCGGGGCCCGCCGTCAACGAGGCGCTCGCGAACAAACAGCTCGACTTCGCGTATCAGGGCGATTTGCCTTCCGTGCTCGGCCGCGCGAACGGATTGAAGACGCATCTGCTGCTGGCGTCGAACGTCCGGACGGGTGTGTACCTCGCGGTGCCTCCTGATTCGGACATCAAGAGCGTCAAGGATCTGAAGGGCAAGCGCGTCGGCATCTTTCGCGGGACGAATCTGCAACTCGTCGCCGATAACGTGCTGAAGCAAAACGGCCTCAGCGAACGCGATCTGCGCGTCATCAATCTCGATACCGCTGCCTCGCAGGCCGCGCTGGCGTCGAAGGGCGTCGATGCGGTGTTCCTCGACTACTCGCTCTTCAAGCTGCAACGTCAGGGGCTCGCGAAGATCGTCTATGCATCGCGCGATGACGGCGTGCAGTTCACGCGCCAGGCGCATCTTCTCGTGCTCGAAGACTACGAGCGCGCGCATCCCGACACGGTGCAGAAGGTCGTGACCGCCGTGGTGCAGGCCGCGCAATGGTCGTCCGATGAAACCAATCGCAATGCACTCTTCGCGTTGTGGGCGAAGAGCGGCGTGCCGGTCGAATCGTGGTCGTCCGAGTTTGCGAATCAATCGATGAAGGACCGCATGTCGCCGCTCATCGATCCGTTTCTGGTCGCGCGTTATCAGGCCGTCGCCGACGATGCGTTGCGTCTGAATCTGATTCGTCAGCCCGTCAGCGTGAATGGATGGTTCGAGCCGAAGTATCTGGATCAGGCGCTGAAGTCGCTGAAGCTCGGAGCCTACTGGCCGCGTTTCGATGCAACGGGCAAGCCTTCCGGCGAACGTCTCGCGGAGAACAGATAAATGGCCAATGCACTGACGCGTGTGTTTCAGCCCGCGGATTGTGCGCGCGGAATGTCATCGACTGATGCGTGGCGCACGATCGGCTGGACTGCGTTGCCGTGGATCGTGCCCAGCGTCTGCGCGTTGCTGTGGGTGCTCGGCTCGCACTACGGCTGGATCTCCGCGCAAGTGTTGCCGGCGCCCGCGCTCGTCTTCGGAACGCTCGGCGCACTCGCGAAGAGCGGCGAGTTGTGGACGCATCTGCTGGCGAGCACGACGCGCGCCGCTGTCGGATTCGGCGGCGGCGTGCTGCTCGGCATCGCGCTCGGCGGATTGCTCGGCCTGTCGCGCACGCTGGAAGCCTACGTCCTGCCGAGCTTCAACGCGATCGTGCAAGTGCCGGTGCTCGGCTGGTTGCCGTTTCTCATGATCGTCGTCGGCATCGGCGAGCCGCTGAAGTATCTGCTGATCGGGCATGCGGCGCTCGTGCCCGTCACGCTCTCGACACTGCAAGGCTTTCGCGGCACGCCGCGTGCGTTGCAGGAAGTTGCGTCGGTGTATCGCTATACGCGCTGGCAAGTCATCACGCGCGTGACTTTGCCGTCCGCGATTCCGGTCATCGGCACGGGCGTGCGGCTCGCGTTCACGAAAGCGTGGCTGACGCTCGTCGTCGTCGAGCTCGTCGCGTCGTCGGAAGGACTGGGTTATCTGATCGTGTATGGACGTCAGCTTTTTCAGCTCGATCTCGTGCTGGCCGCGGTGCTGATCGTCGGCGCAATCGGCTATGCGGCAGATCGCCTGCTCGATGCATTCGAGCGCAAGCTGCAACGCGGCCGCGTCAATTGAGGATCAGCCATGTCGACTCTGGATTGGGAAGCGGGAACAGTCAAAGGATCGTGGCGCGGACTCGTGCTGCCGATAGCCGCGCTCGCCGTGTGGTGGTACGTGTCGCGCGATGCGCAAGTGGGGCGAGGCGTGATGGTTTCGCCTGCACACGTGTGGAGTACGGCGGTCGATCAGGTCCGCAGCGGGGCGCTCGCGCGTGCGTTGTCGGCATCGCTTGCGCGCGAGCTGACGGGCTTTGCGATCGGCACCAGTCTCGGCCTCGCGCTCGGCGCATTGCTCGGCATATCGAAGCTCGCGAATCGCGCGATCGCACCGAGCTTCAACACGTTCAAGCAAGTGTCGCTGTTCGCGTGGATTCCGTTGATCTCCGTGTGGTTCGGACTCGGCGATGTCGCGAAGGTCGTGTTCCTGTCGCTTGCCGCGCTCGTGCCCGTCGTGATGCATACGAGCGACGGCATCCGCGCCGTTCCCGCGAACTGGCTCGACGTGGCGCGCGCATATCGCTATGGCAGGCTGCAAACGGTGGCCTATGTCGTGGTGCCCGCAGCGTTGCCGTCCATCTTCACGGGCGTGTATCTGGCGCTCATCTATTCGTGGCTCGCGACGCTCGGCGCGGAGTATCTGCTCGTTGCGGGCAGCGGCATAGGCAATACGCTCGTCGATGGCAGCGAACAGTTTCGTATGGATCTCGTCGTGTTCGGCGTGATCGTGGTCGGTTTGACGGGGTGGGCGTTGAATGCTTTCGCGCGCGGCGTGCAGCGGCGCTGGTTCGGCGCGTCGCGCGCGGCTTGAGGAGAATCCGGATATGACGACGCAAATAGAGCAAGACAGTGGCCTGACGCTTCGGCACGTGAGCAAGCGCTTCGCTGGCGATGCGGGGCCGCCGGTGCTCGATCGCATCGAGCTGTCGATTGCGAGCGGCGAGTTCGTGAGCATCGTCGGGGCGAGCGGTTGCGGAAAGTCGACGTTGCTGCGGCTCATCGCGGGCCTCGATGGCGATTACGACGGCGAGATCGATTTCGGCGGCGAACGCGTCGTGACGACGGATCTGTCGCGCGGCATCGTGTTTCAGGATCATCGGCTGTTTCCGTGGCTCGATGTCGCGCAGAACGTCGCGGTCGCGTTGCGCAACGCGCCGTTATCGAAGGCCGAGAAGGCGCGCGCGGTGGCCGAGCATATCGAGCTCGTCGGATTGAAGGGCTACGAGCGGCTTTATCCGCATCAGTTATCGGGCGGCATGGCGCAGCGCGTTGCGATTGCGCGAGGACTGGTGAACCGGCCGCGTCTGCTGTTGCTGGATGAACCCTTCGGTGCGCTCGACGCACTTACGCGAAGCCGCTTGCAGCTCGAATTACAGCGGATATGGGAGCATGAACGGATCACGATGGTGCTCGTCACGCACGATGTGGAGGAAGCCGTGCTGCTGTCGGACCGGATCGTGGTGATGCAGGCGCGGCCGGGACGCATCGGGGAAGTGGTGGATGTATCGCTGCCGCGGCCGCGAAAGGTTGGAGATAGCAAGGTCGCCAGGTTGCGCGACGATATCGTGGACAGCTTCTTCACCGAAGCGGCCTAAAGCTGCGCTTCGATCGCCGCTTTATCGATAACGGACCACACGCGCTCGATCTTGCCATCGCGGAACTCATAGAAGACGTTCTCGCAAAACACGACGCGTCTTCCATCGATATGCAGGCCGAGGAAGTCAGCCTTCGGCGTGCATTCGAAGCGCAACCGGCAAGCGACGCGCGGCGGCTCCGCTATCAGCAGTTCGATATCGAAGCGGAGGTCCGGAATTTCGCGCACATCTTTCTTCAGGAGCTCGCGATAGTCATCGAGCGTGAGCGCGCGCGCGTTGTACTGCAGCGCATCGTGAACGAACGCGCCGAGATTCGGCCAGTCGCGCGCATTCAGGCAAGCGATGTATTGCCTGTAAATATCTGAAAGCATCGTGTGCGCTCCAAAAGGAATGGTGATGCGCTTATCGTAGCGTTGTGCGTTCGGCGGTGAACCGACGCGCGCAGCGCTCAATTCTCATCGACGACTCGCTAACCAACAAGCTTACTTCGGATGGCACGCGCAATGCTGAACGCAGGGATCACATTTCCCCGCCGGAGTTCTCGATGCCTTTTCGCGGCCAACCCGATCAGCTTTTGCCCAACGCCGCGCCCGCCGAACCGGAAGCGGGGCGCCGTTCGTTTCTGACACGCGGCGGCGCGGGCATTGCAGTCGCGCTCGCGGCCGGAACCGGCAGCGCATGGGCCGCCGGTCCTTCAGGTGCCGATGCCAATCAGGTCAAGCTGCCGCTGATTCAAGATCCGAACACGGAGCAGAAGGAAGAAACGCCCGACGCGAATCTGCCGCCCGACGCGCGCATCGGCTATGCGATCGTCGGGCTCGGACGTCTTTCGTTGAATCAGATTCTGCCCGCGCTCGCGCAATGCAAATACTCGAAGGTGGCGGCGCTGGTTTCCGGCGATCGCGAAAAGGCGCGGCGCGTCGCGCGTCAATACGGCATCGCCGATGCCGACATCCACGATTATCAGGACTTCGAGCGTCTTGCAGACAATCCGCGCGTGCACGTCGTGTATATCGTGTTGCCGAACGGCATGCACAAGGCGTTCACGCTGCGCGCGGCGAAGATCGGCAAGCATGTGCTCTGCGAGAAGCCGATGGCGAACAATGCCGCCGACTGCGAGGCGATGGTCGAAGCGATGAAGCGCGCCAATCGCAAGCTGATGATCGCGTATCGCAGCCAGTACGAGCCGATGGATCGCATGGTTGCGAAGATGGTCAAGGAGAAGAAGCTCGGCACATTGCGCGAGTTCATCGCGGGAAATTCGCAGAATGTGGGCGATCCATCGCAATGGCGCTTGAAGAAGGCGCTCGCGGGCGGCGGCGCAATGCCCGACATCGGCCTCTATTGCCTCAACGCGGCGCGCTTTCTGTCGAACGAAGAGCCGATGGAAGTCGTCGCGACGGTGCATCGCCCGCAAGGCGATCCGCGCTTTGCCGAGGTCGAGGAATCGGTGCACTTCATCCTGCGCTTTCCGAGCGGACTCACGGCGACGTGCATGTCGAGTTATGCAAGCCACGAATCGCGTTTCTTCAGGCTGCAAGGCGCACAAGGCTGGGTCGAGATGGATCCGGCGTTCGGCTATAACGGATTGCGCTTGCGTCACGGCATGCTCGTCGACGGCAAGAGCGCGACGACCGAAGTGCAGATCGATCCGCAGAACCAGTTCGCGCGCGAAATCGATCACATGTCGGTCTGCGTGAAGGACGATCTCGTGCCGCACACGCCGGGCGAGGAAGGCTTGCAGGATCAGCGGATCATCGACGCGATTTACGAATCGGCGCGCACCGGCCGCGCCGTGAAGCTCGCCCAGCCGGATGCGCCGACGCGCGGGCCGGAGCCGCAGGAAGAGACTTTCTGATCGGTTGCGAACGGGTGGCATGTGGCGCGTGCGGAAGAGATAGCGCACGAGCACGCTCGCCGCGTTGACGCCCGTCGCGAGGTGGACGCCTTGTGCGCGGTAAGGATTGGCCAGCACGACGTTGGCGAGAATCTTAACCGCGAAGCCTCAGAGATCATGCGATAGCGCGTTTCGGTCGCGAACTGATTCGCGAGTCCGCAGCGGAACAGTTTCGTCACAGCGACGGTGTCTCCGGCGTGAACGCGCCCCTCTGAAACAACAGGTTGATCCCCCGCAGAAAAAGAAGCACTTTCGCCGTGGCCCGCCCCGCGCGTGCGCCAACTCTCGCACGATCGGCAAAGACGGGCGGTACATCAGCCGTCCCTCGCGGCATCAGCGATGCTAATAGACGAAGACGCCGTTATCAGATCGATTTGACGGAGCGCGCCGGGCATTTATTCAGGCTTGCTGCTTAACCGCCCATTCCCGCGCGTCCCATTGATACGGAACCGTAAGGACGGTGTCATCCGGGCTAGCACCGATATAAGCCCGAATTATCCGGCGCATCAATAAACAGTATTAGGCGTTATGGTGCGATCTCGCTACGCTTCATCCAATGCGCTCGCTTACCACAGTCGGCGCGCACAGATGGAGACGCTGATGAACACGCGCTGCCGCAGCGAACGGCAATCCCGCATTCGTCTATCCGGTGTTGTCGTCCGCGCGCGGCAGCGCCGATCATGCGCCCGTGCTGATCTTCCAGAACGAGCGCGTGCATCGGCTTCGGGATCAGCGTTATTCGTGGTGCCAGAGACGCTCGACAAGCTCGAAGGCGGCTACGCGCGGACTCCCTCCCGAATCATTGCGCATAACGGCGGACGCCAACGGGCACACGCCTTTCACAACAGCCGGAGACATTGATGAAATACGAAGATGACGTTCGTGCGCGTTCCTACAAGTTCCGCGACGAGTATGTCGATGCCACGCCATGGTGGTATCGCGGCGAAATGCACCTCGGCTTCACATTGCTCTTCACGGGCGGCGTGATCGTCTTTTGCCTGATGCAGCTTCATGCGCCGACGCTCGCCGAATGGATGGCCGTCATTCCGCTCTTTCTGTTCGGCAACTGGGCGGAATGGGCGGCGCACCGCTATGTGCTGCATCGTCCGACGAAGTATTTCAGCATGATCTACAAGCGCCATTGCGCGGTTCATCACCGGTTCTTCACGCATGTGACGCTTGAATACAAGGGTCACCGCCACTGGCGCGCGCTGCTGTTTCCGCCTTTCGCGCCGGTTGCATTCGTGCTGGCCGCCGTGCCGTTCGCGCTCCTGATCGGGTTCGTATTCTCCCGCAACGCAGGCTACATCGCGCTGTTCACGATGGCGGCATACTTTCTGATGTACGAGGGCCTGCATACGCTCTCGCACGTCACCGACAGCCCGTTCCTCGACCGCGTTCCGTTCGTGAACACAGTGCGGCGCCTGCACGCTACACACCACGATCCCGAAGTGATGGCGACACAGAATTTCAACCTCACGTTCCCGATTTGCGACACGCTGTTCGGCACACGCAGCGACGTTCCCGGTCGTGCGCGCGAACCGTTGGAACGCGGCCACTAAGGCGCTTGTTTCCGCAAAACACAGTCGCTCGCGACGTGGCGTTGCGTACGGCGGCCTCGAACTACCCGGCCGTCGCAGCCGCCTCACGGTTGCGCATAATCCATTCGCTGAAGAGTTTGACCTTCGGCTGACTCGCGACGCACTCCGGATAGACGAAGTAATAGCGTGAGCCCGTTTCGAGCACGGTGTCGAACGGCATGACGAGCCGCCGGGCCGCCACGTCTTCGCTGACCAGCGTCCGGTCGCCGATCGCGACGCCGAACCCTTGCATGGCGGCGTTGGTCGCCAGATCGAGCGTTTCGAATGTCGGTCCGAGCGTCGCGTCGATCTCGCTCGCACCCGCGCAATCGAGCCAGAGCTTCCAGTCGCGGTGATCGCGCGTCGGATGCAGCAACGCATGATGCGCGAGATCAGCCGCGGCGGCGAGCGGACTTTCATTGAGCAGTTCGGGCGAGCACACGGGCGTGAGCTGCTCGTCGAAGAGCGGCACGGCGTGCACGTCCGCACCGGGCGACGAGCCGTAGATGATCGCCGCATCGAACGATTCGACCTCGAAATCGACATCGTGCTGCCAGGTCGTCGTGATCTGCAATTGCAGTTCGGGATGCTCGCTCTGGAAGCGCATGATCCTCGGCAGCATCCATCGCATCACGCAGGTGGGCACTTTCAGCGCGAGATCGGTGCGCTGGCGCGTGAGACGCAGCGATACCTCTTCGATGCGCCCGAAGCTCTCTCTCACGACGGGCAACAGCACGTCGCCTTCCGCCGTCAAGGTCAGGCCCCTTGCGCCGCGGATGAAAAGGGGAAAGCCGAAGTATTCCTCCAGCGCGAGAATCTGTCTGCTGATCGCCCCCTGCGTGAGGCACAGATGTTCCGCCGCACGCGTGAAGCTGCGGTGACGCGCGACGGTCTCGAAGATCTGCAGTGCGTTGAGCGGAGGAAGTCGTCGCATCGGGGCGTGTCTCCGATCATGAAAATCACGTCAGCCGGAAATAGTGTAGCAAGCCGGGCGCGGTGCTAATGCAGTATCTTGCCCAGAAAATCCCTCGCCCGGTCGGACCGCGGATGCGCAAAGAACGCGTCCTGATTTTCGTCTTCCACGATGCGCCCGTGATCCATGAAGATCACCCGGTGCGCGACCTTTCTGGCGAAGCCCATTTCGTGCGTGACGCACATCATCGTCATGCCTTCCTGTGCCAGTTCGACCATCACGTCCAGCACCTCGTTGATCATCTCCGGATCGAGCGCGGAAGTGGGTTCGTCGAACAGCATCGCGACCGGGTCCATCGACAGTGCGCGCGCAATCGCCACGCGCTGCTGCTGGCCGCCTGAAAGCTGCGCGGGATACTTGTCGGCGTGCGCGCGCAGGCCGACGCGCTGGAGCAGACGCAGCGCCTTGTCGGACGCTTCGTCTTTCGAGCGCCCCAGCACTTTCGTCTGCGCGAGCGTGAGGTTGTTCGTGATCGACATGTGCGGAAACAGCTCGAAATGCTGAAACACCATGCCCACTTTCGAGCGCAGTTTCGACAGGTTGGTGCGCCTGTCGTGGACGGACTCCCCGTTGACCGTGATGCTGCCGCTCTGGAACGGCTCGAGCCCGTTGACGGTCTTGATGAGCGTCGACTTGCCGGACCCGGACGGCCCGCAGACCACGACCACTTCGCCTTTGCCGACGGTGGTGGTGCAGTCGGCCAGAACCTGGAACTGGCCGTACCACTTCGACACGTTACCGATGGAAATCATGCGCAAACCTTTTTGAAAGTGCGTTAGCCATTGAGACGCGGCTTTTTAGCGATGTCTGCCGACGCGATACCGGCGCTCGAGCGCGCGCGCATACCAGGTCAGCGGAAAGCACATCGCGAAGTAGAGCAACGCGACGAGGGCGTAGATCGGGAAGGGACGGAACACTGCGTTGGTGATCATGGTGCCGGTCTTGGTCAGCTCCGTGAGACCGATGATCGACGTGAGCGCGGTGCTCTTCACGACCTGCACGAGAAATCCCACGGTGGGCGGCACGGCGATCTTCCATGCCTGCGGCCAGACGACGTAACGCAACTGCTGCGTCCACGTCATGCCGAGGCTCGCCGCGGCGCTCCACTGGCCGCGCGGCACCGCCTCCACGCAGCCGCGCCAGATGTCGGCGAGACAGGCGCCCGTGTACAGCGTGAGCGTGACGGTCGCGGCAGCCCAGGGCGACACTTCGACGCCCAGCAGCGGCAAGCCGAAGAAGCCGAGGAAAAGCTGCATCAGAAGCGGCGTGCCCTGGAACACCTCGACATACAGCACCACCGTCCGGCGCAGCCACGGCAGCGGCGACACGCGCATGGCGAGCAGCGCCAGTCCCGTGAGGCCGCCTCCGACGAACGCGATCACCGAAAGCACAACCGTCCAGCGCGCGGCCAGCGTCAGGTTGCGGGCGATATCCCACAGCGTGAACTCGATCATCGTGAACGCTCCTTCGGAAGGCCGGGTTCGGCCGCGCCGATGCGCAGGGACATCAGGTTGCGCAGACCGCGCCGGGAAGCGGTCGCGGCCGCGCGGCCGGCCCGTCCCGCGAACAGCCGCTTGCCGAGTCGGTTGATCAGCATGCGCAGCACGATCGACAGCAGCAGATAGATCGCGGTGACGATCACGTAGCACTCGAACGAACGGAAGTTGCGCGACTGAATGAAGCTGGCGGCGTGCGTCAGGTCAGGCACCGAAATCTGCGATACGACCGCGGAGCCGAGCATCACGATCAGCACCTGCCCGAGCAGTGCGGGAAACACGTTGGCGAGCGCCTGCGGCAACACGACGTGGCGGAACACGTGCGGTCCCCGCAGGCCGAGCGCCATCGCGGCCTGGAGCTGTCCGCGCGGTATCGAGTCGATGCCCGCCCGGACGATTTCCGTGGCGTACGCGCCGAGGTTCACCGTCATCGCCAGCACGGCGGCCTCGATTTCGCCGATATGCACGCCGAGGCTGGGCAGCCCGAAGAACACGAAGAAGAGCTGAACGAGAAACGGCGTGTTGCGAATCAGCTCGACATATGCGGTGATCGCCGCGCGGACCGGCTTCGGGCCCGTCACGGCGAGACACGCGCCGCCGATGCCGACCAGGCCGCCCAGCAGCGTCGATATGGCGGTCAGGCCGAGCGTCACCGCGACGCCATGCGCGAGCACATCGACATAGAGGCCGACGTCGCTGAAGTCGAACGTGTAGGTCATCGAGCGATCCTCCCGCGTGCGAGTGAACGGAGCGCTCCGCGCATCACAGGTCGGCCGGCAGCGGTGCGCGCAGCCACTTCTGCGAGATCGCGTTCATCGTGCCGTCCTTCTTCGCCGCGGCGATGGCTTCGTCGACCTTCTGCTTGAGGCGCGGCTCGTTCTTGTTCAGGCCCACGTGATCGGGCGAGCTGAAGAGCGAGAACTTCTGCTCGGGATCGGTCGACGGATGACGGGCGATGATCGTCGCGCCCACGTCGTTGCCCACCACGAGCAGTTGCGCCTGCCCGGCCAGAAACGCGGAGATCGCGCCGTTCGGGTCGTCGAATCGCTTGATCGACGCGGACGGCGGCGCGACCTTGCTCACGCTCAGGTCTTCCAGCGTGCCGCGCGCGACGGCCACGCTCTTGCCGGCAAGGTCGCCCGCGTTCTTCACGGGCAGCGACTTCGGACCGAATACGGCCAGGTTGTACGGCGCGTAGGCCTGCGAGAAGTCGATCACCTTTTCGCGCTCGGGCGTCTTGCCGACCGAGAGCAGCATGTCGGCCTTATGGTCGACGAGATACGCCATGCGGTTGTCGCCGGTGACCTGAATCAGTTCGACCTTCGCGTTGAGGGTCTTGCCGATCAGGCTGGACACGTCGATGTCATAGCCCTGCGGCTTCATGTCCGGCCCGATCGAGCCGAACGGCGGATAGTCCTCGAAGACGCCGATCCGGACGACGCCGGACTTGTTGATCGAGTCGAGCGCGTCGGCGTGCGCCAGCGGCGCGAATGCGCCGAGGCCCGCGATGCCCGAGAAGGCGAGGAGGGCGGCGGTGCGGGCGAGGAAGCGCTGCGCGGAAGTCGTCGTGTGCATGAAGGTCTCTCCTGTGTCGATACGGTGGGCGGCGTGAATTCAGTGCGCGGTGCGTGCCGCGATGAGCTTGCAGGCGTGCGGCGGAAGTTCCGCGAAGACGGGCATGCCGATTCGCAGGTCCGGCGTCTCGCGCGGCGTCGTGGCGGCGGTGAGCGTGAAGCCCGCGCAATCGATGGTCGCTTCGAGCGACGCGCCGACATCCCGGATGAACGCCACCTTTCCGGCGAGCACGTTGGGCCCGGGATCGACGGCGCCGTTTACGGCTGTCCGCATGCAGACGTCTTCGGGACGAATCAGCAGGCGGACATCGCCCGCCGCGCCGCGCGCGGGCGGTGCGGCATCGACGACGATCTGCTGGCCGCCCGGAAGCGCGATCCGGTCTCCGCCTTCGAGCGTGACGGGCAGGATGTTGCCGAGGCCGATGAAGTCGGCGACGAATTCGCTGACGGGATTGCGATAGATGTCGAGCGGCTTGCCGACCTGCGCGATGCGTCCTTTTTCCATGACGACGATCTCGTCGGCCATGGTCATGGCTTCGCGCTGGTCGTGCGTCACCATGATCGTCGTGATGCCGAGGCGCTGCTGCAGGAGACGGATCTCGACCTGCATCGCCTCGCGCAGCTTCGCGTCGAGCGCGGAGAGCGGCTCGTCGAGCAGCAAGAGCTTCGGCGACGACGCGATGGCGCGCGCAATCGCCACGCGCTGGCGCTGTCCGCCCGACAGCCGCGAGACCGGCCGGTCCGTCATGTGCGGCAACCGGATCAGATCGAGCAGCTCGGCGACGCGGCTGGCTTCCGCCTCCTTGCCGACCCGGCGAAGACGCAGCGGATAGGCGATGTTCTGCGCGACCGTCATGTGAGGAAAGAGCGCGAGCGACTGGAATACCATGCCGAAATCGCGTCGGTTCGCGGGCACGTCAGTCAGATCGCGGCCGGCGAAGGCGACCGTTCCGGACGACGCCGTTTCCAGCCCCGCGATGATGCGCAAGAGCGTCGTCTTCCCGCAGCCGGACGGCCCGAGAAAGCACACCAGCTTGCCGTCGGGCACGGCGAGATCGACATGATCGACGGCGTATGCGGCGTGGAAGCGCTTCGTTACCGCCTGAAGTGTCAGATGAGTCATGAGGGTTCCCCGGTTACAGCGCGACGCCTTCGTCGCCGACCAGCTTTTCGAGCAGCCAGATCAACGCAAAGTCGATGAGCACGATGACGACCGCGAACGAGAACACGGTCGGATCGAGCGAGGACACGGTGCGGCTGTACAGCCAGATGGGCAGCGTCATCGTGTCGATGCCGTACAGAAAGAACGTGACCGTGAACTCGTTGAACGAGACGATGAAGGCGAACAGCATGCCGGCGAGAATGCCGGGCCGCATGAGCGGCAGGACCACATCGACGATCGCGCGGCGCGGGCTCGCGCCCATCAGGCACGCGGCTTCCTCGAACTCCGGGCCGATCGCCGCGACCGAGGCGGCGCAGTTCTTCACCGTGAACGGCAAGGCGAGGATCACGTGCGCGATGATGAGCCGCAGAATGCCGAGCTCGACGGGCAGCACGTTGAACACGAGCAGCAGCGAGAGCCCGAGCATCACGAGCGGATAGACCAGCGGCAGCGCGACGAGCTGCTCGATAACCGCCTTCCCGCGGAAGCGATAGCGCGAGAGCGCGTAGGCGGCGGGCACCGAGACGGCGGTGGCGATGATCATCGTCGATACCGCGACGACGAGGCTCGTCGTGAGGGCCGTGCCCATCGAGAGCACATCGCTTGCGTCGGGCGATACGAACGTGTGCCACGCAGCCCGATACCAGCGCAGCCCGAAGCTCGGCGGCGGGAATTGGAGCGTATCCGAATTGCCGAACGACATCGTCACCATCGTGAGGATCGGCAGGGCGGCGAGAAAGAGCACGACGGTCGCGAGCAGGCTGGCGGCGCGGCTCAGGCGTCCCGGCATGATCGCGGAAAGGCGCAGGGCGCTCATGAACGGGCTTCCCCCGTGCTTTGCATGCCGCGTACGAGCCGTTGCGATACCGACATGACGACGAGCGTCGCCACCATCAGCACCACGCCGGATGCCGACGCGGCGGGCCAGTTCAGAAGCGGCGCCACCTGGTCGTGCACGAGCACGGCGAGCATGGGCACGCGGCGGCCGCCCAGCAGCAGCGGCACGGCGAACGCGCTCGCGTTGTAGGCGAAGACGAGCAGCGCGCCGGAAACGAGACCGGGCATCGCGAGCGGCAGGACGATGTGGCGCAGCGTCTGCGAGCGCGTCGCGCCGAGCGTAGCGGCCGCTTCCTCGTAAGAGCGCGAGATGGCGCGCATGGCGCTCGCGAGCGGCAGCACGGCGAGCGGGAACGCGGTCTGGATCAGGCCGAGCAGCACGCCGTTCTCGCGATAAAGCCACTGCACCGGACGCCGCACGACGCCGGCCGCGAGCAGCGCGTTATTCAGCATGCCCGCCGGCCCGAGCATCACGAGCCAGCCGTAACCCTGCAGCAGCAGATTGACGAGCAGCGGCAGCAGCACGCCGGCAAGAAGGAGCCGGCGAGCGAGCCGCGATTCGGTGCGCGCCATCGCGAGCGCCACCGGAATCGCCAGCGCCACCGCGCAGACCATGCTCTCAAACGCGAGCTTGAGCGTCAGCCCGAGCGAACGCAGGAAGTACGAATCGGCGAGGTCCGCGTAATTGTGAAGCGTGAGTGCGCGCCACTCGTTCCCCGGCACGCCGAAGCTCATGCGCAGCACCGCGAGCGACGCCGCGACGAGCACGGCGAGAAACGCGAGGATCGGCGCGAGCAGCACCCACGGCGGCACCCTGGGCAGCGCGGGAGCCGACGTCTGTCCGGAGGCGGCGCCTGCCAGCGCTGCCGTCCTGCGGCGGAAAGAGAGTGCGGACATGGAGCTCAGGCCGAGAAGATTTCCGTATAGCGCTTGATCCACGCCGGTTGCACCGCCGCCAATGCCTTGTCGTCGTGCAGCACGGCGTTCTCCGCGATTTGCTGGGGAGACGGCACGAACGCGCGGCTTTCGGCGGGAATCGCCGCCTTCGAGTTCACCGGACCGTTCAGCACGTCGGCGGCCATGCGGCCTTGCACGCCTGCGTCGAGCGAATGGTTGATGAACGCGTGGATCAGGTCGATGTCGCCCGGATGCGCCTTCGGTATGACCGTGAACATCAGCTGGGTGGCGAAGCCTTCCTTCATCCCGTACGTGACGGCCATCTTGTACTCGGGCTTGCGCAATTGATTGGGGAAGAACGCCGGCGAGTAGATGCCGCCGATATCCAGCGAACCCGTGCGGAACAGGTCGGCGACCTGATTCGGATTCTCGCCGAGCGTGAGCACGCGGTCCTTGAGTTGCGCGAGCTTCGCGAAGCCCGGTTCGATGTTCTGCTGCGAGCCGCCCGCCATCTTGGCGGCGATGATCGCGAGATCGACCGCTTCGGCCCATTCCGGCGGCGGCAGGAAAATCCGCCCCGCATACTTGGGATCCCAAAGCGCTTCGTAGGTCGTGGGCGCCGTCTTGACCGACGACGTGCTGTAGACGAGACCGTCCGACCACAACAGATAGCCGATGCCGAAGCCGTTGGCGCCCGTTTGATACCGCGCGGCGACATCCTTCAGGTTGGGGAGTTTGTTCAGATCGGGCTTCATCAGCAGACCGGCATCCGCGAGACCCGAGGCGCCCACGCCCGCGAGCGTGATGACGTCGTAGGTCGGGCGGTCTCCGGCCGCTTTCACTTTCGCCACCATGCCGGAGGTGCCGTCGGCGCGATCGGCGATGACCTGCGCGCCGGTCTTCTGGCTGAACGTCGCGGCAATGTTGCGCAAGGCCGCCGCGCCGGTGTCGTCGGACCATGTGAGCAGGCGCAGCGTCTTGCCGGCGAAGCTCCTCTCCTGCGCCTTCGCGGTGCTGATGAACGGCATCGGCAGACTCGATGCGGCGAGCGCCATGCCGATGGTCTTGATGGCCTGCCTTCTGCCTCGTTTGATGTCATGCATGGTTCACTCCTCGCTGAACGTGCAGCAGTCGGTCAATGCGGTCGGTCGATCAACAGCGGCGTTGTGAGAGCACTCTAGGGACGCAAAATTTCGGCAACAATCGAAATCTCGGCATGGTTGCCATGAGCCGAACGCATGGCTCGGCCTTAACAAAAGCTTTCAGTCGGGATCGGCCGCAGTCAGCACCTGCTTGATTTCCTGGAAGGCCGCGAGTCCGAACGGCCCGAGTTCGCGGCCGATGCTGCTCTTCTTGAAGCCGCCCCAGGATGTCTGAGGAAAGATCAGTTGCGGCGCGTTGATCCAGACGACGCCCGCCTGCAACGCGGCCGCCACGCGCTGTCCGCGTGCCGCGTCGCGCGTGACGACGCTTGCGACCAGCCCGAACTCGGTGTCGTTGGCGGTGGCGATCGCTTCGTCTTCCGTGTCGAAGCTGCGCACGCACAAGACGGGTCCGAAGATCTCTTCGCGCCACACGGCGCTGCCGGTGGGCACGTCGACGAACATCGTTGGCTGCACGAAGTATCCGGGTCCGTCGGGCGCCTGGCCCTGGACCACGAGGCTCGCGCCGTCCGCCTTGCCCCGCGCGATGAAGCGTTGCACGCGTTCATGCTGCGCGCGGTTCGTGAGCGGCCCCATCTGCACGGCGGCGGCGAACGGATCGCCGACGACGGTGCGCGCGACCCGGTCGGCGAGGCGAGCGATCAGCGCCTGCGCGAGCGGCCGTTCGACCAGCACGCGCGACGTGGCCGAGCACATCTGTCCGGCATTGAAGAACGCACCGCCGATGACGAGATCGACGGCGAGATCGAGGTCGGCGTCCGCGAAAACGACGATGGACGACTTCCCGCCCAGTTCGAGGCTCACGCCCTTGATGGACTGCGCCGCCGCCTTCATGACCTGCTCGCCGACCGCCGTGCTGCCGGTGAACGAGACCTTGGCGATGAGCGGATGCGTGGTGAGCGCCGCGCCGACATCGGTGCCGGTGCCGGTCACGATGTTGAACACGCCGGGTGGCAGGCCGGCCTGCTCGACGATCGCGGCCAGCGCCAGTTCCGGCAGCGGGGTGAATTCGGAAGGCTTGAGCACGACCGTGCATCCCGCGGCGAGCGCGGGCGCGAGTTTCCAGGCCGTGGTCACCATCGGGAAATTCCACGGCACGATCAGGCCGACCACGCCCGCGGGTTCACGGCGGATCACCGCGCGATGCCGGTCGCTCGGGATGGCGATCGCTTCGCCCGGTTCATCCAGCCGTTCGGCCAGCCCGGCGTAGTAGTCGAAGGTGGCGACCACGTCGCCGACATCGATGCGGGATTCGGCGATCGGCTTGCCGTTGTTGAGCGACTGAAGCGCGGCGAGATGCTCGCCACGGGCTTCCACGCCGCGGGCGATCGCTCGCAGAAAGGCGGCGCGCGCGGCGCCCGAAGTCTGTTTCCAGGCGCGCCATGCGTGCGACGCGGCGCGCACCGCGCGATCGACGTCGGCGGGACCGGCCGCGTCCACTTCGGCGATCGTCTCTTCGGTCGATGGATTGATGACGGGCAAGCGTTGCCGCGTTTCGGGCGCGCACCAGCAGCCGTCGATGAAGAGCTGGGTGCGCAGCGGAAAGTCGAAGACGGGGCGTGCGTTCGCGTTCATGACGGCACCCGTGCAAACCAGTCGGCTTCGCGGACCTCGATCACGGTCGGGACGTCGCGCGATACTGCGCGCCGCAGCTCGGCTTCGAGGGTCCGCGGGTCGTCGACTCTTGCGGCCTCGCATCCGAAGGCTTTGGCGAGCGCGGCGAAGTCGGGCGTGTAGATATCGACGCCGACGGGCGTGATATCGCGTTGCGCCATGTATTTGCGGATCTCGCCGTGGCCGAAGTTGTTCCACACCAGCACGATCACGGGCACGCGCGCCTCCACCGCGCTCGCCAGTTCCGGCAGCGTGAACTGCAGACCGCCATCGCCGATCAGGCAGACGACCGGCCGCCTGGGCGCGGCGAGCTTCGCGCCGATGGCGGCGGGCAGTCCATACCCGAGCGTGCCGTAGCCGGTCGACGAGTTGAACCATGAGCGCGGCGCCGGTGCATCGTGGAGAAAGTTGCCCGCGTAGACCGGGCTCGTCGAATCGCCTGCAATGACGACGCCGGGCAAGGTGCCGACGATCGTGTCGATCAGGCGCTGCTGCGAGCGCATCGCGGCGTCGCAGCCGGCCAGGTTGGCGGCCCGCACCGCGGCGACGCGCGCCGCGCCCCAGTCCGTCGCGGCCGGGCGAACGGGACGCTCGTGCAGTCTCGTCGACAGCTCGCTCAACGCCTCGCGCGCGTCACTGACGATGGCCACATCCGGACGAACGTTGCGCATCAGTTGTTGCGCATCGATATCGATGCGGATGAGCTTGCCTGCGATCGCAAAGCCGCCGTCGAAGACGACGTCGTAATCGGTTTCGCCCAGTTCGGTTCCGACCGCGAGCACTACGTCGGCTTCGCGGATCATCGCGCGGGTGTGCGGCAGCGACTGCGTGGACCCGATGAGAAGCGGCTGTCCGGACGGCAGCAGACCTTTCGCATTGGTCGTGAGCGCGACCGGCGCCTGCAGCCGCTCGGCGAGTTCGCGCAGTTCGGCGGCAGCGTCGGCCGCGCCGCCGCCAGCGAGAATCAGCGGGCGGCGCGCCTCCGCGAGCAGTTCCGCGGCGGCGGCGAGCGCGGCGGGGTGTGCAGCGGGTTTCGCCGCACGCACGGCGCACGACGCCTCGATGACGCCCGCCGGCGACACGATGACGTCGAGCGGGATCTCGATATGCACCGGCCGCGGCCGGGCGCTCTCGAACACCGCGAACGCGCGGGCCAGCACCTGAGGCAGATCGGCGGCATCGAGCAAGGTGTGCGAAAACGCGGCGAGCCCGTTGAATACTTCGCGCTGCGAGGGCAGTTCGTGCAGGCGTCCGTCGCCGCTGCCGAGCTCGCTGCGCGCATTGACGCTCGATATCACGAGCATCGGGACGGAATCGGCATGGGCCTGTGCCATCGCGGTCGCGATATTGGTCATGCCCGGACCGGTGATGATGAAGCACACGCCGGGCTTGCCGGTGACACGCGCATATCCGTCGGCCATGAAGCCCGCGCCCTGTTCGTGACGGGGCGTCACGTGCCGGATCGACGAGCGCGCAAGACCGCGATAGAGCTCTACTGTGTGCACCCCCGGGATGCCGAAGACATACTGGACCCCGTAAATCTCGAGCAAGGTGACGAGCGATTCGCCACAGGTTCGATGGCGCGAGCCGGCCTGGCCGTTTGCCGTTCTCACGTTGCGATCGTCGAAGTGCCTGGTGGATTCACGAAGGTTCATCGGTCGTTGCATTCCTGATTGGTTGGACTGCGGAGGCGGCTGGGGTGCAATCATTCTCGACGCGGCTCCGTCGCGAAGCCAATCGAAAAGATCTCATGAGGCGCATCAGATTTCGGCATGGGTCAGGCAGGCCGCGCGTGGATGGATGGCAGCCCCGCGGCGGGCTCGTGCTCCGTGCTTCGGAAGCGCATCGCGGATCTTCAGCTCGGGACACGCGGCTGCGTGAAATGCGACGCTCGCGCTGGTCGGCGGACCGATCCGCATCGGCCTGACAGATGAAGAGGTGGAACAGCGCGGCTCGCCGGGTCCGGATAGTCCCTCGACTGCAATAGTTATTCGGGAAAGCGCGCATAGCATCCGGCAAACGCTTCGTTTGCTCGCAATGGGGGCGAACGTACCATCATTCGTTCAACCCGCTCCCGGTCATTCCCGCCCGCCTGCCCATGAACGTTCCCCGCTATCCTTCCGCCGCGCTACGGCTCGATGCCGGCGCGCCCCCCGAACGGGACGACAAGCGCACAAACGATACGCGCGCGCTAGTCGACCTGCCCACACGCGAAGCGGCGCAGGCACGCGCGCGCACGTTGAGCGCGCTGCGCTCGCGGGGTTTGCGCATCGGCGTTCCGCTCGCGTTGATCGTGTTGTGGCAGCTCGCATCCTCGCTGCAACTCGTCGCGCCCGAAACCTTGCCGCCGCCGACCGTCATCGTCGCGGCACTGAAGGAACTGATCGCGGACGGCGAACTGCAAAGCGCGATCGGCGTGTCGCTCGTGCGCGCGGCGACGGGCTTGGCCATCGGCGGCGGCATCGGTCTTTTGGCGGGCCTGTTTGCGGGCCTGTGGCGCGTCGGCGAAGAGATCGTCGATGCGCCACTGCAGATGCTGCGCACCATTCCGTTCATTGCCCTGATTCCGCTCTTCATCACCTGGTTCGGCATCGGTGAAGGCGCGAAGGTCGCGGTGATCCTCGCGGCCACCATCTTTCCGATGTATCTCAACACGTATGCCGGCGTGCGCGGCGTCGATCCGAAGCTGCTCGAAGCGGCGCGCGTTTTCGGGCTGTCGAGCCGGCAGATGGCGCTGCGCATCATTCTGCCGACGGCGCTGCCATCGATCCTCGTCGGCGTGCGCTATTCGAGCGCCGTCGCCTTGCTCGCGCTCGTCGTCGCGGAGCAGATCAACGCGCAGAACGGCATCGGCTACATCCTCGTGAACGCGAACCAGAATCAGCGCGCGGACATCATCATCGCGGGCATTCTGGTGTATGCGGCGCTCGGCATCGTCACCGATCTCGTGATGCGCGCGCTCGAACATCTCGCCCTGCCGTGGAGGCCGCGTTTTGAACTCGCCTGACATCGAACGCTTCGACGCGTTGCAACAGCGCGAAGCCGCGCTCGAACTCGACCGCGTGAGCCGAGTGTTCGCCGGGCGCGCGGTGCTGAAGGACGTCTCGCTCACCATCAGGCGCGGCCAGTTCGTGTCGATGCTCGGCGCATCGGGCGCGGGCAAGACGACGCTGTTGCGCATCCTCGCCGGGCTCGATCGCGCCGACAGCGGTCGCGTGCGCGTCGCGGGCGCGCGTTCCGTCGTGTTTCAGGAGCCGCGTCTCGTGCCCGCCAAGCGCGTATGGGAAAACGTCGTCATCGGCCACGACCGCCTGGGCGCGGCGAAGCAGTCCGCGCTCGCCGCGCTCGACGAAGTCGGCTTGTCGCGCCACGCGCAAGGCTGGCCGAAGACGCTTTCCGGCGGCGAGGCGCAACGCGTCGCGCTCGCGCGTGCGCTCGTGCGCGAGCCGAAGCTCTTGTTGCTCGACGAACCCTTCGCCGCGCTCGATGCGTTGACGCGCATCCGCATGTACGAACTCGTCGCGCGTCTGTGGCGCGCGCATACGCCTGCGGTCGTGCTCGTGACGCACGACATCGACGAAGCGATTCTGCTGTCCGATCGCATCGTCGTGCTATCGCAAGGCGAGATCAACGCGGATGTGACGGTCGATTCTCCGCGTCCGCGTTCGCGCGGCGACGAGCACGCCATCGCGTTGCGCGCGCGGCTGCTCGCGGAACTCGGCGTCGACGACGCTGCATTGCAAGCCGCGTCCCGAAACGCGGCATGAAGACTTCATTCACTCAGACCACACGTTCATGCGCATCAGGAAACGCTTCATCGCTTTTTTCGTGACGAGTTTCGTCGCGGGGTCGTCGGCATCGTTCGCGCAAGGCGAACCGCTGACGCTCACGATCGGCACGCAGGACGCCGCATGGCCATTGATCGTCGAAGCGTCGCACGTGCTCGACGGCGCGCCGTACAAAGTCAAATGGGCCGTGCTGACCGGTCCGGCGGCGCAACTGTCCGCGCTGTATTCGAAGGTGCTCGATGTCGGGCTGATGGGCGATACGTCGCTCATCATCGAACAGGGCAACGCACGCACGCCGTGGACCGCGGACACCGCGCCCTTGCAGATCATCGCGGGCTGGCGCAATCCGGATAGCAGCTATCCGCCTATCGTCACGGTCGTGCGCAAGAGCGCCGACGTCAAGGACCTCGCCGATCTCAAGGGCAAAACGTGGGGCTATAACTTCGGCGGCTTCAACTATCTGCAATACGTGCTCTCGTATGTGAAGGCCGGACTCAAGCCGAAGGACTTCGAAGCCGTCAAGTTCGGCGACGGCAACGTGTCCGCGTCCGCGTTCAATGCGGGGCAGGTCGCGGTCTATTCGGGCGGCTACGGCCCGGTCAAGGAAACGGTGGACAAGGGCGATGCGCGCGTCATCATCAGGAGCGACGAACTCGACATACCGGCGTTGTCCGTGTTCACCGCCCGTACCGACGTGCTGCGCGATCCGAAGAAGAGCGAGGCGCTCGGCGACTTCCTCGGCCGCCTGAAGAACTCGTGGACGTGGTGGGCGCAGAACGTGCCGGCCGTCGAGAAGATCTATCTCGAGAAGATGAAGCAAAGCCCGGCGCGCGCGAAATTCTCCGCCGAAAACGGACGTTCCCGGTTCTATCCGCTCGACAAGGAACTGGTGGCGCGCGAGCAGAAGATCGCGGACACGCTCTATAAATCCGGCGACATCAAGAATCAGATCAAGGTGGACGTAGAGTTCAACCCGGTGTTCGACAGGCAGGCCGTCGCATCGCACTGAAGCTTCGCGGAAACGGCGTGCCTTTCGTGCTGAAGGCACGCCCTTTGACTTACACGTCGAGCTTCGTATAAGGATTCGCGTAAGTGAACGGATCGCAGAGTAGATCGTTCAACGCAAACTGCCCGACCGCGTGATATTTCCACCGCACGCTGTCGTGCAGCGTGTGCGTGCGCGCATTGCGCCAATGCCGGTCGAGATTGTGTTCGGAGCGCGTCGATTGCGTCCCCGCGAGTTCGAACAGCTTGTTCGATGCATCGAGCGCGAATCGCGTCGTGACGATCTTCGCTTCCGCCGTCGCGACGATGGCAGCGGCGACGGCCTCGCGCGGCGGGTTTGGGTCGCGCGCCCGGTCGATCGACTCGGCGGCGCGTGCGGTCAGCGCCTCGGCCGCATGCAAATCGACCGTCAGTGCGCCGATGTCGCGCAGCGTGTACGGGTCGTCCGTCGCATGCGATGCGCCGCTGCCGCGCGCGGGATGCGCGAACGCGTGCAGGAAGCGCTTGGTCTCATCGAGCGCGGCCCGGCCGATACCGAGATCGATCGCCGCATGGAGCACCTGCGACACGGCATTGGCCGCATCGATATACGGACGGAGCCCGCGCGCGACGATCTGCAGCGCATCGAGTTCGACCTCGTCGAGCCGCACCTGACCGCTCGCCGTCGTGCGCTGACCGAATCCCGACCAGTCGTCGATGACTTCGACGCCGCGCGCATGCCGTGCGACGAAAGCGGTCACGGGAAGACCGTCGTCATCGCGCGCGGCGACAGGAATCCAGTGGGCGAAAAGCGCGCCCGTCGAATACACCTTGCGGCCCGTCAGCACGAAGCCGTTGCCATTGGCGCGGCGGCGCACGCGCGTCTCGTGCTCCGAGGGCAGACGGTCGCCCGGTTCGGCGGTCGCATTGCCAAAGCGTTCTCCGGCGAGCGCGCGTGAAAAGAAGAAGTCCTGCTGACTCGGCGTGCCGTCGTGTCGCAGACGTTCGAGCGTCGCGAAGTGATTCTGCGGAATTTGCCCGAGCGACGAATCCGCCGCCGAGATCGTATCGAACACCTGCGCGATGGTGCGCACGGAGACATCGATGCCGCCGAATGCGCGCGGCACGCCGATGCCCCATAAGCCGCTCGCGCTGAACACTTCGATCTCGTCGAGCGGCAGCCGGCGATCGCGATCGCGCGCGGCGGCGTCGACGGCGAATTCGGCGGCGAGACGCCGCGCGGTGTCGAGGGCTTCGTCGTCCGAGCGGATGAGCGCCGCGCGCGTGAGTTGCTTGTCCTGTGTCATGCGGTTCCTGTCCTCTCGATGTTCATGCGGCATGCGCCGACGATGCATACTGGCTGGCCGGTCGCGGCAGGCCGAGATGGTCGCGCAGCGTCGTGCCTTCGTAGTCGCGGCGAAAAATGCCTTTGCGCTGCAGGATCGGCACGACGTGATCGACGAAGGCGGCGAGGCCCG
Organism: Caballeronia sp. AZ7_KS35; assembly: GCF_023631045.1. Taxonomy (NCBI): domain Bacteria; kingdom Pseudomonadati; phylum Pseudomonadota; class Betaproteobacteria; order Burkholderiales; family Burkholderiaceae; genus Caballeronia; species Caballeronia sp. AZ7_KS35. The sequence goes on along the minus strand of NZ_JALQDV010000063.1, from coordinate 35,296 downwards.
AAGGAAACACGTCGGCGTTGAGATTGAAGCCGTCCGCGCCGCGTGCCTGGAACCATTGCTCGATATCGTCGGCGATCTGCTCGGGCGTGCCGACGATCATCCGGTGGGCGCCGGGGTTGCGGTCGAGCAGATCGCGCACCGTGAGGTTCCCGCTCTTCGCGAGCGCGACCGTCGAGTCGATGAAACCGCGCGGCAGGTCCGAACGCGCGACCTTGCCGATGAGCTCGTAGGGCAAGGGCGCATCGATCGACAGATCGTCGGGCGCGAGGCCGAGTGCGCCTGCAAGCCGCGCGATTTCGCGATCGGTATCGAGCAGCGCGTCGAGTTCGGCCTTGCGTTCGCGCGCCTCGCGCTCGGTTCCGCCGATGACCGGATACAGCCCCGGCAGCAGCAGGAAATGATCGGGATTGCGGCCATGCGCGCGCACGCGGTCTTTCATCTCCGCGTAGAAAGCCTGCGCCGTCGGCAGCGTCGTCTGCGCGGTAAAGACGGCGTCGGCGAAGCGTGCGGCAAGCGCGCGTCCGCCTTCCGAGGAGCCGGCCTGCACGAGCACGGGCCGCCCTTGCGGGCTGCGCGGCACGGACAGCGGCCCGCGCACGGAGAAGTACTTGCCGCGATGCTCGATCGTATGCACGCGCGCGGGATCGGTATAGCGGCCCGACGGGCGGTCGGCGACGAAGGCATCGTCTTCCCAGCTGTCCCAGAGCTTCGTCACGACCTCGACGAACTCCTGTGCGCGCGCATACCGCTCTTCGGTCGAGAGCGGAATCTCGTGGCTGAAGTTCGCGGCGGCGTGCGTGTCGTAAGTCGTCACCGCATTGAACGCGATGCGTCCGCCGCTCAGATGATCGACCGATGCGAAGCGGCGCGCGAGATTGAACGGATCGTTGAACGTGGTCGATGCCGTCGCGATCAGGCCGACATGTTGCGTCGCGCCCGCGAGCGCGGTCAGCAGCACGGTCGGTTCCAGCGCCTGCGACGGGCCTTCGGCGTGATTGCGCAGCGACAGGGTATCGGAGAGAAACACCGCATCGAGCTTGCCGCGCTCGGCCGTCGCCGCGATCGCCTTGAAGAAGCTCAGATCGATGATCGAACGTGGATTGTCGAGCGTGCGCCAGCCCGCCGGATGCCGCCCGGTGCCGGTCACGTTCGTGTTCAGATGGAGTTGCCGTGGCCGCGTGGTGGTCATGTCGTCGTGTGCGGAGAGTTGGATCCGGCGAAGTCGCGACGCAGGCCCGCTTCGACGAGCAAAGGCAGCACCGCTTCACCGAAATAGGCGAGATCGGGTTCGAAGTCGAAAAAGGTCAGTTGCACGCCGTCGCATCCGGCGCGTTTCAGCGCGAGCAGCTTGTCGACGATCTGCTCGGGCGAACCGATCAGATGCAGATTGCCGCCGAGGATGCGCTGCTCGCGCTTGTGCTTCGACCACGCTTTCGCGTCGCTGCGGCTGCCTTGCGCGACGAAGCCGTCGAGCGCCCCTTCATCGGCGTGCGCGACGATGGCGTCGCGATACGCATACGCCTCGCGCTCGGTCGGACGGCATACGATCGTCGGGTTAATGAGCGTGCGTACGTGCCGTTCGACGCGCGCCGCGCCTTCGCGAATTTTTGCGGTGTGCGCGGGCAAGGCGCCGATGGCGTCGTCGAAATCCGCGCCCGCCGGACTCGTGATGAAGACGAGGTCCGAATGGCGCACTGCATAGTCGATGCCGGCATCGGAGCCGGTCGCGTTGACGAGCACCGGACGGCGATAGCGCGGGCGCGGGCTCACGAAGGCATCGTCGAGCCGCCAGCGCGGCGTGCGGATCGTCAGGTTCGCGTCGCTGCGCCAGAGCGTGTCGAGCACGCCGACGAATTCCGCCGCGCGCGCATAGCGCTCGTCGTGCTCGATCATCGGCTGGCCGAACATCGCCCATTCGGTGGAGACGTGACCGGTCACGAGATTGATGCCCCAGCGCCCGTTCGAAATGTGATCGAGCGTCGCGCCGAACTTCGCGAGATGCAGCGGATGCCACGGCCCGTAGAGCGCATGAACCGTCGAGATCAGCAGGATGCGCTCGGTGATCGCGGCGAGCGCGCTCGTCGCGATGAATGCATCGAGCGACTGCTCGCGATACTTCATCTCGCCGCCGTGACCGTTCTTGCCGAGCCATTGCGCGAGCCCGAAGACGAGATCGAAGCCGAGCGCTTCCGCCTGCTTCGTCAGACGCGCGTTGTAGTCGAAGCGCCAGTCGGTGCCGCGCGGCAGCGTCGAAATGGACCAGCCGCCGTTCTGGATCGGCAGGAAGAGGCCGAGGATCAGCGGTTGCTGGAACGCCGCGTGCAGCGGACTGCCTTCGATGTCCGCCGGGCTCGATGCGCCGTCGAACGTGGGGCTCATTTCGCGCGCCCCGCGATGTCGGCGAGCCGTTCGCGGCTGCGCCGCGCGGTGGGCGTTTCGAAGTCGAGCACGTCGATGGACGCGATCGCATCGCGGTCCACCTGTTCGACGAGTTGCAACTCCCAGGCGAGATACGCGTTCATCTGCGCGGCGACCTGATCCGCCTTTGCGTGATACGGGCTGTACCACGCGTCGTCGTCGCCGGTCAGGTTGCCCGCGTCGCCGGCGTCCTGGGGCAGTCCGAGCGCGAGCCAGCGGCGCGTGCCGCCGATGAGCGCGGATACGCCGCCGCGCGTCTGCGCGATTTCCGCCGCGACAAGTCCCGCGAGCACGCCGTCTTCTGACGTGAGCACGATCGGCGTGTCGCGCGGCAAGTCGTTCAGATGCGCGAGAACGGCGCTCGCCGCGACGAAGCGCGCTCCCTTCACATGGGCGCGGCGGAACGCGAGGCTGCTGTCGATATCGATGGTCCGCACGGCGCCCGCTTCGATCTCGCGCAACAACGCATCGGCTTCTATCCAGCGCGTGCGCGCGCCGTGCGGACGCACGCGCACGGCCTGCGCACCGGCTTCGACGTGCTCGGCGACGAGCGATGCGCTCCCCGCATCGTCGAGCACGCGGACATCGAGATAGCCGAGTTGCTTGAGCCACGACGCCGTCATGCGCGCGCGCACGCCGTCGTCGTCGCGCAGCACGACGCGCGCATGCAGCGTGCCGACGTATTCGTCGGTTGCCTGCACGAGCTGTCCGCCGGGCGCGTTTTGCCAGCCTGCCGGATGACCCGCTTCGTATTCGAGCGGATCGCGCACGTCGAAGCGATACAGCGTGCGTTCCCCGCTTTCGCGTTCGAGCGCGGCGAGCGTGTCGCGGTCGATGACCGGCACACGGGCGCGGCGCGCGGCGGCGGCGGCGAGCTCGCGCGCGGTCGCGAGCGCCTCGCCTTCGGGGCGCGGCGCGGTGCGGATCTTGCCGTGTTCGAGTTCGAAGCCTTCGAGCAGCCACGACATGGAGCCGCCCGTGAGCGCGGCGACCGGGTTCGGCACGCCCGCGTTGATGAGCGACTGCGCGCCGAGGATGCTGCGCGTGCGGCCCGCGCAGTTCACGACGATCAGCGTATCCGGCGACGGCACGACAGCGAGCGCGCGATAGACGAGTTCCGCGCCCGCGCAATCGATGCCGCCGGGAATGCTCATCGTGTTGAATTCGCCGAACGGACGCGAGTCGAGCACGACGAGATCGTCGCCGGCATCCTGGCGGGCCTTCAACGTCGAGGCGTCGATGTTGGGCGTATGCAGCTTGTGCTCGATGACTTCGCCGAATGCCTTGCCCGGCACATTGGTGCCCGAAAAAACTTCGAAGCCCGCCTGCGCCCAGCCTTCGACGCCGCCTTCGAGGATCGCGACGTCGGTATAACCCCAGCGTTCGAGCAAGGCGGCTGCGCGCGGCGTGTACTCGCCGTGGGTATCGACGAGAACGATGGGTGTGCCGCGGCGCGGCACGAGGCGATCGATCAGCAGTCCGAGCCGGCCCACCGGCGCAACCGACGAATAGAACAGACGCTTTCGCGCGGAGACGCCTTCCTCGCGCACGTCGAGCACGGCGAGTTCCGAGCGTTGAGCGATGAGCGTGCGCAACTGCGAGGCGGATACGGAACGGGACATGAGAGAGAAGTCCTTGAAAGTAGGAAGCGGAATCGAGAAATCAGGCGTACGGCGGGCCGCCGCCATCCACATAGAGACGCGTTCCGGTGACGAAGCGGGCATCGTCGGAGAGCAGATACGTGACCGCCGCCGCGACGTCGTCGGGCGTGCCGGGGCCGTCGAGCGCGGTGAGACGCGTGGGTTCGGCGTCGGCCTGGCCGGTCGTCATCGACGCGAAGCGCGGCGATTCGATCGGACCGGGCGCGACCGCGTTGACGCGCACGCCATGCGGCCCGTACTTGCGTCCGAGACCTTGCACGAGCAGGTCCAGCGCGGCGTTGACGCTCGAACCGGGGAAATGATTATCGATGTTGCGCGAGGACGCGACCACATGCGCGCCTGCGCAAGCGAGTCTTCGCACGACGGCCGCGCCGAGCGCGCCGAATGCGCCTGTGACCCAGAAAACCCGGTCATTGAACTGATCGTGACTGGACATGGACGGATGCACATGGGATGGAAGCTCTCCATGTTGATTCCTCGTGTCGTCAGGACGAACGGATCATTTCGCGAAAGCTCTGCACGATGGGCGTAATGGGCTTGCCAGCGACCGGTCAATTTGCTTAGCTGATTAACTTGGTTGGCGCGACGCGGCCTCTCTCCTAGTGTGTATCGCTCCGAAATGCCGGCCGCGAGAAAGCGCGCGCACCATGAACAGACATCTGCATTTCAACGCGTTCCACATGAACGCGCCCGCGCATTCGTGGGCCGGATTCTGGCGGCATCCGCGCGACCGTTCTCTCGAACACAACACGCTCGGCTACTGGATCGAACTTGCGCAGACTGCCGAACGCGGCCTGTTCGACGGCGTTTTTCTGGCCGATGTCTTCGGCATCTACGATGTCTACGGCGGTGGCGTCGACGCGACGCTGTTCTCCGCCGCGCAATCGCCATCGCACGATCCGCTGCTGACCGTGCCCGCGATGGCGCATGCGACCAAGCACCTGGGCTTCGGCGTGACCGCCAATTTGACGTACGAGCATCCGTATCAGTTCGCGCGGCGTTTCTCGACGCTGGATCATCTGACGGGCGGGCGCGCTGGCTGGAACGTCGTCACCGGATATCTGGAGAGCGCGGCGCGGGGCATGGGACTGGAGAAGGCGCGCGAGCACGACGAGCGCTATGCGGCGGGGGAGGACTTCCTCGAAGCCGTCTACAAGTTATGGGAAGGAAGCTGGACGGAGGGCGCGGTCGTGCATGACAGGCGCGCGGGCAAGCCTTACACGGACCCGTCGAAGATCCGCCGCGTGTTGCACGAAGGGCCGTACTTTCGCGTCGATGGCTTCAATCTCGTGGAGCCGTCGCCGCAACGCACGCCGGTGTTGTATCAAGCCGGCGCATCGGGACGCGGCAAGGCGTTCGCCGGCAAGCATGCCGAATGCGTGTTCCTCGAAGGCCAGACGCCTGCCATCGTCGCGGCGGCGGCGCGTGACATCCGCAAGCATGCGGTCGATGCCGGCCGCGCGCCTGACGACGTGCTGCTTTATCTCGGCGCGACCGTCGTGGTGGCGCGCACGTCCAGGGAAGCTCGGGCACTCCACGCCGAATACGCGGAATATGTCGACACGCTCGGCCAGCTCGTGCTCGTGTCGGGATGGACCGGCATCGACTTCGCGGCGACGGATCTCGACGAACCGATCCGCTATGTCAAAAGCAATGCGCTGCAATCGACCGTCGAAAACCTGACGAAGCGCGCCGGGCGGCCGATCACGCCGCGCGACATGACGCGCTTCGATCAGATCGGCGGGCGCGGGCCGTTCATTGTCGGCGATCCCGCAGAAGTGGCGGATCAACTCGTCGCGTGGGCCGATGAAACCGGCGTCGATGGCTTCAATCTGCGTCGCACGGTCATGCCGGAGAGCCTGCATGCGTTCGTCGATCTGGTCGTGCCGGAGTTGCAGAACCGTGGCCGATATCGCACGGCGTATGCGGACGGCACCCTGCGCGAGAAGCTGTTCGCGGGACGCGGGCCGCATCTGCGTGACACGCATCCCGGCGCGCGTTATCGCGCGGGCTGAGAAGCGCCGCCCGCGATGCGGTGCCGATTTCATAGGCAGCATGGGCCGAGTACCGAACTCCGCACTGCGTTTTCGGGAGGAGCGCAGGACTTGATCTACCATCTTCGACAGATCCGCCATTAAGCGTCGGCAGACGCCTGCCTGTCAACGCAATTCGCCTGTCGGGCGATGGTGTTCTATTCGCGATCCGCGCGCGAAGCGACATCGCCAAGCAGGGAAAAAAGTCTCCGCACGTCCAATGGCTTGACAAAGTGATGATCGAACCCGGCGGCGATCGCGTTCTCTTTGTCCTGTTGCAAGCCGTATCCAGTTACTGCGATGAGAACTTTGCGCGCGGTCTCCGGGCGGCACCTGAGTTTGGACGCCAACTGATATCCGTCCATGTCGGGCAAGCCGATGTCGAGAAGGCATACGTCGGGATTCCACTGTTCAACTTCCTTCAGGGCTCCATTGCCGTTTGCCGCGACACGTACTTCATTTCCCAAGGTTTGCATCAGCATGGCAAGCGTCTCCGACGCGTCCGGGTTATCGTCAACGATCAACACCCGCAATCGGGATAACACAGGCAGCTCAAGAGAATTGTCCGTCTTGTCATTTCGTTGGACATTCGAGGTTTCAGCCTGCTTCAGGCATACAACAAACGTGCTGCCTTCGCCGGGACCTGCGCTGTACGCGGTGACGGTACCTCCATGGAGCTGGACCAGACTCTTGACGAGTGCGAGTCCTATCCCCAGTCCACCTTGAGAGCGATCGGAACTGCGTTCGCCTTGCGCGAACAAGTCGAAGGCGCGCGCGGCAATTTCCGGCGTCATCCCGATGCCGTTGTCCGCTACGACGGCTTTGACACAGTCGTCGTTCAAGCTCACGGTGAAGTCGATAACGCCTGCTTCCGGCGTGTACTTGGCTGCATTATTGAGCAGATTGACGAAGACTTGCGTCAGCCGCTTCTCGTCTGCCCGTACCAGCGCCGCCGTCGACGACGTACGCAGCGAAAGACGATGCCTTTTCCTCTCGATGATCGGTCTGACCTGCTCGATTGCGTCAGCCGCAACCCGATTTGCGTCGAGCACCTCGACGTTGAGGTTGATCAGTCCCTGCGTTACCCGTGACACATCGAGAAGGTCATCGATGAGTCCCGTCATGTGTTTTACTTGTCGCGAGATGATTTCGCACGACTTGCTGACCCGTCGCGCATCGTTAGGTGCGACCCTCATCAGTTCTGCCGCGCTTGCGATAGGCGAGAGCGGATTGCGGAGTTCATGTGACAACATGGCGAGGAATTCGTCCTTCCGTCTATCGGCGAGACGCAACTCCTCTTCGGCGTTGACGCGATCGGTGATGTCCAACTGTGCGACAACGGCGCCGACGATGGCGCCATGATCGTCCCTGATGGGGGCCCCCGTGCTCAGTAATGTCCGTCGATTGGGCGGGTCATCGAAGCTTTCGATGGAGACGATATCCCTGGCGGCGGCTTCACCGTTTAAAACGCGCGCCGTAGTCCACTCATGGGCGGTGAGTGGATGGCCGTGTCTGTCTGAATGATCGGCCCAGCGTCCTTTCCACATCTCGAAGTCTTCGATGTTTTGTGGGCGCGGATGATTCTCGCCCCAAAACTGAGCAAACGATCGATTCACTCGTTCGATCGCACCGCCTCTGTCGCTGACGACAATGCCGATCGGCGCGGCTTCCAATACTGCGTCCAGGCGGCGGGTAGCGTCCAGTGCTTCGCGCGCGGCGCTTCTTGCGTTCCGCTCGCTGGCGACCAGACGTTGCTCATCTTCTCGCTGCTCGGTAATGTCAGAAAAGAGGACTCCCACCTGATGAGGCGTTGCAGCGTCAGGGCGGAATGCATAGATGTCGAACCAGCGTCCTAGCTGCGACGCCTCCCTCTGTGCGTGAATCGGGAGGCCATTCCTGGCGACCGCGCCATAGATATCGAAGAAGTGGCGGTCGTGGCCGGGAATCACTTTGGAAACGTTCTTTCCCACGACGTCCACCAACCCCGTGTGCGCCTGGAATGCGGGATTCACCATGACGAACTTGTAGTCCATTGGCTCCGCGCCCTCATCGAACGATAGCTCGATGACGCAGAACGCCTGGTTGATCGCATCAAAGAGGCTTCGGAATCTCTGTTCGCTTGCGGCGAGCGCTTGCCGGGTCAAATGCGCATTCGTGACATCGGTCGTGGTATGAGAGACGCAGAGCAGCGTGCCCTCTGAATTGAAAATCGGCGTGTTGACAGCACTCCAAAAGCGTTCTTCGTAACGTGTCTTCCCGTCGTCGGTGGTCACCCAGAGCGGGAATCGCTGTAGCGGCAATGTCTGAGGTTCACCCGTCTCGATTGCACGAGCAATCGATTGGCGCAGCGCTTCGACTCCTGTGTCTTCCGGATCAGCTTCATTGTGGGGGAACACATCGAAAAGGCTCCGTCCGACCATCTCTTCTCTGCGAAGCGTCGAGGCCTTGAGGAACGCATCGTTGACCGCAAGGATGATTGCGTCCCGTGTGGGGGAGAGCAAGTAGCTCCCGACGGGCGCCGTGTTGAAAATTTCTGCGAAGATCTCAGGGGAGGCCATGGGGACGGAGGCGCGGCAGGAGACGCCTTGAATTCTCCGGAGGATGGAGAAGGCAGTTGCGCAACATCCGTGCCGCCGCTTCAGGGTAAGCGATCAGACGACGGCGCTGGCGTGCGCTCACGCCGGCACACAGCGCGGTGCGGGGTGCCGCGAAAATATTACCGACACGCGGCCGCTGAAGCGCGCCGACGCATGGAGTCCGACTCAAGCGGCCGGGTGCGGATGCCGATAAGAAAAGAACCCTCGAATTCATTAGAACATGCCGTACAGATGTCGATCTTCACCCAGCCGCCAAGTCTTTGTTCCGCTGATGCACCGCTGCACTTTGTCGCCGGACTTTTCATGGCCGCGTTCGTCGGCGCGTGCGTGACGCCCGCGTGTGCGGCTACCGCTCCGTCGCTCGCGCGCGCATCGCTCCAACCGGAGAACGAAGACCTTGCTTCGATGCCGCTCGAGTCGCTGATGAGCATGACCGTGAGTGGTGCGACGCGGGTCGCACAGTCCGCGGCGAGCGCGCCTGCCGCCGTCATCGTTCTGACCGCCCGTGACATACGCGACTACGGCTGGCGCACGCTGGCCGATGCGCTTGCAACGCTGCCGGGACTGTATATCACCTCCGATCGCATGTACTCGTATCTCGGCGCGCGCGGTTTCCAGCGCCCGGGTGATTACAACAGCCGCTTCCTGCTGCTCGTCGACGGAATGCGTTTGAACGACGGAGTCTATGATCAGGCGCCCGTCGGCTCCGACTTTCCGATCGACATGGATCTCGTCGAGCGTATCGAATACATACCCGGCCCCGGCTCGGCCGTGTATGGTTCCAATGCGTTGCTTGGCACCATCAACGTAATCACAAAGAAGGGCAGCGAGATCGGTGGCGTTCAACTCGCCGGCGCTGTCGGCAGCTTCGGTGAGAAACAAGCTCGAGCGACGTATGGTTGGCATAGCGCGCACGGCGCGGACCTCGTGCTGTCCGCGACGGCTTACGAGCGCCACGGCCAAGACCTCTTTTTTCCCGAGTTCGATACGCCGGACAAGAACAACGGCGTAGCAAACGGACTCGATGGCGAGCGCAACCAGAAGTTGTTCGCGAAGTTCGGCATCGGCGGCTTGCGCATCAGCGCGGGCTACGGCAACCGCACGAAGGACGTTCCTGGCGCGCCTTACGACGCTGTCTTCAACGCACCCTTTAGCGTAACGGACACGCATTCCTTCGTGGATGCCACGTACACGCATCATTTGCGCAACGACATTGCGATCGACTATGAGCTTTATTCGGGGCGTTACGACTACACGAGCCGTCAGCTCGTCTCGCCCGCGCCGGGCATCACCAACGTCGATGGCGATCATGCCGTGTGGTACGGCGGCGATGTGCATGCGACCGTGCGCACGGTGCCGCGCAATCGCATCGTGGCCGGCGTCGATTACACGATAAACACGGCACGCGACCAGTGGAACTACAACGTTGGGCCGTATGAGCGCCTGCTCGACGACCATCGCGTCAGTCAGCGCGTCGGCGTGTATGTCGATGACGAAATCAAACTCGCCGAGCCGCTGACGCTCGACATCGGCGGCCGCTTCGATAGCGAGACGCGCATCGGCGGCAATTTCAGTCCCCGTATCGCGTTGATCTGGCGGCCGACCGCAAGCGATACGTTCAAGCTCGTCTACGGCACCGCATATCGCGCGCCGAATGCCTACGAGATGTATTACGCAATTCCCGGCGAAGGCGGGCAGCTTGCGAATCCCTGGTTGAAGTCGGAACGTATCGGCACGCAGGAGTTCGTCTACGAGCGTGCATTGGGCGGCACGGGACGCGTGACCCTCTCGTTGTTCCGTTACTCGCTTCGGGACCTCATCACCGAGTCCATCGACCCGGATTCGGGTCTCTATGTGTTTCGCAACGTCGATCGCGCGCAGGCACGCGGCGCGGAACTCTCATGGCAGAAGCAGTTTGCCTCGGGCGTGCGCGCGCGGGCCAGTTACGCCTATCAGTTCTCGCGCGATTCCGTGTCGGGCGGCGCGCTTCAAAACTCGCCGCGCCACATGGCCAAGGTCAACGTGAGCGTCCCGCTGTTTGCCATGTCGGCGCGCGCAGGTTCCGAAGCGCAGTGTCTGTCGTCGCGGCTCGCACAAGCGGGCTCGGCGGGGGGCTACTGCGTCGTCAACGTGTCGCTCCACAGCCGGAAACTTATTGCGCCGGCAGATGTGTCGCTGTCGGTTTATAACGTCTTCGACCGCCGATATGCAGATCCGGCTGGCCCCGGCTTCGCTCAGAACGTCATCGTGCAGCAGAGCCGCACGCTGCTGGCGAAAATGGTCTACGGGTTCTGAAGATGTGGATCCGTCGAGGCATAGCGCTCTGTTTGTGCACGGCCGGTTCGCTCGCGGCATGGTGTGCGCACGCGCAGGTAGATCTGCCAAAGCTCGAGAGCGCCTACATCTTCAACTTCACGCAATTCACGCAATGGCCCGCTGAGCGCGCTCGCGGCGCCGAATTGCGCGTCTGTGCGAGCGAGCGTAGTTCGCTGCGCGACGCGCTGGCTGGACTCAATGGGCGGCTGGTGGGTGCGCGCGTGTGGCGTTTTATGACCGTGGGCGGCAAGGGAGCCGGCGAATGCGACGTGCTTGCCCTGGACGACGGCGACAGCACGAGCGCGGAGATGCGCGAGGCATTGCGGTCGGACGATGCAGTGCTCGTCATCGCGGGCGCCGGCGCGACCGCACCCGGTGAGGCGGTCATCAAGCTGATCGCGGAGGACGAACATTTGCGCTTCGACATCAGCAACACCGAGGCCTTACGCCGAAAGCTGGTTCTTAGCTCGAAACTGCTGCGGCTTGCAAGGAGACTCAAATGACCATGCGGAGCAGCAGTCGGAGCGCCGAGCGTCTGACGGTGCACGCGAATCTCGTGAGCGTCGGCATTGCGCTGGTGGTCGCGAGCATCGTGCTTCTCGTGTACCAGGCGGTGGCATTCCGCAGCGCTCTCTATGACGATGCGTCGCTGCAAGCGTCCGTCATCGCAGAGAACGTCAGCGCATCGTTGATGTTCGATGACGAAGCGTCGATGACAGACGTCTTGCGATCGCTGCGCCGGGTTCCCTACGTCGAGAGTGTCAGCGTATATCGCGACGACAACCGGATCTTCACTCGCTACGCGCGCGCAGGAATTAGCGCGGAGCACATCGACGAGGGTACGCTCGCGTCGACGGAGCATCGCACGACACTCTCGCTCGGTGACGTCTACGTGCGCGCGACGATCGAGCATAAAGGCCACAAGCTGGGACATGTGGTGCTCGTAGCAACGAGCGACCTGGTGCGTCGACAACTCCTGCAATATGCGTGCTTTCTCGGCGTCGCGTGTCTGGGTGCGCTCTGGGTTTCGACACTCGTCATGCGCCGGATGCGGCGACGAGTGACGGAAGCGGAACGCGAGTTGGAGCAGCTGGCGCGCACGGACCCGCTCACGAGCCTGTCGAACCGGCGTACGTTCTATGAAACGCTGGAGGCGCGGCTCGGGGCGGCAAAGGACCCGCATCGCCATCTTGGTCTCGTGCTGATCGATCTCGATGACTTCAAGACGGTGAACGACACGCTCGGTCACGGGGCCGGCGACGAACTGCTGCAGCATGTGGCGCGCGTGCTGACGAGTGCCGTGCGCGGTCGTGGGATCGTGAGTCGGATGGGCGGCGACGAATTCGCCGTAACGGTAGAGTGCTCCTGGAAACGGAGCGCGGTTGAGGAAGTCGCGAATGAAGTCGGACACGCACTCTGCCAGCCCGCGATAATCGACGGCGACGAGATCAGCGTGACGGCGAGCATCGGCTATGCGAGCTTTCCGGAGGCCGGGCACGACAGCGGAAGCCTTGTCGCCAGCGCGGACATCGCGTTATACGAAGCGAAAACGCGCGGCAAGAACATGGTCGTGGGATTCTCTCGTGAACTGATGAATGCAGCGCATCGCCGTGCGTATCTCGAAGCGGAATTGCGCAAGGCCGTCGACGGCGGTGCGCTCGATCTCGTCTATCAACCGCAGTTCGACTGCCGCAACGGTTCGCTCGTCGGTGCAGAAGCGCTGACGCGGTGGACGCATAGGGACGAAGGCGTCGTATCGCCGGCAGAGTTCATTCCGATCGCAGAGAACAGCGATCTGATCGTGCGGCTCGGGCGTTCGGTGCTGCAGCGCGCGTGCGTCGCAGCGGCGACGTGGTGCGCCGACCATCAGAACGTAAGCGTTCGCGTTGCGGTGAACGTGTCGGCGCGGCAGTTGCGGCATCCGGCCTTTGTCGACGACGTCCTCGCGGCGCTCGCGGCGAGCGGCCTCGCACCCGGGCTGCTCGAGCTCGAGCTTACCGAGAGCCACCTCATTGCCAACCGCGAGACGGCGCTCGACGTGATGAATCGTCTGCGCACTGCGGGTGTGCTGTTATCCATCGATGACTTCGGCACAGGGTATTCGTCGCTCTCGTATCTGCATGCCTTCCCTGTCAATACGATCAAGATCGACCGTTCATTCATCGAAAGGCTTCCAGAACATGGACAGCCCATCGTGACGGCGATCCTGTCGATGGCTCATAGCTTCGGGCTTGACGCGGTTGCCGAGGGGGTGGAAGACGCGAAACAGCTCGCGTGGCTGATGGAAGCGGGATGCGACGTCGTCCAGGGTTATTTCACCGGCACGCCCATGTCGATCGACAGATTTCGTGCCCTTCTACGAGAGCATGCATTGGCGCAACAGACAGGTACGTCCGGGATTATCGCCAATGATGAACACCCGCAATCGGCATAACACGGGCAGCTCAGGAGAATTGTCCGTCTTGTCGTTTCGTTGAGAGACCGGAAGAGGGTGCAAGCGGATCAATCACGTCGCAGTCGGCTCTCCGGACATACTGAAGACCATCGTGGGCGGGCCTAACGGAGCGACTTCTTCGCGGGTTGAAATTCCAAGAAGATCCAGTAACGCGATCAAGCGACGGCGATCGCGGGCGGACAGTCCCGGAAACACCAGAAGCTTTTCCGTCTGAGCAGCCCAGTATTCACGGCGGATCAATGTGGGTCGGCATATCAGGGTGTTGACGGACCGTTCAAGTTGCCGAATTTCATTTTCGAGGATCACCCGGCCTCCTGCCATGTGCATGAACTGAAACCGCGTCCCCGAACGTACTACCGAGGTAGCGTCTGCATCGGAAAGCGGTACTTTTCTCATCGAATCAGTCATCTTTTTTCCAAGTCCGGCGCATCGATTCGGACCGGCTTCTGCAATCCCAATTCGGGCTATGCGACGCATCAAAGCGCCATGTACGGCTGCTCGAAACGCCTGGTCACGCAAACGTTGGCGCTCTTGCGTGCCGTTATGACCTGTTGCTTGCAGCGGATAACGGCAATTTGACGAGACGAGTTAATACGGGAAAACCAGTATTTCGCGGCATAGGCGATTCCTGCTCGCCGAGCCGAGGCCCGACGGTCGGGAAGTGATGGAAACGGCGCGTGGACCGCTGCGGCGCTAAGCCCGTGGTGAGCGCGCTTGCACGAGTCTGCGAAATTCTTCCGGTCGCATCGGCAGTTCTTGAGTGGAATCGGTGATACCGCAAAGGGGGCTGAGGGGCACTTGTGCGCCAGACGTCCTTGCCCACTCGGAGAATGTTGTTGAGACCGCAGACGCCTCGACAGTGGGATGTCGCCGAGGTTGTTGTCGCCGGTTCGTAAGCGCTGGACCGATGGTTGCCTTGGCGAAAGATCGAGAGGTTGTGCTAGACGGTCTTAGCCGGCCAACTCGAGCCGTTAATAGTCGGTGGAGGATCCGAGGGAATCGAATATCTTTCGAAGTGAGCGATTCCCTTGTTCGCCGGGTTTTTCGATGACCGCGTCATCGAAAGCCCCGACGCGGCGAATTTCAGCTGGCGACCGCCCTGCCGCTTATTACTTCGGGTGGCTCGCAATGAAATTCTTGACTGCCATGTACGAGGCCTTCTTCGTCTTGCCATCGCTTTGCAGCATGCCGTAGTTGCCTTCCTGGGAGTCGTACAACTCGAAACCTTGAATCGACTGGATGTTGTACTTCGACGCCTGGGTGTAGTACTGCTGCATCATCAGGTTACCGGTCAGGTAAGAAGCGATAGTGTCATTCGCGCCATATTCCGGACGCACGCCGAACTCGTTGATCCAGACGGGCCTGCCAAAGGAACTGATGATACCGAGAATGTCGTGACACCCCGTGCCCCCGCACGCATTCGTCATGTCGCCCTGGTCGGAGTACCAGTGCCATGCGGTGATGTCCCAGCTGACGGTCGGGTGACCGTGTGTTCCGTCGGGCTGTGAGCCGTCGAGAAGCATCTGAAAAAACGCAATGTGCTTCCATGTGCCATCGACGATAATCTTCGCGGAACTGTCGACCGACTTCACACCCGCGATCATGCCACGGATCACGCCGCGCGCGATCGTGAACGGCCGATTGCTGTATTGCCACCAGATGTTGCCGTCGTAGTTTCCAGCCAGCGCGGCAGAATCCAATTCGTTGGCGACTTCGTAGTACGTGTACTTATAGGTCTGTGCCGTTTGCTGACCCATTACGAAGCCCGCATTGTAAGCCGCTTCCTCGCTGTCAAAACCCAGCCCGAGCAGCATCACCGGATACACCTGAACCCCTCCTGCCGCAAACTGTTTGGCAACGGTAGCGAGCACTTTGGCGGATGCCAAGTTGTACACGTCGTTGCGGAAAATCTTCACGCCAAGGTCTTGGAGCTGCGAGAGCTGTGTCGCGTAGGGCGTGTTGTCATAGGCGCCGCCGTTGGTAATGTGACCGTTCATGCCGTAAAAGATTGAAGCCGTGGTGGCCGCCTTTGCGGTCGCCTCCGGCATATCGGTGGCTTTCGCCGTGGCGGCCTCGACGGCGCCTTCGCCGCCGCCGCCGCATGCCGCGAGCATCAGACTGGTGGCGACGGCAACGACGGCCGCCGAGATATTGACGAGGCGGAAACGGTCACGCAAGCAATGGCCAGGTTTTCTGTGGTTTGTCATGGTAGTTAGCAATACGAATTGATGTGTTCCGAAGCCGTGGGCGTGCGGACTGATGACGCCTATTTCTCTAAGTCGGTAGTCAGACCGCGATGGAATGCAGGTTTCGGACTGAAACGCCCGGTTGCTGCAGTTCGGTCGGTACGCTGTATGGACCGGAGCGTTAGGGGATTAATGAGGACGACTTGCACGGCAAGGGAGCCGGGTTCGCAAATCGGTCGCAATGTCGCTCCGCGATGTTGCTACCCCGTCGACCTTTGAGGACGCATAAGGGCTAGCCAAAATTACCGAATGGATGAGCCTTATAAACAGTTTTACGGCAAGCTTTGTGCGTTCTTTAGGTTATTCGGAACGCGATACCGAAACGCAGTCGCTTTGAATCTGGGTAATAGGTAATAATTGCGGATGCGCCGGGAAATCTATTGCACAGTCCGCGGATCGACGCCAGCCCGGCAATGACTCAGCCGACGGTCGCGGAAGCAGCGCGGGAAGTGGAGCACTACACGTCAGATCTGAATGTGACTAGTCGGCCGGGCCTGGCCTGCAAATAAGGCGGCGCCACCGTCGAGTATCAAGTAAGCGATCCTAATAAATAAAGTGGCGCCGGCTTTCGTGGCTTCCTGGGTCCGGCGCGATAGAGCTTTCGCCGCTGTATTCTTGACGTCGACCGATGCTTCTTGAATTGGACGCATTGCGAATCTGCTCTCCTTAACTGAAGGTGAGCCGCGCGCCATACGCGGCGCTGTCATTCGAAGGAGATACGCATGCGTCGCTTGCTCGACATTGTGGTCTCTCTTCTTTTAAGCGTCACGCCGCTTTATTCAGGTGCCGGTGGCGACAAGGATGGGGCCTAAAGGCGCGCGGCTGTTTTTCATCCGTTCCGATCGCTACGATGCGGCTTCGCAATGTGTTATTGGCTCCGCGCGCGACGATGCAATTAGCGCACAGTGCGCCGTTGTTCCACCGTTCTTGGCGATCGGTGGCCGCACACGACCGGGAGGACCGCTTTGCGCGGTCATCCGTCATCGATAGATTCGTCGTTGGATAGTGTCCTTCGTCCGGTTTGACGCTTAAGGCTGTTTCGAGGGCGTCAGAAGCGATGCTTCAAGCCGACGGCCGCTTCGAGCTGATTCGTCGTGGAAGCCGGGGCGGTCACGCCGTTAATCCATGCCACGCCCAAGGGCGAAGTGCCGCTCGGGCTCGACCGTTGCCACGCGCCCTGAATGTAGACATCGGTGCGCCGAGAGAAGCGGTAATCGGCCATCGCGCTTACCTGATTCCAATGTGGAACGCCGCCGCCGCCATTTCCGCCTGCGCGCGAATAGGTGTACGCGCCCGAAAGTTCGACCGCCGGCGTCAGCGCATACCGAATGTTTCCTTCGAAGTTCTGGAAAGTTCCGCTCAGCCCAGTCTGAAAGAATTGGGAGAGCTTGGTGTGCGAGTACACGAAGCCGGCCACAGCCGGACCGAAGGTGTAGTTCACGCCGGCGCCGAAGGTCTTCTGACTGCTGGCCAGCACGCCCAAAGGCACACCCGTCGGCGTCAGCGCGCCTTGCAGGGACGCGCCGGTTGTATCGGTGACTGCGCCGTTCGTATTCAACTGTGCCGGCGTGCGCGCAGAACTGCTGAGCGCGAGATAACCCGCACCGAAGTTCCACGCGCCCGCGACGTATGAGATGCCGAAGCTATACGCACGATTGTTCGCGAATCCGCCCGCCTGATTGGAGAAGCCGTACAGCCCACCGAACCGAAAGCCTGCGATGTTCGGGCTCAGGTACTTGACCGCGTTGTTGATCTGAAACGAGTCGTTCAGATTGTCGTTGTCTAGCGGATGCGCGAAGTGCGTGCCCCCGAACTCCGTACCCGTCAATGAAAGCGGCGCGACGAAATCGACCATGCTGTCGGTCTGGCGGCCTAGCGTGAGCGCGCCGTAATCGCGGCTCGACAAGCCGACATACGCCAGGCGATTGAAGAGGCGCATGTTTGCCGAGTACTGCCCGGTATTCAAATTGAAGCCGCTTTCCAGTGTGAAGATTGCCTTCACGCCCCGCCGAGGTCCTCGGCCCCGCGCAAACCCCAGCGGCTGTACTGGACCGCGCCGCTCGTCATTTCCCAGTTGCTGTGCCCGCCGCCCGTCCCGCTGATCTGGCTGTTCGTATAGGTCAAACCCGCATCGATTAGCCCGTAGAGCGTGACGCTGCTTTGCGCATGCGCTGCCCCGCCGAGTGTGAGGATCGTCGTCGCACCTATCTTAAGCATCTTGTTCATGTGCCTGCTCCAGCAGCCAAGACCGGGAGATACATTCTCTGGGAACGCTTTCTACACGGAGCTAGATGTCTTACGGGCGCGCAGCCTTGCGAGTCATCGATACGAAAAGGCGCGATGTGCTCTACCTGACTTTATGCGATCGCGGTCAGATCTGCCAACTCAAAAGCTACGCAGACACAGATGTCGGGACATCCGTGCTGGAACAACAGGCACGCAGCTAACTAACGCCCGCGACCAACGGACTGACTACTGCGCAGATGGGCAATCCGACGAGCTTCGTACGATCGGGACCGTCATTCCGTAACGTCACGACATGGTGGGCGTCGGCCTGCGTCGTCGTGGTCCGACTTCACTTCGATGTACTTTCCGAAGACGGGTGTTCGGCCTGCTCAGCCGGAATCACACGACCGCTTACCGAGGTCGCGTCGGCTCTGTGCTGCGTTCGACTCTCGTCGCGTGGAGCGGTTGCGAGAACCCCTCCAACAGCGATCGCGCCGATGATGGCGATGCTCGACGCGAGCAACATCTGCCGGCTGACGCTTTGTGACGAGGACGTCAGAGATTCTCCTGTCGCTTCATCCGGAGGCGGATTCGGCGGCAAATGTGTCTGGCAGCGTTTGCATAGAGAGGCCATAGCGCTTACTTCGGCGCCGCATGTATCGCATATTTTGTAGCGCATTCAGTTATCTTCTCGAGTTTCTACTTCGCGCGCAGCGGTGGCGTCCGGAGCTAAAGAGGCGAAAGCGATCTCGCCATATCGGCAGTGGAAGCGCAAGACTTGAGACGCCCGATGCCTGAGGGTGTGATTGCCCGAATGAGGAAGTACAAGCGACGGCAAAACCAAGGCGATGCGCTAGCCCGTTGCTTTGCGCGGCACACTCGTCAAAAGACGCCGAAAGCACCGTAAAGTAAACCGAATGCTATCCGTAAACAGTATGAAAGCAGTGGATTTCTCATCCTGGGAAACCCGCTCGCATCTGTCTACGGAGAATCACAACCATGAAGGTCGTCACCAAACTGGGTCTGGGCTTCGGCATCGTGCTGTCAACGTTGTTCGCCGTGCTCGTCTTCGGTCTCGTGAGCATGTCGCAAATCCAGGCGCGCTTCGATGAAGTCGTCGAAGTCAACAATGCGGAGGCGAAGCTCGCGCACGTGCTGAGCCTGTCGGTGAGCGACCGGATGATTGCACTGCGCAACATCGCGCTCCTGACCGATGCGGCCGCGGTCGAGACGGAGAAAGCGCGCATCCGTACGCAGGCGCAAGGCTACGCGCAGGCTTACGACGCACTCGGCACGCGCTTCAAGGAAAGCGATCAGACCTCCGCAAGCGAACGCGCGGTATTCGAGAAGCTTCGCGCGAACGAAGCCGCCGCCGCGCCGATCATCGAAAAGGCGATCTCGCTTGCCGAAGCGCGCGAGCAACAGGCGGCAATTCGCGTGCTGATCGACGAGTTGCGGCCTGTGCAACGGGACTGGATGAGTACCACGAAGGACATGATCGCGCTGCAGGATGAACAGAACGATATCGCCAACCGCGACGCCGACGCCGCCTACGCCCGCGCCAAAGCGATCATGCTCGCGCTCGGCGTAGCAGCCTTGCTTGCCGGCATCGTAGCCGCGCTTGTCATCACGCGCGGTCTTACACGCGCGCTCGGCGGCGAACCGGGCGAAGCGATGGCGCTTGCGGCACGCATCGCTCAAGGCAATCTACGCGATGCGATCCCGCTCGAAGGCCGCAGCCCCGACAGCCTGATGGTCTCGCTCGAGACGATGCGCGCGCGTCTGAACACGATCGTGGTTGGCATTCAATCATCGAGCATGGCGATTGCCGAAGCGGCCAGCGAAATCGCGCAGGGCACTGTCGATCTGTCGAAACGCACGGAGTCTCAGGCGGCATCGCTCGAAGAAACGGCGGCGAGCATGGAAGAACTCGCGAGCACGGTCGCGAAGAATGCCGACAACGCCGCCGAGGGCACGCACGCCGCGACGAAAGCATGCGGCGACGCGACTCAGGGCGGCGACACGGTCAACGACGTGGTCGCGACCATGCGCAGCATCGCGCAGGCTTCGTCGCAGATGGCCGACATCATCGGCGTGATCGAAGGCATCGCGTTTCAGACCAACATCCTCGCGCTCAATGCGGCCGTCGAGGCCGCGCGGGCAGGCGATCAGGGCCGCGGGTTCGCGGTCGTCGCCGGCGAAGTGCGCGCACTGGCGCAACGCAGCGCCGTGGCCGCCAAGGAGATCAAGACGCTCATCGATGCTTCGAACGCGCGCGTGTCGAACGGCTCGGCGCTCGTCGAGCATGCCGGCGGCACGATCGAAGGCCTGGTCGCGTCAGTGAATCGCGTGACGGCCATCATGAGCGAAGTGGCGGCGGCATCTGGCGAGCAGCGCATGGGCATCGATCAGGTGAATGTGGCCGTCGCGCAGATGGACGAGGTCACGCAGCAGAACGCGGCACTCGTCGAAGAGGCGTCCGCCGCCGCTCAATCGCTCGCCGAGCAGGCCGAAGCGTTGCGTCGGGCGGTCGCGGTGTTTCAAGTGGAGTGAGCCGCGCGGTCCTGGATCGCCGCTCAGCGCCTGCACGATGAAGTTCGACGCGACGCGTCCGTCCTGAGGGTCCATGCGCGGACCGTAGGTGTTGAAGATGCGGGCGACGCGCACATCGGTGCCGTACATGCGGCGATAGGCGAAGCACAGCGTCTCCGCGGCGCGCTTGCCTTCCACTGGTTGCGCAGCCCTAAGTTTTTGCGGAAGGAATTACGCGCCAAACGTTTGCTTGGTCGGCGCTGACTTTGCCGGCGTCGCTGTCGAACGCCGTAGGTGGGGACGTCTTGTTCGAGCGAACGGCGAAGTTATTCGGCCACTGCCGAGCCGCTGCGTCCCGCGAAGGGGCCTTCTTTCAGTGCTTCGGAAGAGACGTCGATGAGGCGCCCGTTCGCAACCTGAACGAGACGATCGGCGCATTCGAAATAGGCATCGTCGTGAGAAATGACGATGACCGTCTTGCCCTTGCGCTTGAGCTCGGGAATCAACTGCGTATAGAACACGCGCCTGAATACGGGGTCCTGGTCGGCGGCCCATTCGTCGAAGAGATAGATCGGGCGGTCTTCCAGATACGACGCTATGAGCGCCATGCGCTTGCGTTGTCCGGAAGAGAGATTGACCGTGCTGAACCGGTTGCCCTTCATGCTGACCTTGTGGTCGAGTTCGAGCTTGTGAAGATACTGGGCCGCCTGCTTCGCGATTTGCGACTGGTCTTCACACAGCACTTCATCGAACAGATGAAAGTCGGCGAACACGGCCGAGAAGCGCTCGCGATAATGCGCAAGGTTGTCTCTCTCGACTTTTACACCGTTCAGTTCTACGTGCCCTTGCTCGGGCTCGTACAGTCCGAGCAGCAGCATCGCGAGCGTGGTCTTGCCGCTGCCGTTTCCGCCGATCAGATAAACGACTTCGCCCTGACGAATCGACAGATCGATCGGTCCGAGTGTGAACGGATGATCTTCCGTCAGCCCCGGATAGCGATGCGATACCGCGGAAAACCGGATGAGCGGCACGCCTTCGACTGCGGCCCCGAAGGGATCGTCTGTGGAGCCATGACCGTCATCGTCCGCTTGCTGCATGAGCTCGGCATCGAGAATGCGGATGCGCTGGAGCGCAATCGACGCCTGACGAAGAATCGGCAAGATCGTCATGACTTCGCTGACCGGATGGATCAGGAAAAGAAGCAGGAGGGTGAGCGTCACGAGCACGCCGTGGGATTGTGGAAACCAGTGCGGCACGACGAGCAGGATCAGGCCGATCGCCACATAGAAGAGCATGCCACCGGCGTTGGCGACGAGCGAGTAGATGAGCATCGCGCGGGTGAACGATCGGCGGAATGCGTGTGCGGTCGAATGAACGACGTGTTCGGTGAAGTATCGGGCTCGCGCGTCGTTGAGTTGCAATTCCCGCGTCCCTTCCAGCAAGGAACGAAAGTGCCGGAAGATGACATCGAGCTGATCTCGCACCGCTTGCATTTCGCGCAAGGGCCAGCGTTCGATACTGTGATAGATCGCCCCCCCGACGACGAGAAAGACGAAAAAGCACGCGAACGCCTGCCACGAAAGCCAGGCCATATACACGAGGCATACGACAATGAGCACGACGTTGCCGAACGCGAGCGGCAGCATTTGCGATGCCTGCGCGAACGTGTTGATGTCCGTGGTAAGAATGGCGAGCAGGCGCGGCTTCCCGAGCGATTGCAGCTTCTTGTAGGGCGTGCGCAGGATCTTGCGGCATAGCTCGATTCGAAGACTGCAGATCACCTGCTGACCGAAATCGAGCACGATGATCTGCGAACTCGTTCTGAACAGCAATTGCGCCGCGCACACCGCGAAGAAAACGATCACCAGTCCGCGCGTTTCGATCTGGCCGGCGGCGACCTGGCCGATGAGACGCGCGATCTCCGCGCTGCACAGCGCCCCGGCGAACCCGGCGATGACTGCAATGACCAGTCGCGGCATCGACTGTCGGCGAAGCTGCGCGGGAATGATCGAGAACATCACTGACCTCCGCTCACGGCATCCGGCAGCGAAGCAAGGAAGGCGTCGATCGTACGATTGAATTCGTCGGGGTTATCGGTCATCACCGCATGGCCGGCGCGGGATATCGTGGCGAGTTGCCCTTCACATAGCGCGTGATGCGCCATGCGTTGCGCAACCTGCGGCTTTAGCACCGCTGACCCGACGCCTCTCACGACGAGCGTCGGGCAGCGCACGGACGCCAGCATCTGCCACAGTTGTTCCGCCTGCGGCTCCCTGTTTTGCGACGACTCATCGGCGACGCGCCGGTCCAGCTTCGGCTCGAACACTCCGGCCGGCGTGCGGCGCAACGCATGCAGCGCGAGATTGCGAAGCGCACGGCCGTTGGCCAGCGGACGCCGTTCGAGCAACCACGAGACATATCCGTCGACCGTGTCGAATGTAGCCGGCGTCTCGCGTATGTCGGCACGAACGCGTTGTGAACCCGATGCATCGGATTCCGGTCCGAAGTCCACCATGACCAGTCCGGAAACATGGTGTCCGAGCAGTGCGTTCAATTGCAGTGCGACACTGCCGCCGAGCGAATGACCGATAAGAACGGGCTTTCTTATGTTCATTGCAAGCAGAACCTGCAATACATCGCCCGCGAGGGTTGGCGAATCGTACGCGCGCTCCGGGTCCCAGCTCGAATCTCCGTGGCCCCTCAGATCGATCGACACGAAACGATGTTCGGCCGACGCTGCGTCGGTCAATGTTCGCCATACGCCGCTGCACTCGCCGCGGCCGTGCAGCAAGACGCAGGGCGTGCCGATACTTCCGGACTCTTCGACGGAAATATCAAAACGGCCGTCGCGAACCTTGATGCTGCGACGCTGCATGAATAAGGGACGTTTCATCGTGAGCACCTGTCAGGAATGACGCTTAGTGTGTCTTTCGAAAGTTAGCGTGGGATGAGGACGCGGATCGGTTCGAATCACGGTCATGGGCTAACTGCGAACTAACTCTCGACGCATACCCTGACGCACATCCAAACCTACCGGTGGAGTGCTCATGAAAAGCGCCGAACATGTTTATGAAGCGCAGGATTCGCTGCTCGTCGAGTTTGCGGACACCGAGATGACCGACGTATCGCCGGAAGCACTCGCAGCGATGGTCGCCGAGGCAATGCGCGTGAAGCGATGCGTCGTTTCGATACCCGTCGACGATCGCGTTGTCGAGTTGTGCGCGGCCCGCACGGAGGCATTCGGCGAAGTGCATATCGGGGAGAAGACGGCCATCGTCGAATACTCGGACGCGCGCGACAAGATGTTCGCCGTCCTCGCGCTGAACGGAAAGACGATAGGCGTCGTGCAAGTATCGGGACCGCGGCTCGGACGGCAATTCGATGAACATGATCTGAAGCTGCTTCGCATTCTCGGCACGTTCGTCACGCGATCCGTCGAGGCGGACCGGCTTGAGAAGCTCGTCGCCTCGCCGTTCGCTCAGGCAACGATCAAGCGATCCTCGGATCAGACGATCGGCGACATCGTCGCGCAATCCGTACAAAACCCGAGCCAGCTCTCGAAGATGCTTGCACGATCGTTCTATCGGGAGATGACGCGCGCGGGATTCGACTTCGGTCAGATCATCGGCGCAGCCACCGAAATCATTTCGGAACTCGCCAGCAACGTGCGCAAGCATACCGATCGCAAGCAGCGGCGCGCAGGTTGAGCGATCGTCATATCGGCGGCCTCGGCGCACTCTTTTCACTCCTTCTATTCCTTCGTTCGATAGCAGCGCCACCGGCCTAAGCCCGTGGCGCTGTTCGTTCTCTACTTCGCTGATGCACCAATCACATTCATCGATGCGAGGTTCTGTCCGATCAACGCGAGCGACGATGGCAGGCACATCTCGCCATGCATGCAGTCGATGTCGTAGTTCACGATCGAACCATTCACGCACGCTCGCCATTGCGCGCTACGTCGGGGTTGTCCGGGCGCTTCGGAGCGCGTCGCCGTGAAATAGACGATATCGCCATGGAACGACCGGGGCGCGTACATCGATTGCAACTGCATGTTCCGTTGCGTCGTGCCGATCAGCGTTGTGACGTGCTCGTCCGTGATATACGCCGGTATCAGCCGATGCTCACGTAGCGCGACCACGCGCTCGGTGGTCGATTGCATTGCCTGAAGCGTGAGCGTGAGATCGGGCGACATGTCCGGGAACGTCGCGGCGAACAGCGCCCATTCATCGACTTCGGATGCAGTGAGTCCGTCCGGAAGACGCGAATCCAGCAACACGAGCTCGCCGATCTTCTCGCCAAGGTTTTGCAGTTGCGTCGCCATTTCGTACGCGAGCAGTCCGCCGAAGGACCAGCCGAGGAGGTGATAGGGACCGTGAGGCTGAACCGTGCGGATGCGCGCGATATAGTCCGCCGCCATGTCGACGATGCTCGCGGGACGGTAGCCGGGCTCCTTCAACGCCGGCGTCTGGACGGCGTAGAGGGGCCGGTCGTCATCGATGATCTTCGCGAGACCCGCATAGCTCCACGCCAGTCCGCCGACCGGATGAATGCAGAAGAGCGGTGCGCCGCTCCCCGATGCCCGGATAGGCAGAATCGGATCGAATTCGTTGTTCGAAGGCGCGGCGTTCAGTTGATCGGCGAGTTCCGCGACCGATGGCGCATTGAAGAGAACGCGAATCGAAATGTCCTGGCCGAGCTTCGCGTGAATCGATGCCATCAACTGAACAGCCAGCAACGAATGCCCGCCGAGCGCGAAGAAGTTGTCGAAGACACTCACGCGCTCGAGTCCGAGGACGCTGGCAAAGCACTGCGCGAGCGTATGTTCGAGCGAGGTGCGCGGCGCGACATAAGCGGCGAGATCCTGCCACTGCGGATCGGGCAATGCGCGCCGATCGAGCTTGCCGTTGGGCGTGAGCGGCAGCGCATCGAGCGTGACGAACGCCGATGGCACCATGTAATCCGGCAAGCGCGCAGTCACATGCTCGCGAAGCGCGTTCGTATCGATAGCGGTGGCGCCAGTGACATAGGCGATGAGCTGCTGGTCCTGTGTCTCTTCACGCCGCGCCCGTGCGATGACGACGGCCTCGCGCACGGCCGGATGACTCGCGAGCTGCGCTTCGATCTCGCCGAGTTCGATCCGGAAACCGCGAATCTTGACCTGATGATCGTTGCGTCCGAGGAACTCGAGATTGCCATCGGCGCGATAGCGCGCGAGATCGCCCGTGCGATAGATGCGCGCATCGGCAATGAACGGATCGTCGAGGAAGCGCTCGGCGGTGAGCTCGGCACGATTGAGATAACCACGCGCCACCCCCGCGCCACCGATATACAACTCGCCCACGGCACCCGGCGGCACGAGCCGGTAGTGCGCATCGAGCACGTACAGACGCGTGTTGGCAATCGGCCGGCCGACCGATACCGTGGATGACCTATGCGCGTCGCGGCCCGTGCGATAGCACGAGGACCAGACCGTCGTTTCAGTCGGACCGTAGAGATTCCACAGCGCCTTGACCTTCTCGTTCAGACGCGCCGCGAGGTTCGCGGACAACGCTTCGCCGCCGCACAGCGCGGTAAGCTTCGCGCTGCCGCTCCACTGCGTATCGAGCAGCATGCGCCAGGTGGCCGGGGTCGCCTGCATGAAGCTGATGGCGTGTGCATCGATGAGCGCTTGCAACGCGAGCGGATCGGCTGCATCGTTGCGCGATGCGAGCACGATGCACGCGCCGGCGCTCAAGGGTAAATACAACTCCAGGCCCGCGATATCGAAGGATATCGTCGTGACAGCGAGCAGTGTGTCGGCGGCGTTCATCGAGGTGATATCGCGCATCGAGCACAGGAAGTTCAGCATCTGGCGATGCTCGATCATCACGCCTTTGGGCTTGCCTGTGGAGCCCGATGTAAAGAGCACGTATGCGAGATGATGTGGTTCGATTCTGGTTTGAGGATTGTCCTCTGATGCATCGAGCGATGCGTCCGGATCGAGCACGCTCAACGTACCCGTATCGCCGAGTGCTTCACGGCCGATGGCATCGGCGAGCAAGAGGCGCGGCGTCGAGTCAGTGAGGATGTGAGTCAGGCGTTCGCCGGGGTAAGCCGGATCGAGCGGCACATAGGCGCCGCCCGCTTTGAGTATCGCGAGCAACGCCACCACCATGCCGATGCCACGCTCCACGCACAGCGCCACGCGATCTTCCGGACGCACGCCCAACTTGATCAAATGATGCGCGAGCCGATTGGCACGCGCATTGAGTTGCGCATACGTGAGCGTCTGATCTCCAAAGATCAGCGCGATCGCATCGGGCGTGCGCTCGACCTGCTGCTCGAACAACTGATGAATGCACAGATCGACAGGGTACGACGCAGCCGTATCGTTCCACGTCTGGACCAGTAACTGACGCGTCTTGGGCGGCAGCACATCGAGTTGGTCGACGGGCGTCTGCGGTGCCTGCTCGAGTGCCTGCACGAGGCTCGATAACGCTTGCTCCATGTACCCGCACAACTGATCGGGCGAGAGCGGCGCGAGCGTTTGCGCGGTCAAGCCAAGGCTCGCGCCGTTGTCTTCGACAGCGAGCATGAGCGGATAGTTGGTGCGCTCTTCGGCGCCCAGCAGCTCGATCCCCTCGAAGGCATATTGTTCATCGGCGACGGCCTGGTTGTGGCGATAGTTCAGCAGCGCGCTAAAGAGCGGCGCGGGCGCGGCCACGCCACTGCATCGCTGAGCGAGTGCGAGCGGAGCATGCTGATGCTGCAGCAAGGCCGCGAGACGCTGATGCGTGTCACGCACGCTATCGACAACAGAGACATCGTTCACATCGAGGCGAATCGGCAAGGTGTTGATGAGCAGCCCGAGCGCCTGATCGACACCTGCCTGCATGCGCCCGAGCAGCACGGTGCCGAAGACGATGCGGCCATCGCCGGTGCTTGCCGCGTCGAGCACACGCGCCCATGCGAGATGACAGAGACTGGCGAGACTGACGCCGAGTTCTCGCGCCTGCGTGCGCAGACGCGTGTTCAACGCCGCGGGCAACGTCACGCGAGCTTCGGCGACCGAGGAGCCGTCGTGATGCACATCGGTGAAGCCGAAGGGCAGCGTGGGCTCGCTGAGCTCGGCGAGCATGTCGCGGAAGAACGCTTCATGCTCCTGCTGAGTGGCGCCGAGCCGCGCCTGCGCGACCAGATCGCGAAACGGTTGCGCCACATCGAGCGCATCGGCATGGCCCTCGAGCAGTGCGCTGATCTCTTTCTGAATCACTTCGAGCGTAACGTGATCGCCGATCAGGTGATGCCACACGAGCAGCGCGAGCCAGCGCGGCGAATCGTGTTCCTTCGCGAGGGTGAGCCGAAGCAGGGGCGCCCGATGCAGAGGCAGGCGTTGCGAGCGCGCATCGAACAGACGCGCGAGTTGATCGACAGCCGGACCGTGTGCGGGATCGAGCTCGATCTCATCGATGGTGACAGGCGCTTGGCGACAGACGACTTGCGCGGGCGTGCTGATGCCGTCGTGGATGAAGGCGGTGCGCAGGATGTCGTGCCGTGCGATGATCCGTTGCAGCGCATCGAGCCAGGCATCCAGACGCTCGCGGCTATCGAAGGCGATGCGCGCGGTTTGCAGATACGGGTCGCCCTCGGTGCTCAGCATGTGATGGAACAGAATGCCTTCCTGCAGCGGTGCGAGCGCGTAAATGTCCTGCACGTTCTTTATGCCGCCCGGGACTTGTTCGACGATGGAGTCGATATCCGCTTGCGTCAAGGCGATGAGCGGCAGCATGGCAGGGGTGAGCGCGGTCGTGTCGGGCGTGATGACATTGGGCGGCACGACGATATCGTGCGCAATCGCACCGCGCTCGATCGATGCGGCAAGCGTGCTGAGCACGGGCGTGGCGAAGAGATCGCGCACATTGGCGTGCAGGCCGATGCGGCGCATGCGTTCGATGAGCGTGACGGCCAGCAGCGAATGGCCGCCGAGCGCGAAGAAGTTATCCTGCCGGCCGACGCGATCGAGGCCCAGCAATTCGGCCCACAGATCGGCGAGCGACGATTCGGTCTCGCCCAAAGGCGCTTCGAAGGGACGCAACGCGAAGGCATCGGCGTGCGGATCGGGCAGCGCGTGACGGTCGAGCTTGCCGTTGGGTGTGAGCGGCAGTGCATCGAGCATGACGATCGCTGAGGGCACCATGTAATCGGGCAAGCGCTCGGCGAGATGCTCGCGCAAGACACTGGCATCGACATCGGCGAGCAGCGTGACATAAGCGATGAGTTGCTGATCCTGGGAGGCTTCGCTGCGGGCCCGCGCGATGACGACCGCTTCACGCACGGCGGCATGATCCACGAGTTGCGCTTCGATCTCGCCGAGCTCGATACGGAAGCCGCGCACCTTCACCTGATGATCGTTGCGGCCGAGGAACTCGATGTTGCCATCGGCACGATAACGTGCGAGATCGCCTGTGCGGTACATGCGATCGCCGGGCATGAACGGATCGTCGAGGAAGCGTTCGGCGGTGAGTTCAGGCCGGTTGAGATAGCCACGCGCCACGCCCGCGCCGCCGATATACACTTCGCCCACCGTGCCGAGCGGCACCGGCTTGCATCGCGCATCGAGCAGATAGACGCGGGTGTTGGCGATCGGCTTGCCGATGGTCTCCTTCAGGTGATCGCCCCTATGCATCTCGATCCACGTCGAGTAAGTGGTCGTCTCGGACGGGCCATACAGATTGCACAATCGTTCGATATCGGTCTCGGCGAAGATGCGTTTCATCAGCGCGAGCCTGAGCGGCTCGCCCGCAAGGTTGATAGTCTCGACGGATGCGAGCGATGCGCCTGCATCGAGTAGAGAAGTGATCGCCGAAGGCACCGTGTTGACCAGGCTCACATCGTGCGGCTTCCTGGAAAGTGCGAGGACGTTGTCGACGAGATGCACGGTGGCGCCGCAGGTCAACGGTGCGAAGCATTCATAGATCGAAAGATCGAAATTGATCGATGTGGCAAACAGCGTGTGTGAAAGCTCTTTCGATGTGAAGGCGTTCTGCGCCCAGTTCAGGAAGTTGACGGCGTTTCGATGTTCGATGGCGACGCCCTTCGGCTTGCCCGTCGATCCCGACGTATAGATCACATACGCGAGGTTGTGCGGCGCGACCGGTGCTTGCGGATCGGCCTGCGAGAGCGTTTCCTCGTCGGATGCATGAAGATCGAGTACCGTCAGGGTGCCCGTGTCGCCCAACGCATGACGGCCGGCTGCATCGGCGATCAGCAATCGAGGCGCGGCATCGGCAAGAATGTGATTCAGCCGTTCACCCGGATACGCAGGATCGAGCGGCACGTATGCGCCGCCCGCCTTGAGCGTGGCTATCAACGAGACGATCATGCCGACGCGCCGCTCCATGCATAACGCGACGCGATCTTCCGGACGCACGCGCAGCGCGATCAGTCGATGAGCAAGCCGATTCGCACGCGCATTCAGGTCCGCATACGTGAGGGATTCGTCTTCGAAGATGAGCGCGGTGGCATCGGGCGTGCGTCGAACCTGTTGCTCGAAAAGCTGATGCATGGAGAGGTGCTCGGGGTAGGCGGCTGCCGTGTCGTTCCATCGATCGAACAACGCATACTCTTCAGGCAACACGAGTTCGAGCGCATGTAACGGTACATCGGGCCGCGCGAGCGCCTGATCCAGCAAGCGCGTGAAGCGTTCGCCGAAACGCACGATAGTCTGCCTATCGAAAAGATCGCTTGCGTAGCTGATGCTGCCCGCGAAGCGGTCGTGCGTGTGAGTCAGGTTCAGTGTGAGGTCGAACTTGGCGCCGGCTTCGGCCGGGGGCAGAAGTTCCAGCGTGAGACCGGGCAAAGTAAGCGCCTCGAGCGGCGCATTCTGCAAGACGAGCATCACTTGAAAGAGCGGCGTACGGCTCGTGTCGCGCGCCGGCGCGAGGGCTTCGACGAGTTTTTCGAAAGGCAGGTCCTGATGTGCGTAAGCGGCGAGCGTCGTATCGCGCACTTGCGTGAGCAATTCGCGCATGCTGGGCGCGCCCGACAGATTCGCACGCAATACGAGCGTATTGACGAACAGACCGATGAGCGGTTCGATCTGTGCATGCGTGCGATTGGCGATCGGCGAGCCGACTGCCACTTGCGATTGCCCGGAGAGACGACCAAGAAGCGTCTGGAGTGTGGCGAGCAGCACCATGAATGGCGTCACGCCTTCTCGATGCGCGAGCGTGGTCACGCGCTCCGACAAGTTGGGACTCAGCGAAAAGGGCAATGTTGCGCCACGTCCGCTGATCCGCGCAGGGCGAGCGCGATCGGTCGGCAGATCGAGCGGTGCGAGTTCGGCGAGCTGAGTGCGCCAGTATTGCGTCTGTCGATCGAGTTCCGCGCCGGTGAGCCAATCGCGCTGCCACAACGTAAAGTCGGCATACTGCACGGCCAACGGCGGCAAAGCGAGCGCTTCGTCATGCAACGCGGCCTCATAGCACGCGCCGAGTTCACGGACGAGCACGCCGATGGACCAGCCATCGGAGATGATGTGATGCATCGCGAAGAGCAGCACATGCTCGTCTTCGGCGAGGCGAAGCAGCCGCGCGCGAAGAAGCGGCCCGTGCTGAAGATCGAAGGCTCGCGTGGCTTCGGCTTGCGTGATCCGGCGGACTTCGGCGGCTTGCGCGTCGGAGGCGAGCGTGCCGAGTTCGACGAGAGGCAGTGCGATCCGCAATTGCGTCGCGATACATTGAACCGCCTGCCCGTCTTGTTGCACGAAGGAAGTACGCAGGCTTTCGTGACGCTCCACGAGGGCATTCAACGCAGTGTCGAGCGCCGGAACATCGAGCGACCCGCTCAGGCGCACGGCTACCGGAATGTTATAGGCCGACTGTCCGGGGTTGAGCTGTTCGAGGAACCACAAGCGTTCCTGCGCAAAAGACAGCGGTAAATGCTGCGGCCGCGTGCGTGCTTGCAGTGTCGGGATTGCGCTCACGCGACCCGCTTCCTGCTGTAAGGTTTCGCCGAGCGAAGCCACCGTCGGCGCATCGAACAATGTTCGTAAGGGCAATTCGATGCAAAGCGCCTGACGCAAGCGCGATACGAGTTGCGTGGCCAGCAACGAATGCCCGCCGAGCGCGAAGAAGTTGTCGAAGACACTCACGCGCTCGAGTCCGAGGACGCTGGCAAAGCACTGCGCGAGCGTATGTTCGAGCGAGGTGCGCGGCGCGACATAAGCGGCGAGATCCTGCCACTGCGGATCGGGCAATGCGCGCCGATCGAGCTTGCCGTTGGGCGTGAGCGGCAGCGCATCGAGCGTGACGAACGCCGATGGCACCATGTAATCCGGCAAGCGCGCAGTCACATGCTCGCGAAGCGCATTCGTATCGATAGCGGTGGCGCCAGTGACATAGGCGATGAGCTGCTGGTCCTGCGTCTCTTCACGCCGCGCGCGTGCGATGACGACGGCCTCGCGCACGGCCGGATGACTCGCGAGCTGCGCTTCGATCTCGCCGAGTTCGATCCGGAAACCGCGAATCTTGACCTGATGATCGTTGCGTCCGAGGAACTCGAGATTGCCATCGGCGCGATAGCGCGCGAGATCGCCCGTGCGATAGATGCGCGCATCGGCAATGAACGGATCGTCGAGGAAGCGCTCGGCGGTGAGCTCGGCACGATTGAGATAACCACGCGCCACCCCCGCGCCACCGATATACAACTCGCCCACGGCACCCGGCGGCACGAGCCGGTAGTGCGCATCGAGCACGTACAGACGCGTGTTGGCAATCGGCCGGCCGACCGATACCGTGGATGACCTATGCGCGTCGCGGCCCGTGCGATAGCACGAGGACCAGACCGTCGTTTCAGTCGGACCGTAGAGATTCCACAGCGCCTTGACCTTCTCGTTCAGACGCGCCGCGAGGTTCGCGGACAACGCTTCGCCGCCGCACAGCGCGGTAAGCTTCGCGCTGCCGCTCCACTGCGTATCGAGCAGCATGCGCCAGGTGGCCGGGGTCGCCTGCATGAAGCTGATGGCGTGTGCATCGATGAGCGCTTGCAACGCGAGCGGATCGGCTGCATCGTTGCGCGATGCGAGCACGATGCACGCGCCGGCGCTCAAGGGTAAATACAACTCCAGGCCCGCGATATCGAAGGATATCGTCGTGACAGCGAGCAGTGTGTCGGCGGCGTTCATCGAGGTGATATCGCGCATCGAGCACAGGAAGTTCAGCATCTGGCGATGCTCGATCATCACGCCTTTGGGCTTGCCTGTGGAGCCCGATGTAAAGAGCACGTATGCGAGATGATGTGGTTCGATTCTGGTTTGAGGATTGTCCTCTGATGCATCGAGCGATGCGTCCGGATCGAGCACGCTCAACGTACCCGTATCGCCGAGTGCTTCACGGCCGATGGCATCGGCGAGCAAGAGGCGCGGCGTCGAGTCAGTGAGGATGTGAGTCAGGCGTTCGCCGGGGTAAGCCGGATCGAGCGGCACATAGGCGCCGCCCGCTTTGAGTATCGCGAGCAACGCCACCACCATGCCGATGCCACGCTCCACGCACAGCGCCACGCGATCTTCCGGACGCACGCCCAACTTGATCAAATGATGCGCGAGCCGATTGGCACGCGCATTGAGTTGCGCATACGTGAGCGTCTGATCTCCAAAGATCAGCGCGATCGCATCGGGCGTGCGCTCGACCTGCTGCTCGAACAACTGATGAATGCACAGATCGACAGGGTACGACGCAGCCGTATCGTTCCACGTCTGGACCAGTAACTGACGCGTCTTGGGCGGCAGCACATCGAGTTGGTCGACGGGCGTCTGCGGTGCCTGCTCGAGTGCCTGCACGAGGCTCGATAACGCTTGCTCCATGTACCCGCACAACTGATCGGGCGAGAGCGGCGCGAGCGTTTGCGCGGTCAAGCCAAGGCTCGCGCCGTTGTCTTCGACAGCGAGCATGAGCGGATAGTTGGTGCGCTCTTCGGCGCCCAGCAGCTCGATCCCCTCGAAGGCATATTGTTCATCGGCGACGGCCTGGTTGTGGCGATAGTTCAGCAGCGCGCTAAAGAGCGGCGCGGGCGCGGCCACGCCACTGCATCGCTGAGCGAGTGCGAGCGGAGCATGCTGATGCTGCAGCAAGGCCGCGAGACGCTGATGCGTGTCACGCACGCTATCGACAACAGAGACATCGTTCACATCGAGGCGAATCGGCAAGGTGTTGATGAGCAGCCCGAGCGCCTGATCGACACCTGCCTGCATGCGCCCGAGCAGCACGGTGCCGAAGACGATGCGGCCATCGCCGGTGCTTGCCGCGTCGAGCACACGCGCCCATGCGAGATGACAGAGACTGGCGAGACTGACGCCGAGTTCTCGCGCCTGCGTGCGCAGACGCGTGTTCAACGCCGCGGGCAACGTCACGCGAGCTTCGGCGACCGAGGAGCCGTCGTGATGCACATCGGTGAAGCCGAAGGGCAGCGTGGGCTCGCTGAGCTCGGCGAGCATGTCGCGGAAGAACGCTTCATGCTCCTGCTGAGTGGCGCCGAGCCGCGCCTGCGCGACCAGATCGCGAAACGGTTGCGCCACATCGAGCGCATCGGCATGGCCCTCGAGCAGTGCGCTGATCTCTTTCTGAATCACTTCGAGCGTAACGTGATCGCCGATCAGGTGATGCCACACGAGCAGCGCGAGCCAGCGCGGCGAATCGTGTTCCTTCGCGAGGGTGAGCCGAAGCAGGGGCGCCCGATGCAGAGGCAGGCGTTGCGAGCGCGCATCGAACAGACGCGCGAGTTGATCGACAGCCGGACCGTGTGCGGGATCGAGCTCGATCTCATCGATGGTGACAGGCGCTTGGCGACAGACGACTTGCGCGGGCGTGCTGATGCCGTCGTGGATGAAGGCGGTGCGCAGGATGTCGTGCCGTGCGATGATCCGTTGCAGCGCATCGAGCCAGGCATCCAGACGCTCGCGGCTATCGAAGGCGATGCGCGCGGTTTGCAGATACGGGTCGCCCTCGGTGCTCAGCATGTGATGGAACAGAATGCCTTCCTGCAGCGGTGCGAGCGCGTAAATGTCCTGCACGTTCTTTATGCCGCCCGGGACTTGTTCGACGATGGAGTCGATATCCGCTTGCGTCAAGGCGATGAGCGGCAGCATGGCAGGGGTGAGCGCGGTCGTGTCGGGCGTGATGACATTGGGCGGCACGACGATATCGTGCGCAATCGCACCGCGCTCGATCGATGCGGCAAGCGTGCTGAGCACGGGCGTGGCGAAGAGATCGCGCACATTGGCGTGCAGGCCGATGCGGCGCATGCGTTCGATGAGCGTGACGGCCAGCAGCGAATGGCCGCCGAGCGCGAAGAAGTTATCCTGCCGGCCGACGCGATCGAGGCCCAGCAATTCGGCCCACAGATCGGCGAGCGACGATTCGGTCTCGCCCAAAGGCGCTTCGAAGGGACGCAACGCGAAGGCATCGGCGTGCGGATCGGGCAGCGCGTGACGGTCGAGCTTGCCGTTGGGTGTGAGCGGCAGTGCATCGAGCATGACGATCGCTGAGGGCACCATGTAATCGGGCAAGCGCTCGGCGAGATGCTCGCGCAAGACACTGGCATCGACATCGGCGAGCAGCGTGACATAAGCGATGAGTTGCTGATCCTGCGAGGCTTCGCTGCGGGCCCGCGCGATGACGACCGCTTCACGCACGGCGGCATGATCCACGAGTTGCGCTTCGATCTCGCCGAGCTCGATACGGAAGCCGCGCACCTTCACCTGATGATCGTTGCGGCCGAGGAACTCGATGTTGCCATCGGCACGATAACGTGCGAGATCGCCTGTGCGGTACATGCG
>NZ_JALQDV010000062.1:0-79650 GCF_023631045.1 Caballeronia sp. AZ7_KS35 | reverse complement strand
CGAGTTGTGTTTCTCGTTGTCGACGGCAGACGACTGTGACGCGTCCGTTGGACGCCTGGCGGGCACTGCGCCTGGTAGAGGTTTCCCCTGAGGATACCACTTAAGCAAGCGGCGCGACCAGTTGCGGAGCGTCGCGTGAGCGCCGGCGTCGGCTTACGCACGACGGACAAAGGCCGACCCGCGCACCCTTCGCGGAGTCCCGGCGCTATGTGAGCG
This sequence comes from Caballeronia sp. AZ7_KS35, assembly GCF_023631045.1. Taxonomy (NCBI): domain Bacteria; kingdom Pseudomonadati; phylum Pseudomonadota; class Betaproteobacteria; order Burkholderiales; family Burkholderiaceae; genus Caballeronia; species Caballeronia sp. AZ7_KS35. The sequence continues at coordinate 79,434 of NZ_JALQDV010000062.1, read as the reverse complement.
ACTTGGGTCGCGCTAAACCTTCCAGATATCAGCGCTTAAGAGCGGCCATATGATGTTGCTGGACGATTTGGCTGAGAAGACAGCGCGGATTCCCGATGGCCCTGATACACCTCTTTCGCACGAACACGCCGCGTCGGGCACTGTGGTTCGAAGGACTCGGTTCGGCCACAAAGAGACGGTCGACGAAGCGATCTAGATCGTTGAGAATGAGCCCTAGGTTCAATGCTCACGCATCCAGCCCCCCATAATTGAATACTCGAATAAAGGTGACCAGTGAAGCAAATGCTTCTCGCCATGTCACTCGCGTCACTCCTATGCGCCGGAGGATGCGTGCAGCCCACGGTGGTCGACGTCCAGTCGCAGTCTTTAGCGAATGCATCGCTGGCTGGATGCCCGAATTTGAGCGGCCAGTACGCCGGTGCAGGTCGCATGGTGCGCGGCGATCCGACTCAGCAGATCGGGACGAAAGTGCCGATCAGTTTGATATTTCCTGTCGGGGACATAGATGCATGGAAAGCAATGGTCGGCAGTTACAAGACGGATGATCACGGCATCGTTACGCCTCCCGATCACGCCACCCTGACGCCGTCGAGCGAGAATCAGTACGTCGTCGCTACGTTCTACGGCGATGTCAAGATCGGCGAGTATCGGACTGGCTTCATGAAAGCGCAGCGTGTCACTTGCAAAAGTGGGGTGATGCATCTTACTTTCGCACCTGAAGGCACACGGTCCGACTATGGGCCGAATCACGTGACAACAGACGATACTTTGCAGATCGATACCAATGGTGATCTGATCGTTCGGCGCAACATGGATGTCGAATATCACGCGCAGTTGCTCCACCTGCCTATGGGAACCGGTCATTTCTTCGAGGAATACCGCTTTCCACGCATCTAGTCTGCGACGCGGCACGTGGTGTTGCGATGATCAAACTATCTCTTTTTGGCGTATTCCCCGCGCGCCGAAAATACAGTGGTCTCGAAGAAAGCGAAAACGGGTAGGGGCTGATCTTCTGCGTACGGCCAGGAAGCGTCATTCGCTCGCGCGGCCGTCAAGACATTCGAGTGTCGCCCCTCATTCAGGGACTGGACATTCGACCCAGGGCGGAGACATCTCCTCCACAACGGGCTGTCTGAGGAAGCCGCAGGGTGCTTTCACATGGCCCGCCAGGCTGAGGTCGGTGACAGTTCCGATCCACTCGACGATTTCCGCATGCCTCTGCAGCACCAGAATCTAGACCGATATCGCGGCTCGATAGAAATTGGCGCCCTTGTTATCGCAGCGCGCAGTCAGAACACCGCCACCGCGACTCTTGCCTGCATGCTCACAGGAAGCACGTCCTGTCCACATATGCCTTGCGCCATCGAACGATACTCACGCGCTCGAAGAGCCCGGCGATCGAGAACGGATCGCGAGCGATGAACTGTTCTGCCTCCTCGCGCGTTCTCACATCGACGATATAGACGCCGCCGCCCGCGTTCTCGTCCTCATCGGTCAGCTTGGCGCCGCACGCGAGCAGGAGATGCCTGTGCTCTTCGAGAAAGGCGAGGTGCGCCGCGCGCTCGTCGATGCGCATCTGCGCATGCCCGGGCTTGTCGAAAGTTTCGATGAAAAATGGCATACCGGTCCTCAGGTTTGCACGATCGCGGAAGGATGCTGCGCGAGCGGCGTCACCTTGAGCGTCATGTACGGAAACAGCGGCAAGCCGCTCAAGATCCTATGTAGTTCGTCGTTCGATGCGACATCGAACACGCTGTAGTTCGCGTACTCGCCCGCGACGCGCCACAAGTGCTGCCACTTGCCTTCGCGTTGCAGGTTCTGCGAATACGCTTTTTCTTCTGCCTTCACGCGCTCGATGACTTCCTTGTCGGCGTCGGGCGGAATCTGCACTTGCATGTGCACGAGGAACAGCATTCGTTTATCTCCGGTCTGGTTCAATCGATGAAGTCATGACGCGCGCCATCAACCCCACGCAAGAATCGCCACTGTATAGACGATGCCGATCCAGAACATCATGATGACCGTGTAGCCCATGATGTCCTTGAGCTTGAGCTTCGACAGCGCGAGCGCGGGCAGAATCCAGAACGGCTGAACGAGGTCGTTCCATGCGTTGCCGAGCATCACGGCGTGCGACGTGTGCGCGACCGATGCGCCGATCGACTTCGCGGCCTCGACCATGAACGGCCCCTGAATGACCCAGTGACCACCGCCCGATGGCGCGAAGAAGTTGATCACGAACGACGAGATCAAGCCCCAGAACGGCAGCGTCGCGGGCGTCGCTACTTTGACGAAGGCTTCGGAGAGCGTGTTGACGAGACCCGACGAAGCCATCACCGCCATGATCCCCGCGTAGAACGGATACTGCAGAATGATGCCGCCGATCGTGCGAATGCCTTCGTTCAGCTTCTCGACATAGCGAATCGGCGTGCCCAGCAAAATGATGCCGAGGAACAGAATGATGAAGTTGATCAGGTTCAGATCCATCGTGCCGCCGCCGCGGAAATACAGCACCACATAGACCACGCCGATCGCGCCGATCAGATAGCTGAGCAGTCGGCTGTTGTTGAGGCGGTTCGCGAATGTTTTGCCCTCTTCGATATCGACTGCGGGCGCCTGAGTCCTGGTCGCATCGTCCATCATGCTGCGGTCGATTTCCTTGACCGGCTGGCCCGGCTTCGGATGCAGCCATGCATTGAGCAGCGGCAGCGTGATAATGACGACGAGGCTCGTCAGCAGCATCGCGGGCGAGAAGATCGTATCGGTGAGCGGCACGACGCCCATCTGCGCTTCGAGCGGATGGCCCTTCGTCGAAATCAGCACCGGAATGCTGGCGGACAACCCGAGCCCGTACAGCGTGAAGCCGCTGTACGCCGACGCGATGATGAGCGGATAGTGCACGCCCTTCACGCGCAGCGCGAGCTTGCGCGCCACGATGCCGCCGATCACGAGCCCGAAGCCCCAGTTCAGATAACTGCCGATGCCGCCGACCAGCGTCGCGACGATCACCGCGACGCGCGGATCGTTCACGCGCGCGACGACGCGATCGAGCATACGCTCGGTAAGCGGCGCGGTCGCGAGCACGTAGCCCATCGCCAGAATCACGGCCATTTGCGTCGTGAACGCGAGCAGCGCCCAGAATCCCTTGCCCCAGCTCGTCGTCAGCGACGTGACGGCCTGCCCTTGCACGACGACGGCGAGCACCATCGTCAGCAAGGTGAGGCCGATGGCGAACACGAAAGGATCGGGGAGATACCGGCGCATGAGCTCGGTGAAGAATGCGGTGACTTTTTGCATGGCGTGTCTCTGTAGCGTTGTATTTCTCGTGTGGTGTGGTGCCCGTCGTCTTGCACGAACGCAAGACGCCGTGCGTCAGTCTTCTCGGTTCGACTGGCTCGTGCCGCGTCTGTATCGGATCAGATTCATCAGCGCGCGATCTCGCCAGGCGACGCGCGTTTCCCATTCGTCGAGCGGCAGCGCGGCGCGGCGCTCGGCCGCTACGCGTGCAACCAGTTCCGGCGTCCACGGATCGTTCTGGCCGCGTTCCGCGCCCATGCGCCCATACGACGGCCCCATCTTCTGCGCGTGCGACGCGATGCCGCCGCGCGTGTTCAGATCGACCGTCTCGAACGGACCCATCACGGACCAGCGCATGCCGAGCGCTTCGCGCATTACCGTGTCGATATCCTCGACCGACGCGACGCCATCGCGCACGAGGCAATACGCTTCGCGCAACACCGCGCCTTGCAGTCGATTGAATACGAAGCCTTCTACTTCCTTGGCAACGAGAACCGGCTTGAGGCCGGCTTGCGCGAAAAGTGCGAGGGCCCGCTGCGTCGCGTCTTGCGACGTGAACGGCGCGGGCACGATCTCGATCACCGGAATCAGATAGGGCGGATTGCCCGGATGCGCGACGAGACAACGCGTGTGGCCTGGCAGCGTTTCATCGACGAACTTCGACACCGCGAGAAACGACGATGCGCTTGCGATCACCGCATCGCGCCGCGCCGCCCGGTCGATCTGCGCGAACAGTTCGCGCTTGATCTCGACACGTTCCGGAGCGCACTCCTCGATCAGGTCCGTGTCGGCGACGGCGGCTTCGATGCTGTCGACGACTTCGACGCGCGCGGCAACTTGGTCCGATGTTTCGTCGAGCAGGCCGTGATGCACGAGTTCATCTAGACGCATGCGCACTTCAGCGAGCACCACGTCACGCCGTTCGGTGGACGGGTCGAACACGCGCACGCGCCATCGCGCACGCGCGAACGTGACCGCGAACGCGACGCCGATGCTCCCCCCGCCAACGATGCCCGCGCGCAGCTCAGTCGTGCTCATGTCACACTCCCGCAACGCCGACGGTCATGCCGCCGCATACATACAGCACTTGCCCGGTGACGAAGCCGCTACGCGCATCGAGCAGATACGAGACCGCGTGTGCGACGTCATCGGGCGTGCCCACGCGCCTGACCGGCACAGCGTCGATGATGGCTTGCGTGCGCGGTGCGTCCGGCGGATTCGCGCGGTCGAACAGTTCAGTACGGATCGGACCGGGACCGATCGCGTTCGCGGTGACGCCGTGCTGGCCGAGCTCCAGCGCCCAAACGCGCGTCATACCAATCAGCGCGGCCTTGGTCGCCGAATACGCGGTGCGCAATTCCTTGCCGAGCGCCGCGCGCGACGACATATTCACGACGCGTCCGAAGCCGGCGGCCTTCATGCCCGGCAGCAACGCCTGCATGCACTGCTGCGCGCAGCGCACGTTGAGCGCCCACGCGCGCTCGAGCTCTTCGAGCGTCTGGTTCTCGGCATCGGCGGGCACGACCACGCCGACGTTGTTCACCAGACGCGTGATCGGGCCGTCGGCAAGCGCCTGTTGCAGCGCATGCGCGGTGGCCTGCACATCCGACAAATCGGCGATGATGCCGGCGCCGACCCGGTCGATGACGACCGCTTCGAATCCCTCCGCCTCGCAGCGCGCGGCGCACGCCGCCCCGATACCGGCGGCGCCGCCGGTGATCAAAACCCGTTCCCTTGCCATGTTTCTATCGTGTAGAGCAGTACAGTGAAGATCAGACCGTCGCAATCGGCGTCACGGGCGAACCCATCGCGCCCGGCAGGCGCAGCGGCGGCGCGGTCAACATGAAGCGTGAACGGCCATGCTCGCGCAGCCACGCGGCCAGATCCCGCAGATACCAGAGCTCGCCCAGCGGCAAGCCCAGCTTAAAAAGACAGTGGTGATGCAGCGGCATCAGCGGATGCTCGCCCGGCGTCAACGGCGCGCGCGCCGGATAGCGTTCGACCGCGTAGTTATCTGCGGCGAGCGCGGCGATGCCGGAATCGGTGATCCATTGCAGAAGACGTTCGTCGCGCCCGTCCAGCGCGCCGCAATACTGGTTGAGCATGGCTTCGTCGGGCTGCCGATTCATCTCCAGCAGCAGCTCCGAGAAGCCGGTACGCAGCACGAGCATGTCGCCGCGTTCCACCACGATGCGATCTGCTTCGATGACGCGCATCAGCGCGTCGTAGCCGATGTCGAGCCGCTCGCGTGCGTGATGCGCGACGAAATCGATCAGCACGCCGCGACCCTGCATGCCTTTTACCGCCAGATTTTCGATGCCGAGCACGTCCGCATGGCTGTGCTCGCCGCCGCATGGGTGTGGCTCGAAACCGTCGTGCTGCGCGTAGGTCATCGGCCCGACGATGTCGTGATTCGCGCGATAGCCGTTGTAGTAGACGCTTTCGGCAATCCCGTCGCCGTCGGCATCGAAGCGCGCGCCGACATGCGCGAGCGCATCCCATTGCGTCGAATACTGCAGCGAAAGCAGCACCTGATCGTCGCTGACGACATCGGTCGCTCCCGCTTCGTTGCGCGCGAACGGGAAGTTCACGTACGGCAGACCGTCGCGGAACGTCGGGCGCAGCACCGGCGGATGCCGCCGCACGTTGAGCTTGTTGTCGCCGGGATAATCGAGCGGCAGCGAAAGCGAAAAGCTCAGTCCTGCCTGTATTTCCTTCGCGCCGCGAAGCACCTGTTCGGCGCCGATCAGATTCGCGCGGCCGAGCTGGTCGTCCTCGCCGAAATCGCCCCAGTTGGAACCTTGTGGTCTGTTCTGCCAACGCATTGCTGCTGTCCTTGATTGCGCCATAGCTCTGGGCCGTGGCGTGGCGTCACCCTCACGCGAGCAACGACGACGGAATCTGCCCGTACACATCGAGCAGCGCCTGAACGGCACGCTGCTCGTTCTTCAAAAGCCGCGCCTTGGGCGCGCCGATGACGAGCGCGAATGCTTCGCCATGAATCAGAAACCCGCGTGCGAGACCGGCGACGTCCTCGACGTTTTCGCCCGTCGAACGATGCCAGCCGTCGATCACACCCTTCTCCACCTCGCGTTCGAGCGCCGTACGGTCGATGATCGTGCCGTCCGTTGACGCGGGAAAGGGCTCGCATGCATCGAGCAGCCTGCGCCGCGCATCCGGCGCGAGCGCGCCCAGCAGCGCTTTGCCCGCCGCGCTGGCATGCACGTACATGAAGCCGCCGGGCTCGTCGCTGTAGCGGATTTTCTCGCGCGATTCCACCACGTCCAGGTACACCACGCGATTGCCCGCGAGCGTGGCCAGCGCCGCGGTCTCTCTGGTCGCATCGCGCAATGCGCTTAGCAACGGCTGAAAGACCAGCGTCAACGGGTCTTCGCTGCAGATGTCGCGCGCCACATGAAAGAGACGCTGCGTCGGGTAATAGCCCGCTTTGATGCCAGGCGCGTAGAGATAGCCCTTCGCCACCATCGTCTGCAGCAAAGCATGACAGCTCGATAGCGGGATCTCGGTTCGACGCGCGATCTCGCTGTAGATCATCGGCTGCCGCACCTCGGCGAACAGATTGATGACATCGAATACGCGCACTGCTGTTTTCACATCCATGACAGCATTATCGACATATCGATAAAGACGGCGCAACAGATCGAGGGTATACACCTAGGAAGCACGTGTTTTTCCGAACCTCACCCCGGGTAATCCCTTGATTGACGAATCACGGGGCATCGCGCGATAGTCCGCCTCCGTGTTTAACGTCCGTTCGTATGCAGAAGCATTGTTCGTGTTTCGAACATCTACGGCACTGCTGAAGGCGAATGGCATTTCGAAAGGGGCAAGCCTTGGCTACCGAATCAAACGCCGCTCAGCACCGTAGCGCCCGCAAGGCGGGCATCGCATCGTTCGTCGGCACGACGATCGAGTGGTACGACTTTTATGCGTACAGCACGGCCGCGGCGCTTGTGCTCGGAAAAGTGTTCTTTCCGACCGCATCAGCCGTCGCCGGGACGCTGGCCGCGTTCGCATCGTTCTGGATTGGCTTTCTGGCGCGGCCCATTGGCGGCATTGTGTTCGGTCATCTCGGCGACAAGGTCGGTCGCAAGAAGACGCTGATCATCACGCTGATGCTGATGGGCTGCTGCACGACCGGCATGGGGTTGTTGCCCACCTATGCGCAGGTCGGGCTGATCGCGCCTGTGCTGCTAATTTTGCTGCGCCTTCTGCAAGGCATCGCGATGGGTGGCGAATGGGGCGGCGCGGTCGTGCTGTCGTCTGAGCACGCGCCAAAGGGCAAGGAAATTCTCTATTCCGCGTTCGCGCAGCAAGGCTCGCCCGCCGGAAATCTACTCGCGACAGTCGCGTTTCTCGCGGTGTCGACTTTGCCCGACCAGCAGTTCATGTCTTGGGGTTGGCGCGTGCCGTTCCTGCTTTCGGCGGTGCTGGTCGCCGTTGGCATGTTCATCCGGATGAGCGTCGACGAGTCGCCCGCCATGAAGGCTCTCAAAGAAAGCAACAAGGTCGCGGCGCTGCCCATCGGCGAAGTGTTTCGCGAACACAAGGCGCTCGTCGCGATGGGCGTGGGCGCCTGCGTGATCGCGCTCTCGGCGACGTACTTCAAGACGACGTTCGCGCTGTCGTGGGCGGTAACTTCAATCGGCTTCGACCGCACGCAGTTTTTGAGCGTGATCACCGGGGCGATCATAGTTCAGTTGATCGTGCAGCCGTTCGGCGCCGTGCTCGCCACCAGGCTGGATTTGAAGAAGGCTATCGTGTACATGCTTGTGCCGGAAATCGTCGCCTTGCCGATCATGTTCTGGATGATCGCGACGGGTTCAACCAGGCTCGCCATGTTCGGTATGGCGCTGGCATCGATTCCGCACTCACTCTACTACGCCGCCATGGCAGGCATTCTCGCAAAGTCGTTTCCAGTGCAGGTGCGCTACACGGGAATTTCGCTTGCCTATCAGATCTGCGGGATGGTGTTCGCTGGCACTACGCCAATTCTCGGGCAGTACTTACTGAACGCGACAGGCAGCATCGTCTCGGTGATCGGGCTGGGCGTAGCCCACGTGGTGATAACGCTGGTTTGCGCACTGATGCTCGTTTCGCGCATGCAGCAGCGGGAGAGCGCAGAGCACAGCCCGGTGACTGTCCCGCGCGGGGCTGAGGCTCATTAAAAGAAAGCATCATGACCGACACGCTAAACCGGCCACGGGCGCCTGGCTCGACCGGTCCAGGCCCGCTTTCGGCGCGCCGTCGACGTCAACCGATCGGTCATGTCAATACGCGGGTGACGCCGCCCGAAGCCCTCGCCGGGGCGCGCGTGCTCCACAACGGCAAGGCCGCCGAATGCTGACTCGCTGAATCAGTCGATCTGCTTCTGCCACACCGCGATCACACTCGCGCAAAGCGCCACGCCAATCAGATAGTAGAAGCCGTCGAGCGAACCGAGGAAGCTCGCCTGCTGCGTCACGATCCGTCCAACTTCCGCGAGCGCGAGGCTTTTGGCTTGCACCGCGCTGTAGCCAAGCGCCTCAAATCCGCCGGTCAGCTTCTCGTACGTGTTCTGGAATACCGGGTTGAACGCGTTCACGGATTCCGCGAGCCGCGACTCGTGCAAGGCCATGCGATGCTGTTCGAGAATGATGATGGTCGCCGTCGAGAACGAATACGTCAGTTGCTTGACGATGTTCTTGAAGCGGTAGCCATGATTGAACTCTTCGATGGCGAACTGGCGAAACGTCACGTTCGCCACCGGCAGCGCGATGAAAAGCAGCAACAGGCCGCGCAAGACGAGCGGCGGGACGAGCCATTGCATGCTGACATCGGGCGGCATGCGCACCATCCATCCGCCGACGAACGCAGCGAGCAGAAAGCCCGGCACGATCATCCATTTCTTGTGCGTGATGCGCGCGGAGAAGCGGAAGTACACGAACGCCATCACGACCGCGAATAGCGACGACAGGCCGACGAGCCGGCCCGCGTTCTGCACCGGATAGTGCAGGCCGCCTTCCAGGAAACGCGAGACGAGATAGCTCATCGCGTTGCTGACGTAATAGAACGCGATGTACAGCATGATGCCCGCCCGAAACGTCTTCTCGCGCATCGCGTGCAGCCGAAGCAGCGGCTGCGGATGATGCCACTGGTGCCACACGAACCAGCCGAGCGACAATAGCCCGGCCACCGTGAGCACGATCAGTTCGGGCGACGTGCTGAACAGCTCGAAGCGCACCTGCTGCATCACGATCTGCAGCGCGCCCTGCGCAAAGGCGAACATGATGTACGGCCAGAAATGCGCGTCGCCGCGCTGCTCGGGCTGCACGTGGCCCGTATGCGGAACCGCGAGCAAGGCGAACACGCCTATCGCCACGCCGCCCGCGGCGCCGCATGCGAAAAGTGCGCGCCAGCCGAACCACGCGACGAAATAGCCGCCGATCAGCGGCGCGAGCCCGCTGCCGAGCAGGATCATCACGAGGAAGTAACGCACGGCGATCGGACGCCGTTGCGGCGTTATCTGCGTCTGGATCAGGATGCGGCACGCACTCATCATCGGGCCGATGAAGTAGCCTTGGAACCCGCGCGCGAACGCCAGTTCCAGCGACGACTCGGAGGCCGCCGCCGCCACCGCGCCCGCCGCGAACAACAGCAGGCAGCCGCCGACATAGCGCCGGTAGCCGAGCCGCTCGACCCACCATTGCTGCTGGAGAATGGCGAGCACGGAGGCGACGGCATACGCGCTCGACGCCCACACCAATTCGTCCGCCGATGCGTTGATGCCGCCCGCGATATAACTCGTGAAGAAGGAGAAGACCGCGTTATCGAAATAATCGAGGCCGGTCGCGAGCGCGATGGCCCACGGGAAGGCGTCGTCGAGAAGGCGCGAGGCGAACGAGTTGCGGGAAAGCGGCACGGCGGTCATTCGGCGGCGTCCTCGCTGCCCTTGGTTTTGCGCCGCCGCCGCGCGGCGAAGCGTTCCTCGACAAGGGTTTCCTGCTTCTCCCCGGCGATGCGCCGCCGGATGTAGTCGAGGTCGTCGCTCAGTTCGCTGCGCACGGCCTGCGCCTCTTTAAGCTCGCGCCGGACGCTGGCGATGCGCGCGTCGAGCGCCTCGACCTGCTGCGCAAGCGCCGCTTGGATCTCGCGCAGCGATGCACTGGAATAGCCTTTGCGTCCGTCGCCGATGGGTTCGACAGGCCGCTTCAGCAATTCGACGATGCCTTGCAGCGAAAACCCGAGCGAGCGCAGCCGTAAGATGCGCGCGAAGCGCTCGAGATCCTGCTCGCTGTAGAGCCGGTAGCGGCCAACGCTTCGGCTCGGCGCGACGAGCCCGCGCTCCTCGTAGTACTTGAGCGTGCGAGGCGTGACGTTCAGACGTTCCGCGGCGTCGCGGATGGTGAGCAGCGCGGGTTTGCTGGAAGACATGACGGGGCGCGCGGAGCGACTGGCCATTCGGAATCGCCGATTATAACGCAACGTGAACGTGCACGTACAAGTTTACCGCGTTAGGGGTCAGGCGTAAGGACGCCGAATACAAGCAATAGCATCACGTCAAACGATGCCTCGCTTTCGCAACGCCTCCAGTTCAACCGGCTCGATTCCACATAACGACGTCAGCACATCATCGGTATGCTGTCCGAGCGTCGGCGGTGCACTTTGATAGCTGAGCGGCGAGCGCGACATCCGGATCGGATTTGCTACGGTTGGCACGCTGTCCGCGAGCGGATGAGGTAGATCCACACGCATGCCGCGGTGTTGTACCTGGGGATGTGCGAAGGTCTGCGCAATGTCGTTTATCGGTCCGCAGGGCACAGCGGCCGCAGAAAGCGGTATCACCCACTGCTCGATCGTGCGCTTGACCAGGACTTCCCGAAGGATCGGGATGAGCGTCGCCCGGTTGACCACGCGCGCTGCGTTCGTCGAAAACCGCGGATCGCGTGACAGCGGGCGATCCGCTTTGACTGCAAATCGGGGAGGACGACACAGCATCCATTCACGATAAAGGGTTATCGCCACTCCACTAACTGAGCTTACTGGTCGTCGTCGCTAACTCTTACGTGAAGCAGCGCGTCATATCGAACGGTTTGTTCCTTTAGTATGTGAAAGCACGCTCTTGCAAGCTTGTGAGCCAAGGCCTTGCGTGCGAGGATCGAATTCGTTTTGACTTTCTTACCCTCATAGAAGCGTTTCGGCTCAGCACAGTAGCGAAGCGCGTAGTTCGCCGCCTCCACGAAGGCCCAGGACAGATAGTTGTTGCCGTTCCTGGTGTTCCCCTCGCCTTTCTTCTTGCCGTTGCTCATATGCTGACTGTCGACACAGCGCGCATAAGAAGCAAAATTTCCGGCGCTGGCGAAGCGCTCGATGGACCCAACCTCGAGCAGAATAACGGTTGCGAGAGTAGAGCCGATGCCCGGCACGGTCTTCAGCAAGCGATATTCAGTGCGAGGCTGAATCTTTTCTTCAAGCCGCTGCTCGAGGAGGTCGATCTGCGCGGAGAGCGTTTTGATGACTGCCAGGTTGGCCTCCATTGCAAGTGCGACTTCGGCAGGCAGCCCCATATGTGTAATTCCCTCGGCAGTTAGCCGATTGACCTCGGCGGTCGATAAGCACTTACCGTGCTGGGGAGCCGCAATATTCTCGATAGCAAGGATGTGGGCGGTGCGACTACGTACGAGCTGCATTCTTTTCCGGGCCAAGTCGCGCACACTTCGGGCTTCCGGCGGAAAAATCGTTCCGGTGGGCAAGATCCCGAGGCGCAGCAGGTGAGCCAGATAGCGCGCGTCCGTTTCGTCACCGCTATGCTTGAGCCCGTCGTACTTCTTGATCGCCGTGGTGTTGGCAAGGTGGACGACGAGGCCAGCCGCCTGCAGCCCGTCGACGAGCCAATACCAGTTGTACGTCGATTCGACCACAACGCCGGCAAGCTGCGTTCGCCAAGGCGCAAGGAACATCAGAATCTTCGCCAGATGGCAGGCGAGCCGCTGCGTAGCCACGTGGCGTCGAACTCGCGCACGTACCGTCCCGCCAGCATGCCGTATTCGCTCAGGCCTAAGTGCCGCCCCAGCGAAGAAATGCGATTGGCTGTATTGATTGACCTAATCTTCTCTCGGACGGCTTACCAAATGACTGCTCCAAATCTGATATTCGCCGTTGCACCTCTGACGGCGCGACAGTCGGCAATGGGTCGTGAAGAGCCATCAACAGGTGCTGGTTCCCCGGGTGCCGCGGCGCAGCTCAGCAGTGGTGAAGAGACTTCCAACCGCCGTACGCCGGCTGGTGTGCGTGTACTTGGCCAAAAAATCCGATCAAGCGAACCAACCGGCACTTAAACTGATGGATGCCTGCCGCGTTGCCCCCGATGAGACGTCGTTTTTCTCAACGGAGATGCAACTAATGGTCAACACCCTTACGCACCAAAAATTGACTCGTCATTCGCCGACAGGATACCGTCGGCAATCAAGGACGAGAGAAGTCAGCCTCCGTTAGGCGGACCGGGCGCGTTGATCGCGCGAGCAGCTTGCGTCGCGCGACCGCTTCAATCCGAGGAAATCCGTTCCTGAAAACGCTCATCAGTCGGGCATCGTCCGCATCGGGCGGCAGCCAGAAAAAAACCTCCAAGCAGCTGCGCGGCACGACGCAGGTTACGCTTTCTCCGCGCCATTCGATGACAAAGTTGAGCGTCTGTTTGTCGGCAGAGGTGTGCGGTTCGGGCACAAACAATTTCATGAGCGGCGTTGGGTCACTGCAGAGACTCGGAAGGCGCTTATAACGACGCGTGGAGGGCGACGTCGCTACGCCTCACCAGTCTACGCGATGTTTCTCTTCGGTCTCCTGATGGCGCCGATCGTCGCCGACGTGCAGGTAGATGCTGGTTGTCGTCAGCGAAGCGTGGCCGAGGTTGTCGCGCACCGTGCGCAGGTCAATCTTTTGATCCGCCATGTGCGAGCCGGCGCTGTGCCTGAGCCAATGCGCGGACGCTTTTTCGAGGACATCGGCCCGCCCGCTCGCCGTCTCATCGCGCTCGCGCAAGCGCGCCGCTGCGCCGGAAAATACGTCCTTGACGATCGCGTGTAGCGCCGCGCGCGTGAGCGGCGCGCACGTCTCGGCGCGTTCGTTTGACGCCGTGGCGCCGATCGGCAACACGAGCGGTGTGTCTTCACTGGGCGAGGGCAGGGCGCTCAAGCCGAGGTGCTGCCGATAGCGGGACAGTTCCATCATCATCTCACGCGTGGCGGGCACGAGCCGTTGCTTGTCGCCTTTGCCGTGCACGGTGAGCCACCAGCGCAGCGCGCCGTCCCCATCGTGTCGAACGAAGAACTGGCCCATGGTGGTGGCGCCAACCTCGGCGATGCGTAGCCCGCCGAGATAGAGCAGGGTGAACAGCCACCGGACGCGGTACGCGTGGGCTCTCTCTCGGTCCGTTTGCTTGGGCATGGTCGCAATGAAGTCCTTGACCTCCTGCCACACGCTCGGCTCCAGATACCGGGTGATGCGGGGCGCCGCGTGGCGCGTGCGTTGGCGTGAGAGCGACAGTGGATTGCCCGCCAGATAGCCGGCCTGCACCAGCCACGAGAACATCGCGTTGAGGATGATGGTTGCCTGGCGTTGACTGGACGGCGAGAGCGGACCGTAGAACGGCCGCCAGCGCACGTCGCTGCGCGGATGCTTGCGCCCGCCCCCGGCCACCCCGCCGGTGATCCACAGCGCGGCAGGCTGTGGGTCGGCCAAAAACTGCTGATAGCGCAGGCAGTCTTCATGGGTCAGAGAAGAGAGGGGTTTGCCCAGCTCGACGACCGACCAGAGCAGAAGGCGCTCGGCTTCCTTGCGGTAATTCTCGAAGGTGGTTTTCGTGTCGACGAAGCGTGACAACCAGGCCCGGATCGCATCGAGATCGTGATCGGCGGCAATCTGGGCGCGCCCGGTCACGGCCCGATTCATGCCCGCGGACCCATCAAGCTCGGCGGGAAGGACGAGGGTTTCGAGCGGTGTGGGCTGCAATGCAAGCGGCGGTGGGATCGGCGCAGCGGGCTTTGAAGTCACGGTTGTTTCAGCAGGGGCTCGGCGTGTAGGTCTCAACATTATAGCACTAATGTCAAATTTGGTTCGGCAGAAGATTGGGAAGTGGGCGGATTACGTTGTATTATGCGGTATTCTTTTCCTCCGTTGCGCGTATGTCCGACGTTCTCTCCGACGAAACCCGCCTCGCGGCCGACATCGAACGCCTGAAGGTCGACTTTCCCAAAACCCGCGAGCTCTATCGCGAGGTGTGCGCACTGCTGTTTTTCCGGTTCGGCGTGCCGCCCACGGCCAATCGCCTCTACAACCTGGTCCGGCGCGGCACCATGAGCACGCCCGCGTCGGTCTTGAGCGAGTTTTGGGCGGAGTTGCGCGAGAAAAGCCGGGTGCGCATCGAGCATCCGGACTTGCCGAAGGACCTGAGCGAGGCGGCGGGCGAGCTGATCGGCGTTTTGTGGACGCGAGCGGCGACCTCCGCGCAGGCCGAGCTCACGTCGCTGCGAGACGAAGTCGACGCGCAGCGTGCCGAGGCCGAGCGAAAGGTTATCGCCGCCCGGGAAGAACTGGGCCGCACGGAGACGGCGCTCGAGCAACGCACCGCGGCATTGCTAGCAGCGCAGGTCGAGATAAGGGAATTGGAGCGGCAGCAGGCGCAAGAGGCCGCCACGCGCAAAGCGCTCGAGGCGCAGATCCTGCGTCTCGCCGAGGAGGCGGTGACGCGCGAGCGCGAACTCGAAAAAGTGCGCGACACCTTCTCGCGCGACCTGGAGAAGCTGCGGGAAACCGCCAGCCGTGCCGAGGAGCGCTTACGCGCATCGGAGAAGCGCGCGCTACTGGAGATCGATCGTGAGCGCAGTGCGAGGGCCAAGGCGCAGAAAGAACTGGCCGAGGTGGCCAAGCGGGCGGAAAAACGAGAGGCCGAGCATCGTCGCACCGTCGACGCGCTGCAGGCGCAGCAGGGCGACACGCGGCACCAGAACGGCATGCTTCAAGGCAAGCTCGCCGCGCTCGAAGCGGCACATCACGCGCTTCAGGAACAGCTGAAGTCGCTGCGCACCGCGGCGCGGCCGCCGACGCGCGTGGCCGCCGCCGAAGCCCGTTCGGGGCGAGTCGCCCGCAAGGCACCGGCTGGCAAAACGGCGAGCGTGAAAGGTCGTCGATAAATACTAATCGGATCGCGCCCGCGGGTAGGCGCCATCCAAGGCCGAAGCCGCGCCATGCGCGTGGTCGGCCAACAGGAGCGAACAGATGAGAAGATCAGCAGAGAACAAGTTGCGGGTGGTTGCGGTGCGGATCGATCCCGTCATCGAACAGCGCTTGCGCGTGTTGGCAGAGGCAACGGGGCGCAAGCAATCGTTCTTTCTGCAGCGGATGATCGAAGAGGGCATCGAGGCCATGGAGGAAATCTGGCTGTCGCCGCAGACGCTCGCCAAGGTCCGAAATGGCGATTTGCCTGAGCTGCTTGACGCGCGCAGCGCGACCTCGGATCTGTTCGACTTGGATGTGACCGACGCGGACTCGTCGATAGCAGAGGGTCGCGATCCGATGGGTGTCCAGCGTTCGGTATGATCGGGTTTGTTTCTAATAGAAAGGAAGCGTTTCAATGAACAAGCAGGAACTGATTGACGCGGTGGCGTCCGGAGCCGGTACGAGCAAGCTCGCCGCAGAGGAAGCCATCAATGTCGTGTTTGAGACGATCGCCAAGACGGTGGCCGCAGGTGATGCTGTGCAATTGATCGGCTTTGGCTCGTTCGGGGCCGGCGAACGTGCCGCGCGCACCGGTCGCAATCCGAAGACCGGTGAGCCAATCGAAATCGCGGCGGGCAAGACGGTCAAATTCACCGCGGGCAAGGCGTTCAAGGATGCCGTCAACCAAGCGTGAGCGAGGGCGGCGCCTTTCATGCCGCCGACTTAGAAGAGTTGTGCTCCGAGCGGCCGTAGGCTGTTGAGCTTGACGGCCGTGCGACGTTCCGTGCCGTCCGCGTGAATCGAGCGGATCATGATCCGTCGGCCACGCGCCTCGCCCAGCACCTCAACGATGCGATCCTCGTACCGCACGAGGGTGCCGCGGGGCGGTTTGCGTTTGATGCGGCTGCGACCGGTGGAGGAAGGCATAAGGATATCAACGCGGGCGTGCGGCGATCGTATCATGCCAAGACGCGGCGGCGGCACATCGTGTCGCTCAACGGTTCACAGCAATAAGGAAGGGCAAAATAATGCGCCGCATCGTTGTACGTTCTTCGCAGGTCCCCGGACGCGGCGTATTCGCGCTGACTCAGATCCGTGCCAACGAGCAGATTCTGGAATACAAGGGCAAGCGGGTGTCGTGGGCACAAGCGCAGCGCGAGTATGCGCGTTCGGCGGCCGAAGACGGCCACACCTTTTACTTCGATCTGGACGACGGGCGCGTGATCGATGGTGCACAGGGCGGCAACTCGGCGCGATGGGTCAATCACAGCTGCGCGCCGAACTGCGAGGCCGAGCAAGATGGCAGCCGGGTGTTCTTCCACGCGCTACGCGACATCAAGCCGGGCGAAGAGTTGTTTATCGACTATCGACTTTTTGTGGAAGGGCGAAAAACTGCTGCGCTCAAAACCCTGGATGCATGCCGCTGCGGTTCCCACGCCTGTCGAGGGACGATGCTGGCCGGGACCTGAAACCGCCGACCCAATGGTGTTCACGCACCGCTGACTATCGGACTATCGGACTATCGGACCGCGACTACGGGATCTGCTCGCGACCGCGACCACTTCGACGCACTGAAATGCTGCCGGAACGTGACTGTCATGCCCTCACCAAAATGGACTTTGCTTCACGCTTTCGACGCAACGCATTTGGGTGGCGATCGTCGCTGCCCATCCAACGCCTGAAGGAAGCGGTATCCGAGATTCGTTCGGCCGCCCGCGCCGATCGTGTGCTTGGCGCCGAAGGGGCCGTTCTTCTTCTTGAAAGACTCTCGCCCGCACTTGAGCAGGTCGATAGTTCCTCGGGCGCACTGGGCAGCGCGGTCAACCGCGCGATTGAGGCGCTCGTCCCCGTGATAGCCGCCGCCGACGTTGCGCCCGCAGCACGGGATCGCTGGCTGGAAAGGCTATTCGAGGCGTTGCAGGACGATCGGATGCCCTACATCGAGAGCCTTGGCGAACATTGGGGAAGCCTGTGCGTGACGCCCGGGTTGGCCTCTCAATGGGCGGATCGGTTGTTGCCGCTCGTCACGCATGTGCTGCAGGCTGAAGGGTTTAACTATTTTGTCGGTGTCGTGCCGTGCTTAAGTGCGCTTTACGCGGCTGGCCGCTTTCAGGAAATTGTTGAGCTCGTGCATTGCGATCGGCTCAGTTACTGGTGGTATCGGCGTTGGGCCGTCGACGCGCTGGTCTGCCTCGGACGCCCGGGCGACGCACTTCGCCTTGCTGAAGCGAGTCGAGGGCTGAATGCGCCCGAAAGCGCGATCGCACGCGCCTGCGAGACCATCCTGCTCGGGACCGGCATGACTGAGGAGGCCTATGAGCGCTATGCGATCGCCGCCAATCGTGCAGGCACGTACCTCGCCACGTTCCGCGCGATCGCCAAGAAATATCCCGGAAAAGCCCCGGAAACGATCTTGTCGGACCTGGTTCGAAGCGAGCCCGGGTCGGAAGGCAAATGGTTTGCTGCCGCCAAAGACGCGGGCCTCTTCGATCAGGCCATTGCGCTGTCGAGAAGGAGTCCCACCGATCCGAAAACGCTCATACGCGCCGCGCGAGATTTTGAGACGAAGCAGTCCCGCTTCGCGATGGACTGTGCGCTATGCGCACTGCAATGGATGGAGGCGGGCTACGGCTATGACGTGTCGATGATTGACGTCCATGATGCGTATGAGGCGCTCGTCGCCGCGGCAAGTGCGAATCAGATTTCGAGGGCTGCGGTGGACGACAGCGTGCGACGCCTGATTCGCAATGCGGACTCGCTTATCGGCCGAGCGTTGCACACGCGGATGGACGCCGACAGGCGCTAGACAAGAGAAGAAAGATTTTTGCTGATGCAGCGCGTGGCGCCGCTTGCGTCTTTGCGTGAGCCCGGCAAGAAGCTACCGCTCCAGAGCGGAGGTCCGATACGCGCCTGCATGCTTCCTTGACTTCCCGTGAGCCTGAATACGCTGGTCTCAACGGATCAGGAGACGCACAGCGTATGAAGTCAATCGTAGCAAGCCGAAATTATCACGTCCCCGCCGCTCCACCCGGCGTGCCGAAGCGGACCTCGCTGGAAGCGGACCGTGAACTCGCTCATATACAGAAAGTGGTGACCGCAGTACGGGCAACATCCGTTCCGTTGCCGATAAGCGTTCGGTATTGGAAAGTGCGCCTGCATGAGCTTCGCTTTGGCTATACGTTGCTTCCCGTGCAACTTGCCCGACTGTCCGCGCTTGAGCTTGACGTCGAGAAAATCGCACAAGGACAGGTGGACGTCGGCACGAGCGACGAGCGCCGCGTGGCGTAGACACTCAGCGCGGCAAGCGGACTATGACAGGCGCTATTCTTACGCGTCGTCCCAGACAAGTCGGTATTCGCGCACGAAGACATCCGCGCGCAGCGCGAATTCGATCGCCATGGAGCCCTGTGCTCACAGGCCGTGACGTCGCCGCTAGAGCAAAACGGCCTGGCGCAATAACTCCAATGCCTTCAGTTCATCCAGGCGACCGGTGCGGGCCTTGCCGGCGAGCGTCTTCAGGAGCGCCTCTGCGATAGGTGCAATCCCGTCCAGGCCGTCCAAGGTGGTCCCTAAAGTGGAGGAGGGTGCCGTGTCTGTAGGCGGTGATATTGCCACCGCAGGCTGCGACAACACAGGTGCAGAGACAGCTGCTGGCGTGTTGCTTTCGATGCGTTGCACGGGACCGTCGAGGCGCGTTGCGACTGCACTGCTGACGTTCTCGTGGTGAGGGCTCGCAACGTGGTCGCCGTCGCCTGCCGCATCGGCTGGCAATGGCTCAATGTGCGCGTTGCTCGAAGCGCTAGGCAGCGCTTGTTCTATCTCGCTGGTCGGCGCCGCCGTGACTGCTGTGTCCTCAGACGCCGCCAAAGCGGTGGGCGCCGGTGCTTGGCCAGGCGCGCGCACGCGTGATGTGGGCGCGAGCAGCTGCGCAACTGACTCGGGAATGTCGGCTTCGCCGCGGGGTGTGTCGAGCCACCCCGCAGGCAGACCCAGACCCGCGGTGAAGCGCTCGGCTTCAGCATCATCCATGCGCTTTTTACCGTGGAGTCGGTGCGCCATATTTGATCCGCTCAGACCCAAGACCGCGCCGAGCTTGACCTTCGAACCGTTGCGTGCGGTGAGAACGTGAAGGTTGGCCTGCCTGATGCGCTCTACGGTCACACCGCCGTTTGGACGCGCCTGTTTCCGCCCGGCCGCTTGATGCGCTTGGTGCGGTTTCGACGATTCTGCTGCTCTTGCAGCTTGACCGCTTGCCTGCGCAGACGCCTTTTGGGCACGGGTCTTGGTCGCACCCGACGCTTCTTTTGAACTTTTAGACGGCATGGTCGTATCCTTGGACAAACTGCTGACAAGCAGCGATGGCTCCTGCGCACTCGAAAGAAGGGGTGCTTGCTCGATGCCACCTTCATTGACGGTCTCGTCGGCATTGACGGTCTCGTCGGCATGGACGAACTCGAGCGGCGCCTTTAGGCGCGCAATCGTCTCCGGCGAAAGGACCGGATAGAGTTGGTCAAAAAAGCCGGAAGGCAGCCCAAGCGTCGTTTCCATATGGAAGGCGGTCTCGGGCGTGAATCGCTCTCCGCGCATCAGTTCGGCGATCCGGGTCATGCTGGAATCGAGCCCCAGCGCGATGTTTTCCGCGCCGACCGCATCGACGAGGAATTTCAACGAACGCGTCTTAATAATCGACGCCGGCGTCGCCCCGCCATTAGTCTCTCTGGAAGGAGGCTGAACTCGCGGCGGGCGCTTCGGATTCGTCAAGTGTTGAGGTTGACGCCGACTGCTTGGCTTGCCCCGATATCCCGCATTCGGTCCGCGGGTTTGGCTCATAGGAGAACTCCGGTGCAATGCGTGAAATTTCTGCGGTCCATTATATCGGCCGTCGTTCGAACTGAGCGACTCTCGCCACGCACGCGACAGTGTCGTGCTCGCGCTGCGTGGCCGATTGCGATTAGTGGCGTGCCGCCGTGTACGGGAGCGGCGAGGCGTGCCCGCTAGTGGCGAATCGTTTCAGCCTCTCCCGTGCAGCAACGTGGACATATCTTGGCGCGCTCGCTAGTTGTCGGTCCGCCTGCTGCAACACCGCTTCGAACAACGGCAGGTCCGCTGCCTCGAATGCCCACCGTCGCTCGACTTCGGCGCGTTCCAAGCCGCGCTCGAGAGCAGCTTCAGCGCGTGCATAAATAACTACATCCGTGTCCCCATAGCCCGCATCTTGCACAAAGAACGTGCCGTAGACGAGTTGGATAAGCTCGTTGAAAAGATAGGCCGATCCAGCGCCGGCCCGACAGGCGGCGAACGTCAAGTGATTCGATAACGCGACGGTCTGCCCCGCCGACGGAGGCAGGGGCAGCAGCATCTCTTTGCTGAGCGGTTTGCGAAACAACGATCGAGCAGCTTGCGAGGAAGAGCGACGAGATGACATCGGGAAAGAAGGAACTGAAGGCGCCTGGAAAACGGATGCCGCAAAATCATAACAGGCTGGAAGGGTGCGTTATTGTGGCGCGTGCCTCGTTGGCGTACGGACAGCCCCGACCATTTGTGCGTCGGCGAACTTGGGGGCATCTGAATAATGCGTCGCTCTTCTGTTGGCAGTCGACAATCAACGCAGCGTTTCGTCGAACGATGCATGGCAGCTTCTTTGACGCGGCGAAATCGGTTAGCCTTTATCGTCTTCATGGACCTTCTTGGGCGCGACGACAATGCAGCAACTCGACATATTTGCCGACAGCCGCGACGTAGCCCTGCGCAATGATGTGGTGGAGCAGTTGCAGCTTCGCGACGCCTCCGCGGCGCGAACGGCACTCACATTGCTCGCCGGCGAATATCCGAGCGACCGTGCACTGCCTTCCATGACGGTGCTTGTCCAGCAACTTGAGAACGCATCAACGCTCGCCGTGACCGACCACGCTGAGTTGGCCGTGATCTGCCGTCACTTTGAGAATGAGGTGGCGCACGCTGCCCGACAAGTTTTGCCCGAGCGGTACGCCCAGTTGTGGATGACACAATGCTGGCGCGAACTCGCTCAGCGCGCCGCAGCGTTGAGGTACCGTGCCGGTGAGCCGGACAGTCACGCCGCACCTCTGTGGCTTCGGGCAAATGACTGGGCCGCTGCCAGCGATGCTATCGAATCGATTGAGTCCTGGTGGCGGATTCCATCGCCGCTCGCGTGGATGACCGAGGCGCGCTATCGTGCCGCCGGAATCGATGCAGCGTGGCCGCAATTTGCGGAGTTGGCGTGGTTGGCACCGGCCAAGTTCGCCGCGCTCATCGTCACCCTGAACGACGCTTCGCTCAACGTGCTGCGTCAACGCTTTGATGCAGATTTCCGAGGAACAGGCGACATCGAAGATTACGCCTGGTTTCCAGCGTGGCTGCTCATCATCAAACCGGCAGTCGCAGAAGGGCTCGGCGAGGCGCGCGTCCAGCGCGATCTGCCGGCATCGCGTGCGACTGCCTTACTCCGAGAGGTTCTGCGTCGGGAATGTGAAGGCGAACAGCACGAACTGATTGCCCTGCGTCAAGAGATCCGCCGCCTGCATTCGGGCCTTTTTGACATATACATGGCAACGCGGAACGTGCAGCACCGATGAGGCCACGCCGCGTACGTTGCAGGGCCTGGGCCCCCCGCGTCCCGAACGAAAACCGAATCACTGACTCGGAAATCTTCGCTGCAGACTTTCGGCTGCGTGTGGACGGCGATGCGGACTTTGGCGTTTGCATTTTCTCCATAGGCATTGTTCGCCGACCGTGCAGGACGTCGCGCGCCGCGCGAATGTCTACGTGGGTTTTGTATCGCGCGTGCTCAATGGACGCGACAACGTCGCGCCGATGATTCACAAGGCCGTGACCCACTGAGTAGCTCGACCTAGGGTTATCCCGAATACAGCAAGAATTTGTTGTTCAAACGCTCATTAATCTTAAGCGGGCGCTTACCTATACTGAAGTCACTGAAACGCAAACAGGGCTGTTTGCGAAAAACAAGACTCGGAGGTAAGTATCATGAAACTCGCAACTATCGTCGTCGCCGCTGCACTCGCTATCCCGGCAGCTTCTTCGTTCGCTCAGAGCCAACCGGTGACCCGCGCACAAGTGAAGGCAGAGCTGGTTCAACTGGAACGCGCTGGCTATAACCCGACCGCCGATCAGACAACATATCCCGCGCAGATTCAGGCAGCGGAAGCGAAGGTCGCAGCACAGAACGGGCAAGCGAGCTACGGCGGCGCGGCTGACACTGGATCGGCATCGGGCGGTCCCGCCCATACCGGCAACAGAGTCGCTCCTGTCTATTTCGGTCACTAATCGACCGGCAGAGTCGAAAGGCTCTCGCACAATAAGAGGACTGGCCGCTGTGGTGGTACGGCCAGTTTACCTAACAACACCTCCGCCACCGGCCTAGCCGATGGCTTGCCCAGCACCTAAGTCGTCCTGGGCCTTTTTGCGTGGGTGTTTTCCGGAGGAAAGGACAGCGGCGATATCTCTGGCGTCAGCAGGAGCGTGAATTGCGTCGATGCGCGGGTTGCCCGGTCACGCGGTAGAAGACCGGGCAGCTGCCGTAACAGGATGCCGCACGTTGCCCTGTTTCCGTCACGCGTCGTTTTCGATGCGCGCCAATAGCGATCTCTCGCAACTCGCACTGATCCGAGCGGGTGCGGGAATCGGCGGTTGTCATGTCGCGATTGCGCGCTGCGATGGTCTCGTACGCGTGCTGTCGAAAGCGTTCGCGCTCCCGCTCGAAACCTGGGTGACGATGCACGAAGATCGGCGCGCGAGCCCGCGCTGCCGCGCTACCTTCGATTCCCTTGCTGACGCGCTCGAATAGTGCGCGCGATAACGCCGCGACTGGGCGACACGCGCATCCGCGCGTCGGCGCGCGCTAATCGCCGATTGCGCCCTGCGTGGCTGGCCGTCATGTACTTCAGATATACCGTCTGGGATTTGACGCTTTGCCTGACCGGTTCGGCGGACACCTTATCGGCCCAAATTCCCGCGGTCCATGGACAGTCTAGTGCGACGATCCAGAACCGCGTCGGTAATGGTCGGTCAGACGATGACGGCAGTCCGCGAAGTGGCTTTGATGTATCGTGCTGGCCGCAATCGCTCGGCGAAAGACAGAGAGGGAGGCTAGCTCCGCACATGCGGCACGTCTGGGCCAGCCCTGATTCGGCGGCCGACCGCGGCGAGGGCCTCAATCGCGCCGCCTGAATATCTCCTCGAGGTCGACCTGTTCTTCGACGACATCGAGGTTCAGCGAGCTTTCGATGTGGTCGAGGTGATGAAGCATGAGTTCGACCGCCCGTTCGCCTTGGCCCTCCGTGATCGCGTCCACGACGGCGGCATGCTCGTCAGCCCGGCAACTCGCGCTTATCGGTGCGTCGTAGAGCAGGATCACCAGGCAGGTAAGCGTCGTCAGCTCACGCATGCTGCGCGTGAAGGCGGAATTGCCCGATAACGTCGCGACGAGGTTGTGGAATTCCCCGGAGAGCCGAATGACCGCGCGCTTGTCGGCGCGCTCGCGGGCATCCATTTCAAGGGCTAAGTGGTTGCGCAGTTGCGCAAGCTTGTCAGGCGTGGCGGCCCGCGTAAGCCGACGTATGACGGCCGGTTCGATGACCCTGCGCGCCTCGAACACGTCTCGCGCCTGATCGACCGACGGCTTCGCGACGAACCAGCCTTTCTTCGGATAGACCTCGACGATCTGCTCATAGGCAAGACGGCTGAGGGCATCGCGAACGCGCGCGCGATTCACGCCGAAGATGCTTGCAAGCCGCTCCTCGGCGAGTTTCGTGCCGGGCAACAAACGGTGTTCGAGCAGCGCAACGTAGATCTGCTCGTAAATCTCTTCGCTGGTATTGTCGCCCTCACGCATCTTGCGGGGTTTGCCTGTCTGCTTTTCGCCGACTGTTTTTAGCATGTGCTGCACTTCGAGAAATAGCGCATGTCGAGGCCGACATGCCGTTGAATTGACGTCCACGAGCGCTGGTCGGTGTTACGCAATGAGCGGATGCTCCGCAATCCAGTGCCGCGCGATGTCGATACGCCGCGTCACCCATACGTCTTCGTGCTTCATCACGTGATCGAGGAATCGCTCGAGCCCGGCGGCGCGCGCCGGATGACCGATCAGACGCATGTGCAGTCCGATCGACATCATCTTCGGCTGCGTCGCGCCTTCGCGATACAGCATGTCGAAAGTATCGCGCATGAATTCAAACCACTGACTGCCGGTTCCGACCGAACTCGCGTACTGTCCGTCGTTCGTGGTGAGCGAGTAGGGTATCACCAAATGCGGACGATTCCCGACGACCTTCCAGAACGGCAGTTCATCGCCGTAGTAGTCGGAATCGTAAAGGAAACCACCTTCTTCGGCGAGCAGGCGGCGCGTGTTCACGGACGGCGAATAACGGCAGTACCAGCCATAAGGGCGTTCGCCGGTGGTGTGGGTCAGCGACTCGATGGCGCGGCGAATATGCTCGCGTTCGGTGGCTTCGTCCAGTTCGTAATGCTTGATCCATCGCCAGCCGTGACTGCATACGTCGTGGCGTGCCTGGCGGATCGCTTCGGCGGCTTGCGGATTACGCTCCAGCGCAAGCGCGCAGCCGTAGACGGTGAGCGGCAGGCCGCGCTCTTCGAAAAGCCGCATCAGGCGCCAGAAGCCGACGCGGCTACCGTATTCGAACAGACCTTCCGCGGCGAGATCGCGGCCGCGCACGCCCGAGTTCAATCCGTGCGATTCCGTGAACCAGGTCTCGGTCGCACTCTCGCCATCGCCGATGGAAGGCTCGGAGCCTTCCTCGTAGTTCATCACGAAGTTGATCGCGATGCGGGCCTTGCCTGGCCATCGCGGGTCCGGCGGCGTTGCGCCATAGCCGATAAAGTCGCGCTCCAGTTCCATGCGTCGCTCCAGTTGAGTCGAATGAGTGGTCAGAGCATCACGTCGCCGCCGTTGGGCGAGAGCGTCTGGCCGATGAAATACGCGCCGCCCGTCTCGGACGCGAGCAGCAGCGCCGTTGGCGCGATTTCGTCGCTTTCACCGAAACGGCCGGCGGGAAGCTGCGCGAACTTTATTGCGCGCCAGGCGTCCGTGAAGCTCGCCAGCATTGCGGTTTCGACCGGCCCCGGCGCGATGGCATTAACGGTTACGCCGTGCGGTGCGCCTTCATAAGACAGTGCGCGCGTGAACCCGACGACGCCCGCCTTCGATGCGCAGTAGTGCGCCATGTCGTGCGTGCCCTTGTAGGCGAGCTGCGATGCAATGTTTATGACGCGCCCATACTTGCGCGCGATCATGGCGGCGAAAAACTGCTTCGTCACGAGGAACGTGCCGCGCAGGTTCACAGCCATCATGCGGTCCCATTCGTCGATGGACAGGTCGACGAATGATGTTTCGCCACTGATGCCGGCCGCGTTCACGAGAATATCGACGGCGCCGAGTTTTTCGCGTGCCCATGCGCCGAGGCGCGCGACGGACGCCACATCCGTCACGTCGCATTCGGTTGTCGCGACACGCGTGCCGTTCGCGCCGAGTTCATCGGCGAGCGCCTGGGCGCCGGCTGCATCGCCGATATGCGAAATGCCGATGCTCGCGCCCTGCGCCGCGAAGAGCCGCACGATGGCGCGGCCGATGCCGCTGTTGCCGCCCGTCACGAGCGCGGTACGACCTTTCAGCGAAAACGATTCCATGAACACTCCCTGTCAAGAGGAAACCGGCGCCGCGTCAGCGGGCGGCTGCTTCGGCAAGCCATTGCGCATACGCCCGGATGCCGGTCTCGATGTCGTGGCGTGGGCGAAAACCCAAATCGGTGGCTGCGGCCGAGATGTCGAACTGCTCCTGAAGTTCGTCGAGCGGATCGGGCCCGGGTTCGAGTTCGATATCGGCGTCGGGCATCACACGGCGCACGACCTCCGCCACTTCGCCCAGCGTGAGTCGGATGCCGCCCGTGATGTTGTAGACGCGCCGGCGAAGCACGGGCGCGTCGAGGGCCGCGAGCAGAGCGGCGGCGGCGTCGTCGACATGGATGTACTGGCGATGAAAGTCTGCGCCGAACGGCACGCGCGTCGGCTGCGCGCGCATTGCGTCGGTCAGCATGCGGCGAATCACGCAGTCGTTGGTGCGATGCGGACCATAAACCCACGACAGACGCAGACTCACGCCGTCCACGCCGTATTGCTTCGCGTAGGCGCTGACCAGTTGCTCGCCGCAGACCTTGCTCGCGCCATAGAGGCTCGCCGGCGCCATCGGCACGTCCTCCTTCACGGGGCCGGGCGGCGTATCGCCGTAAGCGCTCGTCGACGAGCAATAGACAAAGCGCCGCGCGCCGTGGATGCGTGCGAGTTCGAGCATGTTGGCCGTGCCGCCGATGTTGACATCGAACATGGCGACGGGATCGTCGCGCGCGACCATCGGCCCGGAAAACGCGCCGCAATGAATGACGGCATCCAGCCCGTCGCGCGCGAGCGCATGCAGCCGATGCACGTTGCGCAAGTCGCCTTCCAGTACGGTCATCTCGCCGATGCGCAGTCCGCCCTCGCGATCCACCGCAATCACCGCGTCACCGCGTGCGTGCAGCAAATGCGACACGGCGCGTCCGACGAGACCGGCCGCGCCGGTCACCAAGATTTTTTGCGGCTGGCTCATTGTCGTGCCCCTGCGACGTCGAGATGATGAACGGTTTTCGCCACTTCCTCGATCGGAAGCTCGGCCTGCAACAGCTTGCGCGTGTAATCCTCGACGGGCCGCTCGAACACGGTGTCGGCGGTGCCCGTCTCGATGATCTTTCCGTGCCGCATCACCGCGACATAGTGCGCGAGCGAGCGCACCGAGTTCAGGTCGTGCGTGATGAAAAGTGCGGACAGGCCCATCTCGCGCTGAAGATTGCGCACGAGGTCGATGATCTGTGCGCGCACTCGGATGTCGAGCGCGGTCGTGCATTCGTCGAAGACGACGAAATCGGGGTTCGCGGCGAGTGCGCGCGCAATGCCCACGCGCTTCTGCTCGCCCGCCGTGAGGTCGTGCGGATACGCGTTCGCGCGGCGCCGCGAAAGATTCACGAGATCGAGCAAATGCAGAATGCGCGCCTCCCGATCGGCGCGGCTCAGCTTGTCGCCGAGTGCGAACGGCTCGGCGATCAGATCGCGCACCTGCCAGCGCGGATTCAGCGACACATACGGTTCCTGAAACACCATCTGCATCCGTCGCCGCACGCTGCGAAACGCGCGAGGCGTCATGTCGAGCGTACTCACGCCGTCGAAGCGCACGACACCCGAGTCCGCGTCGAGCAGACGCAGTAGGCATTGCCCGGTCGTCGTCTTGCCCGAGCCGCTTTCGCCGACGAGCGCGAGCGTCTCGCCCCGTCCGATCGAAAACGAGACGTCGTCGATCGCGCGCACCACGGCGTGATTGCGGTCGGAAACGAAAGTCTTGACCAGATGCTCGACTTCCAGCAGTGGACGCGGCGTCTGCGCGGCTTGCTCTCCGGCGGCTTGCGCGCCGCGCGGCGCGGGACGCACTTTCGCGGCATCGAGCAACTCGCGGCTGTAGGAGCGGGACGGTGATCGAATGAACGGGCCGACGTCCGCGAGCTCGATCAACTGGCCGTCCTTCATGATGGCAACGCGGTCGCAGTAGTTCGCAACGATGCCCAGATCGTGCGTCACCATCACGACGCTGAGACCCAGTTCGCGCGCCTTGCTCGCGAGCAGGTCGAGCACCTGCAACTGGATGGTCGCGTCGAGCCCGAGCGTCGCGTCGTCGGCGAGGAGAACCCTCGGCTGCGCGATCAGCGCCATCGCGATCACCACGCGCTGCGCCATGCCGCCCGAAAGTTCGTGAGGATACGCGTGGGCCCGCGCTTCCGGATTGACGATGCCCACTTGTTCGAATAGTTCGATGGCTTCGCGCCACGCCGCTTTCCGGCCGATGCGCTTATGGACGCGCAGCACGCGCACGATCTGCGCACCGACCGTCTCGACAGGATCGAGCAGCATTTTCGCGTTCGTGCCGATCAGCGCGACATCGCCGCCGCGATAACCGCGCTTTTCACGCGCGGACATGTCCAGCACGGACTTGCCGTCGAGCACGATGCGGCCGCCGACCACGCGGCCGCCCTCCGGCAACAGGTCGATGATGGAACGCGCCAGCACCGACTTGCCCGCGCCGGTTTCGCCGACGATGCCGAGGATTTCGCCCTTGCGCAGCGCGAAGCTGACGTCGTCGAGCACGTGCCGGGACGGCGCGTCGTCGAAGGCGACGCTCAGGTTGTCGACTTCGAGCAATGAAGTTGAGAGCGAGCTGCTCATGACTTGCCTCGCGTGACGGGATCGGAGAGACGCTTGACGGCATCGCCGAGAATCGCGAAGGTCAGCACCGAGACGATGATGGCGAGGCCCGGAAAGAGCGCTGCCCACCAGACGCCGAGAATCATCTGCTGCGCGCCATTGGCGACCATCAGGCCCCACTCGGGCGTCGGCATGCGCACGCCCGCGCCGACGAACGAGAGCCCTGCCGTCAGCAGAATGGCCATGCCGATGCTGATGGAAATCTGCACGATGGCAGGCGTGATGGCATTGGGCAGGATGTGGCGGAACATGATGGCCTTATCGGTGGCGCCACTGCACACCGCCGCGCTGATGAAGGGCCGGTCGCGCAACGACAGCACTTCAGCCCGGATCAGGCGCGCGAACATCGGTATGAAAAGGACGGCCAGCACGATCGCGACGTTCCAGATTTCCTGACCCATGACGGACACGAGCGCCATGCCGATGACGAAAACCGGAAACGACTGGATGAAGTCAAATACACGCATCACGAGCGTGCTCACCAGGTTTCGGTAATAGCCGATGAAAAGCCCGATCGGCACGCCAATCGCGAAGGCGATGGCCACCGCCGTGACGCTGATGAGCAAGTTGATGCGGGTCGCGTAGATCACGCGCGAAAGGATGTCCATGCCCGACACATCCGTGCCGAACCAGTAGCGCCACGACGGCGGCTTCAGGATGTTGGACGGATCGGCGTCGATCGGCGAGTGCGGCGCGATGACGGGCGCGAAAACGATCAGCACGATCTGCAGCGCGAGCAGCGCGAGCCCGATGACGAGCGTTGCATTCGCGCGGCCACGCAGGGAAAAGAGCGGTTTCATATCTCGATCCTCGGGTCGGCGAGGCCGTAGAGCACATCCACGGCGGTATAGACGAGCAGGATGAATGCGGCGGCCACGAGCACGAAGCCCTGCAGCGCGGGATAGTCGCTGTTCATCACCGCTTGGACCGCGTACTGGCCGAGGCCGCCCCACGCGAAGATCGTCTCCACCAGCACCGCCGCGCCCAGCAGGAAGCCGAACAGAAAGCCGATCATCGTGATGATAGGAGGCAGGCTGTTGCGCAGCGCACTCAGCACGAGCGTGCGCTCGGAAAGACCGGATGCGCGTCCGTGACGGATGAACTCGCTCTTGTAGAGGCCCTCGAACGTGGCGCGCGTCAGCTTCATCAGGCCGCCCATGTTGACGATGGTGAGCGTGAGCACCGGCAGCCACAGATGCGATACCGACGAGCGCCATGCTTCCCAGTCGCCGGCGATCACGCTGTCGATGGTGTAGAAGCCCGTGACCGTCGGCGGCGGCGTGACGAACGAATCGACGCGTCCGAACGGTGCGGGCGCAATGCCGGCGAGATGAAACAGCGTGTAGATCAACAGTAGGCCGACCCAGAAATCGGGGATGGCGCCCGCAGCGAGTCCATACACGCGGCTCGCCCGATCGACGATGCCGCCGGGACGCACCGCCGATGTCACCGCGATGCCGACGCCCAGCACCACGGTCAGGATCATCGAGTAGACGATGAGTTCGAGCGTCGCGGGCACGCGTTGCAGCAGGTCGACGGTCACGGGATTCGACGTGAACATCGAGGTGCCGAGATCGCCGTGCATCAGCGCCGACACATAGCCGCCGAACTGCGACCAGACGCTGCCGTTCAGATGCAGCCGCTCGCGCAACGAAGCAATGGCTTCGGGCGTCGCCATGTTGCCGAGCATCAACAGGGCGGGATCGCCGGGCAGCAGTCGAATCAGCAGAAACGTCGCGAACATCACGCCGAACATCTGCGGAACGAGAATACCGATCCGCGCGATGACGATGCGCAACGGGCGCGGAACGAATCGCCATGCAGTGAAGAGAGACATCGCACTGGTCCTCGGTGAAGGAATGAACCGCGCGCACGCCCGAGGAGGCCGGTGTGCGCGCGCCGGTGCTGCTTAGTTCTTGGAAAAGTCGTACCAGGTGTTGCCGTTGGTCGTGTTCCAGCTATAGCCCTTGACGTTCGCGCGCGTGGCGAGCTGGTAGCCCGGATTGATCAGAAAGACCCACGGCGCTTCGTTCATCACGAGTTCCTGGACGCGATGCATCTCGGTCGTGCGCTTCGCTTCGTCGGTAATGGAAAGGCTTTCGTTGATGAGCGAATCGACTTCGGCGTTCTTGTAGTGCGAGTAGTTGATGAGCGATGCGCTATTGAGCCACAGGTTCGTCACGTAGGCGGCGTCCGGGACGATTGCCATGTCGCGGAAGAAGTACATCGGGATCGTGCCCTTCGAATAGCGCTCGACGAGCGTCGATGCCGGCAGCTTCTGCAATTCGACATCCACGCCGATCTTCGAGAACGCGGTCTTTAGGATGATTGCGAGCTCTTCCTCGGTCTGGTCGCCGGTCGGGTAGCCGAGCTGCGTCTTGAAGCCCTTTTCATAACCGGCTTCCTTCAGCAGCGCACGTGCTTTATTGAGGTCTTCGGTGTAGTGATAGTACTGATCGGTATAGGCCGGATAGATCTCCGACACCGGGCTTTTTGTCGGCCGCGCCGTGCCATAAAACACCGACTTCAGGATCTGCTCGCGCGGCACCGCGTAATTCAGCGCCTGACGCACCTTCTCGTTGTTGAACGGCGCGGTGTTGTTGTTCATCTCCACGCGCTGGATGTAGTTACCGTACACCTTCCAGACCTTCACGCCCGGCATCTTGTCGAGCGTGGTCTGCTCGCGCGGCGCGAGCCATTCCGCGACGTCGACCGCGCCCGCCTGCAGCGCGGCAAGGCGGTTCGCGGACGTCGGCATTTCGCGGAACATGATGCGCGTGAGCTTCGGCGCGCCACGATAGTAGTTCTTGTTCGCGTCGTAGACGACTTCCTGGCCCGGCGCGTACTTGGTCACCTGATACGGTGCGAAAGATGCCGAATGGCTCGCGAGCCAGCGCGAACCCCACGGATCGTCGGAGGTGACGTGTTTCTTGATCTCGACCGAATCGATGATTCCGAGATCGTTGTTCACCCAGATGCGCTCGATCAGCGGCGAAGGCTTCGGCAGCGTGACCTTGACCGTCTGATCGTCGATCTTCTGGAACGCGGCCTTGAAGTCGCTGATCTTCAGCACCTGCGTCATGTACCAGCGGAACGTCGCCTTGAGGTTCCAGCCGCGCTCGAAGGTCCACATGACGTCGTCGGCGGTGAGCGTGTTGCCCACATAGCTTTTCACGCCGCGACGCAGATGGAACGTGATCGAAGTCTTGTCCGGCGACGTCTCCCAACTCTCCGCGAGCGCGCCGCGGATCTTGCTGAAATCTTCCACCGTGACGCCGTTCTCGCCGGGCTTCGTCTCGTACGAAAGCAGCCGTTCGTAGATGTTGCGGCGCGCTTCGTGGCCTGCTTCAGTCGGCGGATATTCCTGATCGAGCGATTCCGGCGTGCGCGGACCAGCCACGACGAGGATCGCGTTGTTGCCCTGCGCATGCACGGGTATCGCGCCCGCAGCGATGCCGATTGCGACGGCGGCCGCGATGAGCCGTCCAAACCCGAGGGAACCCGCTCGCGCCGATGCTGACGCGCGGGCTGCTTCGTACGATTGCGACATGACACGCTCCTTGCGTGAAGAGTGAGACGAATGGCGTTGGAGACTTGAAGATCAGCGCGCCGCGCGTTCGGCGGTCCTGCCTGGAACAATGGTCGGCAGACCGCGTGCGAGAAAGCGTCCGCGTCCGGGCGTACCGAGAAAACGCTCGCCGTCCCACACGATTTCGCCACCGGCCACCGTGTAGCCCGGCCACGCTGAGAGCGCGCGGCCTTCGTACGGCGTGTAATCCACCGCGTGATGCAGCATCGCGTTGGTGAGCGCAACCGGGTCGCCGGGTCGCTCGTTCCAGATCACGAAGTCGGCGTCCGAGCCGATCGCGATCGTCCCTTTGCGCGGATGCAGGCCGTAGGTCTTTGCCGGATTCGTCGCGGTCAGCTCGACGAAGCGGTTGACGGAAATGCGCCCCGTCATCACGCCCTCTGAATACAGCAGCGGCAAACGCGTCTCGATACCCGGAATCCCGTTGGGAATGTGCGGGAACGCAACCTCCTCTCCGTCGGGCTTTTTGCCGTGCGGGTCGTCGAAGGAAAACGGCGCGTGGTCCGACGAGAAAATCGTGAAGGTGCCGTCCGCGAGCGCTGCCCAGATGGCCTGCTGACTCGCGGTGTCACGCGGCGGTGGACTGCATACGCATCGCGCGCCTTCGTAGCTGTCGTCGATGCCGAGATCCTCGGCGGTCAGAAAGAGATATTGCGGACAGGTCTCGGACAACACCTTGAGGCCACGGTTGCGCGCCCACTGAATCTGCTCGACGGCTTCCCGCGCGGATACGTGCACGAGCAGCATCGGAACGTTGACGAGTTCGGCCAGGCTGATCGCGCGATGCGTCGCTTCTCGCTCGACGAGCATCGGCCGCGATGCCGCGTGATAGCGCGGCGCAGTGAGTCCCGCGTCGAGCAGGCTTTGCGTGAGCCAGGCGATGCAGTCGCTGTTTTCGGCGTGAATCATCGCCATTGCGCCATGTGCGCGGGCGAGGGCAAGCAGACGCAGGATCTGGCCGTCGTCGAGCTTCAGATCGTCGTACGTCATGTAGATCTTGAACGACGTATAGCCCTCGGCGATGAGTTGCGGCAGCTCATTCGCGATGATGTCCGGTGTCGCGTCCGACACGATCAGATGAAAACCATAGTCGATGCACGCACGCCCGTTCGCCCGCCGGTGATAGTCCTCCACGGCCGCGCGCAGCGTCCCGCCTTTGTGCTGCGCGGCGAACGGGATGATGGTGGTGGTCCCGCCGCATGCCGCGGAGCGCGTGCCGGACTCGAAGTCGTCGGTCATGCGAGCGGGCGGCGCGATGGGCTGATCGAGGTGGCAATGCGCGTCGATGCCGCCGGGCGTCGTGACGCGGCCGCCCGCGTCGATTTCACGTTTGCCGGGGGCGAGCGAAAGCCCCATTTGAGCGATGCGGCCGTCGCGTACGCCGATGTCGGTCAGGAATGTATCGCTCGCTGTCGCGACTTGTGCGTTGCGCACGATGAGGTCGAAAACTGCGTTCATGGAGGCCCGTTGTCAGATTCGTTGTTGACATGGCAACTTAGGCTAATGCGTCAAAATAAATGTCAAAAATAAATTTGTTGTTGACATTGATGTTGACTAGATCGGTGTTCGTCATTCGCGGATGGGGCGAGCAGAGAGCCGTCGCAACCTGCGACCGCAAACTCGACTCTCCAGCGGCAACTAAGGGTAATCCCTCAGTTGCTGTTTTTTTTTGGTGTTTGCATCGTAAACGTATGTTGTTGACGAAGTACATTTTCGCGAGGACCTTCGATTGCCGAGCCAGCCTCCCCAGACAGCGTCCGCCGTGACGCTTGCCGCCGCGTATGCGGACGGAAGCGCGCATGTGGAAGACGTCGTGCGCCAGTCGCTTGCTGCCGCGCGCGGTGCCAACAGCTGCTTCGTCTCCATAGACGAAGTCCGCGCAGTAAATGAGGCCCGCGCCGCAGCCGCGCGCTGGCGCGACGGACGTCCCGCGAGCGCGCTCGACGGCGTGCCGGTCGCGTGGAAGGACCTTTTCGATGTCGCGGGAAGCGTCACGACGGCGGGGTCGGCGCTGTTCCGCGCCCGCGCTCCAGCAACTGCCGATGCGTCGCTCGTCGCGGCAAGCGTGCGCGCGGGACTGGTCGGCATCGGCAAGACGAACCTCAGTGAATTCGCGTACTCGGGCCTCGGGTTGAACCCGCACTTCGGCACGCCCTTCAATCCCGTCTTCGATGCAACCGTCGCAGATGGCGGACATCGCGCGCCGGGCGGCTCGTCGTCGGGCTCGGCGATCGCGGTGGCGATGGGCGTTGTGTCGATCGCCGTCGGCACCGATACCGCCGGCTCTATCCGCGTGCCCGCCGCGCTAAACGGCGTCGTCGGCTATCGCGCGAGCCGGGCGCGCTATCCGCAGCAGGGCATGACCGGCCTGTCGCGGTCGGCCGACACCATCGGCCCGCTCGCCCGCACAGCCGCCGACTGCGCCGCGTTCGACGCGGTCGTGCGTGGCCGCGAAGCCATCGGCGCGCTGGCCGATCTGCGCGGCCAGCGCTTTGTCGTGCCGACCGGATGGCAGGCGCGTTTCGCGGTGACCGACGCAGTCGCGGGCAACTTCATGCGCTTCCTGTCTCGACTGGCGAAAGCCGGCGCGCGCATCGACGCGACGCCGGTCGTCGCCTTCGACGCCGCCTGCGATCTCATCCGCGCGTGCGGCTGGTTCGGATCGCTCGAAGCCTTCGAGACGTATCGCGGCGTGCTGGATTCTGCCGATGCCGGGCGTATCGACCAGCGCGTGCGCACGCGGCTCGAACTAAGCCGCGGTGTGCCTGCATCGCGTCTTGACGAGTTGCTCGCGGACCGGGAGCGTCTCATCGCCCAGTTCGGCGACGAACTCGCGGGCGCGACGCTGCTGCTTCCGACGGTGCCGCACGTCGCGCCGGAATGCGCGCCGCTCGAAGCCGATCCGGAGCGCTTCGCCCGGGTGAACCTTGAGACGCTGTCGATGACGATGCCCGGCAGCTTGCTCGATACGCCCGCTTTCGCGATGCCCACCGGCGTCGACGCCGCGGGCCTTCCCACCAGCGTGCAACTCATGCGCGCCCAACACGACGACGATGCGCTCATCGCGCTCGCGCTGGCCGTCGAGCAGACGGTCGGTCCGAACTGAATCGCTCAATCGCTCAATCGCTCAAAGGAGAACATCAAGATGGCTAAGGAAATTCTGGTCGCATTCGGCATCGACGTGGATGCGGTGGCGGGCTGGCTCGGCTCATACGGCGGCGAGGATTCGCCCGACGACATTTCGCGCGGCCTGTTTGCTGGCGAGGTTGGCTCCCTGCGCCTCCTGAAGCTCTTCGAGCGTGAAAAGATCAGGACGACGTGGTTCATTCCCGGACATTCGATAGAAACGTTCCCCGAGC
Source organism: Caballeronia sp. AZ7_KS35 (assembly GCF_023631045.1). Taxonomy (NCBI): domain Bacteria; kingdom Pseudomonadati; phylum Pseudomonadota; class Betaproteobacteria; order Burkholderiales; family Burkholderiaceae; genus Caballeronia; species Caballeronia sp. AZ7_KS35. The sequence continues at coordinate 43,644 of NZ_JALQDV010000062.1, read as the reverse complement.
AGATGAAGGCGGTCGCCGACGCGGGACATGAGATCGGTATCCACGGCTACAGCCACGAAAACCCGATCGCGATGACGCCCGAGCAGGAAGAGGCGGTGCTCGACCGCAGCATCGAACTGGTGACGAAGCTCAGCGGCAAGCGGCCCACGGGCTATGTCGCGCCCTGGTGGGAGTTCAGCAACGTGACCAACGAACTCTTGGTGAAGAAAGGCATCAAGTACGACCACAGTCTGATGCACAACGACTATCACCCGTACTACGTGCGCGTCGGGGATTCGTGGACGAAGATCGACTACAGCAAGCATCCCGACACATGGATGAAGCCGCTGCAACGCGGCCGCGAAACCAGTCTCGTCGAGGTTCCCGCCAACTGGTATCTCGACGACCTGCCGCCGATGATGTTCATCAAGAAAGCGCCCAATAGCCACGGCTTCGTCAATCCGCGGGATATCGAGCAAATGTGGCGCGACCAGTTCGACTGGGTGTACCGCGAACACGATTACGCGGTGTTCCCGATCACGATCCATCCCGACGTCTCCGGCCGCCCGCAGGTGCTGCTGATGCTCGAACGCCTGATTGCGCACTTCCGCAAGCACGAAGGCGTGCGCTTTTGCACCTGCGATGAAATCGCCGACGACTTCCTGCGGCGTCATCCCCGCCAGTCCTGACCTCGACCCGACAACCGACCGACACGAGTCCCGACCATGTCCACTCCCGAGCTCCAGAGGAGCAACACGATGAAAGAGAATCCGTTGTCTGCTTCGGGCTTCAGGCTCGAACAGATTCTGCCGTCCGATGTGAAGCGGGCGACGGTCGTCGCGTTCTTCGCATGGGTATTTGCCGTCTACGACTTCATTTTGTTCGGCACGCTGTTGCCGGAAATTGGCAAGCACTACAACTGGGACGCGGCGGCGCAGGCGGAGATCGCCACGCTGGTCGCCATCGGCACGGCGGTGATCGCGTTCGCCATCGGGCCGTTACTCGACCGGCTCGGCCGCAAGGCGGGACTCCTGTGGACGGTGGCGGGCGCGGCCGTGTGCTCGGGCCTGACGGTCGTCGGTGGCGCGATGGGACAGGTGCCGCTTGTGCTGATCCGCTCGCTCTCGGGTCTCGGTTACGCCGAGGAAACCGTCAACGCGACGTATCTCAACGAACTGTATTCGGCTGCCAACGATCCGAAGCTCAATCGCAACAAGGGCTTTATCTATAGCCTCGTGCAAGGCGGGTGGCCGATCGGCGCGCTGATCGCCTCGGGCCTGACGGCGCTGCTGCTGCCGCGCATAGGCTGGCAGGGCTGCTTCATCTTCGCGACGTTTCCGGCCATCGTCATTTTCTTCATGACGCGGCGGCTCAAGGAAAGCCCGCAATTCCTGCTGCACAAGCGCATCAAGCAGTTGCGCGAAGCGGGGCAGGACGGCGAGGCGCGCTCGCTCGCGAACACCCACTCCGTCGACTACGAAGAACACGCCCGCGCCGGTCTCGCCGAAGCTTTCCGGGGCAGCGCGCTGCGCGCGACGCTCGTGCTCGGCGGCGGCATTCTGCTGAACTGGTCGGCCATTCAGGTCTTCAGCGTGCTCGGCACCACGGTGCTGACGCGCGTGCACAACGTGTCCTTCGAGAACTCGCTGCTGATTCTCGTGCTGTCGAACGTTATCGGCTATTGCGGGTATTTGAGCCACGGTTTCATCGGCGACAAGATCGGGCGGCGCAATACGCTCGCCATCGGCTGGATGTGCGGGGGGCTCGCTTTCGCGGGCATGCTGTTCGGGCCGAGCAGCGCGGGCGTCGTGGTCGCCCTATACAGCCTGGGGCTGTTCTTCCTGATCGGACCGTATTCGGCGGCGCTGTTTTTCATCGGCGAGAGCTACCACACGGTGATTCGCGGCACCGGCAGTTCGATCGTCCATGCGATGGGCCCCATCGGCGCGATTCTCGCGGGCGTCGGCGTCACCTCCATGCTGAACTACGGCGGCGACTGGCTGCACGCGGCGCTGTGGTTCGGCGCCGTGCCGTGTTTCCTGTCCGGCGTGCTGATTCTGTTCGCGCGGCACGTCGATCCCGCCGAAAACAAATAATCCGACTGGAGGAATGCTGTGAAAGTAGCCTTGATTACGGGTGCGGCGAGCGGTATCGGGCAGGCGCTGGCGGTGGCGTACGCGCAGATCGGCGTGGCGGTCGCGGGCGGCTATTTCCCCGGCGATCCGCACGATCCGCAAGCCACCGCGCATGCCGTCGAGCAAGCGGGAGGCGAGTGCCTGATGCATGCGGTCGACGTCACGCAGGCCGGGCAGGTCGAAGCCTTCGCGAACGCCGCGATGGAGCGCTTCGGGCGCATCGATTACGCGGTGGCGAATGCGGGGCTGCTGCGCGCGTCGCCGCTGACGGAGATGAGTGACGCGCAATGGCATCAGATGCTCGATGTCGATCTGTCCGGGGTAATGCGCACGTTCCGCGCGGCGGCGCGCCACATGCCGGACGGCGGCGCGATGGTGGCGGTGTCGTCCATCGCGGGCGGCGTGTACGGATGGGAGAACCACACGCACTATTCGGCGGCGAAAGCCGGCGTGCCCGGTCTGTGCCGCGCGATCGCGATGGAACTCGCGCCCCGCAACATCCGCTGCAACGCAGTGATTCCGGGGCTCATCGAAACGCCGCAATCGCTCGATGCCGTGAACTCGCTCGGCCCGGACGGATTGCGCGAAGCGGCGAAGGGCATTCCGCTCGGGCGCGTGGGCAGGCCGCAGGAAATTGCTTCGCTGATTCGCTACCTCACGAGCGACGACGCGTCGTACATCACGGGCCAGTCGATCATCGCGGACGGCGGGCTGACGGTCCGCTGGCCAGGCTGATTCATCGCATACAGGACGCTCAACGATATGGCATCGGCATTCTCACTCGATGGCCGCCGCGCGGTCGTCACCGGGGCGGCCAGCGGCATCGGCGCGGCGATCGCGCTGGCGTACGCGCAGGCCGGCGCGCGCCTCGTGCTCGCGGATCTCAACGAAGCGCGCCTCGCCGCGCACGCGCAAACGTGCCGCGCGAGCGGCGCGCAGGTGGACACCGTCATCGCCGATGTGGGCGACGAAGCGGGCGCGCACGGCATCGTCGATCGATGCATCGCGGTGTATGGCGGCATCGACATTCTCGTGAACAACGCGGGCATGCTGACGCAGGCGCGCTGCGCGGACCTCACCACGCAAATGTGGGACGATATGCTGCGCGTCGATCTGCGCAGCGTGTTCCTGTGCTCGCGCCGCGCGTTGCCGTCGATGACGGCGCAACGCTGGGGGCGCATCATCAACGTCGCGTCGCAGCTCGGCATCAAGGGCGGCGCGGAACTCACGCATTATTCGGCGGCGAAGGCGGGCGTGATCGGCTTCACGAAGTCGCTCGCGCTCGAAGCTGCGCCCGACAATGTACTCGTGAACGCGATTGCGCCGGGTCCTATCGAGACGCCGCTCGTGGATGGCATCAGCGCAGCGTGGAAGGAAGCGAAATCGAAGGAATTGCCGTTGCGGCGCTTCGGCCACGCGGAGGAAGTCGCGCCCACGGCGGTGCTGCTCGCGTCCGATCCCGGCGGCAACCTGTTCGTCGGCCAGACACTCGGCCCAAATTCCGGCGATGTCATGCCCTGACGAAAGGAGTCAGCGAAATGTGCGGTATGTGCGGTTTGCTCGGCGGCGGGCGCCACTGGTCGAACACGGTCGCGGCGGGCGAAGGCGCGAGCGCGCGGCAGCAGCGGTACGTGCAGGTCGCCCATGCGAACCGCGTGCTGGAAGGCTTCCGGCTGAAGCTCGTGGATTTCCACGGGCAGTCGTTCGTGCTGTCGTCGCCGACGGGCGCGCAGGTCATCGTCGAGGATTTCATGCAGGTGTGGAAGGCGGCCGAAGGCATGCTCGGGCGTGCGCTCGATCCGTTGACGCTGTTCGATGACAACGATCACGACAATGAGGAGGCGCACGCATGAGCCTTGCCTACGACGTGATTCCGGTGACCATCGTGACGGGCTTCCTGGGCAGCGGCAAATCCACCTTGCTCGCCGATGTTCTGAAGGGCGACGCCGCGCGCGACACCGCCGTGCTCGTCAACGAATTCGGCGAGGTCGGGCTCGACCATCTTCTGATCGGCCAAGTGGATGCGCAGACCGTGTTGCTGGACAACGGCTGCATCTGCTGCGCCATTCGCGGCGAACTGAAGGATGCGCTCGCCGCGCTGTTTTCGCGCCGCGCGCGCGGGGAAGTGCCGCCGTTCTCGCGCGTCGTGCTGGAAACGACGGGATTGGCGACGCCCGCGCCGATCGTCGCGACGCTGCTGGGCGACCGCATCGTGTCAAGTCATTATTCGATCGCCGCGATCGTCACGGTCGTCGATGCCGTGAACGCGGAGCAGCAACGCATGCGGCATCCGGAATGGCTCGCGCAGGTGACGGCGGCGGATCGCATCGTCATCAGCAAGACGGATCTCGCGGGCGATGCATCCGCGCTCGAAAGGACGCTTGCGCAACTGAATCCGGCAGCGCGGATTGTGTGGCGAACGAAGAGCGACGATCCATCGATCGTCCTCGACGAAGCGGCGAACGGGCACGACTTCGCGGATTTTGTGCGGCGCACCGGCATGCGCGGGCACGACGCGCGCAGCGACGCCGGCAACCCGCTAGCGCGATTGAACGCGACGCCTGGGCACTGCGAAGGGTTGGAGGCGTTGAACGCCTTCTGCATCGAGTTCGATGCGCCGCTCGACTGGCCCGTGTTCACGCTCTGGCTAACGCTGCTGCTCAACCGGCACGGTGATAACATTCTGCGCGTCAAGGGCATGCTAGCGCTGACCGGCGCGGCACAACCGGTCGTCGTGCATGCCGTGCATCATCTCGTGCATCCCGTTTTGCATCTCGATGCGTGGCCCGATGAAACCGCGCATCGTTCGCGGCTCGTTTTCATCGCGCAGGGTCTCACGCGCGAGGCCGTGGCCGATTCCTACCGGCGTTTGTGCCGGCATCTCCGAACAGCCGAAACTGTCGATTGAAACCCGTCCGTCCGAGTCCGTCCGCGCCTGCCGTGCATCCGTCCAAAGTGGAGTTGCGCGTGCTTGGCACGACCGTGACGCTGCAGGAGCACATCCGCAAGCGCGCCGAGCAGGATCTCGGCATCCGGCTGCGATTCATCGTGCAGGACGGCGGCGCGGTACAGCGCGACGGCGCGATGCATCCCGAGCGCTACGAGCTTTACGACCAGTGGTTCCATAGCCTCGACTGCGTGTGGCCGACGCACGCGCTGCAACCCATCGAACTGGCGCGCATCCTGCGCTGGAACGAAGTCAACGCGCTGCCGCGCACCGGGCGCATCGATCCCGGTCAAGCCACGAACGCAGGTTGCACGCCCGCCGACCGCCTGTATGTGCAACCGGACGGATCGCTCGGGCGCGAGGCAAGCGGGCGCATCAGCATGCTGCCGCTCACGCATAACGCAGACAGCTTCGTTTATCTCGAAGACGCCATGCCCGCCTCGCTCACTGGCACGGAAGAGAGCTGGGCGTGGCTGCTTGCGCCGGAGTTGTCGGGGCGGGTCGCGTTGCAGGCGGATGCCGCGATCGGCGCGATCGATGCCGCGCTGGCCGTCGAAGCGAGCGGGCTCATGCGCTTTGGCGACATCGGCAATCTGAGCATCGAGGAAATCGACGCACTGATCGCCGTTCTCATCGACTTCAAGCGGCGAGGGCACTTTGCGGGCTTCTGGTCGAGCTTCGCCGAAGCCGCGCAACTGATGATCGCGAACAAGGTGGCGATACAAAGCATCTGGTCGCCGGCGACCATCGAACTGGAACGCGCGGGCCTGAAGTTCCGGCTGGCGCGGCCGCGCGAGGGATATCGCGCGTGGTTCGGGGGTATCGGCATATCGCGGCTCGCGCATGGCCGTGTGCTGGATGCGGCGTACGATTATTTGAACTGGTGGCAGGAAGGCTGGGCGGGCGCGACGGTGGCGCGGCAGGGTTTCTACATCTCCAATCCGGAACGTTCGCGCGCGCACATGGACGCCGCCGAATGGTCCTACTGGTACGATGGTGCTCGCGCGAGCGCGGACCTTCCCGGCCCCACCAGCAAGCATCTCGTGCCCGTGGGCCAGATGCGGGACGGCGGCAGCTACCTCGCGCGCATGAGCCGGATCGCGGTCTGGGATTCGGTGATGGATGAGCACAATTACCTCGTGCGCCGCTGGACCGAGTTCATGCGCTCCTGAAGGCGAAGTTCGTTCGACGATGACAAGACGCGCAGGCGCCCCCCGATCTACACGACCCGACGCGACAGCCCGCCGGGTGCCCGACATCGATTCGACCGATGTCTCGTCCGAAGCCGACAGCCGTCTGCGTTACCGCGTGATTCACGATCAACTGAAATCGGCGATTGCGCTCGGCAACATCGCGCCGGGCCTGGTGCTGCTGGAAGGGCCGGTGGCACGCATTTTCGGCACGAGCCGGGTGCCGGTGCGCAAGGCGTTCGAGATGCTGCACGCGGGCGGCTTGCTCATTACCTTTGAAGGGCGCGGCTATCTCGTCGCGCGCGCGGACGGCAGCGCGCCCGAACCGCTGCGCGCGCCCATCTCCGAAGAAACGCTGGGCTTCGACCGCCCGCCCGAGCCGCTCGATATTCCGACCAACGCCGAGCGCATCTACGACTCGTTGGAAGCTGCGATTTCGTTGGGCATTGTGTTCGGGCATTTTCGCATCGACGAGAGCAATGCCGCCGAAGCGTTCGGCGTGAGCCGCGGCACCGTACGCGAAGTGCTTAACCGTCTGCGCGACCGTGGACTGGTCGAAAAGTCCGCGTATTCGCACTGGCTTTGCGGGCCGCTCACCGCGCGCGCCGTGCGGCAGGATTACGAATTGCGCACGCTCCTCGAACCTGCCGCGTTGCGGGCCAGTGCCCCGACGCTGCCGCGCGAGAAGCTCGAAGCGGCGCTGCGCGATATTGAACGCGCCATCGACGACCCGGACGCTGTTCATGCCGCAGCGCTGCATCAACTCGAGACCACGTTACACGATACGTTTCTCGCGGGGGCATCAAACCGCAAACTGCTCGCGACGATCAGCCATGCGCACATGCCGCTGATCGTCAATCACGCCTTCTATGATGCGTTTCGCTTGCATCCCGAAATGGGCATGCTAACCGAGCACCGAACGGTCATTGAGCTGTTGCTGCAAGCAAAGTTCGACGCAGCGTCCGAAGCGCTTGCGGCGCACCTCAGGAACGGCGAAACACGCACGCGGCAGCGGTTGAAAGTCCTTGCGGTGCTGCCCGATCCGAACCTGCCGGCCTACATGCAGCGAATCGCCTAGCGACGGAACGGGCAAAATTCCGACGGTCGGCCGCACTACGGCTAGCGTTCGAGGGGCGGCTTCGTTTCGAACTCGGCCTAAGGGCCAATGTGGGCTTATCGGCCATTGCGGTCAATTGGCCGATGGCCGGATAACGATCGCTATAGCCAGCTCAGCGGTCGCTGTAAGACCTTTATTTAGAGTGAGAGTTCTCGTACCCCAGAGACCGGCGCCCGGTCCGCTGCTGTCGTTTGGGCGGTTGCAGTTTCGACGGCGGGTACGGTAACCTCCGTTGCGCTAGAAATCAGCCCCTTGGCGAATACGTCCGAGTCCTGCACGATTTTGTTTTCTTCGTTGGTCTGATACAGCGCGATCACGGCGGCAAGGATCAGCTTCGACAACAGTGCCGATGGCGAAGCGCGTACCGTCATCGGCCCGTTTCATGCACATAGCCGAGTCTCGTCGCGAAAACTTGACGGGCCTAGCTCTGGCATACTCATGTGGCGGATCAGTTTCTCGGCGGCACAGAACAAGCCTCCGCAGTCATTTCACGGAGATGCAATGCAGAAAAAGGTAAAGCCCAGGGGCATCGACAAGGACGACCGGACCACGGCGATCGGCCTTGCCAGATTTGCCTTTGAATACATCGACGCGGCAATCACCGTCGACAAGAACGAGGCCGAGAAAAGCCCGAACAACGCAATATCCCCGACGCCCGCCTACTTTCTCGCGTATCACGGCATCGAACTCACGCTCAAGGCGTACCTTCGACATAAAGGCTTCACTCTTCGTGAACTGAGGTCCGGCAAATATGGACATGACCTGCATGCCTGCTACCGCCAAGCCAAGCAACTCAAACTGCGGGATATCTTCAAGGAGACGCAGGATGACATTAACGCAATGGAGTTGCTTGTCGCGCTAAACGTCGATCACGGCCTTCGATATATTCAAACTGGCTACAAACAGTTTCCGTTGTGGTCAATCGTCGAGCCACTTGCGGTTCGGATGCATCAGGCGGTCGCACCTTTGGTCGGCTATCGCTCCTTCAGCAAGACGTACGGAGGCTACTGAGGTCGAGATCCTCCGGCGGTCCCCCACCATCGCCGCAGCGACCGCACCAGTTCAGTCGTTCAGTCGAAGGTAGAATTCGAGTTCTTCAATTGGCTGGATTTCCGCCGCGTGCTCTTGTCCAAAAACTGCCGGGTATTCGATGAGACAATTCGGCCTTTGCCATTCGTCGTTCCGTCAGCGCACGGCTGCTCCACTTCGCTTCGCTGTCGTTGGCGGTGCGGCAATAAATTAATGTCGGCTTCCGAGAACGGCGAATGAGTCTTTGCGAGCCGAAGGGGGCGTCCGACTAAGCAACACGACTGACTGCTCAGTGCCAAGCACCCGAAAGCGGACCTCCGATGTCCGGGACATACCGACGTGACATTGCTGGCGCGATGGACCTTGACGGCTCCTTTTCAATGCTTAGGCCGGTTGCAGCGACCACTGGCGTCGCGAGCGGCGCCGCACCAGCGGTCGCAGTAAGAACGCCCGCTGCAGTCGTCGAAGCTCGCGCCTAATCGTCAAAGCTCCCGCGTAAGATACAATCTTTGGACGAAACGATCGAGACGCGGGGTCGCCTATAGCGTTAGGAAATCGCGTTGCGCAAGGGGAGGAAATGACGGCGTCATCAGGCGGTCTCAGGCAATACCTAACCCAGTCGGGCCAGTGCTCCGATCCATGGGGGCGCTATTATACGTCGGCTGAAATCAGCCGCTCGCTGATCGAGCGCATCGAGGCACGCAAGCCCAAGCTGGTGCTGGAACTCGGTTCAGGCGCAGGATCTCTGTGTATGGCCGCCGCCAACCGATGGCGCGACGCCCAGCTTGTCACAGTGGATGTTGATCTCGAGGCCCCGAAGCGACTAGATGTGGGACATATTGGCCGAGACACGAAACATATCCACTTTGTGCACGACGCGCTTGATGAAGCTCTCTCGGACAAGATCGGACTTTGTCTGGGGACCGTAGACGTCGCGGTCTGCAATCCACCCTACATTCGGCCGCGGTGGCGATGCGACTTCGGCAAGATTCTGGAGGACGCAGGCCTTTCAGGGGCTCTTGCCTCACTTCGGGACGCCGGCGCCGACCTGCTTTTCTTGGCACAGAACCTGCGGCTACTACGACCCAACGGCAAGCTCGGATTGATTCTGCCGGATGGGCTGGTCACCGCCGAGCGTTTCAGCGGCGTGCGCAAAGCTCTCATGCGCCAACACAAGCTTGAGCAAGTCATTCAGCTTCCGCGCGGAGTGTTCAAGAACACTGAAGCCCAAACCTACCTCGCCGTGCTCTCGAAAATGGCAGGCGAGACCGAGCAAGTGAAGGTGCGGCAGATGAAGCACGGCGGGTGTCTGAGCGCGGCTATCGAGGTTCCTCAGGATCTCGGAGCCAAGCGACTCGACTACAGTTTCCACGCGCGGCCGAGCGTTCAAGCGCGCGAGGGCACCGTTCAGCCGATCACTATAGGCGCGGCCGTTACGAATGTCGTGCGGGGGACGATCTGCTCGTCAGCGATCGCGGCCTTCCCGGAGCCGGTGTTCCACCTTGGCGACTTTGCTGAGTCCGCTGGGCAGCAAGCTGCTCGAATCGTCCCAAAACGCTTCGCCCTCGGAAAACGATCCGCCACAATTGCGTCGAACCACGCCCGCCTGGCGCTACCCGGCGATATTCTGCTCGCGCGCGTAGGCCGTAAGCTCGAGAGGCATCTTGCGCTGGTGGTCCACGGCCCGTGCGTGATAAGCGACTGCATCTTCGCTCTGCGCACTACCGACGAGCACCGGGAAAGGCTCTACCGTTTCTTTGAAAGTGAAGCTGGCCGGCTTGCGCTGGCGACATCGGCCCATGGGGTCGCGGCCAGGTTCTTATCAAAGACCAATCTTCTCGAAATCGAATTTTGAACGGCCAGACGATGTCGCAGATACCCCCGCTCGGTGGCTTCGATCAACTTGGCGTGGAGCGAGCGGTCCACGCCCTTAGCCGCTCGAACGTGCGCAGCCCTCTGTCGGTCGAGCGCATCAAGGTGTGGGTCAAGCAGTTCGTGTCGGACGAGGAAAAAACGCTTGCTTGGCTGATCCTGCGCAACCTAATTTTCAGGACCAACGAACAGCTGTTGTCGTCAATGCGGCAAGCGTTGAAGCAGGCCGCGCTGCATTTCCTCGACAAGACCGGCCAGCGGGCAACGGTCGCGTGGACCGACGCCTTGAAAGGCGCCGCTGGCTTGGATTTCTACTGCGGTCCACCGTCGGTCGTGCTCTATGGTATGGCGAAGCCCGGCAAGAGCGGCGACGTGATCGCCAGGGCGATCAATCAACGGTACGGGATCGCGAAGTTGTTTCCGTCCGACGTCACCGTGCTGAGTGAGAAGGAGCGGTTCATCGTCGTGGACGACGGCACTTACACCGGCATGCAGCTTGCCGCCTTCCTTCGGAGTTGGGAGCAAGACTATTCCAGCGGACGCGTGGCCATTGCTGTCGGAATGGCACACCAAACGGCTTGTGATCACCTGCGTGCCCAGTTCCCTGAGGTACCGCTGTTCCACGGTGAGTTGCTGACGCCGGAAACCTGCTTCGCCTCGCTTGCCCAAAAGTGGATCGAGACTCAGCAGTGGAAGTACGAAAAATCGCCCCTTGATGTCTACGCTGAGGTTCACAAACGCGCCCAGCCATTTGAAGGCGGAAATGGAGGAAATGGCTACGGCAACATTGGGGCGTTGGTAGCATTCAGCCATGGCGTGCCGGATGACTCAATTCAGTTGCTCTGGGGCGTTTCCAAAAACTGGAAACCTTTGGTCGAACGATAGCCTTGATCATGCATATTGACGCTTCCATGCTCGCGCGAACCCGCGCAGAGGAACACAGCGCCGACATCTGGGGCGAGTTCTTCATCCCTCCCTACTTTGAGCGGTTGGCTCTCACGTCGGCAACGCGCTCGGTCTACATCACCGGCAAGCGCGGCTGCGGCAAGACGATGCTGCTGAAATACTTCGATTACCACACCGCATTTTCCAAGCGGCGCAAAGAAATCCCGTTCGATGCCATCAACCATGTCGGCATCTACTGGCGCGTCGATACCCAGTTCTGCAGCTCGCTGAATCACCGTGGCATCGGAGACGACGAATGGAGCGTGGTGTTCGAGAGCTACTTCGGCCTAGTGATCGCCACCGAACTCCTCCGTGCCGTCGAGACTATCGCCGAGAGCGCCTTCCCAGGCTTCAATCGTGAGGACCTGGCCGCACAGAGCCTGCCCAGCGCCCCGGACTTCCTTCCAGGGGCACCGACTAGCGTGCGGGAACTGACCAAGTACTTGGAATCGCTGCGGCGAAGATTCACGACTTGGGTGTCCAATGTCAAGGCTATGGATTGCCCTGTCCTCCCTCCGGGTCGAGAGTTCATCTTGTCCTTGATCGCTGACTTGCAGGCGAACGTGACGCTTTCGACGCTCGCCGTCTTCGTCTACGTCGACGAGGTCGAGAACTTGGTCCCTTACCAGCGCCATGTGCTGAACTCCTTCCTAAAGCACAGTCAGCGCCCCATGATCGTCAGCTTTACTTCGAAGGAGCATCCTTCCGACAACGACACTTCCGGCGCGGAGTCAATTAATGCAACCCACGACTATCGGCTGGTGGACCTGGACTACTTGCTGACCCTCAGCGAGGCCGCGATGACGTTTTTCGCCGAGGTATTTCTCGGCAACCTAGACATCGCCGCCGGCCGACCCGAGAGTGAGCGGCTGGAAATCGTGAGGTCGCACAACCGACTGGCTGAGCGTCAAACGCCCGCATATCAGAAGGCGGTGCTGGCGGACATGCGCATGCGGTTCCCCAATATCGCGGACAAGCAGATCGCGGCCCACGCTCTGCAGCAGGCACCGCTACGCAAGAGCATCCACGAGCGGATCAGCAAGGCCCTTAAGGACCGTAGAAGTAGCCTGACCGTTGATCGCTTTCTGTTCGAGGGCGCGCCGGCTGAAGCCGTTGTGATACTGCCCGCGCTGCTCAACAGGGAAACGCTCCACCCCGACAAGGTGCTGGCGGAGCTTAAGAGCTTTGCGGCCGACCAGAAGGGCTCATTCAGCAGCAGCTGGGTGCACAACAACCTGTTCGGAGCCTTGCTCGAGCTGTATCGACCTTTCGGGCGCGAATGCCCTCTGTACAGTGGCTTCGAAACGCTGTGCACGATGTCAAACAATAATCTGCGAAATTTTCTTATCCTTTGTTATAAGACCCTCGAAGTAGCGGAGCTGCGGGACCAGCCCGACGCGCCTTACGCTGTGTCGATTCAATGTCGCGCGGCATACGACGCATCCGAACAATTGATCAAGGAAATTCGGACGTTCGGGCGATTCGGCGAGCCTCTACGGATGTTCGTGCTAAGGTTGGGGAATATTTTTCGAGCGCTGCAGGCCAGCCCGACCATGAGCGAGCCTGAGCAGAATCAGTTCACGATCAATTCTGGCGGTCGCGCGCTCAATGAAGCCGAGCTGGGCTTCATCGGGGAGGCGCTGCGCTACGGAATCTTGGTCGAACAATTGGAAACCAAGTCGAAGTCCGGCGTTGGACAGGACATCGTCGACTATCAGTTGAACCCTATCTACGCGCCCTACTTCCAGATTAGCTACAGGCGCAAGCGCAAACTCGAGATGTCGGTGGAGCAGTTCCACACGCTCGTGATGGGCAACGAGAACGAATATAAGGAGCTGGCGCGTGGCCTCGCGCGGCAGCTATCGGACGCCGACGCCCAACAGCTCGGCTTGCAGCTGTGATGAAGATAAATTTTTTCTCGGCCTCAGGCAAAAGCGCTGCAGACCTCCAACTTCCCGAGGACATGGTCTTGCTGCACGGCGAGGAGCTGGATGATCGAGGTGAATCGGCCTGCCGCGTCGCGCCTGATAACGGCCGCGTCCAATTGAGCTTCGGAGTGGACGACATGTCGCTGACCGTGGGTGCACGGAAAAAATCCAGCGACTCGGCCGTGGAACTGCTGAGCGAGTACGACTGGCGGAAGGTGGTGCTAGAAGCCACCACGCTCGGCTTTGCGGAGCTGTTTTGTGCCGTTAACGCGCTGCTGGCCAGCGGCGCCACTTCGATCAACATCATCTACGTGGAGCCCGCCCAGTACACACGTGACGGCAGGGGCGCCGAGCTGTTTGCGTTGTCCGAGCCGACCCGCGGTTATGTGGCAATCCCGAACGCGATCGTCGATCTGGCTAGCGAGGAGGTCGAAGCCGGTGTCTTCTTCCTCGGCTTTGAGCCCGAGCGGCTTGACCGTGCACTTGAGGAATATCAGATGATCGCGTCGAAGTACGTAAAGGTCGTGTTCGGCATCCCGGCATACCACCCGGGCTGGGAGCTCGACGCCATCATTCCGCACCTCACGGCCCTAGAAAGCCACAAGCTGCAGCTCGACTATTGCTCCGCCAACGACCCCGAGGCCGCATTCGAATGCCTCGAACGCACACGCGACACGCTTGACGCGGAGAAGCGGATGTTCGTTGCGCCGATCGGCCCGAAACCATGCGGCATCGCTTCGGCGATCTTCGCCAGTGTCTATCCCGAGCAGGTTGGCCTTCTGTTCGACCACCCGCGTCGCAAGAAGAAGCGTTCCTCGGGCATTGACCTGTGGCACCGATTCACGGTGACGGTCGACCGCAGCGACGAATCGACCGCTGCCACCGCGCCCGCGTAAGCCGCTTAGGCCTTGGCGTTGGTGATAGCGGCCTGCAAGAGTTCCCTGATCTTCGGCTCGGGCTTCCAGTAGCTCGGCCCCTTCAGGAACTTACCGTTGTCGTCGTAGATCGGCTTGCCATCCGCGCCGAGTTTGCTCTCATTGCTATCCATGATGATGGACAAAACTTCTTCGAGCGGAATGCCGTATTTCAGCGCTTCAGACCGGCAGTAGACAATCACGTCGCCAAGAAGATCGGCCACTGCCACGAGGATATCTAGGGGATCCGCCTGCCGTTCCAAGGCAGTGACAATATCGTCGATCTCATTGACCTCGTCCAGCAGGATCGCCTTGAATTTTCGCAACCGGTCAGCGGATGCGGCTGACAGCACGGGGCTCGGCTGCGCCGGCAGCTTGTACATCGCATTCATCGCGGCGATTCGCTTGGCAAAGGTCGTTTCACTCAATCTTGTTCTCCAACAACGGTTCGAGGATCAGCTACAACTATACCGCCCGCCTCAAGGTCACTTCTTCTGAAGCTGTCGCCGGCGCAAGGCGACAGAGCGGCGAATGATTCTACTGCGTCAGCATCGCCAGCCTCAAGCCTCACATGCTCTTCACCAGCGACGACCGCGCCCGCTGCTGCTGCTGCTGCTGCTGCAAGCAGTAGAACAGGTTTCGAAGCAATCCGTCCAGTCGCTCTGTCAGAATCTAACTTTGTTGCTGTCTTGGCATCAGCAGGGGCTCGTGTCCAAGCGGACCTAACGTTCCGCTTTCGGCCTGATGCGGTCAGCCAAGAGAATGCACCTACCAATTGCTTCTGGCCGACTGTTCGCGTGAGGCTGCCTTCATCGGAAGCCGCCGTATGCACATCCAACCTGCGGCAGTGGCAGCTTTTTGGCGTCATGGATGAGCGGGTACAGCCGGCCATGAAGGGACATTCGTCGGTTGCGGCGCGTCGCCATTCAAAGGTCGGCTCGCTGTTCGATATTCGCCACTCAATGCGGATCTGGTCGGAAGGCAACTCGGGGTCGGCAAGCGAAAGCGGTCCGGGTAATCGCGGCATTCGCCGGCCCTCGCGACCCCACCACACGTTAGAATGCGGCTTTAAGTGCCTTGAGATCATGATGCTCGCGCTCAAGCTGACGCTGGTCCCGCTTTTTCTGCTTGTCGTTTCGATGTCGGGAAAGTGGTGGGGACCGTCGATCGCTGGCTGGTTGGCGGGATTGCCGGTTGTAGCTGGGCCGATTTTGTACCTCTTGACGCTTTCCCACGGGCCTGCCTTCGGAGCCCGCGCGGCGAACTTATCGCTGGCGGCAATCCTAGCGTCCGAGGCGTTCAATTTCGCTTATGCGTGGACGTGCCGATCGCGCAGTTGGCCAATCGCGTTAATTGCAGGCCTGGTCGTCTGGTTCCTGTCCGCCTGCGGTCTCTCGCTCCTGCCGACCTCGCCTTTGTGGGCCTCGATCTCTGCAGTCACAGCGGTTTGCTGTGGGCAGTCGTTCTTGCCGAGGACTACGGCCGTTACGGCCGGTGCGCCTCTTTCTCGGTTCGATCTGCTCGGCAGAACGACCGCCGGGGCTCTTCTGACTTTGTCTGTCACATCGGTGTCGGCCTGGGTCGGCCCAACGTGGAGCGGGTTGCTTGCGGTCTTCCCGCTGCTCGGGATCATCCTTTCCGTTTCGTCCCATCGCGCGCACGGTCCGGCTTTCGTGATTTCGTTATTGCGAGGTATGGTGCTGGGGCGTTTCTCATTCGCCGCGTTTTGTCTTGTTCTGACGTTCGTGCTTCCCTTCCAACGACCCATCGTGGCATTCCTCGAAGCGGCGTTGCTCGCGATGATTGTTCAATGGTGCACGAGGCGCATTGCAGCGAGGCAAGAACACGCGTCAGTCGTCGTTGCCGCTGAATGACGCATTGCATCCCGAGCCAGTTGAGCGTGGCGGATCAGGAGGCGGGCGCCGGCCACAAGTTGCCGCTCGACTCAGCCATGAAGCGGCCTTTCGAACGGCGGGTCCGCTAGGATTTCTGTCTTTGAGGTTTGATGGCATGCTCGGCAGAAACACTGTAGGACGGGCTCATTCGCTTAACCAACCGAATCGCCAACTGCAAGCAACCGAACACTGCGTCTTGCGATCCGATGCGGCAACGATGAACGAGCGTCCGATGCACAGACGCCTTCTAGCAATGGACGGCTGCAAGAAGATGTCGTAAAGAACGCGCCGGAGGACGTTCGCGACCGTTACAGCCATAAACCGGTCTTGCCAGCGCTTCGAAGCGACTGAAGCTACCTAGGCTGAGCATCCGCGGATCTTGCGGCGACGCTCTTGGATCTTGAACTTGGTCGTCCGTCCCACTGCTTAGACGGCCCGACGAGATGGGTGAAAATGCCGACGCCGTAATGCCTCGGGGAAAGAGTCGCCTTCCACTCGTATAACCGTCGGCGACCGAGTTTCTCTCGGCGAGCAATCATCGTCTGAACCCGTTGTACGGTCTCGGGTGTACAGCGGGCCCCATAAATCACACCGACAAGCGCGCCCGGCGCGAAAGGGACCGACGTTCTGGTTTGCCCACGCAAAAAAAGCCTCCACTCCTCTTCGTACCTCCACTCAAGCGATTTGGTGAGGTATGCGCGAAGCGCACCTTTCTCACGGTCGGTCCTATCGAGCATGTTCACTACGGGGAAATTTTCTGAGTAAACAACGGGTAACGCGCCCTTGAATAGCGAGAGATCTTCCGGCAGGTAGAACTGGAGGCAAATACCCTTATGTTCTGCAGCGTAGTGCGCCCACATCAACAAACTGCGAGGCGTTTCTGCAAGCGAATAAAGTCCGATGCTGTCAGCGATCTCCTCTGTCGTTCGCTGCGAGAGTTTTCTAGCCCTGTCGGGATCAAGAAACTGCGTCCGCAACTTTTCCCGTGTCTTAAATGAGATCTTTCTCCCTTCGATCAGTTCTCGGAACCGCATTTGTCTTTCCTGGCCGGACCCTTCCAGGACTGTGTTGCACCGGGCGTCAAACGGATCATTGAAGTCGTCGCGGTGAGAGAAATACAGTTCGGAGTGAACGATTAAGCGATCAAGATAGTCTTCGTTGCCTGTCCGATACTTGTACAGGAACACTGGGTAGGGATTGCGCGTCTGCTGGACCGTGATTAAACGCCTTACAGACCGATCGGCGTCAGGAAGTAACTTGCTGAGAGACATTTGACATAGCCTAGAAGGACGACGGCGCAGTATAACGGTTAAAATCACGCACAAACGGTTTGAATGCGAGGCCCGGATTGCAGACAGGATTGCCCAACCTCATTGCCGATTACCAGGCGAGTGTCCGCTCGGCAGTCGCGCTTATGTATCGCTCCGGGATCGAGCTGCCCTCTTGTAGCTCGGATTGGATCGACTCCGGGATTGACCTCAACGGCATGCTCGATGGTGGCATTCGATATCTCAAGCATGGTACTGGATGCGCGGTGTTTCTACCAGCCGGTGAAGTCGACTTCGACTTTGGACGACACGGTGAAATTAACGGTATTGATCCTTGGAAACTTCTCTGCTTTGCAAGAGACCATTTGCCCAGCTACGGTTTCACGGAACGATCCTTCAAAGAAGCGTTCGCAAAAGCAGTGCAATCAGGCGAGCTGGTCCTCTCGGATGACAACTTGCACTACGTCGCAAATGAACCGCGCGCTTTTGCTGTTGAAATCGACAGTACTATGCCAGGTGACAAGCTTCCAAGCCGAAACCTTGATCGGGTTTTAGACCTGTATGCCCATCAGTATCTCGCTGCGGAATTGATGCGAAAGAATTACGATCGACTTTATGACAGATGGCGGAAACGCCGATCGTTACCCGCCACGCAGACCACCGAACTCAGGATATATTGTTTATCATGGCTGGCCTACCTTCGTGCAACGTGCGAGGGATTTGAGGCGCTTCGCGTCCGAGTCTTGCTTTTGGAAGATCGGCCCGAAGAATTTGTAGAGCTGGTCCCCGATGCAGATGCTATCGGGAAGGCAATGAAACGACATTCTGATTTGCTGCGGAGGGTAAGAAACAACGTTTTTCATCTTCGTTCAGACGTTGATGTTGTCCGGCGCTTCTTCATTGAGGGCGCTGACCGACTAGCTTGGGCGAGGGAGGTACACCTTGCGTTCGCGGACTTCTTTTCTTCTTACCGTGTTCTATGCGAAGTCCATTACATGGTGAACGGTCGTTACGGGGAGCTGACGCGGGGTCGACGGGGAACTGCTCGGGCGAGCGGGATCGGACGCCATAAGGAATCATCGGTTGGGTGAGCTGATGTGTAACTAAGTCGTCTCGTCCGGCCGTATTCCGCCTTCGTGGCGGCGCGATAGAAACGAACAGTCACCCGTTTGTAATAATAGGCTGGTCGTCTTCCTCGAGAATATTCGATCGCTTATCTCCTACAGCTGAATTATCGCTTCGGATGGTTGCGGCGGTCTGCTCATGGCTACGACGCCTTCTTTGTTCGGCCCGCATCCGAATGTCGGCGCTCTTTCAGTTCAAAATGGAAAGATAGGGGAGGTTTGGCAACCAGTCTTCGGGCTTACCTTTCATTTGTAAACCGCTGTGCCTATACTCTGGGAACCGCAAGGAGGTGCCAGAAATGCTCAGCCGATATCTGATGTTCTTTGTGCTTGCGGGTGTTGTCGCCTAGCCTGCGAAATGCTACGTACGACCGCAACGGCGTGGGAGGTGAGCGATGAAGGACGGTTTGCATACGATCCACGGGCAGACGCGCTGCGGTCTCTTACATGCCTTGGCTCGTTCGCGCAGAGCATTAGGACCAGTCATGTTGACTTGGCTGATTAGCGCCTGTGTTCCTCTAAAGACCGAACAAGAATCGACTGCCGACATCAAGTCGACGGGGGCTGCGGGTCCACAGTGCCAATGCACTAGAAGCTATGCTGAATACCCGCTTTTCCCACAGAACAATCCCACTACCAGTTTCTACGCGTGCGTCTGCGGGTCCGCAATGTGCGGCATTGTCGTTGGCGGCCACTCCGCGTCGCCGCCGGTCGCCATTTCCTGCACGAAACTTGGGCCGTGAGCACCACACTAAGGGCTCCTCGCAGCGGTCAGCAGATCAGCGCAACGGTCGAACTACGATCTCGGGCCCAATTCGCCGTTGTCCTCGAATCCGGCAGATTGGCCATTCGTTGAGTGACTGCTCAACCTTGGAAAGAGACGCCGAGGGCGTTGATGGCCACCGGCCGCAGTGGGTCGCGTCGACTTCCTGCCCTGAATTCGGCCCCTCACTTGCGATCTCGAATTTTTGCGGCGATTTATTTTGATGCGGGCCCGGGCAGTTGCCGGGGTGAGAACCACGCCAATGCCGCTTGTCACCCTGATCTGACCGGTAAAAGCGATCGGTGCCTCAATCACTGAATTGACCCCGAACCGGCGCTTTTTGATAAGACAGTTCTAGATGCCTCTGGGCCCTCGATTCTTGCTGGTAGAGTCCAAGGACCTGTTCATTGGCAAGAATACTCGGGGGACCAACTTCCATTGGCTTGACAGCGCTTGCATTTGGCTTGGGCGCAATGGGTTGTCCAAGAGAGACATTTGCTCACGCCACTGCCGCGCAGCCAGTGCCGGTGCCGTTGTCGCATTCACTTCAGGAGGCGTTGTTCTGTCCGCTGGGTAATTTTGCGAATCGAACGCGGAACAGCCACAAAGCGCAACCGTAAGGACCGAAAGTAACGCCGATGCAGAGGAATGTTTTCATTGCCTGCGTCCAAATTATCGAGATCGCGAACTAGAGATCAAACGGAGGCGAGGGTAATCCGTATCGGACACAGAAGTCGGAGCGCCGTGGAAACGTCGATTTGAAGTCGCTATAACATTGGTTCCGTGCCCGATCAAAATGTAGACCTTGTACATTCAGCGTTCGGCGATCTTTAGAAAAAGCGGATATTTCTTGTGCCGCCGCCGTTGTGGCAGACCTCTCGACCTATAAAGACACTGAAGTGTTGAGTCATTGCAGGAATTGGCTAAACGCGGACCACGATCTACTTAGATCGCCGTCAACTCGTACATAAAAGCATCTATCTCTGCAGACGTAGCAATTCCCATATAACTGACCGATTATTTTTAAGTTCTGAGTAACTATCGCTGATCCAGAGCTTCCGGGTTCAGTATTGCCTTCGGCAATTAGGCTGTGAAGGTATTCCGACTTCGGAAGTCCAACTGAACTGCAATAGTTCATGTGCTCCTGAAAGTCACCGATTCCCCGTGAATAGGACTGCGACAGCAACCCAGGATGAGAAACTCTGTGAAACATGTAGTCGTTATACAGTTGGATGCCAAGCTGCCATCCAAGCGCAGTCCTTTCGCCGCCAACAGCTGTCACCTTAAAGAGTACTGCATCGCTTTCAAATCTTGCAGCAAGCAAACGCGCCTCACGGCTCCGTGGCAGAAGTAGTAGCTCCGCATTCCCGAACATCACCGGTCCGCTCGCGTTGCAGGTCGTTGTGCGGTAGTCCCATATCACCTCAGTTGGAGACACCTCCTCAGGCGACGCGTTTCGTTTGGGCGGGTTGCCATCAGAAACGAAACAATGATTTGCCGTAAGGATGTAAAAGCCGTTAGGGTCACGCAGACTAGCGATTCGTGTGCCGGTACAGAACCCTGAGACAAATGTTCCTCTCCCTCTGCCGACAATGGTGGAGAGTAGTACGGTCGCGCTTTCGAGCTTTCTGACAAAATCAGAGGCATTTCTATATTGGGTATTAGTGTCATTTTTACATGAGCTATCTATTGCGACATGGCGCGGTGTTGCCGGAAGCGCAATGGGAGAAGCCTGGAAACTGGAGCCTTTTACGAGAGGCAAGTTTGCCTCGCCAAGTTCGAACATTTCCATGACTAGATCCACAACGACACGTCCATTCTTCGAATCGGAGTCGATCTGGATCCAAAGCGTATCTCCGGCAACGATTGGCGTCCAGTTCGCGTCGGCATTTGAACGTGAGACTGGCATTTTTAAAGAAATATTGCTTCCCCAGACGCCTATCCGAGTCGTGCTAGATAAGCCCGTCGTTTTCACACGAGCTCGCAACATATATGCATCGTGGATCTTTATCCTAGCGATAAAGGTGTAAATATGGCGAACAGGATCAAAGCTTGCCGGAGCAATGCGGTCGAGTGCCAGCACCGCCTCCTTCGGCAAAGTACGACTGATCCCATTCAAGACAGGCGATAGGAACTTAGAATTGTGGTTTGATATGTAAAGTAGTTGCTCGCGTGCGGCCTTTGATGCCGGCTCCAAAACCGCAAGGAACGGCGTGTTCTCGACCGTGACCTTAGCAAATTGAACCGCTTGTGCAACTGTCGCCCGTGTAGTGACTGCTTCTGCCTGCGTGACGTCTGTCTTAGTCCCAACGATTTTCCAACCCGACGTCTCCATTTTGAGAGTGACCTCGAAGGATACATCAGTGAGGGGGATCTCAGTAAGTGAAGGGACCCTCACCATGTTCGCCAGGGGAATAGTTGAAACGCGTTCTGGACCGTCGCCAAGTTCTCTCGCGACGGTAGCTTCCCAATCTGGGCGCCGCCCGGTTATTCGAACACGAGCTTTTGCTTCGTCGTGTGCGATTTCAGCGAGTTCTGATACCTTGGTATCCACGAGCGCGATTTTGCTTTTCTCAAATGCCACGTCCCCCGGGCTGTCACTGCCAGAGTACGTCACAAGTTCATTTGCAGACTTCGCGTCTCCAGTCTGGACTGCCTCGACAAACCTGCGTACCGTTGATACTGGATCTGCTTGTGATTCACTTGCCCCGTTAGTTTGTTGCGCTGCCGACGTTCGTGAGAATATTGGCGAAAAAATGCTGCCGATTGCGACCGCAAGGCATAACAACATTTGAGTGATGTGCACGCTGGTCACTCCGATGTCATGTTATGAAAAGTGCCTGCCAATGCAATCATATGGTTGCTGTTGCGAGCCGGGACAATTCATTTCGAGCACTCCATTGCAAACGTCGGAGAATTGGAAACCAGTGGAGGAGAGGACATGACGCACTGCAATGCGCGGCATTGACAATTGAAAATGTAAAAGGTCGAATTTTGATGCGCTCTTGGATCTCTCATTGGTGTCTCTACGCAACAACATGCCGCCGGCAGCCCTTATCGGCGGACAACTGTCCAGATGGAGCTTGTTGGGCAGCCGTCGCGCAAACGGTGTCAGTAAGAGTTCCTAACCAAAAAGTTAGCAGGAGCAACGTTCTAAACCATCTTTCTAATGTTTTTCATTTCGCACCTATATGGAGCGATCTCTTGGTGTTGCCAGGCGGCTCCTCAAAAATAGCACTATGAAAGCAATGTAGACCTACCAGTCGCGCCATGCAAAAGCTTAATACTTCGCGTGAACCTGCCCGCCACGACCGGGCTCATGCTTCGATTGGTGAAGCTGCGCACGAGGACGGAAGAAGGAGGAGATTGTCGACGATCTCGGCGATAAAGGCATGTATACCAACCTTCCGAGAAGACGTATCGCGCCGTGTGCTATCTCATCAGAACCAGCCGGTCCAATTTCGATTTTGGCCTCTTGCAAGTCAACCGTAACCTTTGAAGCTGTTACATGGCGGTCTGACGCTCAGACGCGGTTTGCAGCGAAGGGGTTTTCGCAGGGGGCATGGCTATTTCGATAAGATCGATATGGGGTATCCATTTAACCGGAGGTGATCGCATACTACCCGGCATGGAGATCCCAATCGCAGGCATTGACTACCCTCGTTCCTTTGGCGAGTTCCAGACCTGGTTCCAGTCCGACGCCGACTGCTTGGACTACCTGGAGTGGCTGCGCTCACGCGGGCGGATGGCGGCTGGGAGACGGTAGGGTCATGTGTGCGGACTGTGACACCCGAACATCCGTGACGGCGGGGACCATCTTCGACCGAACCCGTACGCCACTCACAGTTTGGTTCGCAGCTTGCTGGAACTTCGCCTGCGGCAAGGACGGAATCTCGGCCCTGAGCCTGAAGCGGACTTTGCAAATCGGCTCGTGGCGCGAGGCGCATCGCCGGCGATCGCTGAACCCGCCCCTTGAAAGCGAGCTCGCTCAAGCCACTAAACTGGGTCGAGTGCGGCAGCTCGCAGGGCGTCGAATAGGGTGCTCAGCGCCTGTCTCTATCTTCGGTGGAGGGCGACAAATGGAATGAACGCCCCCAACCTTTCGACGTCATCCTGCAAACTTCGATTCACACTTTTCGTTGCTCAAGTCGGCTTTGTACTCATATGCTCCGGGTTATATGCTCTGCCATGCATGAGCACCGCCCAGATTGTTCGCGCCATCTTGTTCGCCATCGCTACCGTGACGACATTCGATGGTCGTCGCGTCTGCAACTGCTCGACCCATGGCCCCGTCTGCTTGCCATGGAAGAGTACGCTGCGTGCGCCGTCGATCAGGAGCGTGCGCACGTGTGTATCGCCGCGTCGACTGATGCCCAGTAGCTGGACCTTTCCGCCAGTACCTATCTGCTTAGGGACGAGGCCAAGCTAGGCGGCAAACTCGCGTCCGGATTTAAATGACTTCGCGTCTCCCATTGTCGCAACCGTCGCGGTGGCCGTGAGCAGGCCGACACCGGGAATCGCCGCGATCGCTTTACAGGCGTTCATATAAAATCATCTTGGCCGCCAGCCAAGATGGTTGTCGGTAAACCGGCCGTGCTGCTTGACGCTGTCCACTTCGGCAACGGCCCAAGAGCTCGGCTCCGACCTATGAAGCCGCAATTCGAGTCCCAAGGTAAAGCAAGAAACGGCAAATCCCGTCAGACTGGTGCGGTCCCGTCTCCAAATCAGCATTGAGATCATTGTGGCGAGACTTATACGGACTTCCCCGACCTTGCCTTTTCCTTTTCAGCGACTACGCTAGATTCTTGTTAAAGGCGGTTAGAAGGATGCCAGCCCAAAAGCCGTAAAAATATCTTCTTGCAACGCTTACCGTAAGTCCCGAATGTCAAAGAGCGCGGCGCAGATGACCACGGGGTCTTGCCATACACGTAAGCCGAGGGTTACATGCTTAGCCGCCAATTGGTCAGTTTGTAACGCGCCGCCGGGCAATTAGTCGCTCGCCCGTATTCGCTTTGCGGGTCAAAGTCTGTATCGGCAACGCGTGCAGAGCACTAAATGAAATTGGCGACAATATGTTCGATCGAATGCCACGCCCGGTAGGAAAAACCGCGACGTTTGAAAATCGAATCGGCAGGCAAAGCCGATTTTCGAATGCATGGGAGGCGCATGAACGTTCCAAAGTTAATGGCATATCTCACCGCTGCAGCGCTATATCTCTTACCTTTCCCAATCCACAGTCTACCTTGTTTTGCCTTTTGCGGCGACGATTTGATAAATGTTCAAGCAGGCGGCGGAATCGTAGACGAATACCTGGCGACGCCGACTATAGACCATTTCGATGACGCCTTAAAAAGACGGAGCGAAGAGACAATAGAACTCGCAAGGAAGGTTTTGAATGGAATTCTAAGCGATAAGTTGAAAGAGCTTGACGAAATGGCGAAGAACAGCATTGACCTTGCTGAGAAGAGACTTAGGGCAATCAGTAGCGATGCATTGAAAGATTTAGACGCCGTATTTTCGCAAAATATCGACAAAATCAAGAAAGCGCTGGATGAAAGTGAGGCGAATATCTATGTGATATTAACGACGATCATCGCTTTTCTTTCTCCCTCATTGATTTTAGCCTCGACCGCGGCGGCTTTAATTGCTGTATTTGTTGTGTTTCTTATGAGAAAACGCAGAAAAAATGCCGCCAGCTTTGAATGGAGTGCACTCATTAAAATAAGCGCGGTAACGACCGTCTTTGGAATCGGGCTGGCCGCTTTCAGTTTCTTCTTCATTTCCCATCTATTCCAGTTCTATAACGAGAAGCAAATGTTCAGGGCGCTGGAGGAAAGAAGAATAGTGGACGCTGTTTTTTTCGCTCATGCACTAAATCGTTCCGATGGAGGCAACAAACGATATAAAAATTATGAAAGACGTGTCTTGCTGTTGCAGGACATCGTCTTCAGGCCTCAGCGCGCATCGCAAGACGCAGACGATATGCTTGTGCGCGCGATGGAAACAGTTTCTTCCGTTTTTAATGAAGAACAAATTTTTGATGAAGCCTCATTCAGTCTTATCCCTGTGATTTATTGGACAGGTCACAAGAACCGGATATCCGAATTCATTGCTGCACAACTGGCCGCAGTGGCATTGCAAGAAGGCAACACAAAGGAAAAATGGCCAGTGACGTCGATCTTTGAAGGAACAATGCGAACAATTATACGAAACTACTTGATGTTCCCGTTGAGTGCGGAGGAAATCGCTTTCGGTGAGGGGGCGTGGAAACAGGCAACCGAAGCCCTTCCGCTGAGTGTCAAGCCTATTGATCCCGCTTCTCTACTCTCCCGCTTGGGCGATACTTCACAAGTCGAATACTCGGGCAGGGTTCGAGCATTGTCGATACATACGTCAGACGCGTACTTTCATGTTGTTGACACTATATCAAAAAGAAGTTTAATGCTTTCTGCGACTGATCTGACCGACTTGAAAAAATATATAGACAACATTCTCTCGGAATGGGACGCGTTTCTTAATTCAGCTGAATATAAGCATAGTTCGAAGACGGAGAAAATATTTACTCTCAAGTCTCCAGTTGCACTGTTGGGCCGGATCGCGGATTATGCAGTGGCGCTCCAGAAAAATGAGATTCGATCGGCGCCTAATCTGTCATGTCAAGGGTATGTTCCTGAGAGCGACGATCGGGACGAGCAAGATCGAAAGACAGACAGAAACCTACGGACCATCGCGGGATTCATTGCGCCGACAAGAAGCCTTGACACAATTATTGACAAGCTAATGTCGGCCCTAGTAGATCAGAGGCTCAAGGATAAGCTCCCCTATGCTGCAGTTCTCGCATTGCGTACCGAGGTCTTGGCGGCATCACGACGTCTCACTAAAGACTTATATGAGATGGAGGATGAACTCGTCTTCACTCGGCTACCCGAGGACGCAATCATCACTGATTGCCTGAAGGTGTTGCCGAAGAATATGCAGTGCGGGATGCCCCTGCGTGGCGACATTTAATCAGCGCCGTGCCCGGAAAACAATGAGAGCGCAACGGTCGCTACGTGCGTCGTTGCTACGCAGTGGGGGGTGGCGGGTCCGCTTTTCGCCCCCTCCGTTTGCCCAGATCTGAGCAAATTCAAGACTTCATCTGTTAATCGTCTACCTATATTGAAAAAGTCAGCCGAACGCGTCGCTTCGCTAGGGATCGTCGTGTGTGAGTCAACAGACGCGTCGTTAGGCGCGTTATCGAAGTGTCCAAACGGAAAATACCCCATGCCGGCATACCAGACGTTAGGTGCAAAGCCTCTAGACAGTCTGCGATCGGCTTTTTCTGTAGCCAATCTTGTCCCGACATCTTAGGGGGAGTCAATGACGAACAAGGTAATGTTGCGCTATGCCGGGATGGTTATTTTGACGTTGGCAGTATCTGGCTGCGTTAAAGGTTGTTCGGGTTCGATTTCGGTTTCCGGTCTTCCTTGGAGCGACAACAACGACGCCAAGAAGGAGTGCGAGAATTGCTACAACGAATGTGAGAAAAACGCCAACCAATGGTTGTGCAAGCAAGGCTGCGCAAGCTCTCAAGCATGCAAGAAACAATGAGACCGTTGATATGCTTGCCTCGTGCGGTTTGCTCCGCTTGCGTCCCACAAAATCCTTGTCGGGGTGCAGCTCTGCGATTGGTCTTTGTGAATCCGGTCGTTGTCGCGACGCCCACGCGCGAACCTTGGCGCACGCCTAACCAGCGTTCTTCTAGCCGCGTTTCGGCAGCCGCGCGCCGCTTTTGCCATTCGCTATCGCTGATGTCGTTTCCGAAAGCACTCGCGTAGGCTCATCGTCGCGAGAATGAGCGAAGACACCATCCTTGCCGGTCCAGTACGCGATACACATAGCTCGTCCAGTTCTGCGGCGGCGCCCAGGAAGCTCACGCCGCAACATCTCCGCTTGCAACTTGAAGGCCGACGCGGCAACTTAGTCATCCTCGCCGATGTGACTCTCCCGTAAGCGCACGCATGCTACCTTCTCGAATCGAGGTTTTGCGAATAGGAGTGCCATAAAAGCGGCCTTTGGCGACCTCACCTGATCGTCCAGTTTCTGCCCATTCTCGACAATTTCCGCATAATCACTCAACCGGGCGATCGATTCTTTAAGGCACGCACGTAGACCGAGGATCGAGCGGTGCGATGGTTTGACCTCGACACCGTTCCGGAAACGGCTCTTTCTTCGCTACTTGATTAATTGTTGCATTCAACTACAACAGAAGACGACAACGAGGGGAGCAAACATGGCGCGGGGAATGTGGTCGACCGAAGTCCTGCTAATCTTCGCGCTGACAGCCTGCACGGCCCAATCATTGCAGATACTTCAGCCGCTACGTCAGGTCGACGACGAAGGCAACCCAAACATAAGCGCTGTCGTGCCCGCATGGGAGGCAGAGTTGTATTGTGACGCTCCGTACAGCCCATTTAAGGGTATTGACGAACGGCATTCTTGGACGGAAACCATTCCCCCCGATATGAAGCTGTGTCGCGTCGATACCGAGCTCCTTACGGGGCCCTCGCACGCTTGGGCATCCTGGTCTCTTGCTGCATCTAACAGAGTGCAATTCTCGTGCAAGGCGAAGAATGGTCCATGGTTCGACCGCTTTGGCGGCGATGTCCACATCCGTTATCGGGTTTGGTATCTACGGACTGAAACGCCACCGGGTAAACAAGACATTATTTTCGATAGAGGTATTTGCCGACCCGACAAGAATTGGCGCATCGATTCAGACGGCCCCGTGTAACCGTAGCGCTATCTGATGTAAGTGACGGCAGCGGAACGGGCGGGTAGTCGGACCGTTCAGCGGAAGAAGTCCGGCTTTCCCACGGCATGCATCGAGCGCCCAACTTCGAAGAGGCCGGCACCTGCTAAGGGCCAGGTACTAATTGACGTGAGCGGCGGAATCGGGCGTGACCGGGAAACGGTGGAATCGGTGGGGATGGTGGTGACGGGCACGATGGAGGCTCCGGTGGAATGCCTCGGCGAAGAAATCGAACGCCAGACCAAAAAGGCTGAGGGTCCTAAGCTGATTGCACTTGCCGGCACTCCAAAGCAACAGACTACGAGGTTCTGGTCCGAGCCGTGCACCGGCTTGTGCGCAAAATCCGGGGGGCCACGGCGCTGATTTTCGAGGAGGACAAGCCGATTAGTCGGTCTACCAAGCTCTCTTCGGTCGGGTGCCCGTTGTACCCTTACAAAAAGGCCGTTGCATCTCTGACGCCTCTACTGTCGGCAATGGGTCGGTTCGCACGTCGCTTTTGACGGACGGCACCGCGTACGGACGCCCCGCAGGCCCAGACGGTGAAGAGTTCACGCCGACTACAACGCTACCCGTTTTTCAACCGCTTGATATTGACGTCGAGTGGAAGGTGTTGCCCGTCGATCTAATGTACGCGATTTTGCGACTTCCTGACCAGCATGAGCAGCTTCAGAGCTGGCTGGCTGGTATCGGAGAGTTCGACGACGACTACCCCGACCACACCGACTACTTTCGCAAGAGGAGGCGAGGATATTCGAGTCTCGGCCTCCAGGCCTCAGACTTGGCGCGGCAGGTCCGGAAGCACGTCGGGATGCCGCTCGAAGACGATCCTGCGCCCAATGGCTGGAACCGGGACCAGGGGCTGAGAGAACTGATACGACAGATCGACGCGGCGCAAGCTGAGTATGATCGTCGGCTCGCTGAAGTCGCAGCGAAAACGCCTTCTGTCTCCACGCCCGAATAGGGGAGGCTCCGAGACGGTGCTTGTGTGGCCGTTGTACTATAAAAGCGGCCATTTCGAAGGAGACATGTCGAGCGGCCGGGTTGGGTCGCACGCAGTCGGCCGACTCTCTAGCCAGACGGCAGCGCCGTACGCGCATCATCTCAGGCGCCGACCGGCCACTTGCCATCATTGAGCGTGATCGGACGTTGCCGTTCCGATTGGCGGCTCCAATTGCGAATAAGGCCGCCGACTGAATTCTTGCTCGGGAGGACGTAGACGGCAGAGATCGACGCAGAGCGCAAGTACTGATCCTTTAGAAATAGTTCCGGGACCCGGTTACCAGCCAGTGGTGCGCGGTGCGTTAAGGACGTTTCGCGGTTGTCCCGCGACATACGCACCAATGTTCTCCATCAGTTGATCGGCGAGCGCCTGAATGGCCTCTTCGCTGGCCCACGCGACGTGAGGCGTCAGAATGAATGCGGGATGATCTAGGATTTCATTCAACGGATTGGCTTCCGGCAGCGGCTCCTCAGTGGCGACATCAAAACCCGCGCCGGATATCGAGCCGTCTTTCAGCGCACGAACCAGTGCCGCTTCATTCACCAGTCCACCGCGCGCCGTGTTGATAAGAATAGGGCGTCGCTTCATTCTTGCGAATTCAGCATCGCCGATAAGGTCGCGGGTCTGATCGTTTAGCGGGCAATGCAGCGTGATGATGTCGGATTCTTCGAGTACGCGGTCGAACGGCGTGTAGAGCATGCCCATGTCGTTGCGCCCCTTGAACGACGAGAAAAGCACCTTCAGCCCTAATGCTCCTCCAATTTCGGCGGTCGCCTTTCCCAACGCGCCATCACCGACGATGCCGAGCGTCGAGCCCGTCAGATCCTTGATGGGATAGTCGAAGAAGCAGAACTGTCCGGACGCCTTCCAGCGACCCGCCTGCACTGCCGAACGATAAGCCGTCAGGCTGCGCCTAAGCGCGAAGATCAGCGCGAAGGTGTGCTCAGGGACAGTGTGCACCGCGTAGTTGCGAACGTTGCAAACCGATATGCCCATTGCATCGCAGGCGTTCATGTCGACGTTATCAGCGCCGGTTGCCGCGATCGCGACCAGTTTCAAGCGTTTCGCATGAGCGATAACGTCGGCGGAGAGCTTCACTTTGTTGGTGATGACGATATCGGCATCGCAGACTCGTTCGCGCACCTCTTCAGGCTTGGTGGATTCGAACACCTCAAATTTGTTACTGAAGGGCAAACTCTTCAGGCGCGTATTGGGCGGAATGGTCGATCGGTCGAGGAAGACGACACGGAGCGGTGACGATGATGAAGTCATGTTCTGTCGGTTGCTTCGGCTGCGGTGGTGATGAGGCGCTTCAAGGAGCGATGCGTCGGTTCGAACGGAAAGATGCGCGTACTCAGTCGTCACCCGGTCCCGATGCGAGCTGGCGTTTCAACGTGTCGCGGTCGAGCGCCTCTTCCCATTCGGCGACGACGATCGTCGCGATGCCGTTGCCGATGACGTTGATCAGCGCACCGCCTTCCGAGATGAATCGATAAATGCCGAGCACAAGGACGAGGCCTGCGACGGGAATGCCGGGCACCGAGCTAAGTGTCGCGGCCAGTACGATGAATGCGCCGCCGCTGACGCTCGCCGCGCCCTTGGACGTGAGCAGCAGGACAAGCAGAAGCGTGAGCTGGTGACCAATGCTGAGTGTGCTGTCCGTCGCCTGTGCGATGAAGATCGCGAGCACGGTCATGTTGATGCAACTGCCATCGAGATTGAAAGAGTATCCAGCGGGAACGACGAGACCGATGACGGATTTTTCGCAGCCGAGTTTTTCGAGTTTCGCCATGAGCCGAGGCAGCGCCGACTCTGAAGAGGACGTGCCGAGCACGAGCAGCAGCTCCTCGCGGATGTAGCGCAGAAAGGCGATCAGACTGAATCCTGCGAGTCTGCAGACCGTGCCGAGAACGACGAACACGAACACGAGCCCGGTCAGATAGTAAGTCAGCAGAAGTTGTCCGTACGAGCTGAGCGAAACGACGCCGTACTTGCCGATGGTGAACGCGATCGCACCGAACGCGCCGATCGGTGACGCGTACATCACGATGCGCACCATGTTGAAAAAGGTGTTCGCGCCTGCATCAATCACGAAGAGCAGAGGCTTGCCGCGTTCGCCGAGCATCTGAAGCGCGAAGGCGAAGATGATCGAAATGAACAGTACTTGCAGAATGTCGCCCTCGGCCAACGCGCCAAACACCGTCGTTGGAATGATGTGCGACAGGAATCCAACGACGCTCTGGTCGTGCGCGGCCTTGGTGTACGCTGCGATGGACGAGACGTCGAGCGTACGCGGATCGATATGCATGCCGCCGCCGGGCTTCATCAGATTCACCGCGACGAGACCGATGGCGAGCGCGAGCGTGGTCATCGCTTCGAAGTAGATGAGCGACTTGATGCCGACACGTCCCACCGACTTGATGTCGTTCATGCTCGCAATGCCGTGCACCACCGAACAGAAGATCAGCGGCGCGATCATCAGCTTGATGAGCTTCAGAAAATTGTCTCCCAGCGGCTTCATCGCTTCGCCGACAGACGGATAGAAGTGCCCGAGAAGGATTCCGAGCACGACCGCCAGTAATACCTGGATATACAGATGCTGGAACCACCGCTTGCGCGGCCGGGAAATGGGTTGCGCCTCGACGGGCGCTTCCGTTGCGATGTTCATGATGTGTCTCCTGCTACGTCGTTGAGAAGCGGGTCGACCTATCTGCCGTTCACCGCTCGATGTGGACCGTCTGTTACACAAGTTCGGATATTTCGATGAGGTTTAGATCGGGATCCCGCACGTAGACAGAGCGAATTCTTTGAGTGGCGCCTGTGCGTTGCACCGGGCCTTCGATGATCGGCCAGTTGCATTGCGCCAGATGAGCGACGACATCGTCGAGCGGAACCGCCGCGATGAAACACAAGTCCAGCGCGCCCGCGACCGGAAGATGCGCTTTCGGCTCGAACTCGGCCCCGCGAACATGCACGTTGATCTTCTGATCGCCGAAGCGGAACGCGATGCGCCCCTCGCCGAAAGTCTCGAGCCGCATCTGCATGACTTCGGTGTAGAAGCGCTTGGTAGCGTCGATATCAACACAGGTGAGGACGAGGTGGTCGAGATGGTCGATGAGGTTCACGTTAGACTCCCCTGCCGGGTTCGAATGTCGAAACGTCGGAGCTTTCTTGTCGTCGTGTGCCCCGCATCCTGCGCGTGACAAAGAGCAGAATGACGAGCGCCGCGACACCAAACGCCGAGATTAGTCGCAGGCCGCCGTCGAAACTGCCGGTGGCATCCTTGACGAGGCCGACGGCATACGGATTGACGAAGCCAGAGAGATTGCCGAGTGAGTTGATGAGCGCGATGCCGGCCGCAGCGGCAGCCGGTCCTAGCAATCGGGGCGCGACTACCCAGAACACCGGCAACGCCGAGAACACGCCGAAACTTGCCAGGCACAGCAGCGCGAGTTTGAGCACGGGCGCGTTGACGATCGTCGAGCCGGCCAGTCCGATTGCAGCGAGCGCCAGCGGAACGAGTAGATGGAAACGCCGCTCATCGGTGTGATCGGAGTGACGGCCCCATAGAATCATGCCCGCCGCGCCCGCGACAAACGGCAGCGCGCTGACAAAACCCACTTGCTGGAGGGTCAAATCGAATGCGCGTACGATCTGCGGCAGAAAGAAGCTCAATCCGTAATTGAAGCCGGTGACGCCGAAGTAGGCGAGCGCGGTCAGCAGGATCACCGGACTCTTCAGCAGATTGAGTATGCCGCGCTCGACGGCCGTCGCGCGGTTTGCGCGTTCGGCGGCCAGCGTCGATTCGAGCCATGCGCGTTCGTCGTCGTCGAGCCATTCGGCGTCCTTCGGCGAATCACGCAACACGCGCAGGACGACGAACGCGAGCACGAGCGATGGCACCGCCTCGAGCAGAAACATGATCTGCCAGCCAGCAAGGCCGAGCCATCCGTGCAGGCTCATCAGATAGCCGGAGAGCGGCGAGCCTATCACGCTCGCTAGCGGCATCGCGGCCATGAAGCCGCCTATCACGCGCGCGCGGTGCGTCGCCGGAACCCACAGTGTCAGGAAGAACACGACGCCGGGAAAGAAGCCGGCTTCGGCCGCCCCGAGCAGTACACGCACTGCGTAGAACGACGACTCGCCTTGAACGAATGCGGTCGCCGCTGAGCAGAGGCCCCAGGTCAGCATGATGCGGGCGATCCAGCGCCGCGCGCCGACACGTTCCAGCAGGATGTTCGACGGAACTTCGAAGATGAAGTAGCTGACGAAGAAGAGTCCGGCGGCGAGCCCGAAAGCCGATGCGGAAAGACCGAGGTCGCGGTTCATCGTGAGCGCGGCGAAGCCGACGTTCACGCGATCCAGAAAGGCGACCACGAAGCAGATGGTCAGAAGCGGCGCGAAGTGGCGCAGTAGTTTGCGCATCGTTCGCGATTCGATGTCGTTCATGCTCGTCTCCTGCATAGGTCGATGATGGGATCGGTGTGGCTCTGCGGCCTCATCCGATCAGCTGATACGGCGGCTTCGATGCGGCAACGCCAACCCAGCGATCGGGCTTTGGAACGAACGGATGCAGTCGTCGAGCAGACAGCCGAGGTACGCCGTGCGCATGTCGCGCTCGCCAAATGCAATGCTCGACACATTGCCGAGCCGCGAGCGTCCCGGCGTCTGCATGTCGGCGTGTTGCAGCGTGCCCATGCGTATGCCGCGTGCGATGCGGTCGGCGTGTTCGGCGTCGGTATCGGCGAGGATCACCTGCACCTCGCCATCGGGGCGCACGAGCAGCACGCGATTGCTCGCAATGCAGGTCAGCCACAGCCCGCCGTGCGCGTCGAAGGCAAGGCCGTCGGGGAGATCGGCGCCATCGAGCTGCGCGACGGTTTCGCGCGGACCGAGCACGGGCGCTTCCTGCTTGCCGAGCAGCGGGAAGCGGCTCACGCGCTGCGCGTAGGTTTCGTTCACATACAGCCAGTTGCGGTCGGGCGAGATCGCGACCTCGTTGGTGTAGCCGAGTCCGTCGGCGAGAATGCGCGCGCCGTTCTGATCGACGACACCGATGAAACCGTCCGGCACCGAGTGGTTCCACGCCTCGCTGCGCGGAATCTTGCGCGTGCTGACGGTGAACCACAGCACGCCGTGCTCATCGACGAAGAGGAAGTTGCTGGGAGGAAGCGCGATGCCGTCTACGGCATCGAGCACGGTTTCGAGCTTGCCCTGCCTGTCGATGGAAAAGAGGCCGCCGTGCGCGTGGCCGAGATCCGCGAAGAGCACGCGGCCATTCGGCGCGAGCGCGATGCCGTTCGGCACATAAGCGCGCTTCGAATCGCGCGGCTCGATCAGCCGGTGCGTGAGCGCGCCATCGGACGCGATGACCGAATAGCCGCCTTCGCCGTGCGCGGCGATCACCGTGCCGTCGTCGAGCGCAAGCACGCATTCGGGTCGTACAAGGCCGCGCGCGACCAGCTTCAGATCGCTGAACGACACGTGGAAATCGCGCGAAAGAGGATAGCTTTGCATGCCGTCGCTCCCTCAGTCCGCTTGCGCGAAGGCGCGTTGTGCCGGCCGACCGTCACTGGCGGCGCACGGCATCGCGTGCAGATCGAGACGACGCCCAGCCTTGAGCAATTGACTCGGCACGTCGTGCCCGATCAAACCCGGCAGCAGTGCCGACGCGCACAGCAGCGCGGACAGATCGACGCCCGTGTCGTAGCCGTCGAGTTCGAGCATGTGAACGAGTTCTTCAGTGCAGACGTTTCCGGTCGCGCCCGGCGCATACGGACAGCCGCCCAGCCCGCCGAGCGATGCATCGAAACGGTCGATGCCCGCATCGAGCGCGGCGAGCGTGTTCGCCAGAGCCATGCCGCGCGTGTTGTGAAAGTGCAGCGTGAGTTCCAGCGTGGGAAAGCGCTCGCGTGCCGCCGCGCACAACGCGCCGACCTGCGACGGGAACGCCATGCCGGTTGTATCGCAAAGCGTGACGCCATGCACGCCGTGATCGGCGAATCGCTGCATCCACGCGAGTACATCCTCCTGGGCGATGTCGCCTTCCATCGGGCAGCCCATCGCGGTCGAGAGCGACACGTTGATCGCCACGTTCGTCTGCTTCACGACGCCGATCACATCGCGCAATTGCGCGAACGACTGCTCGCGGCTCATGCGCAGATTCGTGCGATTGTGGCTTTCGCTTACCGACATCACCAGATTCACTTCATCGACGGCGCACGACAGCGCGCGTTCTGCGCCACGAATATTCGGCACGAGGACGGTGTAGACGATGCCTTCGCGCCGCGCGATGCCGTGCATCACCGCCTCGGCATCGCGCAGCGCGGGAATCGCTTTCGGCGAGGTGAACGAGGTGACTTCGATCTTCGCGTAGCCGCACGCGCTCAAGTCGTCGATGAGAGCGATTTTCGCGTCGGCATCGACGAATTGCGCTTCGTTTTGGAAGCCGTCGCGGGTCGCGACTTCCTGGATATGCACACGCTGGCCAGTCATGGAGCGCTCCTGTCAGATGATGCCGCGCGCACGCCATGCGTCGCGGGTCGTTTGGTCGATGCCGATGCGTTCGAGCACCGCGTCCGTGTGCTGGCCGAGCGTCGGCGCTTCGCTTTCGACCGTGCCGGGCGTCGCGCTCAGCTTCGGAACGATGCCCGGCACTTGCACGGGCGTGCCGTCGTGCAGATGCGCATTGAGGATCATGTTGCGCGCGCGATAGTGCGGGTCGCTCGCGATATCGGCGACGTCATAGATCTTGCCCGCCGGAATGCGCGCTTCGTTGAGCGCGGCGAGCACGTCGTCAAGCGGCTGGCGATTCGCCCATTCGGCGATGGCGGCGTCGATACGCTCGACCTGCTTCACGCGGCCGTCGTTCTGTGCGAGGGCGGGATCATCAGCGAGATCGCGGCGGCCGATCAGATCCATCAGGCGGCGGAAGATGCTGTCGCCGTTGCCCGCGATCAGCGCGTATTTGCCGTCAGAGCAGCGATACGCGTTCGACGGCGCGATGCCCGGCAGGCTGCTGCCCGCCGGCTGACGCACCGTGCCGAACACGGAGAACTCGGGCAACAGGCTTTCCATCATGTTGAAGACCGATTCGTACAGCGCGACATCGATCATCTGTCCTTCACCGCCGTTCTGATCGCGATGACGCAGCGCGAGCAGAATGCCGATCACGCCATGCAGCGCGGAAAGCGAATCGCCGATGGACACGCCCACGCGCACCGGCGTGCGGCCGGGTTCGCCGCTTAAATGCCGCAAGCCGCCCATTGCTTCGGCGACGACACCGAAGCCGGGCCGGTCGCGATACGGCCCAGTCTGGCCGTAGCCCGAGACGCGCAACATAACGAGATCGGGATTGAGCGCGTGCAGTTCGTCCCAGCCGAGGCCCCACGCTTCGAGCGTGCCGGGGCGGAAATTTTCGATCAGCACATCGCTCTGTGCGATGAGCTTTCGCGCGACGTCTTGTCCTTCGGGCGAGCGAAGATCGAGCGTCAGCGATTCCTTGTTGCGGGACTGCGCCGCCCACCAGACCGACGTGCCTGCATGAAGCAGGCGCCATTTGCGCAGTGGGTCGCCCGTGCCGGGCGGTTCAATCTTGATGACCTGCGCGCCGAATTCGGCGAGCATCTTTCCAGCGAAGGGACCGGCGATGAGCTGTCCCATTTCGAGCACGCGTATGCCTGCGAGCGGCTTCGTCACAGCTGTCTCCTATGAAGCGTCGTCATTGATTGCGATGCTTCACTGTGAAACGAACCGGCCGCGCTGAAAATCAATGAATTTTCAACGACCCTTTCCATTTTGGAAAGGCACTCGGAGCGTTGTCAGGCATGCGTTTGCGCGGACATGAACTCGAACAGACGGGCGGCTTCGGGCGAAAGCTCATCGCGCGAGCGGGTGCCGATCCAGAGCGTGCGGTCCGCCCAGTCGTCGAGGAGACGAACGGGGCGAAGGCCGGCCGCGAGAATCTCGGTGCGCACCGCCGCTTCCGGCAACACGCCGATGCCGAGTCCTTGCTCGATCATTCGGCAGATGCCATCGAAACTGCTGACCTGAATTCGAACCTTGAGCGTGCGTTCGGCGCTGAACGCGGCATCCAGCAGCCGCGCGAGGAGCGAGCTGCCTTCGTTGAGACCGACGTACTCGTAATCGAGCGTGTCGACGAATGCAACGTGTTCGCGCGATCCGAGCGGATGTTCGTTCGGCACCAGCAGCACGAGCCGGTCTTGCCGATAGACGACCTTGGCGATGTTCGGCGCGGGCACGTTGTCCGCGAAGATGCCGATGTCCGCATCGCCAGTCGTGACCGCCGCGACGATATCGCCGCTCAGACGCTCTTCCAGCGATATCTTGACGCTCGGGTTATCGGCGAGAAAGATGCGCACATCACGCGGAAGGAACTGCACGATCGCCGATGTGTTCGCCCACATGCGCACATGACCGCGCACCCCGACGGCGTAGTCGCTCATCTCATTGGCCATGCGGTTCACGCGTTCGACCACCTGACGCGCATGCGCCAGAAGACCCTTGCCGGCCGCGGTCATTTCGACGCCGCGCGGCTGGCGCAGCAGCAACGTGCAGCCGGTGCTGCGCTCCAGATCGGCGATGCGCTTGCTCACCGCCGACAGCGTCATGCTGGTGCGGTCGGCGGCGCGCGTCAGACTGCCCGTTTCCGCGACGACGATGAAAAGGCGCAGCGAATGCAGATCGTAATGAAAGTAGCTGGTCATGTGTGGCTTCACGTGGATCGTGCCGTGTCGCCACTGTAACGGAAACGCCTTTAGCTATGGCGCGGCCCTGCTGAGCGCCGGCTCGACACGAGGAGCAGCTGACTTCCGACGATCGCGGACAGCGCGCTCTCAGGACGTCCTCAGCTATGGAAGCGGAATCGCTTGCCATTAGACCGAACAGTAGCGGTGCAATCGCAGTGGCCGCTCTCGTTCGTATATCTGCCGCTGATCACTTGATGAGTTGAGAGTCTGCTCAGGGTCGTAATGCCTAGTTCGCCGTCCCCGGAAGCCGCCGTTCAAGCGAGCCGCATCGCGAACGACAGCTAACAGGCAAGCTGCGGCCGCACAGTCGGTGAACATCGAACGTCCGCGAAGGCCGAGACTCGGGCATTCGGTTTGAGAAAGCACCCGGCTGGACGGTAGAAATTCGTTTCTGCACTGCGTGTAGCTGCTCAAAACCGGTGATGAGGCTCTTCGGTGTCTGCCGCGCGGACATCATCGCATCGTCGTGCGTGTGTCCTGATGCTCTCAATTCGGGCGAGAAGCTACACACAGCCGTTGCACGCTGCACCAGGTTCTGGCTTCCAAGGATCAGGCAGATTGAGGTCTCCCGCCAATCGTAAGTAAGACGGGGAATTGTGCGGAGAACATCGCCAAGCTGCTCTCGGTCACCGCCGGTCATGGCGACATTTTCAGCCAAGACACGGGCCGCAAAGGCTGTACGAGCCGCCTGCGGAGCGGCTGTCGGACCGAGAAGCAGGATCACGGGCGGTCTTCGCCTCTCGCTTTGAGCCAGTCGATGAAATCCCGCATGTGGACCGGCTTGTCGGCGTCGAGCGGAACCAGCACGTAGTAGGTCGCGCCTTTGCAGGTCAACTCGGGGAACGGCCTCTGCAGGCGCCCCAGCGTGCAGTCAGATTCCAGCGTCGGGAACGGTCCAATGCCGAAGCCGAGTCCGTCGACCGCGGCCTGCAGGGTCACGAAGAAGTGATCGAAGCGTAAGGTGCGGCTCGCACGAAGGGCAGGCTGGCCGACGGCGTCCGTCCATTCCTCCCAGTCTCTCGGACGCGATTGCGTCGTCAGCCATGTTTCTGCCGCAAGCTGTTCCACCGACGACAGCCGCGCAGGAGTGATCAGCGCCGGGCTTGCAATGACCGTGTTGCGCTCCTCGAACAGGGGCGAGGCCTGGAACTGTCCGTCGGCGGGCACTTCCCGGCGAATCGCCAGGTCGAAACTGCCCCTCAGTGCTGAATCGCTTGTCAGGGTCGTCGACACGCGCACATCCACGTCCGGATGGATTGCCGTGAACAAGGGCAGCCGAGGAATCAGCCAGCGCATTGCCACCGTGGCCGCCGCGCTCACCCGGATCACCTTGTGGTCGTGACTCTTGCCATAGCGCTCGGCAGCGTCTGCGATATGGTCAAATGCCCCGCCGATTTCGCGCGCGAATGCGCGCGCATAGCCGGACGCCACCATGCTCTTACCTTCGAGCGCGAAAAGAGGCTGGCCCAGCCATTCTTCGAGGATGGCGATATGACGGCTCACTGCGCCGTGCGTCAGATTCAGTTCACGCGCGGCCGCCGAATAGCTGCCCGCGCGCGCCGCGACCTCGAACACCCGCAGCGCATTGAGAGGGGGAAGTCTTGATCTCATCTGTGAGTTTTTCTTTCAGATATCGCGAAGTTATTTCGGTTGTGTGAGCGAATTGCTCATCATACGCTGACGTTTCCAGATCACTTCACAGCAAAGGTATTCGAATGAGCCGCGCGTTCCACGTCAATTCCCGTAGCTATATGATGCCCTCGGAGCCCACTATCGTCGTGTGCGTCGACGGTTGCGAGCAGGAGTACATCAACCAGGCGATCCTCTCCGGCAGCGCGCCGTTTCTCGCCAGTCTTCAAACCGCCGGCACCGTCCTCGAGGGCGATTGTGTGGTGCCGTCGTTCACCAATCCGAACAACCTGTCCATCGTCACTGGCGCACCGCCGTCGGTGCATGGCATCTGCGGCAATTTCTTCTTCGACGAGGAAACCCAGGCCGAGGTCCTGATGAACGACGCCCGCTATCTCCGCGCGCCCACCATTCTCGCGGAGATGTCGCGCGCCGGCGGACGCGTCGCCGTGGTGACAGCGAAGGACAAGCTGCGCAGTCTGCTGGGTCATCGGCTGGAAGGCATCTGCTTCTCAGCGGAAAAAGCCGATCAGGTGACGCAGCGGGAGCACGGCATCGAAGACATACTCGACCGAGTCGGCATGCCGGTGCCGTCGGTGTACAGCGCCGAACTCTCAGAGTTCGTGTTCGCCGCGGGCGTCTCGATCCTGAAGAAGGAGCGCCCCGACCTGATGTACCTGTCCACCACCGACTACGTGCAGCATAAACATGCGCCGGGCACGCCAGAAGCCAACGCTTTCTACGCGATGATGGACGGCTACCTGAGGCGGCTGCACGAAGCTGGCGCGGTGCTCGCGATCACAGCGGATCACGGCATGAACGCGAAAACCGATTCGGTCGGACGGCCCAATATCGTGTTCCTGCAAGACCGGCTCGATGCGCGATATGGCTCCCACGCAGCGCGCGTCATTCTGCCTATCACGGACCCGTACGTGGTCCATCACGGGGCGCTCGGCTCTTATGCGACCGTCTATCTGCGCGATGCCGATGACGCGCGCCAGGGCGATGTCATGTCCTTCATCGCGTCGATCAGGGGCGTGGAGGCGGTACTGACGCGTGCGGAGGCGAGCACACGATTCGAATTGCCCGCGGACCGGATCGGCGAGCTGGTCGTGCTCGGAGAGCGCCTCGCGGTGCTCGGCAGCGCGGCGCAACAGCACGACCTGTCCGGACTCACGGTTCCCTTGCGCTCGCATGGCGGCCTGTCCGAACAGCAGGTGCCGCTCATCTTCAATCGCAAGCTGCGCGGAATCGACGATGCGCGGCGTCTGCGCAACTTCGACGTAATCGATCTCGCACTGAACCATCTCGCCTGAAGACAATCGGCTAGCGTGGCAAAGACTGCGCACGGCCAGGAGACAGCAATGCCCTCAGATTCGACTGACGCCTTGCAGTACACGTCCGAACGAAGAAACGCCTCGTTCACGCACTACAAGTGGCGCGCGCTCGTAGGCGTCACGTTCTGCTACCTGTTCTATTACACCGGCCGGCAGACGCTTGGATTCGCCGTGGCGGGCATTCAGCACGATTTCGGCCTGTCGAAGTATGAAATCGGATGGATCAGCGCAACGATGCTTTGGTGTTATGCCGGCGGCCAGTTCATCAACGGCAATCTGGGCGACAAGCTGGGCGGCAAGGCCATGATGATTGCCGGCGCCGTGCTTTCGGTGGCGGCGAACTGGCTCTTCAGTTTCGGCCATACATTCATGTTTTTCCTGCTGGCTTGGGGCCTCAACGGGTATTTTCAGTCGATGGGTTTCGCGCCGGGCAGCCGCTTGCTGACGAACTGGTGGGACCACACGCATCGAGGCTTCGTCTACGGCGTGTACATAGGGTTCTCCGGATTCTCGTCGGTGCTCGCCTATATTTTTCCAGTGGTGATACTCGGCGCGATGCAGCTCGGCTGGGTGTGGATATTCCGTCTTGCTCCGCTGTCGATGTTGTTGGGCGCGCTCGTGCTGCTGCTTTTCGTGTCCGAACGGCCCGCGGCCAGCGATTTCCCGGGCACGCACCAATCGTCGGCCGCCGCCACGTCAGCCGGCACGGAACGGGAACTGACGAGTGCGCAACGCTACGCGCTCGTCATGAAAGACTGGCGGCTCTATATCACGGGTTTTGCCATCGGCTTTCAGAATGCGGCCCGGTACGCACTCGTGGTCTGGGTGCCGGTTCATTTTCTCGGTCTGGACTGGAAGACCTCGGCGACGCTGATCGATCCGAAGTGGATCACGGTGGCCTTGCCGATCGGCATGGCGCTCGGCTCGCTCTCGAATAGCTGGATTTCCGACGTGTTGTTCCAGGGACGGCGCTACGTGGCGATCGTCTGGTACATGGTGCTCGCCTGCGCGACTGCGATCCTGATGATGTTCGTTCCACATGGCAGCGTTACCGCGATTGCGCTGCTTTTCTTGTGCGGCTTTTTCGTCTTCGGCCCTGCGTCATCGTTCTGGGCGCTCTGTCCGGACATATTCGGACGACGCGCCGCCGGAACCGCGACAGGCGTCCTCAACACCATGTCCTACATGTTCGCGGGGATCGGCGAGCCGGTGATTGGACATGTCATCGATATGACCGGTCAGACGTCGATCATCTTTCCGATCGTCGCGGGGCTTTGCGCGGGCAGCGCAGTGCTCTCTTTGCTGATAAAGCGTTGACGAGTCGCGCGCCGCGCGGACATTCCGCTTCGTCGACGAAAATTTTCGGGCTCTTCCATGAACGAAGACGGGCGACCGGGTGGTCGATGCCATGAACGTCAAGTCAGCCTGCCAAGGAGATACTCAATGAATGACATTTATCGGTATGACGCGTCTGTGGATGGGCCATCCGCCTCCGCGCATCGCGCAGGCAAGAATTCCGTGTCCCGGCGTCGCCGCAAGATGCTGCTCGCCGCAGCCGCAGCCCCCGCGTTATCCGTGCCGGCAATCGGCTTCAGTCAGTCTTCGCCTCCTTCGCCATCGATTGGAGACCGGCCTGCGGCTGCAAGCCCGGAGAACGTTTCAGGACGTGAGCGTGGACAGAACATCACCGTAGTCATCGGCGGTTCGACGGGGGTCGGAATTTCCTATCTGCCGTTGATCGTGATGGTGCATAACAAACTGCTGGAGAAGCACGCGGCCTTGCTCGGGATCCGCGTCAGGGCGCAATGGCAGCGGTTTCCGCGCGCAGCGGCCATGTATGACGCGCTCGTGTCGGGCCAGCTCGACTTCGCTTCCGGCGGCGTCAGTCAGTTGCTGGCGAGCTGGGACAAGACGCGCACGAGCGTCAAGGTGAAAGGCGTCGGTGCGCTAGTGTCGATGCCGATCTATCTTGTGACGTCCAACCCCTCGGTCAAAACGATCGCGGACTTCACAGCGAAGGACAGGATTGCCGTGCCCGAGGTGCGCACATCCATTCAGGCCGTCACGCTGGCGATGGCGGCGGAGCAGAGCTTCGGCAAGGGCCAGGTCAGCAAGCTCGACCCGTACACGGTTGCGCTTGGTCATCCTCAGGCAATGAAAGCTTTGCTGGATGGAAACACGGACATCGACGCTCACTTCAGCGCGGCACCACTGATGTACGAGGAGATGGCGGCGCCGGGAATCCACAAGGTCCTCGACAGCTATACGGTGCTCGGCGGTCCGCACACATATAACGCGGTATGGACAAGCACGCAGTTCCACGATGCCAATCCCAAAGTCTTTGCGGCGTTCGTTGCCGCGCTACGGGAGGCTCACGGTCAGATCCAGGTCGATCCGGCCGGCGCGGCCGCCCTCTGGAAACAGACCGAGGGCGTCAATGACATGTCGGCCGCGCAGATCGAGCGGATCATCCGCGATCCCGAGATCGAGTGGACGATGACACCCAGAAAGTTCATGACCTTCGCGTCTTTCATGAACGAGATTGGACTTCTCTCGACCAAGCCCGACAACTGGCAGGATTTCTTCTTCGCCGACGTCAACGGCCTTCCCGGAGACTGAATGCCGGCTTGAATTATCGCCGATAACTGGCACGCACATATCGACCTATGTGGGGGTAAGAAGGATGGATCAGATCAAACAGGAGCCGGCGCGGTTTCGCGAAGAGGCCCTGCGGATCGACGGAGAGCGGGTGTGGCGCGACCGGGTGGCTAAGGTTTTCAATCCGTACACTGGCGATGTCGTTGGCACCGTTCCGATGGCTTCAGTGGAAGACGTACGCATGGCCTGCGATGCGGCGCTTCGCTACAAGCCTACGCTATCGCGCTTCGAGCGCGCATCGATCCTCAATCGTGGGGGGGGGGGGGGGGGGGGGCGCCCCCGCCGGGGGGGGGCCCCGCCCACCCCGCCCTCACGGGTCTTGC
The DNA here is from genome assembly GCF_023631045.1 of Caballeronia sp. AZ7_KS35. NCBI lineage: Bacteria > Pseudomonadati > Pseudomonadota > Betaproteobacteria > Burkholderiales > Burkholderiaceae > Caballeronia > Caballeronia sp. AZ7_KS35. The sequence goes on along the minus strand of NZ_JALQDV010000062.1, from coordinate 32 downwards.
CCGATTGCAACCCCCGCCTGATCTGGGGGGGG
>NZ_JALQDV010000061.1:0-18470 GCF_023631045.1 Caballeronia sp. AZ7_KS35 | reverse complement strand
TGGCACACGATTTCAATAACGTCCTGCAGGTGCTACGGGGAAACCTGGAACTGCTCGAAAATCGATACGGACGGGACAACTGGACCGCGGAGCGCTTGGGCAAGGCGATTGACGCCGTGGATCGCGGCGCGAAATTGGCTTCGCAGCTGCTCGCTTACGGACGTCAGCAACCACTGGCGCCCCTTGTCATCAATCCCGCACGCCAGCTTCGCCTACTAGACGACCTGCTGCGCCGGGCGCTGGGCGAGACGATCGAAATCGAGTCCGTTGTGGCCGGCGGTCTGTGGAATATTCTCGTGGATCCGCATCAGTTGGAAAACGTGATTCTAAATTTGGCCATCAATGCACGCGATGCGATGCCGGACGGCGGGAAGCTCACGCTCGAACTTGCCAACGCGACGCTGGATGACGAATACGTATCGACGGTTCCTGACGTCAAGGCCGGACAGTACGTCATGCTGGCTGTCACCGATACAGGGACCGGCATGAGCCGCGAAGTGATGGAGCGCGCCTTCGATCCCTTCTTCAGCACGAAACCGGAAGGCGAAGGTACCGGCCTTGGACTGAGCATGGCGTATGGGTTTGTCAGGCAAAGCGAGGGACACATCAAGCTCTACAGTGAGATCGGCGAAGGAACAACAGTCAAGATCTACTTACCTCGCTCGACCGGTACGGCTGTTGAGTTCCCGCCGCGCGGGAGGGGCAGCGTGAAGCATGGCGAGGAGACCATTCTCGTCGTTGAAGATGATCCGCAGGTCCAATCGACGGTTGTCGAGCTTCTTACTGGTCTCGGCTACGCTGTGTTGAAGGCCAATGACGCCGAACAGGCACTGGCTGTGGTCGCCAGCGGCGTGCACATCGATTTGTTATTCACCGACGTGGTCATGCCCGGGGCGTTGCGTAGCCCCGACATGGCAAGGCAAGCCGCACAGATGCTTCCCGGACTCAAGGTGCTATTCACTTCAGGGTACACGCAGAACGCTATCGTCCACGGCGGCCGGCTGGACCCCGGCGTCGAGCTGCTCAGTAAGCCGTACAGCCGCCAGCAGCTCGCGACGAAGGTCCGGCAAGTTCTAGGCGACAGCGCTACCCAGGTCGTCGAGCAACCCTTTTCCGAATCTAGCGAAGAACCTGAAGGCCCGGTCCGGCGCCCCGAAGAGTTGCGCGTCCTCGCCGTAGACGATGACCCTGCGTCGCTCGACGCGCTCTGTGAACTGCTCCTGCTGCTGGGAATCGGCGCACGGCGCGCAGGAAACGCCGCGGCTGCGCTTGAAATGCTGCAAGCGGGCGACATCGACGTTCTTTTGACAGACGTCGTCATGTCCGATATGTCAGGGCTTGAACTGGCGCGCCGCGCCACGTCTATTCAACCGGATCTCCACGTTATTTTTTCGTCCGGGAACACGCCGCCGGAGCATGAGGCCCTGCATTTCAAATGGTCGGCGCTGCGCAAGCCATATTCGCTTGCGCAACTGCAAGATGCGCTGCACGCCGCCTGTGATCGTCAGCCAAAGCAGAAAGCAGGCAGCGGCGGTCACGAAAGCGTGCGCGACTCAGACGATTTGGACTCCGGATCCTAACGTCCTAAACCTACGCCGCTAGGACGTGCCGAGCTGACCTAAGTCGTCGCTGGTCGACCGATGCGTTGGGATTAACCCCGGTCGACTCGGTGAGCGAGATCCGCCAGCTCCGGACGTTCGCCGGGGTTCGCCCGCAGCTAGGCGAATGACAGCGTTACGGCGAGCGGACGATCTATCGCGAGGTCCTTCGAAGTGTGAGTGAGCCATTGGCCATCCGTTGTAAAAACGGAGGGATGGTCATTCGACACTATTCCGGCGCACAGGCCGGCGCCGCTCTCGCTCGCACGTCGAGACCGGCAAGGCGAACCGCGTTAATTCATCATGCTATCGCCCGGCTCCATGCAAAGCTGAACCAATCTCTCACGATCTCGTGAACCGTATTTTCTGCGACCATCTCGTCTCGAAAGCCAACGAGGGGCGCTTTCGTTGCTCCCTGACTGATGTCCCCGCGATTGCCTTGATCAGTGACGCCTACCACACAACGTTATTCTCAATTGGAATAGGTTTGATCGAATGCCTTTCGTCCAGTCCATCGAGTAGATCAATCTCAATCGCCCTCGCAAGCGTGGTTATAGGAACGTCGTTCTCAGTGTTGGCAAAGGGTTCTTGCATGTCACTACCTATTTTGAGAAGCGCAAGGAATAAGAAGCCAGCTGCAGTTGACCCTAATACTGTGTACCAGCCAAGAGACTCAACTAGTCCCAACGGCAGAAGAATACAAAAAACATGCGTGAAGAAGATCGGATAGGTAGAGTATTGCTTTGGAAACGGCGTGTTCTTGATCCGCTCCATTCCTCCTTGAGCATTCGATATGTCTGCCATGGTCCGCTCGATAGCGACGAGTCTCACACTATCTGCGTTGCATTGTCGAGCCACGATTTCCGCGGTCCGCCGTAATATCGCATTTGGGACATTCGCTACGCGACGCAAGTTCACAATCTCTTCTTGCGGGAGACGTAGGGACAGCTCTTCCCATGGCGACTCACGACGGAGGTGCAACCGCAGCGAATGGACGTATGCGACATGACGAAGCACGAGTTCTCGCTGCAAGGAGATCGATTCGCTAGCGGCCAGCATAACGACTTCCCGCGCGAAGGTTCGCGAGGCGTTCACTAACGATCCCCAGAGTGTTCGTGCCTCCCACCATCGCGCATATGCAGCCGTGTTCCTAAAACTCAGATATATCGCGACAACGGTCGCCATTAGTGACATCGGCAGCGCTGGGAAGTTTACCTTCGCGTGTGAACACAGGTACACGACAGTCACCACTATGTCCCACGCAAACAACAAGGCAAGCGGTCGCCCAACGTAAAGAAGTATTTGCCCAGCACGTACGCGCCCCGGGATTGTCATTTTAAAGCCCCTCTGCGCTACAAGCTCCGGCTCGGGAAAGCGGTTCGAACCTCTTCTGCGCCTCGTTAAGCATTGAAACAGTGCCGTGCTCAATGTCATACAACCAGCCATGAACCGTCAGTGCCGCTTGCGCAAGTCGAGCAGCAACCGACGGATGGGAACGCAAATGCATTAACTGCAGCCTGATGTTTTCCTCAACCAGTGCCTGGACAAGGGCTTTCCCCCTCCCAAGCTCGCGTGTAAGTACGACGCTGCGCGCGGCCTCGGCATTGCGCAGCCACGCTTGCACGGTCGGCATCGAATCAGCTACCGCTTGCTCAGCGGCTAGTCCCTTCATTGCGCCACACTCGGAGTGGCCGCAGATGATGATTTGCCTGACGCGTAGTGCAACAACCGCATATTCAATCACGGCAGACACCCCGCCCATCATTTCGCCAAAGCCAGGGACGATATTGCCGATATTTCGACAGACAAACAGCTCCCCGGGCTCGGTCTGTGTAATCAGCTCCGGGACAACCCTGGAATCTGCGCACGCGATGAACAACGTATGTGGGGACTGCCCCTCGGCAAGCCTTCTGTATAGTTCAAGGTTGCGCGGAAAAACGTCGTGACCAAAGGTGGCCGCACCTCGCACCAACTTTTGCAGATCGGCAGACTCCGGGACAACAGAAAGTTCGTTAAGCATTTTATGGAATCCTTAAGGTTGATGTCGATGAACGGCGAATGTCGCGAGCCCGGCCACATCTTTGCGGTTCTTAGACATCAGCGCTCGTAGTCTGTTAGAGACACCACTCGAGATGCCCAACCAGATGCTGAGGTCATCTACAGAGCCCATCGTATAGCCCAATAATTAGGTTTGAGTGAGTTGCAACGGCGTGCGTCGCTTCGGTAGCCTCGTCTGATCGGACCGTGGAATAAGCTTCTGCGCTACGTCCGGATGGCCACCGTAGCGAAGATTCCGGCTTGGGGGGTTAATTGACCGGACGATGGTAGTTAGCTGATAGAAACCTTCCGTGTGCGAGGACGGCCCAGGGTCGGGTCGCCCCGGTCCCCTCTTCAAATCCTCGATCGAAAGCGGGGTGCATGGCTGACTTTGCGCATCCCTGGAACATCGCAGCGTTACAGCAAATAGCAAGCGGTATGTTGACGAAAAAAATACTCCGCCAACCTTATCGCGCCGCGCAAGAGTGTCTTTCGAATGAACGGGCGGTTTCAGACCGGGTACTCGACGTCATCACTCAGGTTGTCAACATTGCTGCCCGTGGCGTCAGGATAGCCTGCGGCAATCAAGGTTAGAGAGCAAGTCCAGGAGGGCGGTATGCAGCGCGCGACCGTCACCTCCTTAGCGACCCAAAACAATCGCCTGCACCGTGTTCACGATGGAACGCGGCACCACCGGCATGCAAGGCTGCCTTCGCCCAGCATGGCGATGAAGACCGTAATCGCGTCCATTCGGCCCATACCGCCGAGCGCGTCGATTGATAGAGGAAACGCCCAATCTCCCGATTGAATAGCACGGGTGAAAACGCCGGAAGACGCGGTCGTCACGTTGATGTTGCTCTCCGGCGTGACGGGGGTAGCGCAGATGGCGCATGAGACATGGGTAGAAGGCATTCAGCCGCGCGCAACAGATTGGGCGTCGCCGTCGACGCCGGGGTCCACGTCTACAAACCCTCGGTACGAATCAAAACCGCTCAGCAATGTGCTTAATGAAGGCGTCAATCACCGCTTCGTTGCGCGAAAACAGCGCAAAGGAACCGACTCTCGTCGAGACGAGGAGACCCGCCTCGACCATTAACGCGAGATGCGCCGAGACGGTAGATTGAGACCGCCCGCTGCGCGCCTGAACAGTATTCGACGGCACGCCGTGCGGGAAGCGCGCGGCATTCGGCGCGAAGCTATGCTCCGGTGTTTTCAGCCACGCCAGAATGTCTCGCCGCAGCGGGTTCGCGAGCGCCTTGTGGATCAGATCCGCGTTCATGATTCAGAACATGTCTGTCATGCGTTTGCTGTCCGTGCCGTCAAAGGGCACTTCTCGTGCAGCCCGCGGTTCGATGAACGGCCCTGTAACCATGTGCGCATAACTTTGACCGGGACCGACCATCGGAAACACGTCGGCGTTCGGATCGATCATCACTTCAAGAAACGCGGGTCCATCAAATCGTACGAATGCGTTGAGCTTTTCTTCAAGTTCATCCAGTGTCTCCACTCGACTCGCGAACTCGAATCCATCGGCGCGCGCCGACAGCACAAAGTCCTTGCGATGAAGCGTCTTGTCGCTGACGAACATACGGCCGTCGTAAAAAAGACGCTGCCACTGCCGAATCATTCCATCGCCGCGATTGTTGAGCAGCAGCACCTTGACCGGCACGCCGTAAGTGCTTGCCGTTTCCAGTTCGCCTGCATTCATGCGAATGCTGCCGTCGCCATCGATGTCGATCACGAGCGCATCAGGTTTCGCGAACTGTGCGCCAATCGCGGCAGGCAGGCCAAAGCCCATCGTTCCCATGCTGCCTGACGTCAGGAAGCTGCGCGGCTCGGCAAACTTGAAGAACTGCGCGGCCCACATCTGATGCTGGCCCACGCCCGTCGTGATGATCGCGCGTCCAAGCGTGATGTCGCTGAGCATCTCGATGACTCGTTGCGGCTGGATGGCCCGACTGCGCCGGTCGTAGTTCATCCCGTGGCTGCGCTTGAGCGCCAGCACATGCGCGCTCCAGTCCGGTGACGGGCACGCCGCCGGCGCGCACGCTATCAATGCGCGCAACGCATCCTTTGCATCCCCGACGTGACTCCATTCCGCGCGCTTGACCTTGTCAATCTCCGCTTCGTCGATGTCGATATGCGCCACATGACGCGCTTTGGGCGCGAACGCGTCGGGCTGTCCGCCCGCCACCCGATCATCGAAACGTGCACCGACGGCGATGAGAAAATCGCAGTCTTCCACCGCATAGTTGGCGCATGCGGCCCCGTGCATGCCTAGCATGCCGAGCGCAAGTTCATGTTGGGGCGGCATCGCGCCGAGACCCATCAGAGTCGTCACAACGGGGATGCGAAAGCGCTCGCTAAACTGACGCAATTCTGCCGTCGCACCGGAGCCAATCACGCCGCCGCCTACATACAGCAACGGCCGCTTGCTTTGTGCGAGCATGGCGAAAAACGCCGAGCATTTCGCACCTTCGAGGCGCGCACCCCTAGCGACCTGACGCAGCCGATCCGAATAGCCGCGAAAATGCAGCGTTCCGTGCCCGCGATAGGGTCCCTTCCAGTTCTGGATGTCCTTTGGCACGTCCACCACAACGGGACCCGGACGTCCCGTGCGCGCAATCTCGAATGCAGTGCGCAGCGTCTGCTCGAGTTTGTCCGGATCGGTGACGAGAAAGACTTGTTTCGCGCATGCCGACATAATATTGAAGACCGGCGCTTCCTGAAACGCATCAGTACCGATCGCGGCGCGAGGGACCTGTCCGCAGATAAGAACAACCGGGACGGAGTCGCCGTTGCAGTCCGCGATCGGTGTCACCGCGTTCGTCGCGCCGGGACCCGACGTGACCATGAATACGCCGACTTTCCCGCTTGCGCGGGCGTAGCCGGCAGCCATGAAGCCGGCGGACTGCTCGTTGGCGGGCACGACGAAGTTGATCTGCCGCGTCGGTTCGTGCTTATGCATTTCATTGAAGCGAAACACGGCGTCGTATGTCGGCAAGATCGCGCCGCCGCTGTAGCCGAACAGCGTATCGACGCCCTCTTCTGCGAGCACGCGCAGTATGACATCGGCGCCGGAGATGAGGTGATCCGTCTGCGCTGGTTTGAAAAGCGTTGGGTTCTGAGTCATGTCGGGTTCTCTCACTTAGCGAACGCACGCGCGATGACGTCCGCATGCCGCGCCGCATGGATCGCGTAATATCCCGGCGCGGTTGACGCCGACGCGGACGGTCCCACATACGACAGCGTCGCACGCGTAGGCAAGAGCTCGCGCAACTGCGGCTCGACGAAACTCCACGCGCCCTGATTGCGCGCCTCTTCCTGACACCAGACGACGCGCTTCAGATTCGGGTAGTGGGCCAACTCGGCGGCCAACTGTTGCGCCGGGAATGGATACAGCTGCTCGATACGAATGATCGGCGTAGCGTAGATAGCGTGTTTCCGGCGATAGTCCAGCAGATCGAAATAGACCTTACCTGTAGCGACGATCAAGCACTCCGAAGGTTCCATGCGCTCGCCTTCGGCCAGGATCTCGTAGAACGCGCCGCCTGATAGCTCTGCCATCGTGCTGACTGCCTCCGGATGCCTAAGCAGCGACTTGGGCGTCATCACGATTAGCGGCCGCTTGTCGGCAGACGCTGCCTGCGTGTGCAGCAAAGCAAACAGTTGCGCAGGCGTTGTTGGCTGGGTCACGCGCATGTTGTCCTGCGCGCTTAGTTGCAGATAACGCTCCAGCCGCGCCGATGCGTGCTCAGGACCTTGCCCCTCCTGGCCGTGCGGCAGGAACAAGGTCAACCCGCTTTGCTGTCCCCACTTTGCGCGGGCGGCAGCGATGAACTGATCGATGACCACCTGTGCGCCGTTCGCGAAGTCACCGAACTGCGCCTCCCAGATCACGAGCGCATTGTGATTCACCGTCGAGTAGCCGTATTCGAACGCGAGCACGGCAGCTTCAGAGAGAATCGAATTCGTCACGGTAAAGCGCCCCTGCTTCTCACCGACATGCTCCAGCGGAACGAATACACCGTCCGAACGTGTCGTGCGCGACTGATTGTGCAGCATTGCGTGGCGTTGATTGAACGTGCCTCGTGCGCTGTCCTGCCCGCTCAGGCGTACATCGATGCTCTGCGCGAGCAGTGACGCGAACGCAAGGTGCTCCGCCATGCCCCAGTCGAGCGGCCTCTTTCCGCTCGCCATGTCACGGCGCGCGGCGATCGTTTTGTTGACGAGAGGATGAAGTGCGTAGCCATCGGGCACGCTCGAGATCCGTCGCGCGAGCATGCTCAGTCGCTCCGGCGATGGGGCATCGAGATGAACTTGAGAGAGCGCCGGCGCAGACTTCGTATCGGCGGTGGCTCCACTGAACGATTTGCGACAAGCATCGACCAGCGCCTCGACCTGTTCCAACGTCATCAGGCCCTGTTTAACGAGCTTTTGCGCGTAGACCGTCCGCGCGCCCGGATGCGCCGCAATCGCGCGATACATCAGCGGCTGCGTGATAGCCGGGCTATCCTGCTCCTGGTGTCCGTGTTTGCGAAAGCACACGAGATCGATGACCACGCTGCGCCCAAACTCGGCGCGATAATCGAGCGCGAGATGCACCGCCAGGGCTACGGCTTCCGGATCGTCGCCGTTGACGTGCAGTACGGGCGCCTCGATCATCTTGACAATATCGGTCGCATAGAACGATGAGCGCGTGTCGCGAGGGTCCGACGTCGTAAAGCCGATCTGATTGTTCACGACCACGTGAACGGTGCCACCCGTCCCATGTCCGCGTGTACGAGAGAGGCTCAGCGTTTCCATCACGACGCCTTGCCCCGACATCGCGGCATCGCCGTGAATCTCGACGGGCAGCACGGTCGCGCGGTCATCGGGCGCCAAGGCGTCCGCTTTCGCGCGCGCCATGCCCTGCACGACTGGATTGACCACTTCGAGATGGGACGGATTGAAGGCGAGCGTCACTTCCACAGGACCATCATCGGTCTGTGTGATCGAGCTATAGCCCTTGTGATATTTGACATCGCCCTCGGGCAGCGCCTCGGCATTCTTGCCTTCGAATTCATCGAAGAGCGCATGCAGTGGCTTACCCGCGACGTTGACGAGCACATTCAGACGCCCCCGGTGCGCCATGCTCATCACGACGGAACGCACGGCTTTGGAGGCGCCGTAGCGCACGAGTTCATCCAGCAGCACGATCAGCGATTCACCGCCTTCGAGCGAAAACCGCTTCTGCCCAACATAGCGGGTATGAAGATGCTTTTCGAGCCCTTCCGCCGCCGTGAGCCGTTCGAGAAAGCGGCGCTTGCGCTCAACCGAGAACGAACGCTTCGCTCGCGTGGATTCGAAGCGCAGCTCCCACCAGTGTCGTTCGTTCGCATCGGCGAGATGCATAAATTCAGCACCGAGGGTGCCGGTGTAAGTTTCTTCGAGCGCCGTCACGATCTCCTGTAGCGTCGCATCTCCATCGAAGAGATACGTGTCGGCGGTGCTAAAGCGCGTCGACAGGTCGCTTGATGTCAAACCGTAATACGCCGTCGTAAGTTCCGGCAGCATGCGCCGCGTCGTCCATTGCAGCGGGTCGAGACTGGCGCTGCGCGTACCGATCGTACGAAACGCCGCAATCAGCGACTGAACCGCCACCTGCTTTCTCGCGAGCGCGAGACCGCCTTCCATCGAAGATGAAGCGCTGCGTGAACGTCGTGCGAGTTCGATGAAGTTGGACACGACCGGCAAATGCGGTTCGTCATCGCGATCGCTGCCGTCGATCGCGGGCGTTTCGCGCAATGCATTGAAATACGCGCGCCATTCTTCGGTAACCGACGCCGGATCGGCAAGATACGACTCATACTGCTCTTCCACATACGGAGCATTGGCTCCGAACAGGAACGTGCTTTGGAGTTTCTCGATCAACATGATGACCTTCCTTTGCCCCGCCCGTCCCTTTCCGGGATGGGCGATGTACTAGTGCGCGGAGTGCCGCGTGCCTGAACCCAAGTCTAGCCAGCCGCATTTGCGCCAGCGGGGGTATTTGACTCGTTCTCAGGCCAGTTGATGTCTGATTCGAGCCACCGTGGTCGGCCGCGCTAGCACAGCCTGCTTGTTACATGGCGGTAAAAGTCATTTGCCGGCCGAGGTGTCATTCTCGTGATGCGCTGGCGATAGACTAGGGTCACCGTTGCGCAAGGCAATGCATCTACTTGATGAGGGTTTCGACATGAAGGTCGCCATTGTTCTGTTCGACGGTGTGCAGGCACTCGATGTCGCTGGCCCGCTCGATGTCTTCGCCGAAGCTAACACTCATTTGCCCGCTCATCGGCAATACGAGGTTTCGCTCGTCGGACGGGAAGCCGGCATCGTGACGTGCTCGAACGGCATGCAGATCATCGTGCCGAACAGCTATTGCGAATCCGATACGCAATACGATCTGCTGCTCGTGGCCGGAGGGCCGCAATTGCCCGACTGGGAACCGCCTGTCGAGTTTCTTGCGTGGCTTCGCAAGCAAGCGCGCGGCGCGGCGCGATTTGGCTCGGTCTGTAACGGTGCGTTCGTACTCGGACACGCCGGTCTGCTCGACGGTCAACTCGTGACGACGCATTGGTCGGATGCAGGACGGCTCGCAAAGAAATTCCCGCACGCGCGGGTGCAGCCGGACAAGATTTTCATTCGTGACGGACGTCTGTTCACGTCTGCTGGCGTGTCGGCCGGCATCGATTTGAGTCTTTCGCTCGTCGCCGAAGACTGGGGCCACGAGCAGGCAGTGCGGGTTGCCAAGCGTCTGGTGGTCTATATTCAGCGCGAAGGCGGCCAGTCGCAATACAGCCCTTACGTGAGCGCGGACAAGGAAGAAGCGCCAATTATCGGCAAGGTGCATCGGTACGTGACAGAGCATCTGGCCGATGCGCTGTCGATCGAGCAACTGGCCAGCGCAGTTTCCGTGAGTCGCCGAACGTTCTCGCGCATGTTCGCCAAGCACGCGAAGGTGACACCATCCGCGTTCGTCGAACAGGTTCGCGTCGATACCGCGAGGCAGCTTCTGGAAGCCAGCGATGCTCCGCTCAAGACCATCGCATTCAAGTGCGGCTTCCATAGCGCGACGCACATGCGCATGACCTTCGTGCGGCGGCTTAACGTCACACCCAAACAGTACCGCGCGCGATTCCGTGGAACACCGGATGTCATCGCGAGGCAGGCCGTGCGTGAGACCGTCGCAGAAGCCCCGATGCTCGAAGAATTCGCGGAAGCTGCGTAATCGGAGCCATTCGTGAAAGAGACCGTCTTGTCGCAATCACTCCCGGATATTCTCGCGCCCGGTCTTTCGGTCGTCTTCTGCGGAATCAACCCGGGCCTGCGCGCGGCGGCCGCCGGCCATCACTTCGAAGGCAGAAACAATCGATTCTGGCGCGCCGTTCATCTTGCTGGCTTCACGCCGACACAGCTTCGTCCCGAAGACGATCGCACGTTCCTCGATTTCGGTTATGGACTGACCACGGCGGTTGCGCGTCCGACGGCACGCGCGGATGAGCTGAGCCCCGCGGAGATACGGGCGGCGACGTCGGGAATCGAGCAGAAGATGTCAGCAATCGCGCCGCGTTATATTGCCTTTCTTGGCAAGACGGCCTTGTCCGCGATGACAGGCGAGCGCGATATCACATGGGGAAAGCAGGCGATGCGTTTCGGCGGCGCAGATACTTGGGTGTTGCCCAATCCCAGCGGGCTTAACCGGTCATTCACGCTGGAAGCCCTCGTGAACGCTTATCGCGAATTGCGCATTGCGGTGGCCTAAGCAGAAATTCATCCCGGGTCTATTTTCTCCGGATCGATCGCACGTCGTGTCCGCACTGCAGTTCCGTGTGGCCGCGCAAGGTTTCGGTAACGAACTCAAGAAACGCACGGATCTTTCCGCTCGTACCGCGACGCTCCACATGCAGGAGATTGACTGGAACCGCGTCTGGCTCGAACGCCGAGAGAATGGGCCGCAAGGTGCCGCCCTTCACCTCGGGCGTCGCCTGGTAGGAAAGCAACTGCGTGATGCCAACGCCGTCCTTCGCCGCCGCGATGGCCGCGGGCGCAAGATCGACGATCATGCGTGGCTGCAAGCGCACCGGCAAACGTACGCCACCCTCAACGAAGACCCACTCGAGTGCGTTCGTCACGCCCGTGAAGGACACGCAGTCGTGCCCGGTCAGTTCGCGTGGATGCCCCGGCTCGCCGCGCGCTTTGAGATAACACGGCGCGGCATATGTTCTGCGTCGAACAGAACCAAGCGGCACCGCGAATGTCGTCGAATCGCCCAAATGACCGATGCGAATCGCGATATCGACGCCTTCATCAAGCAATCGCGTGGTGCGGTCCACATAGACGGCATTGATGCTTACGTCCGGATAGCGCAGCGCGAAGGCGTTGACGAGTGGTGCGACGAATCGCTGGCCGAACAGCACCGGCGCGGATACAGTGAGCGTGCCCACCGGTTTTCGGTGATATGCGCCGATATTCGCCTCAGCATCGGCGAGGCAATCGAGAACCTTGCGACAGGCATCAAGAAAGGCTACGCCGGCATCGGTCGGGCGCACAGAACGCGTCGTACGAGCGAGCAGCTGCGCGCCCATGCGCGCTTCGAGCGCGTTGAGCGCGCGCGACACCGCGGCGGTCGACAACCCGAGCTTCTGCGAAGCGCTGGTCAAACCACCGCTGTCCACGATGGCGACGAATACTTCCATCTCCCGCAATCTGTCCATTCCCAATCCAACTCACGACTCGTCTGCGTTGCAATCTTATCGACCCCGGCCCAGAGAAGTTCGTCTGCTCGGTGAACTGGCCTAAGTCGCACACACATTGGCCCATAAGTCACGCATGGCCAGCGCTTGCTATCCATTGGCCCGATTCGAGCCTCCATCTTTCTATGGTAAAGCGACGCCGTCTTCGACAATGACGCGACGCCCACAAGTTATCGGGCGATGTCGCTTCGTATGGCCAACCCTTTAGAGAGTCCCGCATGTTCTCAGCAATGTTAGAAGTCAATCCGGTTCCCGATCAATTTGATGTCTATCTCGGCATGGCAAAGATGCTGCGCCCCGAGCTCGAACAGATCGAAGGATTTGTGGACAACACGCGTTATGCGAGCCTGGCCCGCAAAGGATGGCTGCTTTCACTGTCAAGCTGGCGCGACGAAAAGGCGCTCGTGCGGTGGCGCACGACAAGCAAGCATCACAAGATTCAGCAGGCCGCGCGTGACCGCGTGTTCGCAGACTATCGCCTGCGCATCGGACAGTTGGTATCCGACACGCATGTGCCCGAAGGCCAGGCGCTAACCGAACAACGCCTCGACGTCACCCAAGCCGGCGCAGGCAAAGCCGTAACCTTGCTCGATGCGATGCGCGCGCCCGAGTGGATTGCGCAGGCGAGCGCGCAAAGCGTTGCGGAATCGCTAGGGCTCGATACGCAAGCGCAGGGCCTCGTCGCGTGGGATGCGTTCAATGCGCTGCTATCGCCCGGAGATGCGATCGTCGTCGCGACTTGGCGCGATCAGGCAGCCGCCGACGCATTCGAGCGCGATGCCGCCCAACTTAATGATGTACGCCTCCGCCATATTCGCGTGATCCGTGAGTACGGGATGTTCGATCGGCGTGAAGCGCCGCAGTATTTCCCTGATGTGGAACGCAAAAGCTAATGCCGTAGCGAGATATCCACACTGGCAGAAATCACGCACGAAATGGCCCAATAACCGACCTCTTTTCGCTTCAGCAAGCGAGGCTCTCTTTCTAGAATTCCCCTAAGCCGATACACGATCGAGAGCCTCTATGAATAGCGCCAATTCACCGACGAACATGACCCCGGACCCGGTCATCGAAGATGCGCCCGCGCTTCTCGCCGCGAGCAAGGCGCCTTCGTCGGCGCCGGTGCAGTCCGCGTTGTCGCTCCGTCTTGCCATCGGTCTGATCGGCATGCTCTTCGCCTCGCTGCTTGCGATACTCAACGAACAGGTCACCGCCTTCGCACTAGCCGATATTCAAGGCGCACTTTCGATCGGTCACGACGACGGCACTTGGCTGACCACTTCGTTCGAAGCAGCCAATGTCACCACAATGGTGTTCGCGCCGTGGTTCGGCATCACATTCACGCTCAAGAGATTCACGATCGCCGCCGTTCTTGCCACGATGTTCTTCGGCTTCCTTTGTCCCTTCTCACCCAACCTTGCGTCGCTCTACACGTTGCGGGTGTTGCAGGGTATTGCGGGTGGCTGTCTTCCGCCGATGCTGATCATCGTGGCGCTGCGCTATCTTCCGCCAAAGATCAAGTTATACGGGCTCGCCGGCTACGCGATGACCGCGACTTTCGGACCCGCGCTCGGCACGCCGCTCGCCGCGTTATGGACCGAGTTCTTCAACTGGAAGATGGCGTTCTGGCAGATCATGCCGCTCGGCCTCGCGACCTGCGTGGCGATCCAGTGGGGCCTGCCCTCTGATCCGCTCAAGCTCGAACGTCTTCGCTCTTTCAACTGGTGCGGCTTCATGACCGGCGGCCCGGCGGTCGCAATGCTCGTCATCGGCCTGTTGCAAGGCGAACGGCTTGACTGGCTAAACTCGGATTTCATCCGCGTGATGTTCGTCGGCGGTTCTGCATTGCTCGCCATATTTCTCGTCAATGAATGGTTTCATCCGGCGCCGTTTTTCAAGCTCCAATTGCTGTCGCGAAGAAACTTCTCTCATGGCCTCGCGACACTATCAGGCGCGGTTATCCTGTTAGTGGGCGTTGCCGCAATACCTGGCCAGTTCCTCGCGCGAATCCACGCATACAGGCCGCTGCAAACGGCGCCCCTTTCACTGCTAGTCGCCGTTCCGCTTTTGCTCACGCTGCCGCTGACGGCCGCCCTCCTAAACCTGAAGCGCGTCGATTCACGCTGGATCATGGCGCTCGGCCTGTCGTTGATGATCGCGACCTGCGCGATGGGCAGCTTCATGACCTCCGAGTGGATCCGCGATAACTTCTATTGGCTCCAGTCTTTGCAGATCGTCGCGCAACCTATGGTGATTCTCGCGATTCTGATGGGCGTGACGACAGGCTTACCGCCGACCGAAGGCCCGTTTGCCTCGGCGATGTTTAACTCGCTCAAGACATTCAGCGCGGCTGTCGCGAGCGCGCTCATTGAAGGGCTTGGCACCGCGCGCGCGCGCTTCCATTCGAACATGCTCGTCGATCAACTCGGCAATCGCGCGCTCGTCACCGATCGGAGCGTCGAGACCGCGCATGGCGTGGCCCAGCTTGCGCATCGGGCTCATGAACAGGCGCTCGTGCTGATGTCCGCCGACCTTTACCGCGTGATGGCGTGCATTGCCTTCACGTTGCTTCTCCTCATTCCGGTGTTGCCCGTGCGCATATCTCCGCCATGGGCCGCGACGCCGCGCCCTTCATCCCAGTCTTCGCCGCAGTCCTCGCGTTAAGGGGAGTTATTCCATGTCATCCTTCAAGCTCTCCCGTTCAAAGCTAATCCGTGTCGTGGTGCCCGTGATGGCAGTCGCCATTGGCGCCTGGGCATGCGTCAGGCTTCTTTCCGATTCCCATACCGAATCGACGAACGACGCGTATGTTCAGGCCGATTTCACGCTCGTCGCACCGCGGGTCGCCGGACAGATCTCCGACGTGCTCGTCGACGACAACCAGTCGGTCAAATCCGGCCAACTGCTTGTGCGCATTGATGACCGCGACTATCGGGCCGCGTTGATGAGCGCCGATGCTGACGTCGCTGCAGCGCGTGCGGCCGTCGCCAATTTCGATGCCGAGATTGCGCGGCACCCTTCGCTCGTCGAACAGGCACGGGCGACGCTGCGATCCGACGATGCCGCGATCGACTTCGCGCGCGCGAATGCCGCGCGGTATCAGAACCTGTCGGATGCGGGCGCGGGCACGGCGCAGGAACAGCAGCACGCGTGGAGCACGCTTGCACAGCAGCTCGCGCAGCAGGCTCACGACCGTGCCGCCTTGGCGACCACTCAGCAGAATCTCGATGTGCTGCGCACGCAGCGCGACAAGGCCGCCGGCGCGCTGGCCCGCGCCGAAGCCGTGCGCGAGCAGGCGAAGCTGAACCTGTCGTACACAGAGATTAGAGCCCCCGTCGATGGCAAGGTTGGGCGCCGCTCAGCGCGTGTCGGCGCGTTTGTGGCGCCAGGCGCGCCGGTGCTCGCCATCGTCCCGCTTTTGGATGCGTACGTGGTCGCCAACTTCCAGGAGAATCAGATCACGCGGATGCGCCCCGGTGAAACCGTGCGCATTAAGGTGGACAGCATCCCGGGCGTGGCCATCAAAGGTCACGTCGATAGCCTTGCCCCCGCGACCGGTGTGAGCTTCGCGCCTATCGCGCCGGACAACGCGACCGGCAATTTCACCAAGATTGTGCAGCGCGTTCCCGTGAAGATCACGATCGATCGCGGACAGGAAGCCGCAGCAGCGTTGAGCGTCGGGCTTTCGGTCGAGGCGGAAGTCGCGCTCGGACAAGGCGGCCAGGCGCTTGCGCAGAGAGGCGATGCAAAATGAACACGAACGGACCAACGGTGCGCGGAATCGCACTCGCCATCCTCTCGGCTCTCGCGATGGTCGGCTGCACGGTCGGACCGGACTTCGTGCCGCCGAAGTCCGTCACGCCCGATGTCTTCGAGCGGACGCAAACGGCGCAAGCGCCGAGCAAGCCGGTCGAAGCGGACTTCAACCCCGACTGGTGGACGCTTTTCGACGATCCTGTGTTGAATACCTTGGAACAGCGTCTCGCCGGTGCTAACCTCGACGTCGCCGCCGCGTCCGCGCGCTTGCGCCAAAGCCGCGCCGAACAGCGCGTAGCCGGCGCGGCCGCGCTGCCGACGCTCGGCGGCGCGGCGTCGTACAACCGGGAGCGCGGCAGCGAGAACGGCATTCTTTCGCTGCTCGGCGTGACGCCATCGCAGAGCCAGCCACAATCCGCATCCGGCAGCGCGCCGCTCGGTGTATCGGCGATGCCGGGGTCCAAGGGCTCTCCCGCGTACGACGTGTATCAGGCGGGCTTCGATGCATCGTGGGAACTCGATATCTGGGGCCGCGTGCGCCGCAGTGTCGAAGCGACGGGCGCCTTGTCCGACGCTTCTTTTGAGGACCGCAATGCGATACTGCTGTCGGCACGCGCCGAACTCGCGCGCGACTATATCGCGTTGCGCGACACGCAGTCATTGCTGGAAATCGCAAAGCAGAATCTTGACATCGCGCGCGACTCCGTGAAACTCACGCGCATACGCGTGCGAGAAGGCGTCACGACCGACCTCGACGTCGCCAATGCGTGCGCGCAGATGGAAACCATCGAGAGTCTGATTCCGACGCTTGAATCCCAGCGCGATACGACCGTCAACGCGATCGGCGTGTTGCTTGGCGAGGAGCCGGGCGAGCTGCGCGAGATGCTTGCGGCGTCGCGTGAGGTGCCCACGCTGCCGGAACGGATTCCGATCGGCTTTCCGTCGGAGCTTGCCGAGCGCCGGCCGGACATCAAGCGCGCGGAGGCTCAACTGCATGCGGCGACGGCGTCGATTGGCATGGCGAAGGCTGATTTTTATCCGCGGATATCGCTCAACGGCAGCGCTGGCTTTCAAAGTCTGCAACTTTCGAGTCTCGCCAGTTGGGCTTCCGGGCAGTTCGTGGTCGGTCCGTCGATAATCTTTCCGATCTTCGAAGGAGGCCGGCTCAAGGGGACCCTGCAATTGCGCGAAGCGCAACAGCAGGAAGCGGCGATCATGTACAAACGCACCGTGCTCGAAGCATGGCGCGAGGTGGACGATGCGCTCCTCGTCTACGACGCGGAGCAACGCCGGCACGAGCGGCTCGCGTCGGTCGTCACGCTTAATCAGCGCGCGCTTGGCATCGCGCAGCAGCGCTACAAGGCCGGCGCACTCGACTATCTCGATGTGCTTAACGTGCAGAAGCAGTTGCTCGACGCGCAGAGTAAGCTCGAGCAGAGCAAGGCGACGGCGGCGGAAAATCTCATCACGCTGTGCAAGGCGCTTGGCGGCGGATGGGAATCCACCTACGCTCGCGGAGTCGCTGCGCGCTGATCGTCCCGTTCTTTGCGGAATGAAGCCGGGGGCTGACGCTCTTCGCAACTTTATCGAACCGAAGCCCGGTCCCGATGGCGTGCCTTCTCGGAGACGTTGTAGAGCAGCGCACGGCAACGATATTGTGCGTGTCGCGGAGTTAGAACAACCCAATCCCGAGCGGAAGGATTCGACGAGACTCGCACGGCCGCCGCTTGTATTGCAGGGCATCGAAAATCGCGCGATTTGTCGCCGCCGAGATTTTTTGCTCGCTGGTGCGAGATTGACCGCAGTTGACGAATAACCGTCGCCACCCAAGTGTCGAACGCAAGCGCATCGTTGGCGTCCGGCACCATGTCTCCCCAGCGCACGCGCCCTCCCTGCCTTTCAGCCGTGAACTAACGGCGTGTTGCCGAGATAGTAGCCAGAATACATAACGCACAGTCTTCAAAGGTGTGACCCTGCGCCAGGTGCACCGCTTACCGCGCCAGCCCTGTCTTGCGCGAGCCTGCCGACGTTATATGCGGTCTCACTAAGTGCGGCTGACGCCCTCAACATTCGTCGCAACGGCCCAATGATAGTGATACCAGACGGCTACTGCGAAAGCTGCTAGAGCCGCCTGCCAACGTGTACCGGCTGGTGTCTGAATCGCAGGAACGCGTTTGACTGCAAGTGTCTGATCGAAGGGAGCAGTTCGACCCCAGTTCGAATCACTAGTGCATTGCATCATTGAATTGGCACCCCAAGTGTGTTCAGATGCAGGTCATGGGCAAAATGAATCTGACCGATA
>NZ_JALQDV010000060.1:0-127691 GCF_023631045.1 Caballeronia sp. AZ7_KS35 | reverse complement strand
AAACAGAGCCAATCACACATCAAAAACACGACATCTGTATTTAGCCGGTGGTACGACATTTCAATTTTGCTTTGACAATTCTCGGAAGGCTAGACCGCAAGACGGACGAATTTCTCAGCCCATCCGAAGCTCAATCCCACGACGACTGATTTTTCGTTAGAGCGTTTTAGCGAACAGGTCCTATTTATCAGATCGGCATGTTATTTGACTGTCTACCCTAGGGCCACCTGAGCCAGTCCACGCCGACCATTAAACGCAAACCCTTACTACGACTCATCAGGATTAATACCACCCTAGAAGGCCACCTGAATTTCCTGCGCGCGCGGCACACGCCGCGTCCCGCGCTACAATCGTCGCGGTTCACGTTTCTGGACAACTTGGAATGCCGAAAAATTTTTCAGTAAAAGCGTCCCGGAGACCTAAATTTTCCGTCGCGTTGACCGATTAAGCGTGTACAAGCCGAAGCGCAGGGATGCATGAAACGGAGTCCGGCTAGAAGAGTCGGCGAGGCCGGGCTCACTTGGCGCGCAACGGGGATCTCGGGACTTGTATGAGCAACTGCGCCGCTACGAGGGTAAGGGCGTAGCGGCACGCGTTGAACGTCGCGAAGTGAGCAAGAAAAGCTCGGGTAGCGTGACAGTTATCGAGTCCACTCTTACGTTTTTCGTAGATGATTACAGGTACAACAGCGGCGGCCGCTCACAGAACCTGGGAGCGTCGGAGTTCCGGAAGTTGGCGCGGCATTTTTTGTCCCGCGAAGGAAAAGTCGAGAGGTGGGACCGCTTGCGTCACCTATGGCTGGGTTACGCCCGCGGCGATTTTAATAGCTTGATCTATCCCGCATAGCCGCTGCTGGCAGTTTCACGGCACGGGAAAGCTTTGACCTTCCGTCCACGGGTCAAAAGTGCGTTGATGACGCCGCGCGTTCGTGTTACCGATAGGGCGGCCAGTCGGAAAGGCACTTGGCTTTGGCGACGGATCCGCGAACGCTCGTTTCTACGTAGAAACTTTCAGTCTTGTAGCGCATGCGGGGAATCGAGAGCGCGTTGGCGGCATGCGGAATCTTCCCGCAAGGGCTGCCGGGCGGGCGTCCCCGCAGGGTCAAACGGAAAACTACCGGCTTGGACACGAAAAGTGAAGGGTCGGATTGTTGGGGCTATCCGCCCCTTCGTTTCTGGACATTGATTGATCGGCAACGGATTTTCAGCGCAGAGGCGGTTTTCGTCCCGAGGGGCGAGGCACCTGCGTGTGGTGCAGACGGCCCGCATCGAGGCGTGGGGGAAATTCGTCAATCCTGCTAACACGGGTTATCAGAATTGGATGGGGCTGGCAGAGACGAAACGTGTTCCGGGTCCTGGCAAACGGGATCGTGCGATCGCCGCAGTGTCGCGTTCCCGGATAGGCGAGGTGCCGAGCGTACCGGCTACAACTCGGCGACCGAGGCACCCCATCGACGGCTGCGCTTTTCCCTGATCAGAAATACTCACCGCAATGGTGTGAGCCGCGCCGTAAAACATCGCGGTTGGTGCAGCTGAAATTAAGCGCCCGGCTCCAACCCGGTTTTCGAAGGGCGAACGCGGTCAGGGCGTGGGATGTCGAGGATCGCCCCGCCGGTTTCTCCCGCTGCATCAGATCGTAGCGCGAGCGGGCAGGGCCCCCGCGACACATGCGTGACCGGGCTTGCCAGCGGCGCCGGCGATGCGGTACGGTGCCAGTTTCATTTCGCATTGCAGGCGCTCAATATGCACAGAGAGGGATCCGTTGTCGGTACGGCCATTAGGCATGCGGTGACCGCGTTATGACACAAGACGGCATTGAGCCGATCGCGTACGCCGAACTGCGGCAGGACATCGCGGACGTCGTTGCGGCGACGCGCGCGGCTGCGGCGCGCAGTGTCAACGCGATCATGACTGCGAGCTACTGGGCGATCGGCCGGCGCATTGTCGAATTTGAGCAGGGCGGGGCCGAGCGCGCCACCTACGGCGAGGCGTTGATCCGACGGCTGGGCGCGGATCTTTCGGTGAGGCTCGGACGTGGCTTCGGCGGACGGAACCTTGCGCAGATGCGGGCGTTTTACCTGGCGTGGCCAATTGAGCGGATTGTGCAGACACTGTCTGCACAATCGGCCGATGCTTCAATGGTGCAGACGGTGTCTGCACTTTCTGCAGGGCAATCGGTGTCCAGTCTGGCCGCGCAAAACGGCCCGGGGCTCAGCGCCATCGCACGGGCGTTTGCGCTGCCGTGGTCCGCGTACGTGCGTCTGCTCTCCGTGAAAACTGCCGACGCGCGCACATTCTATGAAACCGAGGCGCTGCGTGAAGGCTGGTCCGTGCGGCAGCTCGACCGGCAGATCGGTAGCCAGCTCTATGAACGGCTCGCGCTGTCGCGAAACAAGGCGGCCCTGCTCAGGAAGGCAGCCGATGCTCAGCTGGGCGGGGAGCTGACGCCCGAGCAGGCGATCCGCGATCCGTTTGTCCTCGAGTTTCTAGATTTTAAGGATGAGTACTCGGAGTCACAGCTCGAGGCCGCGCTGATCCAGCGCCTTACGGACTTCCTGCTCGAACTCGGCGACGACTTTGCGTTTGTCGGCCGGCAGCGGCGTCTGAGGATTGACGACACCTGGTTTCGTGTCGATCTGGTGTTCTTCCACCGCCGCCTGCGATGTCTGGTGATCATCGACCTGAAGGCGGGCAAATTCAGCTATGCCGATGCCGGCCAGATGCATCTCTATCTGAATTACGCGCGCGAGCACTGGGTCAAGCCAGGCGAAAATCCGCCGGTTGGGCTGATCCTGTGTGCTCAAAAAGGTGCGGCCGAGGCGCGCTATGCGCTCGACAACCTGCCGAACAAGATTCTTGCGGCCGAGTACCAGACGGTGCTTCCGATGAGACTCTGATCGCCGCCGAGATCGAGCGGACCCGCGCCGAGCTCGAACACCGTCGGTCGGCCACCGGTCGCGGGACCGCCTCAACGGCAGACTGATACGACTGGCCCGGCGGTACCGCGGTAGCGCGCGACTGCTCCCCGGTTGCGTGAAAACGCTGCGATCGGGTAGGGTGGTGACGTCAACCCACTTGAGGAAAGGAATAAACGATGACGAAGCATGAACTGATCGATGCTATTGCGACCAAGACGGGCGAAAGCAAGGCTGCAACGGGCGAGACGATCGACGCGTTCATGACGGCGATTACCGCGGAAGTGACGAAGGGCGGCACGGTGCAACTGATCGGCTCCGGCTCGTTTTCGACCGGGGCCCGCGCCGCGCGCGTAGGCCGAAATCCGGCCACCGGCGAAGAAATACAGATTGCAGCGGCAAAAACGGTGAAGTTCACCGCTGGTAAGGCGTTCAAGGATGCAGTGAACGGCCGTTAACCGGAGGTGCATTGCGCTCGCGGGCAGGGTTTCCACGGTTTCAGCCGGTCCGCACTCGTCAACTCTGTTTGTCGTAGACCATGGAATCTGCTAGCAGCCGATACACCTGGTCGACGTTTTGAGAGGTTTTGAGCCGCTCATACTGCCGCGTCCCTGCGGCACTCGATAAGCGACACGTTTCTTTATTTTATGAACGCGATTAAGCCTACCGCTTGAGATGCGAAGCGTTAATGTGTACAGCGTGATCGCAAGAATGCCTTTCCCGGTCTGTGAACTTTTTCGTTGGTCACCTGGCTGAACCAGATGCCGTTTCTTCGGAGGGCAAGCGTATTTCCAACGCCGTCGCAAGCATCATCGCATTGGCGTTCATTGGAGGACGAGCGGTCTTGCAGGGGCGATAGATTGCCTCTCCCTTAGCAATGAGCTGGCCGGTGAGCACGCAGAGGCCGGCGCGTTTTGCCGACGCAACGCGCCACAACTGCTCGCCATATTTGCAACCTTGTGGATCGCTCCATGAGACAGTTACCGTTCGTGGGCTGATCCGTTCGAGAAGGGCAAGCGAGACGGCCCCCTGGCGATTCGCCACACGACTCGTCGTCTGCGAACTCATAAATTCCCAGACCTGTGCTGCGAGTTGATGCGCGCATCGGGCGTCGAGCTGGTCGACGGCGCTTTGCCATGCCACGCTGCTGCTGTCATGGTGATCCACGTTCATACCCTCTGAAGGATGCTCCGCGGTCAGGCCAACCGTATGCTTGGCTGCACGAGCCCGTTGATCCGCTCGGCGGTCCACAGGAGCGTCGCCTTGCCGAATCCGTGCAATGCCTGTTGATGTTGCCGGTACAGCATCGCGTGGCTAAGCTGCGCAAAGCGTCCCTTGATGAATCCGCCGCGAAAGAAGCCAAACTGGCCGAGCGTGCCAAACGCGTTGTAATCACTGAGCGAGACGAGCGCGCCGAAATCGTGAAAGGCGAAGTCGGGCAGTCTGCCTGTGGTGAGCCAGTCGGGCAGGTGACGAGCGAGGAAGCGCGCCTGTTGTGTAGCGACCTGGGCCGTGGGTGCGAGCGGGCGCTCAGCACCTGTGAGTGTCAGTGTCGAACAGTCGCCGAGAGCGAACATGTGATCGTCGTCGAGCGTCTGCAACGTTGCCCGAATGCTGATCTGATTCGAGCGGTTAGAGGCGATTCCGCCCAGCTTGCCCAGAAATTCAGGCGCCTTTACGCCGGCCGCCCACACCATGAGGTCGGCAGGCTGCTTGCTGCCGTCGCCAAGCGTGAATCCATCGGGCCCGGCAGCAGTGACGCGTGTGCCTGTGCGCACATTGAAGCCGATGCGCCGCAACTGCGCCTCGCTCGACTCCGACACTGCGGCAGGAAATGCCGCAAGTATGCGCGGAGCGCTTTCGTACAAGGTCAGACTGAGCCGCGAGCGGATGTCCGGATCTCCATAGCTCCCCGCCACTTCGAGCAGGCGACTCAATTCCGCGGCCAGCTCGACCCCCGTCGCTCCCGCTCCGACGATCGACACGCGCAACGGGCTATTCGATACGACACTCTTGAAGATACGGATACGTAGCGCTTCGTTGAACGCTTCGGCCTGCGCCTGGCTGTCGATGAAATGACAATGCTCCGGCACGCCCGGCGTGCCGAAATCGTTCGCGCGGCTGCCGAGCGCGAGAACCAGCACATCGTATTCGACGGTACGGGAGCCGATCACGACCTCACTCGACGGCGCCCTGAGTTCGGCTAGCCTGACCACGCGCGCATCTCGGTCGAGGCCTTCCATTTCGCCAGGCTGATAGTCGAAGCCGTGTTCCCGCGCATGGGCGAGATAGATCACCTGCTGTTGTTGCACGTCGCGTGTGCCTGCGGCGATAGTGTGCAGCATCGGCTTCCAGATGTGCGTGGCGCTCTTGTCGATCAGCGTGACTTGCGCCCGGCCACTGCGGCCGAGCGTATCGCCTAGCTTTGTCGCGAGCATAAGTCCGGCAATACCGCCCCCAACAATGACTATTCGTTTGCTTCGCCTCATGAAAATAATTCTACAAGTGATGAATTATTGTGATACTACGTTTTCCACGAATCAATGTCAAACAACGCGTTGCAGTGATACGCAGAGCTATTGAGGTTAGAATTTCGCACTTCCCCAGGACCACGCTCACCCGCAATCGATGAAAATGTCGAAAGACCACGCCGAGCCAGCCGTGACTGTCACACCGCGGCGTGCGCGCGGGCGTCCTGCCAGCAACGACACGGGCGCTGCGGATTCGCTCTTGCGCAATGCGCGCATAGCCTTTGCGAGGAGCGGCTATGAAGCGACCAGCGTGCGCGAGATCGCCAAGGCATCAGCGGTAGACCCGGCGCTGATCGCGCATCATTTCGGGTCGAAAGAGTCTCTGTGGTTGGCCGTGGTGGAACGGATCGCCGACGAGGCCGCACCGATGATCGAGAAGACGGGTACGTTGCGCAATGACACGGGGTTGACCACGCGGCAGCGCGTCGAGGCGGCCGTGTCAATCCTGATCGATCAGGTGTTTTCGACGCCTGACGTAGGCATGTTCTTTTCGACTGCGGCGACAGAGAGCGGCGCGCGCCTCGACGTTCTGATCGAGCATCTTGTGCGGCCTTATCACGACGTTCTCGTGCCGCTTCTCGCCGAGGCGATCGACGAAGGTGCGGTGCCGCCGCAAGACCCGCAGATCATGTTCATGCTGCTGGTAAATGGGATAAGCAAGACTGTTTCCTATGGGCACGTCCTAAGCCCGTTTTCAGCATTGCCCAGGCGGAACAAGGCATTCAAGCACGCGGTGCTCGCGAGCGCGCTCGCGATGCTCGGCTGACCTGAAAGGTTCGCAGACCGACAGCAGAAGGAACATCTTGGAGCGCTACCAGGGGCGCCGGACCGCATCACCGTGCATGACTTATCGAGCATAGAGCAAATTCATGCGTTGCTATGGGTACGGATGAGTTCGCCCGCGGACGAAGCGGCCTTCCTTCTGGCGCTGTTCGAGTAGACTGTGACGTCCAAGGCTAATGGTGGCGCCTCCGGAGATTCTTAATCTCAGCCTCGCGAAGCGTAGGGCGCAATAAACGTGTCATCCATTGAAAGGCCAAGATCAAGAGAAACAGTCTCCCCCCAGGTCTTACTCTGTTTAGCTGAAGCAATTCAACCCACCCGCACGACGTCGACGCGCATGAGCAATGCATCCGGTTTTTCGCTCATCTGGTTGCAGAACTGGTGTACGCCAGTCATCCATCGGGATCAAGGCGAGGGCCGGTGTTTTGGCTTCCGCCCGTGGCTCATAGGAGCCCCAGAAAACCATCGGTACCAGACCTGTGTCAAAGGGGGTATTCACCAATGATCGGATTGCTGCGTGAGCAGTGCCAGGCTCATTTCGGCTCGTGGTCTGGGGATCCCAGCGGTCGCTGATTTTGGGGGGCGGCGGGAGCGCGTGGCCAATCACTAGACATCATGTATGGACCTGCCGCACCTCAAGGTTACGCGGATTAAGCTTGAGGTGGGCTACACCGCGGCTCAGAGCCGCATTGAGGGGGCAGGTCATGAACGAGTTTAGATCCTATGAGCAAGGGGGCGTCGACGATCTGATACGTAAAATCAGCGTGTCGAGTCCTGTTCAAAGGAGAGCATCATGCGCACGGATCAGACGTTCACGACGGGTGGCGAAGAACTGGTGCTGGCGGTGTCGCTCGAACTGGCGGCGGCGAAATGGAAGGTCGCGCTACACGACGGCCGGCCAGGACGCGTTCTGGATTTATCGCGCGCTGCAGGCGCGACACGTCGAGTGCTACGTCGTTGATCCGGCCAGCATTCCGGTCGAGCGCCATAAGCGGCGCGCAAAGACCGATCGGCTCGATGTCATCAAACTGGTGATCAACCTTCGTGCATGGCTGCGCGGTGAGCGCGACCGAATGCACGTAGTTCACGTGCCGTCGGCCCAGGACGAGGCGTCGCGGCAGTCGATGCGCGATCGAGGAGAACTGCAGAAGGAAGTGCTGCAGCATCGCGACCGGATGCGCAAACTGTTGGTCACACTGGGCTGCTGGGATGAGGCCTCGTAGCTAACGACGATTCGGACGTCCTCCGGCAATGACCACTTCTGTTTGTGTGCCTCGATCAGATCCAATACCGCCTGAAGGCGCGCGGCGGCTTGCGACTGTGCGACCGTATGCACGGCAGGCTGCTCGCGCCAGGTCGATGACAAGGCTTTCGCCGATCGCCTCGCACGGGACGAGGTGCGGTGCCACGACGGCACTCCGCTACCGCCTGAATTGCGCGAGCGGTTGCTGCGCGAGTGCGAACGGCTGGCGCTCGCGCGGCGGCAACTGGCGGTGCTGGAGAAGACGCGGCAAGCGAGCGTACCGGCGTCCGCGCGCAAGCGCAGCGATGACCTCGCGCGTCTCAAGGAAATTGGCGAAGTGGGCGCGTCGCGCCTCGCGCTGGAGTTGTTCTGGAGGGACTTCCACAACCGGCGCGAGGTGGGGGCCTGCGTCGGGCTGGTGCCACAGCCCTACGACAGCGGCGAGAGCCAGGTCGACCAGGGAATCAGCAAACAAGGCAACCGGCGGGTGCGCGCGTTACTGGTTGAATTGGCGTGGTTCTGGCTGCGCTACCAGCCCGACAGCGCACTCACGCAGTGGTTCAACCAGCGCACACAGGGCACGGGACCGAACCGCCGGGCGCGACGGATTGCGATCGTCGCGGTCGCACGGCGCCTCGCGATTGCGCTGTGGCGCTATCTGAAGGACGGCGTGATACCCAAGGGCGCACAGCTAAAGACTACATGAGCCCTTCAGGTTTGACAGGAAGAATGGTTAGGTTTAGCTAGGCAGTAAATAGCACACGCCGCACAGACACCCCGATTTGAAGTGAACATGCCCGTGTACTTGCTGGGTTGCGCACGCAACCGATTCTTTAGATGGGGCATGTTCCTGGTGATGGTTTCCAGCGTAACGCGCATCAGGATAAGGCTGGCCAGGACGCGCCAGCGGATAGAAGGCGGTAAGACGTTGGAGTCTTACGTGCGCGATGAACGGCTTCAAAACAAAACGCAGGTGAACGGCGCGAACTAACGGATCGCGAAAAACGCCTTGACAACTAGAAGCTCATAGAAGCAAGTATGTGGGGCTGGACGTCCATCAGGAATCGATTGCTGTGGCGGTCGCCGACACGGCTGGCGACGTGCGGTATATGGGCGAGATCGCGAAGACGCCCGAGGCCATCGCGAAACTGGTGGCACAGATCAAGCGCGGCAGGGGACGGCTGGCATTCTGCTACGAAGCCGGCCCTTGCGGCTATATAATTTGCCGACAGCTGCGCGAGTTAAAGCAGGACTGCCAAGTCGTCGCGCCCTCGCTGATTCCGAAGAAGCCAGGCGAACGCGTGAAGACTGACCGACGCGATGCCCTAAGCCTGGCGCGCCTGCATCGCGCCGGCGAGTTGAGTCCCGTGTGGATTCCGGATGAGGCACAGGAGGCGCTGCGCGATCTGACCCGTGCGCGTGAAGACATGAAGCATTTGCAACGCCAAGCCAAGCAACGGCCGTTGTCGTTTCTGTCTCGCATGGCTAACGCTACGCGGGTCGCTCCCGGTGGACCCAACCGCACTGGCGTTGGCTGGAAGGCATTAAGTTTGCCCGACCGGAGCAACAGATCGTGCTGCAGGAATATATCGACACCGTGCAAGCGTGTGGCCGGCACGTAACAAGCCTTGACCGCGAAGTCGAAACGGCTGCATATGCCAGCCCGGCTGGGTCGGTGATCGAGGCGTTGATGGCGCTGCGTGGCATCAGTCTGCTCGCCGCGGTGACCGTAGTCGCGGAGCTCGGTGATCTCACACGGTTCGCCGATGCGCCCCAACTGATGGCGTATCTGGGGATAGTGCCTAGCGCACATTCCAGCGGCAAGCGCGAGCGCCGCGGTGGCATCACCAAGACCGGCAACAGCCATGTCCGCCGAGTACTCGTCGAAGCAGCGTGGACTTATCGTCATGCTGCACGAAAGACCGCGATCCTTCAGCGGCGCGCAGAGCGTACGGCCCCCGAAATCCAGGAGATCGCCTGGTCGGCGCAAAAGCGACTGTGTCAGCGCTTTCGAACCTTGGTAGCACATGGCAAGCTCAAGAACCAAGTCCCCCGGCGTCATAGTAGTTGTCGCCTCTGAACTTTCTTATCAAGAAGAGTCAGAGGTACAAGTTGAAGGCGAAACAAACGTATTCTGTTGAGTTCAAAGAGCAGGCACTGTCGAAGGTCCTGCAGCGCGGTGACCGAACAGTTGGAGCGGTGGCCGACGAATTAAATGTGAACGTACTGACATTGAGGAAATGGATGAGAGGGGCCGCCGCCGCGAACCGGAGCTCGAGCTCCGGACACGCAAGACGTCCGGAAGACTGGTCGCTGGAAGAACGGCTGAAGGCCTTGCAGGAGAGCCACGGGTTGGTCGACGAAGCGTTGAACGGCTGGTGTCGCGAGCGCGGCCTGTTCCCCCATCATCTCGCGCAGTGGCGAGCGGGTTTTTGCAGCGTCGGTGCCAGTACAGTGGTACAGCAGGTCGTATCGAGAATAGCCAGATCGGTGTGTTTCTCTGTTATGCGGGCAATGGAGCGAGCGCATTTATTGACCGCGAGCTGTATATGCCTCAGTCATGGATCGACGATCGTCTTCGCTGCAAGGTTGCGGGCGTCCCAGAGACGGTGGGATTTGCAACCAAGCCGCAGCTCGCGCGCCAAATGCTTGAACGGGCGCTCGACGCGGGAGTACCCTGCGGCTGGGTAACCGGCGATGAGGTGTATGGCGGTGATCGTCCTTTGCGGCAGTGGCTTGAGTCGCGCACGCAGCCATTCGTGCTGGCGGTGAAGAAGAACGAACCACTGTGGTGGCAAGGCCCGACTACTATGCGCGCCGACAAGATTGCACAAGCCTTGCCACCGCAGGCTTGGCGCCGTCTCTCGGCCGGAATCGGCGCAAAAGGCGCGCGTCTGTATGACTGGGCACTTACGCCGTTGTGGCGCCTGCAGTTGAGCGCCGAGGAGCGTCGCTTTGGTCATTATTTGCTGGTACGCCGCAGTCTTGACGAGAATCGCGAGCACGCGTATTTCGTCGTCTACGCGCCCCGCAGCAAGGTCACCCGTCAGACTCTCGTCAACGTCGCTGGCAGGCGATGGGAGATCGAAGTCGGCTTTGAAGCCGCCAAGGGTGCGTGCGGCCTCGACCAATATGAGGTGCGTCGCTGGCAGGGCTGGTACCGCCACGTCACTATGGCGTTGCTGGCGCACGCGGTACTTGCTGGCCTGAGAGCGCAGGCCAAAAAAAACGGCTGAAGGTTCATTGCCATTCAGCATCCAGGAGATCCGCCGATTATTGTGTCGCCTGATATGGCGAACGCTGCACTCCGTCGAGCATGTGATGTCGTGGTCAATATGGCGGCGCCGACATCAGTACCGAGCCCAGCAGTGTCATTATCGACGACGCGGCGGTGTGCTCCCGGCGCATCTACGGCTGTAGTACTACTAAGTCGAGATTTGTCGCCCTTAAAGTTTCGGCGAGCCAATTCGTCGCCTTGGAAACGCCTTTCGACTCGTTTCGTCACCGACCCTGAGATCGCACCGTTTAGCTGCACGAATCGCATCGTCAAAGCTTTTTTCCGTGGCGATATGACGGTGATCAACGCTCACCAGCCAACTACCGTCAGCGCAGCACCAGCGAATACGACGCTCTTCAACGAGACTGGCAAGCCATCGCCAGATGTCCGCGTCCTCGGCATTGGCAGCATTTGCGGCCTTTTGCCGTATGTGTTGGGAGAAGTCCAATTGGTGGCTCCTGCAGCAAAAATAATCAGTGGATCGTGCTCGTCGGCCGGTAACGAACTCTGAGTTCCCTTTGTTTTTCGCCTTCCAGAGGCCCGGGTTATGCAGCCGTTTCCTTTGTCTGTTGAGCTTTGTGCCAGTCCTGTAAGAACTGAGTCGGGGATACGAGTCCGAGCGACGAATGACGACGACTGCGGCTATCAAACACTTCGATGTATTCGAACAAATCGGCAACGGCTTCAGAGGGCGCTCACGGATTTCCTGGGGGCGCTCACGAGCAAGGCCCGTAACTGGTTGATAGCCTGCGTCTTGGCCTTTACCGCGCTGCGCCTGGCAATGCAGACCGCTCGAATCGCCTCGGCGGCACCGGACTGCTCCTTTGGAATAGCCATAGCTCTCTCCGAGAGGACCGCACATACAGCGTTCTCAGCATCGGTGGGATCGGACTTCCCTCTTGAGCGCCGCATCGCGCGATCTATATCTGGACCGACGAGGTTGGCTGTATCTGGCTGTCACGTTTGACCTGTTCAATCGGGACGCCGACGGTAGTCAGTGGAGGTTAATACGTCCAAGCACCTCCGAGGGCATTGCCGGTCGAGTTTTTCATTTGCGACCAGCGGATCGAGGCTGAACGTCAGAGTCGCCATTCCCTTCCTCAAGGCTCCAGATGTCAATCATCTCGACGTTTAATCCGGACACCGAGGCGACCTGAGCCGTGCCGCTGCCCATGGTGCCCGCTGCGATGATCCCTACCGTTTCAGTTGCGATATTTCTTCTCTTGCGTGAGGTCTCGTATCCCCGTCATTGGAATCTCTCAAAAATGCCCGCTATACCTTGCCCACCTCCAATGCACATTGTCACGAGGGCATAGCGGCCGTCGATTCGCTTCAATTCATGAAGCGCCTTGACCGTAATGAGCGCGCCGGTCGCACCAATCGGGTGGCCAAGGGAGATACCCGATCCGTTCGGATTGACTTTGCGCGAGTCGAGCTGCAATTCCTGCTGCACTGCACACGTCTGCGCAGCAAACGCCTCGTTCGCTTCGATAACGTCAAGATCGCCGATCTTCAGGCCGGCGCGCTCTAGCGCGATGCGAGTGGCGGGTACGGGGCCAATGCCCATGTAGCGCGGATCGACACCGGCATGCGCGTATGAAACCAGCCGCGCCATCGGCTGGAGTCCCCGTGCTTCGGCTGACTTGCGTTCCATCAGCAGCACCGCTGCCGCCGCATCGTTGATTCCCGAAGCGTTGCCGGCCGTCACTGTCCCGTTGTCTTGCTGGAAGACCGGGCGCATCTCGCTGAGATCCGCTGGACTGAGGTCCTGACGCACGTGCTCGTCGGTATCGAACACGACTTCCCGGCCTTTCACGCGTCGCGTTAGCGCAATGATCTGGTCCTTGAAGCGTCCCTCGGCGATCGCACGTGTTGCCCGATGATGCGATTCGAGCGCTAGCGCGTCCTGCTCCTGGCGCGAGACCCCATATTTCTGCGCGACGTTTTCTGCGGTGACTCCCATTGGAATCGCATGGAACGGGTCGTTCAGTGCGCCAAGCATCATGTCGACCAGACGCGCATCGCCCATGCGGGCTCCGAAGCGAGTTTCCGACGTCATGTATGGAGCCCGGCTCATATTCTCTGCGCCGCCGCCAATCGCAACCTCTGCATCGCCTAGCAAAATCGATTGCGCCGCGGAGATGACTGCCTGCAGCCCTGATCCGCACAACCTGTTCACGGTAAAGGCTGGCGTCGCCTCGGAGATGCCGCCATCGAGAGCGGCGACGCGCGCCAGATAGAAGTCTTTCGGCTCGGTTGCGATGACGTTCCCGAATACGACATGACCAACCTCATCGCCTGCCACGCGCGCGCGTGCCAACACTTCGCGCACGACAACCGAGCCTAGCTCGGTCGGCGAGAAGTCCTTCAGACTACCGCCGAATTTACCAATGGCTGTTCGCACACCGGCGACCACAACGACTTCTCTCTGCATGGGTTGCTCCCTAAATTGCTTGCTACGCCCTTCTTGAATCGACAGATTCTCGGCCGACCAAGTTGAAAAGATCGGGCTGCCGCCGTCTTCTGGCATGGCCCCTATGATGTTTTGCGGCGGGACCTCAATATCGCAGGTCTTGCAGTGCGCGCAGTTCTGCGCGTTGATGGGGGGACGCCGCGATTGTCTGAACCAACGACAACGCATGCGGGCTTTCGTCAGCGGTGTTCAGCCGCGATACGGCACGTGGGTGGCGTGTCGCGCAGCACATTGAATCGGGCATGTGCCACGGCAATGGCCCGACCGTGCGCGATGAAGCGCAAATGCCATCTGGGGGCGTGAAGGAAAGCGGCTTCGGGCGCTTCGGCGGCAACGCTGGCATTGCCGAATTCACCGAGCTGCGCTGGATCACCATGCAGACCGCGCCCCGTCACTATCCGTTCTGAAGGGCGTTGGGTAGCGGTAGTCGTCCATCACATCAAAACCGACTAAAAGACGTTCTTCCATTCCCGTAGCGCTCCAAAAACCTCTGCGTCGCTATTCAGTTTGTGGCCGCGAAACCTTTCAGCTGCGGCCACAACTTCAGTCGCGCTCACGCGAAGGAACGGGTTGGTCTCCAGTTCGAGTGAAATGGTACTTGGCAGCGTAGGTCGCGCCGCCGCGCGTAATTCATTCGCGGCCTGAATCCGGCTCTTGAGGACATCGTTGCCAGGCTCGACGGCCACGGCGAAACGCAGATTGGAAACAGTATATTCATGCGCGCAATACACTTTCGTGGCGGGTGGCAGCGCGGCGAGGCGGCACAACGAATTCCACATTTGAGGCGCAGTGCCTTCGAAAATGCGCCCGCATCCACCCGCGAAAAGTGTGTCGCCGCAGAACAGCACGCCGTCGCCGCTATAGGCAATATGGCCGAGTGTGTGTCCTCCCACGTCCAGTACCGCCAACTTCATATCGACAGCGTCCAGGTCGACGCGATCGCCATGCGTGACAGGATGATCGACGACGCTGATCGATTCCACGGCTGGACCGTACACCGGTACCGGCCACGTCTCCAGCAGTTCCGCGATTCCACCTACGTGGTCGGGGTGACGGTGCGTCGCGAGTATCGCCGTCAATGTCAGGCCCCGGCGCCTGAGCGCTTCTTTCACGGGAGCGGCATCGCCGGGATCGACGACCACCGCGGATGTCCCTTTACAGATCAGCCAGATGTAATTGTCCTGAAACGCAGGGACGGGGAAAATGTCTCTCATGGCAGTACTCGCGCGTCCTGTTCGAAGAAGTCGGTCGCCGATGGCGAAGCGCTCAGTGTTGCATAGCGCCGCGCCTTGAATTATCCGCACGCGAATACACGATGTTCCGGAGCAGCAATCCATGTCGAGAGTCGACACCGCCTCGCGCCCGACTGTTTCGACAGCGACGCCAAAGACAAGGGCTTGCGCGTCTGCGGACAAGCGGCAGCGATCGCACGCAGTAGATTGCGATGCGGGCAGTCAGGGCTTGATTTGCCCAATACCTGATGGGAGAGACGACGCTGATGGATACGGTGATCAATAGCCGTTCGCTGGTCGACGTGGATGTGCTGGCGCGCTGGATGGACGAACATGTCGCGCTGGCAAATGGACCGATAACGGAGATCGAGCCGTTGAGCGGCGGCACACAGAACATCTTGTTGAAATTCTGCCGTGGTGCAGACTCTTTCGTGTTGCGTCGGCCTGCCGTGCACGCGCGCCCGCAGGCGCAGGAAACGATCCAACGCGAAGCGACGATATTGCGCGCATTGGGCTCGACCGACGTGCCTCACCCGCGCTTTCTTGGCGCCTGCTTCGACCCAACGGTGCTCGGGACCAGTTTTCTCCTGACTGAAGCCGTGGAGGGTTTCAACGCATCAATCGCGCTGCCGGGCAGATTCGGCACCGAACCTGAATTGCGCAAGGCGTTGGGGCTGGCGCTGGTCGATGGCATCGTGGCGCTGGGCAAGGTCGACCATATAGCCGTAGGTCTCGCCGGCTTTGGAAAGCTTGATGGCTTTATCGAAAGGCAGGTGCCGCGTTGGGCGAAACAACTCGAGAGCTATTCGCAATTCCCGGAGTGGGAAGGACCCGCGGCGCTCGAAGGGGTTGAGGAGCTGGGTAACTGGCTCTCCGGGCATTGTCCACAAAGCTGGGAACGCGGCGTGATGCACGGTGACTACCATATTGCCAACGTGTTGTTCCAGAACGACCAGCCGAAGGTAGCGGCGATACTCGATTGGGAACTGGCGACGCTTGGTGATCCGCTGCTCGACGTTGGCCGATTACTGGCTGCGTGGCCGGACAGCAACGGAGACGGGCCGCTTAGCCTGAAGGTCGCGCCCTGGGAGGGCTTTCCGCACCGCGATGAACTCATCGAGCACTACGCTCTGGGCAGCGGACGGGATTTGTCGCATCTTCTGTGGTTCGAGGTACTCGCCTGCTACAAGCTGGGCATCATTCTCGAGGGCACGAAGGCTCGCGCCGACGCCGGACTGGCCGACCCTGCAACCGGTGACCGGTTGCATCGCTCCGCCATTGCATTGATACGACGCGCCCTCGGTTGGCTGCATGCGCGTGGATAACAGCATGCAGAACGCCGGTGAAAAAGCGCTTTCGCGTTGCTAGAGCGTGTTAGGAACTCGGCACTATTGGCGCTGCGTGAACCAGCATGAGCATTGCGAAGACTACGAAATGAAGGCCAGCGAGAGTTTCGGGCAATCGCTCGTAGTCACGCGCAAGTCTTCGAAAGCGGTTAAGCCAGCCAAAGCTGCGCTCCACTACCCATCGTCTGGGTAAGAGTACGAAACCCTTTTTCGCCTCGCTTAATTTGATGACCTGCAGTTCGATGCCTTCGGCCTGCGCCACCTGGGCGGGCTCCTGGCCAGTGTACCCTTGGTCGGCAAACGCCAGCTTTACGGTGTGCCCCGCCGCCTGCTGGACCTGCCTGGCGAGCTCGACAACCTGGGCCCGTTCCTGTTCACTGGCCGGAGTCACATATACCGCAAACAACTGACCCAGGGTATCAACCGCCATGTGTATCTTGCTGCCGCGCTTACGTTTATAGCCGTCATAGCCCGCGCTAGCGCCGCTCTCGCAAGTTGACTGCAGGGTGCGCCCATCTAAGATGACCGCACTGGGCTTGCCTTGCCGACCCAGCGCAACACGCACTATCGAACGCATGTCGCTGACCATCGCCTCAAAGCAGCCGGCCTGCAGCCATCGATGTGTCTGCTGGTACACCAGCTCCCACGGAGGGAAATTCGTCGGCAACATGCGCCACGCGGCCCCGGCCCTCACGAGCCAGCGTAGCGCATTGAACATTTCCCGCAACTCGTACTTGCGCTGTGGCGCGTTGCTGCCCATCAGCGTCAGATAAGGAACCACGAAACTCCACTCGTCGTCGGATACGTCAGTCGGATAGGCTCTTCGCGTTGCCATCGTCTTTGTTGTTAATTTTGATATCCGAATTATATCATTGACGAAAGTCCCTAACACGCTCTAAGGAACGCGCTCGAAATAACTCCCGCTATGCGCCGTTCCTTGAGCGGATGCTGTAGTTCCACGAAGGCAGGGTTGAGTCGTACTCGATGTTGAGTGAAGCGCAGGCGCGGCGGGTGACCGTCCGTCCGGCTTCATAAACTCCGTTAAGGATGTCAGCAGTAACCTCCAGACCGGTTTTTGTACAGGCCTTTTCGATCAGTTCCCGAACTAGACTGACGCTGCAGAACACTACGTCAGCACGGGCTCGCGTGATGTGTGGAAACACGCGGTGCTCAATCCGATTATGTTTCGAGCAGTATGGCGCATAGTGAGCTACCCAGATTTTCGGTCCGAGCCGGTCTGCCAATTTTGCAGATCGGCTTTGAAAAGCCACGAATTACTCGGGTTGCTGCCTCCGCCATCGCACAACAGCAGTAACCGTGTGGCGTGGGGATAATCGGCGCGACCGTGTTTTCTCACCAGTGCGCCACGCTGTCGCAGGCAAGCTGCGTCGTGTCACGGCTCACGCCGATGTTCACATGGGCCTTGTTCAGGCCGATGTCGTACAGCCCATGCGGAATGACCCTGCCTTCGCTGTAGCTCGGAAAATCGTGGTCGAGGACTTCAAGCTGTTCGCGCGTGTAGAGCTTGCCGTCGAGATAGAAGTTGCCCAGCAGCTCCTTTTTCTTCGTATCGATGCTGATGACCGGGTGGCTGGCTTCGAGATATTGCGCCTTGAGTAGCGTAATACGGCGAAACTGCGCGTCGCGTTGCCCGTGGGATTTTAACGACTTCTTTTGCTGGGATCGTCGCCGGGAAAAACGTTGCGTTTTAACAGCTGCCGGACCGTTCGCACGCTTACCCGTGCGCCCACCTGCTGCGTCATCGCCTGTGCGATTTCGCGTGGCTTCAGATCTGTCCAGATGACGCCGTGTTGTGGATTACCCGCCGTATGCTCTCGCACCACGTCCATAAATACCGCGTCCCACCCGGATGGTCCGTTAACCTGCTTTTACGCCCCTTTTTTCGGATCCGCTCTCCAGTGGATTCAGTTTTCTTCTTCCAGATTACAACCGCGCGTATAGCCCCTTCACCCGCGTTTCAACCTGAGGCCGGTAACCAGCCTGCATCGTCTGTCCTCCAGAAGGATCGCATCTTACCAGCCTCGCTTTGCACCCGCCACGTCCACTTAGGGAAGTTTCTCACTCGTTCCTAAGCGCTTTCACCCGGCACCGGCAATGCCAACGACACAGCCGAAGCGAATAACTCCTTCCACATCATGTCTGCGAGCGCATCCACTGCGGGTTCGCCGCCGAGATCGAGCCCCTGGCAGGCAATATGGAATTCGACGCGATGTAGCATGATCATCAGCAAGACGATTCTCGAGCGCACGTGACCGCGTTCTTCTTCCGGCCAGCGGGCCAAAGTCCGCACCATGACGCGTGAAGCGACTCGCGTCAGATAGGCCGTGTACTCTTCGGCGAACTGAGTATCCGACGTCACCGCTTCGTTCAGCACTTCGAGCATCACCTTATTCTCGATTCTCGACTTGATGCGAGCGGCGACCCATCCGCGTATGCTATTCACGGTCGGATGTTCCAGTGCGTCGAGCCGGTGGTAATCCTTCGCGTCGAGAGGACCGAGGCGTCGACCGAGGTCTGCGGCAACGCCGGTTTTGTCCTTGAAATGCAGGTAGAAGGTGGCGCGGGTCGAGCCCGCACGCTTGACGATGTCTTCTACCGTCGCAGTGTGATAGCCCACCTCCTTGAACACCTCGAACGCCGCATCGAGCAGGCGTTCTCTCGTGAGTTGCCGCTGCGCTTCGCGGATCGATACGCGGGCTGCCTTGCGGTTGGGATCGGCGAGTTTGAGAGCATCTGCTTCGTTGTCGTCCATATGCGTGTCGGTCCTTGGCGTCATGGACGCAGTCTGGTCATGGACTGTTTATCTCTCTCGGACCGGGCGCTTCGAAAGCCTCCGTCGCTTCGCGCTTGAAGGGCCCGCGTGAGAAAAATTATGCCACAAGCGTTGATGCGTATCTCTTCGTGAGTAATGCATGCGTGGCCCGGCGCTCGAGAGCGACGACGGATGCTCGTGACCCTACGCCCATCCATGCCCGCGTTTCACTTCGGGAAAACCCGTTGCGAGTGGGTTCGATGCGCTGTTCCTTGGCAGGCAAGTTTGCGTCGGGCGCCCGTGTATTCTGGCTTTACGCCATGAGAGTGTCGGACCGGGAAGGTGGTCCGTAAGAACGCCCAGCGACGCGAAACAGCGGACCAAAAAAGTCCGGATACCGTAGGTACCGCGGAGGAGACATGCAGCAACCCCATTTCAATTTGACGTCGTGCAGGAGATCGGTTCTAACGGCGGCTGTACTGACCATGTTCACCTATGCTGGGTCCGCCGGGGCATTTCAGTTCAGCACGGATCCCGACTGGAGTGTTCATTGGGACAATACGCTTGCGTATAACCTCGGGATGCGTGCGCAAGGCATCAATCCGGCGATCGGCAATAACCCGCTTCTGAGCGAATCAGAATACAAGTTCAAGAACGCTGGCGACATCGTGACGAATCGCGTATCAGACCTTACCGAGTTCGACGTGGTCTACCGGAACGACTTCGGCTTCCGGGTGAGCGCTTCACTCTGGAAGGACTTCGCGTACGGAGGCGGTGTCCGGAACAACCCGGGCGAGGCCATGCCCGGAGTTCCATATACCACTTTGGGTTCCTACGCGAACAATCGTTTCGGCAGCTATACGCAGCGCTATTACATGCAGGGTGCCGAACTGCTTGACGCGTTCGTATTCAAGAATTTCAAAATCAATGAACAACCGGCGTCGTTGAAGGTCGGGCGCCTCACGCAGTATTGGGGCAACGCACTTTTGTTTGGTTCGCAGGGTATCAATTACGGACAAAACGCCTCTGATGGCATTCAGGGCGCAGCGACACCCGGCACGCAAGCCAAGCAGCTTGCCATTCCTCGTGGTCAGATCCTGTTCGAAACACAGCTGACACAGTCGACATCTGTGGCGGCGCAGTACTTCTTCGAATATGCCGCGAGCCGCTTCCCTGAAGGCGGCACCTATCTCGGAACGGACGGCTTCCTTTTCAACGGTCCGAATCAGCTCCTGGGCAGCGTTCCGCGAGGTGCGGACGTCAAACCCACGAACGGATTTCATAACGACTTTGGGCTGAAGCTCGCGTGGTCGCCGACCTGGTTGACCGGCGGAACGATGGCCTTTTATTACCGGAACCTGACCGAGACCTCGCCGTGGGTCCTGATGGGGAAGAACCCGGCGACCGGAGCGACCAACTATCACCTCGCCTACGCATCGAACGTCCATCTCTTTGGCTTCAGCC
This sequence comes from Caballeronia sp. AZ7_KS35, assembly GCF_023631045.1. Classification (NCBI taxonomy): domain Bacteria; kingdom Pseudomonadati; phylum Pseudomonadota; class Betaproteobacteria; order Burkholderiales; family Burkholderiaceae; genus Caballeronia; species Caballeronia sp. AZ7_KS35. Next base: position 107,655 of record NZ_JALQDV010000060.1, on the reverse strand, counting down.
TCGATCAGCAGGTCGGCGATTACGCCACCGGCTTCGAGGTGTCGTATCGGCAGAACACGGCGCTCAATAGCGCAACCGGGCCGATTCCCAGCGACCTGAGCGGACAGTCCGGTGCGCGCGGCGATACCTTAAATATCATCGGCAACGTCCTTGCCTCGCTCACGCGTTCACCGCTATGGCAAACGGGTACCGCGCTGGCGGAAATCTCCTTCACCCAGAAGCTCCGAACGACCAGCAACGCCTCGCTATACAACGGCGTAGGTACGTCGGTCTGCCAGGCAATGGGGGGAAGCAAGTGGAACGGCTGCTCGACGAACAACTCGGTCGCCATTGCCGCGCAATTCGACCCGCAGTGGCTGCAGGTCTACCCCGGCGTCGATCTGGATATGCCGATATTCGTTCAATACGGAATCTGGGGCAATACGCCAAGCCTCACCGGAACAAACCAAGGTCAGCTAATTTATACCATTGGACTACACGCGCTGGTTCACCAGCAATACAACATCACATTGGCCTACAACGGGTATCACGCCCATACGAGCGGGGGTTTGACAAGCTTTGGAGCGGGTGGTCCGCTTTATTACAACAGCGGCAATGGGGCGTATTTCTACAACGACAGAGGCTGGATTTCGTTGACGCTGTCGGCTCAATTTTGATTGGAGACGGAAAAATGCGAGTTATGCGTAGTTTCATTACTGGCGCAGGGTGCGCACTGATTTTTGGCACGGCGGCGGCGGTCTCGCAGCAGGAAGCCGAGCAACTGGGCAAGACCTTGACGCCTTGGGGCGCGGAGCAGGCGGGCAGCGCCGATCACGCCATCCCCGAATATTCGGGCGGATTGCCGGCGAATACCGCTCCGGCGGGCTGGAAGAAAGACAGCCACCGATACGATGTGGGGCCGTACGACAATGAAAAGGCGCTGCTCTCCATCAATGCGGCAAACGTTGCTCAATACGCGAGCCATCTGACGCCCGGCACGGTCGAATTGCTCAAGCGCTATCCGAATTTCCGCGTCGACGTCTACCCCACGCACCGGAGCATATCGTATAGCGAGGCTTACCTCGGCACCTGCAAGGGGAACGCAACGAGCGCGAAGGTGACTGCGAACGGAAACGGGGTCGAAGGGTCTCCGCACGGATGCGTGCCGTTCCCGATTCCGCATTCGGGTATCGAGATCATGTGGAATAACCTGCTTTCCAACAAGAATGGCGTGAGCAGCAATATGCGCTTCTCCAATTATCTGGTCGATTCGACGGGGCGCTCGACCGACGTCGGCCATACCGTGATGGATTACGCGCAGCCTTACAAGGATCCGCAGAAGAACGCGCCGTTGCAGGACGGCATCAGCCTGTACAGCATCTGTACTTGGGACGGTCCGCCTTCCCAGGTCGGTACGAAACTCCTCACGCAATACTCGATGGATTTCGACAAGATGAACACGCGGGTATGGATCTACACGCCGGGTCAACGCCGCACCCGGCTTGCTCCGGAGTTCACCTACGACACCCCCGTCGCTTCGGTGGGTGGCGCGGAGAACTATGACGAGAGCTATGGTTTCGCTGGCGCCCCCGACCTGTACAACTTCAAGCTGGTCGGCAAGAAAGAAATCTACGTGCCCTATAACGACAACCGCCTGATGTTCGCGCCGATGGACAAGGTGATGAGCGGAACGGTGCTTAACCCGGATTTGAGCCGCTGGGAACTCCATCGCGTCTGGGTGGTGGAAGCCACGCTCAAGGACGGCAAGCGACATGTGCAGCCGCGCCGTACCTTCTTTGTCGATGAAGACACCTGGGCGATCGTGATGTCGGATGCCTACGATGCGGCTGGGAAAATGGCCAAAGTCGGCGTCTTTCCGATCGTGCCGATCTGGAATGCGAACGCGTTCATTCAGGGCAACGACTACTACGATCTGAATCGCCAGATGACGACCTTTTCGATGTGGAACCGGCCCGACGACTACGTGAAATTCTCGGGCGGCGTGGAAAGCTACGCACCCTACACGGCTGCGGCGATTACCTCGAGCGGCATCCGCTAACTGACCGGCGGCGCCTGTACGGGCCGCTCCCTGCGCTGCGAGTCCAACCTGCTGAACAACCGGCGCTCGCAGCGTATGCGGCATCTCCCGCTTCGGAGTTCACAACATGCGATATGTCATGCCCCGATCGTTACCGAGTCTGGCGTTGATGTTGCTTCTCGTATGCGCCCGCGCGGGTGCCGACGAGCCTTCCGCGAACAATGCGTTTCGCGATCCGCTCCAAATTTCCGCGAGCACGCTACGTGGCGCGCAGTCAGTCACGGGACAGACCGTTCTCGCGCTGGCGAAGTTTGCCGACAACGGCCACGCCAGGCTGGTCGCCGCGGGTCCGCGCGGCCTCGTCGTCTATTCGGACGATAGCGGCCGAACGTGGCGCCAAGCCGCGGTGCCGATGCAGTCCGATCTCGTATCGCTGTTCTTTGTCTCTGCGAAAGCAGGCTGGGCAGTCGGACATGATGGCGTGATCCTGCGCTCCGACGACGGCGGCGCGACATGGCGCAAGCAATTCGACGGCACACGCGCCCACGCCGAACTGATGCCCGACTATCAAAAGCGCATCGCCGCGGGCGAGACGGCGCTCAAACCGTATCTCGACGAACTGGATGCGAATACCCGCTCAGGTCCGAGCTTGCCGTTCCTCAGCGTCTACTTCGAGAACGAGCAGGTAGGTTACGCAACGGGATCGTTCGGGATGCTGGTAAAGACAGCGGACGGCGGCGTGAGCTGGCATCCGTGGCTGGATCATATCGACAACCCGAACTTTCTCAATCTGAATGACATTCGCGATATCGGCGGAAATGTCTACATAGCGGGGGAGCAGGGCACGGTGTTCAGACTCGACCGGGCGCGTCAGCAATTCGTGGCGGTTTCCCCCGACTACAAAGGCAGCTTCTTTCGGATTGCCGGTAATGAGCATTTTCTGCTGGCGATCGGCCTGAATGGTGTGGCATTCAGGAGTGGAGATGAAGGCAAGACCTGGACGAGGACGAATGCCGGCGTGCACGCGAGTCTTACCGCTGCCGCGATGTCTTCCGATGGAAAACGGGTGACGTTGGTATCGCAAGGCGGGCAGGTGATGACTTCCACCGACGATGGACGGTCGTTTCAGCACGTCGCCGTCAAACGGCCGATGTCGTTTGCCGACGTGCTGTATGGCGACGATGACGACCTGGTGCTCGCAGGCTACCAGGGCATCGAGTTGCAGTCCGCTCGTGGCGCCGCGACGGCGTACACGGTGCAGAAGTGAGGAATCCATGCAGACACGCTCCAGCTCAGAAGCCAGGCCGGTGATTCGCGATCCGGCCGCCTTTGATTCGCGTTCGGGCAATATCGTCGAGCGCCTGATATTCAATCATCGGCTCTTTGTCATCATTGCGTGCGTGCTGATTACAGCGTGCCTCGGCTTCCAGGCGACCCGGACCGAGGTGAACGCGAGTTTTGAAAAGATGCTGCCGCAATCGCAGACCTACATCAAAAATTATCTGTCGAACCGACAATCGCTGGCCAGCCTGGGGAATTCGATTCGCGTCAGCATCGAAAGCCGCAATGGGAATATCTACGACCCAGGCTATCTCCAGACGCTGCAGAAAATCAATGATGCGTTATATCTGATGCCGGGCGTGGACCGGCCGTTTCTCCGCTCGCTATGGACGCCCGCGGTCAGGTGGACGGAATTCACGGAAGACGGCTTCAAGGGCGGTCCGGTCATGCCCGCCGATTTCGATGGCTCGCCCGCGGCGCTTAACCAGTTGGCGGGGAATGTCGCGAAAGCCGGTCTGATCGGCAGCCTTGTCGCGAACGATCAGCGCTCGACCACGATTTTCGTGCCCCTTCTCGACCGTAACCCCGAAACCGGCAAGGCCCTGGACTACGCGGCGCTTTCGCATTATCTCGACCAGCACGTGCTGAAGTACGAGAACGGCTCGACGACCATTCATATCGTCGGCTTCGCCAGGCTCGTTGGGGAGATGATCGACGGGCTCACCAAGGTGATGCGGTTTTTCGCCGTCGCGGCGCTGATGGCCGCCGGCGTGATCCTGTTCTATACCCGATGTATGCGCAGCACGCTGCTGGTGCTGGCCTGCTCGCTCACTGCGGTCATCTGGCAATTGGGGCTTGTCCACCTGCTTGGATTCGTGATCGATCCCTATTCCGTGCTTGTGCCGTTTCTGGTGTTTGCGATTGGCGTGTCGCACGGCGCGCAGAAGATGAACGGCATCATGCTCGACGTGGGCGAAGGCACGCACCGATATGTCGCGGCGCGCTACACGTTTCGGCGCCTCTTTCTCGCCGGTTTCACCGCATTGATGGCTGACGTGGTGAGCTTCGCCGTGCTGGTCGTGATCGACGTTCCGGTCATTCGCGAACTGGCGATCATCGCGAGCATGGGTGTGGGCGTGCTGATCGTGACCAATCTCGTGCTGTTGCCGGTGCTGCTTTCTTACTTCGGCGTGAGCCGCAGCGCTGGAAAGCGTGCAGTGGCGAAATCGTCTGCGCGCCGCTCGATTTTCAACGTCGAGCGCCTGGCCTGTTTCACGCAGCGTCGATACGCGGTGGGCGCCATTCTGGTCGCGGCGTGCCTTGGCATTGGCGCCTATGGGATCAGCACGCGCCTGAAGATTGGCGATCTTGATTCGGGCGCGCCGGAGTTGCGGGCCGATTCGCGCTACAACAAGGACAACGCTTTCTTCGTCAACCATTATGGTTTGTCGAGCGACCAGTTTGTGGTGATCGTCAAAACGGCGTCGGGCGGGGTAGGGAGCTATCAGACGCTGATCGAAGAGGATCGCCTCGCGCACGAGCTGCGTGCGCTGCCCTATGTGCAGACCGTTTCATCGGCGGCTCAACTGGTTCGCGCGGATACGCCCGGCAACTACGAAGGCTCGCCCAAATGGCTGACGATCAATCGCGATCCGGCGGTTCTGGCCCAGGCTCTCAATATGGTGTCGGACAGCAATCCGGAACTGGTGAATAAAGACTGGTCGGTCGGCACGGTGATCGCCTATCTCACGGACCATCGGGCGGAGACGCTGAACGGCGCGGTTGATGCCGTCGAGCAGTTCACCGCGCGCCACAACAACGGCAACGTCCAGTTCCTGCTGGCTGCGGGCTCCGCGGGCATCGAGGCCGCGACCAACATCACGGTCGAGAAAGCGAACCGCAGCATGATGTACCTCGTCTATACCGCGGTGATCGTGCTGTGCTTCATCACGTTCCGCAACTGGCGTGCGGTGATCGTGGCGATCATTCCGCTCGCGCTTACCTCGGTCATGTGCGAGGCGCTGATGGTGCTCCTCGGCATCGGCGTGAAGGTGGCCACCTTGCCCGTGATCGCGCTCGGCGTGGGAATCGGAGTCGATTACGCGCTCTATCTGTTGAGCGTTCAGCTCGCGCAACAGCGCGCCGGCGTCCCGCTGGAAGACGCTTATGCCTACGCCGTGGGATTTACAGGCCGGGTCGTGGCGCTGGTGGGCATCACGCTTGCCGCCGGCGTGGTCACCTGGGTCTGGTCGCCCATCAAGTTTCAGGCCGATATGGGCATTCTGCTCACCTTCATGTTCATCTGGAACATGCTCGGGGCCCTGATTCTGATTCCGGCGCTGTCGCACTTTTTTCTGCGCGACGTCGCGGCGGTGCGCAGCGAGCGGCCCGCCACGCGAAAGCAGGCGGTACCGGTCGGAGAACACCCGGCAAACGACTTATCGGCGAATTGAGCCTGTGCTGCGGGCGCTTCGGGCGCCCTCGCGACGCCTTTAAAGTAACTGGAGATCGCCTCAATGGAAAAATCCCACCCGGACCGGCGCATGTTTTTCGCGCTGCTTTCGATCGGCCTGGTTGGTTTGCTGCTGGTCGTGGGTGGCAATGCAGGCCCTGCTTCGACCTTGTCGGATGCCGCCGCGAGTGGATGCGGCGATTTATTGCTCTTCTTTGGCGGTATTGGGGGCACCGGCCTGTTATGTACGGTGATCCTTGGACCGGCTGGCGTGGAGCGGGCGCATTTCTGGATATTTCTGGCCGCGCTCGTTGGTGCGGCTCTGTTCTTTACCTTCGGTAACCGCGGGTGATCGCGGCGGATTGCAACACGCGCTCATGCGCAAAAATGGGAGGCCGGATCGAATAGGATGTGGCCTCCCTTTTTCTATCCGCCATTCAAACCAGATCTTCACGGGCCACGTGCACGCGGCGGTATTTGCCCTGCAAGAACAGCAACGGATCGCGTGCCGGATCGAAATACACGCGCTTGACGAGTCCGACCACGATGAGATGATCGCCACCGTCGTGAATCTCGCGAATCAGGCATTCGAAATTGCCCATGGCATCCAGGAGAATCGGCACGCCGTGGTCCCACTTTTCCCAATCGACATCCGTGAAGCGGTCTTCAGTCCGCGCCGAGAAGCACGACGATATCGCCTGCTGGCCGATATGGAGAATGTTCACCGCGAATGACCCGCAGGCACGTAGCGCCGCGCCGCTGCTCGATTCGCGTTTGACGCAGAAAAGGACGAGCGGCGGGTCGAGCGAGACGGACGCAAAAGAATTCGCCGTAAAGCCGACCGGTTCGCCATTCAGGCCCGTAGTAGTGATCACCGTGACGCCAGTGGCGAAGCAGCCCATCGCGTCGCGCAGAAGACGCGGTTCCAGCCCGCTTTGCGGGCGCGGTCCGGGACGCGGCACGACACGCTCCAGAAAATCGAGTATCACCGAGTCAAACGCGTCGTTGCGGTCGCCAATGATTGCATCGCCCACGCCCTCTATGTCCGCGAACTCCGCGTAAGGAATCAGCTCACGCGAGGCGTCGATGCTGGACTGATCGATCTTCGCGCTCGAGTCGCCGTGCACGAACAGAACGGGAATGTCCAGTGCGGCCGCCGCCAGGGCGAAGCGTTGCTGCGCAGCCCAGCGCATCGCGGAGTCGGCCTTGAAGCCCTGATATGCCGGGTCGATATGCCAGCGGAACCGTCCATCGTCGGAGCGGCGCAGATGGCGCTGCACTTCGCCGATATCGACATGGTGACGATCGGGAAGGTACTCCGCGATCACGGCGGCCGCTTCCTCGACCGAGGTAAAGCCCGGCGCGTCCACGGTCATCAGCGCACTGGTGCGGCCCAGCCCCTCCGGCACCATGCTTGGCGCCGCGTCGACGAGCACGAGGGCGCTCGCGAGCGGTTTGGGGCCGGGATGCTCGCCAATCGCGGTCAACGCTGCGAGCCCGCCCAGACCCGCGCCGACCACCGCTGGCCGCGAGGGCATTTGCGCGACGATCGTGGCGACGTCTTCGACGATATCGCCGAGTTCATACCGGTGCTCAGGCGACCAGTCGCTCTCGCCGTGGCCGCGCAGGTCGACCGTGACGACGTAGCGGCCCGCGGCGATCAACGCTTTCGCCGCGCGTGCCCACGCGGCGCGGGTCTGGCCGAAGGCGGGCAGGAGCAGAACGGCTGGGTCGCCGGGATCGCCCCCAACGTCCGCTGCCAGTTTAATGCCGTCAAAACCGGTGAAACGTGAGGTCATATTCAGTTTTCCGCGTGCGCAAGGTTAATGACGTGTCCGTGAAATCTAACAGTTCATCGATCGTCGGCTGCTCTTGGCCTGCAATGCCCATTGTCGGCAGCGAACCCATTTTTTGTAGGCCGCGGCACCGCTGATTTTCTTTCTTCGCGATCTGGCCGGACACGGAAGCAGCCGGTTGCGCACGCAGTCAAATCGCTTTGCGTACAGAGACCGTGCGCGCCCGCGATTCAGGGCTCTAATCAGCACTCAAATCATGAAAACGCTTGCGGCAATGCAGCAGGCGTAACGAAGCGACACGGAGGAACACACTATGCACGGACTCAAGGACAAGGTGATCGTCGTGACCGGCGCGGCGCGCGGCCTGGGCAAGGCCTACGCGACCACGCTCGCGCAAAACCGGGCGATCGTCGTGCTTAATGACATTCCCGGCTCGGAGGTTGAAAGCGTCGCCGAGGGGCTGCGCGCATCCGGGGCTCAGGCTCTGGCGTCGGTGCATTCGGTCGCGTCGCCGGAGGAGGGCGCAGCGATCGTCGAGGAAACGCTCGGGCGGTATGGGCGCATCGACGGCCTGGTCAACAACGCGGGCATTTTGCGCAACGCGCCATTCGCGAAGCTATCGGCAGACGAACTGCTCGGCGTCCTCGCCGTGAATCTTCACGGTGTGCTCAATGTGGGGCGCCCCGCCTTTCGCGCGATGCAGGAGGCGGGCTATGGCCGCATTCTCAATGTGAGTTCGGCAAGCGTGTTCGGCTATGCGGGCTTCTCGGCCTACGCCGCGTCCAAAGGCGCGGTCCTCGCTTTGACGGGGACGATGGCGCAGGAAGGCAGTCAAGCGGGAATCAAAGTCAATGCGTTGTTTCCCGCGGCGACGACGCCGATGGCCGACTCGTTCCATACGTCCAAGAAGAAGCCGGACGCGAGCGAACTCGACGCGGCGCGCGCGCGGATGACGGCCCGCTTCCATCCCGAAGGCGTGGCGGAACTGGTCGCCGTTTTGATGAGCGAAGCGTGCACTGTCACGAATGAAGCGTTCTCGGCAATTGCCGGCCGCTATGCGCGCGTGTCGTTCGCGGTGGCAAACGGTTGGCTCGCGGAGGACGACGAAATGCGCGCGGACCGCATCTTTGCCCATTTCGACCAGGTGCGCGATATGTCCGGCGCGCTGATTCCGGAAAACACCCAGAGCGAAATCATGGCGGTCAGCCGGCGCATGCTGGAGCTGCGCGGCAACTGATATTGCGCGCTGGGATAAGCCGCGTTGCGGTGTGAGCGAGCGACGCGGGAGGGGGCAAAGAATATGATGGTTGTCAGGCGGGCGCCGAGTTATTTTGCGATGATCGTTGCCGTCATCGGCGATGGCGCCCCGGACATCCCGAGCACCGAAGGGTGCGCAGTCATCCCGCCAGGGATTTCTCCAAGCGTGACACCTTGATCAGAAAAGGATACGAATTCCAATGAACACGAAAACGGAGACACAGACAGCAGTGCCGGCTGCGACGGCCCAGACCCGCAGCCCATCGCTGGTCGATCCGGAAATTCGACGTTGCCCGTTTGATTTTTATAGCGGACTGCGCAAGCATTCGCCCGTGGCGATCATGCCCGGCACCGACTTCTATTACGTCGCCGAATACGACGCCGCCATGTCGATCCTTCTCGACATGGAAAACTACTCGAACGCATTTCCGGCCGGCGAGACCTCGTTCGTCAACTACTGCCCGGAAGCGGACAAGGTGCTCGCCGATAAGGGTTTTGGCCGGCGCGTGCCGACGGTCGTTTTCAGCGACCCGCCCCTGCATACGAAATTCCGCAAGATCGTGACCGAAGCGCTGCGGCCTTCCGTCGTGAAAGCGATGGAGCCTAAGATCCGCTCGGTGATCCAGGATCTTCTGGACGCGATTTCGGACGGCGAGTGCGATATCGTCGAGGCCGTTCTGGTGCCGCTCCCAATGTATGTGCTCGCGGACTGGATGGGCGTCGATCGGGACGACTATCCGAAGTTCAAGAAATGGTCGCTGGCCGCGAACTACACGCTTCAGCCGCCGCAACCCAAAGAGGTGCTGCTCAAGTACGCCGAAACGATCGCGGAAATGCAGCACTACCTCGTCGGCATGATGAAGAAGCGGCGCGAGGCGCCGCGCGAAGACCTCGTGACCGAGTTGCTGAGCGTGGAGCTGGGTGGCGAGCGCGGCCTGACCGACAAGGAAATTCTGTCGTTGCTGGAAACGCTTCTCGTGGCCGGCAATGAAACGACGACCAACGCAATGGGCAACGGCATTTTCCTGCTCGCGAAGAACCCCGAACTGCAGGCACGGTTGCGCGCGGACCCGTCGAAAGTGTCGAGCTTCATCGAGGAAGTGCTGCGCATCGAGTCGTCGGTGACGGGCGTGTTTCGTCGGGCAAAAAACGACGTGGAAGTCGCGGGCGTGAAGATTCCGGCGGGCTCAAAAATTCTCGTCGGCATCGCGTCCGCGAATCGGGACGAAAAGCAGTTTGCGCACGCCAATCAGCTCGATCTCGATCGGGAGCGCATTCGTCGCCATGTCGCATTTGGGGGCGGCTTTCATACCTGTCTTGGCAACCAGGTGGCGCGCCTCGAAATGCAGTCGTTCTTCGAAATGTTCACAAAGGAGTTCGAAAGCGTCGAGCTGGCTGTTCCGGAGCAGGACGTACCCTATCACGACCTGATGGGTTTGCGCGGCGTATCCAGACTGCCGCTGCGACTCAAGCGGGCTAAATAAGGAGAACGTGGCATGGCTATTTCAACGGATCCGGTGGCGCAGGTGCGCGTTGCCGAGCTCGGCAAATGTTCGATCGATCAGATCGGTCACGTCACGCGCTCGCTCGACGCGGCGATGGAAGAGTTTCAGCGTGTGTTCGGCTTTACGAATTATCTGCAGATGCGTAATCACAGCGTCATCACGCATGGAGACCAGCGCGCGCAGATGCACGTAGCGCTCGCGTGGCTGGGCGACGTGATGGTCGAGCTGATCGAGCCGATCGGCGGCGACGACGCGATCTATCGCGAGCCTCTAGAGCGAACGGATCGTCTCGTGGTTCAGCATCATCTCGGCGTCTTTCTGGAGACGCCGGCGCAATACGATCACCAGATCGGAAAACTGAGCGCGGCAGGGATTCGTTTTCCCATCGAAGCCTCGCTGGAGCAGACGCGCGGTAAATGCCGCGTGTGCTACGCGGATCTGCGCGCCACGCTGGGCTACTACATCGAGTACATCAATTTCAGCGCCGAAGGCCGTCAATGGCTCGACGCGATTCCGCGCCATTAGGACAGGAGAAAGCCGGGATGCATCTTCATGTGCAGGTGAAACTTCGTATGGGGGCTTCGTTCGGGCGCTACAAGGAAGTGATCAGGCTGGCGAAGCCGGTATTCGAGCGACACGGATGGCGCCTGACACATAGCTTCGCGACCGTGATCGGGCGGGTGAATTCCGTCGTGAATATCTGGGAAGTGCCGTCTGCCGCGAGCGTGGAGAGCGGTCTGTTCGACCCGGAGCTGGCGTCGGCGCTGCCGCTGATCCGCGAGGTGGTCGAAGACGAGGTGCTCACGCTCATGACGAAATATTCGGTTGATTGAACGGCTGGAAATCCATGGCAACCACATTGGAAGAGCAAACACGCAGTCACACGCCGGTCCGCGTGCAGTTTCCGGCCACGGACACGACGCTCGCGGCGCTGGCGCGAGCCGTCGCCGCCGTACCCGACAAGATTTATCTCGACTTCGAGGGCGATCTGCATAGCTACGGCGATTTCGACCGTACGACCACGGCCATGGCTACGGCGTTTCGCGCGCTGGGCGTGAAATCAGGCGACGTGGTCTCGTCGATACTCGACAACAACGTCGATTGCATGCGCACTTGGTTCGCGGCGAACAAGCTAGGTGCGATATGGGCGCCGTTCAACACGGCATTGCGCCGGGAATTTCTTCGCAGTCAGCTGGCCGATGCCGGTAGCCGGATTATCGTTTGCGAATCACGCTGCTTCGAGCAACTCGCGGAGGTCGCGCAGGATCTCACTCAGCTCGAATGGATTCTGGTGCGCGGCGAGGCGCCTGTCGAGTCGCTCGGCATGGTGCGGGTCGAATCGCTGGACCAGCATCGCGGCGGCACGCAAAGCATTGAAATCGCCACCCCCGCGCCGGGCGATATTTGCTGCATCCTGTACACGTCGGGGACCACTGGGCCTTCGAAGGGCTGCATGATCAGCCATAACTACGTCTGTCACCAGTCGCGCCAGGTTTATCAGACGACGCCGTTTTCTCCGGACGAAACGGTCTGGACGCCGATGCCGCTGTTCCATATCGGCGCGATTACGGCCAGTGTCGGGCCGGCGCTTCTGCTGCAGGCGCGCGCGTCGATTGCGGCGCGCTTTTCTGTATCGAGCTTCTGGGCAGAAATCGAGCGATCAGGGGCGCGTGTCGCGACGATTCTCGCCAGCATGATTCCGCTTCTTGCCAAGGCGCCCGACGATGCCGCCATGACGCGGTGTTTCGGACAATTGCATTCGGTCTGGGGCCTGCCATTCACGCAGGAAACGCGCAGGATCTGGCGTGAGCGATTCGGCGTGAAGTGGATCAACAGCTATGGTTACGGCATGACCGAGGGCGGCAAGATCTTCACGGCCATCCCCGGCGAGCCGTTGCCGCCGGAAGATTCGCAAGGGCGGCTGGCCGACGAGTTCGAAGCGATGATCGTGAACGACGTAGACGACGAATTGCCGCGCGGGCAGGTCGGCGAGATCGTGTACCGCCCGAAGCGCCCGAACATCATGTTTAGCGGCTATTGGAACCGGCCGCAAGCGAGCGTCGAAGCGTGGCGCAACCTGTGGATGCACACGGGTGACCTCGGGAAGATGGACGAAAACGGCTTCCTGTATTTCGTCGGCCGAAAGAAAGACAGCATCCGTCGCCGGGGCGAGAACATTTCGACCTTTGAATGCGAGCTGGTGTTGTCGAGCCATCCTGCCGTCAAGGAGGCGGTGGTGTATGGCGTGCCGTCGTCAGTCGGCGAAGACGACGTGAAGGTCACGCTGACACTAAAAGACGAAGCGGTCCTCACGGAAGAGGCGCTTGCCCAGTGGTGCATCGACAATTTCCCGTCGTTTGCGGTTCCTCGCTACTACGAATTCGTCGAAGAGATTCCGCGAACGACCACCGGCAAGCTGATGAAATATCTCCTGCAGGAAGCCGGCCACAGCGAAAGAACCTGGGATATCGAATCATCCACGCTGCGGTTTTCAGGCAGGAGGCGCGGGCGATGAACATGGTCATTGAAAGCGATGAACGCGAACAGCTTCGTGTGCTGGTCGCGCGAGACGCAATTCACCGCGTGGTCTGCGGCTACATTCGTGGCCAGGATCGCCTCGATCCCGACCTTCAGCGGCGCTCGTTTCATGATGACGCCTATGTCGATTGCGGCGTCTATGCCGGTTCGCCTGAGGGCTATGTCGCCTTCGCCCAGGGTGCGCTGGCGAAATATGAGGCGAGTCATCATCTGATCGGTCAGATCGATGTCGAGGTGAGCGGCCAGCGCGCCAGCGGCGAGGTCTATTTTCTCGCATGGCATCGCAGCGGTCGCGGAGCGCAGGCGATGGACGTGTTCATCGCCGGTCGGTACATCGACGAGTACGAGGATCGCGGCAACGGGTGGAAGATCGCGGCCCGCCGCGAAATCATGGATTGGGGGCGCAAGTTACCGGCGGCGGATGAGTTTTTTCGGACCAATCTGCAATTTCACTTTGGCCGGCGTGACGGAAACGATTTCAGCACACTGCGCGACTGGCCGGAGCAGGCCGCAGTCAATTCAAAATCGGGGATGCAAACATGATCAAACTCGTTGCGCTCCTGTCCCGTAAGCCGGGGCTATCGCTGGAGGAATTTCGCACTTATTACGAGAACCACCATGCGCCGTTGATTTGCGAAATCAACCAGTGGATGAGCGATTATCGGCGCAGCTATATCGACTTTGCCACGGTCAGCGGCGGTATGACCGCGGGTGCGACGAGCTGGCAACCGGATTTCGATGCGATCACCGAGGTGTGGTTCAAGGATCGCGAGACATTCGAGCAGGCAAGGGCGGCATTGACGAGTCCCGCGAACGCCGCGCGGATCGCCCAAGACGAAGGGAGATTTCTGGATCGCGAGCGGAAGCGGATTTTCCTGGTCGATGAGTTGGGCAATGCAGGTTGACGACAGGCCGCACGCGCGAAGTGTGCAGGCGGTAACAAAAGAGGGAGAGACAGGGATGACCCAGATTGAACTGAGTTTGCGTGGCGGCGACGTCGTCACGTTCGAGGCCGCTAGCGGCGTGACGTTGATGGAAGCCATCCGCGATCGCGGTGTCGACGAACTGCTCGCATTGTGCGGCGGCTGTCGTTCGTGCGCGACGTGTCACGTCTACGTGATGGAGGCGGACGAGGGCGGTCTGCCGCCGATGACCGATGATGAAAACGATCTGCTCGACAATTCGTCGCATCGGCAGCAGAACTCGCGGCTTGCATGTCAGCTCGCGCTGGCGGACACGCTGGCCAGACTTAAAGTGATCATTGCGCCCGAGGATTGATGCGTGACTGCCGGCCGGCGTGTGATGTACTTCGGCACCGTGCGCTCGCTGCCATTGTGCGCGCAATTGCGCGTGGCATCGGCGATCGGGGCGGCGGCGCTCACGATCGGCCTGCTAGAGTATCGCGCGCTGCGCGCGGCAGGCGTGAGCGCGCACGAGATCCGGCAGCGGGCCGCCGACGCGGGCGTACAGATCGAGCATTTTGACCCGTTTATCCGTTGGGTGCCGGACTCGGCTTCAGCAACAGGCAACCCTCGCTATCACACCCATCCGGACGAGGACGAATTGTTTCGGATGGCAGAAGAACTGGGAGCGCGCTCGGTTAGCGTGGTCGGCATGTTTGCGCATGGGGCGCTCGCGCCCAGCCAGATTGTCGACTGTTTCGGCGCCTTCGGTGCGAAGGCGGCGGCGCATGGGCTACGCTGTGATCTCGAGTTCGTGCCTATCTGGGGTATTCCGGATCTCGCGGCGGCGTGGAATCTGATCAGCCAGGCGCAGGCGCCTGACGGCGGCGTCATGTTCGATATCTGGCACTACACCCGCGGCAACCCGGACGACGAATTGCTGCAACGCATTCCGGGGCGCTACATTACCGGCGTGCAGCTTAGCGACGGTACCGCAACGTTGCCTCCAGGGCGCGACGCGCTCGAAGACACCCGGCATTATCGGCGGCCTCCAGGGCAGGGCGAATTCCGGGTGCGGGAGATCGTTGCGCTGCTGCGTAAAATCGGTGGCCTGAATAACGTGGGCCCGGAAATTTTCTCGGCGACGTTTGACGGCCTGCCCGAGCAGGATATCGCGGCGACATGCCGCGATGCAATGAGGTGGGCGCTAGGCTAATGAGCGCGAACGCGGCACGTTTGATGCCGCCGGTTCAAGCCGCTGCGTCATCAGCCGTGACTTCACCGCGGCCCACCCGCTCGATGAATTCCAGTATCCCCTGATTGAAGAGGTCGTTGCGGTCGCCGGCGACCATATGGCCCGCATCGGCGATGGTCCTGTATTCCGCAGCCGGAGCGAGCGCGCGGAAGTGGGCGACCTGTTCCTCGCCCACGATATTGCTCTGCGCGCCGCGAATCAGCAGGGTTGGAACGCGCAACCGGCGCGTCGCGGCTTCGAGGCGGCTTTGCACGGTTTCGTGATCGGCCGCGCCCGTCGTAAGCAGCCTCGGATCCCAGTGCCAGTAGAATCGGCCATCGCGCAGCCGAAGATTGCGCTCCAGGCCCGACAGGTCGCGCGGGCGGCGTCGATGGGGGAGATACTCGGCCACCGCGTCGGCGGCCTGCTGCACGCTTTCAAAGCCGTCACCATGTGCGCGCATGAAAGCGGCGATGTGTTCGCTGCCTTCGGCGTCGAGCCGCGGCGTCACATCGACGAGCACCAGCGCGCGCGCAACGGGCTGCGCCGCTTCGCCCACAGCCGCCAGCGCCGTCATGCCGCCAAGCGAGGCGCCCACCAAGACCGGCAGCGGCGGCGTTTGCTCGAGCACGGACAGCAGATCGGACACGAGTGCGTCGATCGAATAGTCGCCCTCCGGATCCCACTCGCTTTCGCCGTGACCGCGCGCATCGAGCGCCACGACGTGATGGCCCGCCTTCACGAGCGCATCGAAGGCGCCGCGCCAGCTATGCCGGGTTTGGCCGCCCCCGTGCAGCAAAACGACTGGTGGGCCTGCAGGATCGCCTCCAACATCGGCGGCGACAGAGAGGCCGCTCGCAACCTTGAAACGTGTCATGGGCCAGATCTCCGTTGGCGTGCGGGCGCGTCCGGATTCGCTGGCGCCCGTCGTGACAAGATACTGACTGGCGGTCACGCCAATAGTCTGCGGGTGAAGCGGCATTTGCATGGCGGAGCAGCGCTGCGCACCAAAAATCACAGAGTCTGCGGGTTGGCAATGTCTGAATGCTCAGGGTTTGTCCGATTCGGGAAATCTGACATTGATTTCGACTGTTACTGAATCTACAGTTGACACATGTCAAGTGAAAAGACAGTTGATTGCCTCTTAAGAGCAGAGACGATAAAAACAGGAGCCAGACGGTGGACCAGATGCCCTGCAGTTTGCTCGCGCGTCCCAGACAATACGATTTCGAATTCATAGGCTTGGCTGGCCATGACGGGCCACTCGCGCGCACCGGCCCGCCGAATCCGTTTAGCGCGACTATTGTCAGCTCGCGCCGCCCGTTCTGTCTGTTGCGGTCGTGGGAACATATCCGCGGCAATCAGGAACAGGTCGTTATCCTGCGCTATGTGAAGGCGGGCGTGTTCTTGCTCACGCAAGGCGATGTCAGGCTGACCGTGCGGCCCGGGCAGTTCGTCTTCAGCAAATGCAATGTCCCGTTTCGATGGGAGCGCACGACCGACGATTTCAGCATCAGCGAGTACGGCGCGATTCTTTTACCGCCCGATCTCGTCCACCGCTTTTTCCCGGACGGTGTGCCGCTCAAGCAATGCCTCTCGGTCAGCGACGAGCAGCGGCTCGCGATGCCGACGCTACTGACCCTGCTGACGGAAGACGGCACGCGGCTGGACGCGAAAGTCACGAGCATGCTGGTGGAGACCGTGCTGGAAGAGGCGCGCGATATCGCGGCACGGGAAAGCGCCGGGTTCGCGCTTCGCAAGAACATCTGCAATCAGCGCACGGACGAGATCATTGCCTATATCGGCATGCATCTGTCGAATCCGGATTTGTGCGCGACCGCCGTGGCGCGCGCCTGCGGAATTTCGCCGCGTTACTTATGCTATCTGCTCAAGCTGAAGAACACATCGTTCTCGGTACTACTGTGGGAACAGCGCCTGAAAAAGGCGCATGAATGGCTACTGTCATCCGACACCGGGCATTACACGATCGGCGAAATCGCTTATATGAACGGCTTCAAGACCGCCGCGCATTTCAGCAGGCTGTTTCGCCATTACTACGGATACTCACCGCGCGAGATGCGGCGCTCGGGGGCGCAGTCCGGTCGCGCGGCGTTGTGTGAGCAACGGGAAAACGTTGCGGCACATGGCTTGCCGGACGGTGCCTGCATTGCACGTATGGCGGTGGACGAGGAGGCGGGTGCCGCACGCCTCGCATCGTGATGTCATGCTTGCGCGGCGCAAGCCATCATCCACCGGTCATCAACCCGCGCAGCCGTCCCGCGATGAGCGACTCCGCTTCGGCGACGATGCGCGCGACGAGATCCCGCACGCTCGGTATGTCGTGAATCAGCCCCTGAACGAGGCCGGCGGTCCAGATGCCGTGCTCGGGATCGCCGCGCTCCAGCCCCTCCCGTCCTCTCGCGCCCTTGACCAGATGCGCGATGACTTCGAACGGATTGCCTTCGTGTTCGAGGCGCAGCGCCTCCAGGGCGACCGTGTTCTTTGCCACGCGCACCGTGTTGCGATAGCCGCGAAACAACAGCGCGGTCGAATGCTCGTTGTTGCGCAGGATGGCCTGCTTGATGCCCGTGTGGATCGGTGCTTCCTGCGTTGCACAGAAACGCGTGCCCATGTTGATGCCATCCGCGCCAAGTGCGAGCGCTGCGACCAGACCGCGTGCGTCGGCAAAGCCGCCGCTTGCCAGCATGGGAATCTTCAACTGGTTGGCCGCGGCGGGGATCAGGACCAAGCCCGGCACGTCGTCTTCGCCCGGATGCCCAGCGCATTCGAAGCCGTCGATCGAAACGGCGTCCACGCCCATGCGCTCGGCCGACAACGCATGCCTGACCGAGGTGCACTTGTGGATTACCTTGATACCGTGCTGCCTGAAGTGGTCGACGTGCTCCTGCGGCTTGTTGCCGGCGGTCTCGACGATCTTGACGCCGCTCGCGATGATCGCGTCGCGGTACTCCGCGTAGGGCGGCGGATTGATCGAGGGCAGGACGGTGAGATTGACGCCGAACGGCTTGTCGGTCATGTCCCGGCAACGCGCGATTTCGCGGGCCAGCGCGTCGGGCGAAGGCTGCGTGAGCGCTGTGAGAAAGCCGAGTGCGCCGGCATTGGCGACCGCCGATACGAGCTCGGCCTTGCCGACCCATTGCATGCCGCCTTGCGCAATGGGATGGTCGACACCGAACAGTTCAGTAAAGCGGGTGCGTAGCATGATGGTTTCTGGATCAGGTCGTGGGGTCAGGCAAAGCCTGGCGCGTGAACGTGTGTTCGTGCGGCTCAGAAAAGCACATCGCGATTGAGCAGGCGCCGGGGGTCGAGCGCGCCGCGCGCGGTGCGCATGAGGTGCATGGCGCCCGGCGAGACATGTTCGGGCAGAAACGCGCGCTTGAACTGGCCGATGCCGTGCTCCGCCGTCAAGGCGCCCTCGAAGTCGCGCACCACCTCGAAGACGCAGCGCTCGACGTTCGATTCCTCCTGCACCGTGTTCGCGCCGACGTGAACGGCCAGATGCAGATTGTTGTCGCCGAGATGCCCGAATGCCGCGGTGCGTAGGACGCTATAACGCTCGCGCAAGCGGGCGCGCGCCGCCTCGATGAACGCTTCCGCGCGGCGCACGTCGACGCTGATATCGAAGCTCACGAAAGGGCTCATTTCGCGCACGATCACCTCAGCGCCTTCACGCACGCGCCATAGCTCCTGAATCTGGCGTTGCGAGGTCGCGCAGACGGCATCGGCGATGACGCCGTCCGTGAGCGCCTGCTCGATGAATGTCATGAACAACTGCTCATCGATTGCATCGTGATAACCCATGCACTCGATCAGCACGTAATAGGGCTGATCCGGCGCGACGGGCGCGCGTCCCGATCCGCTTTCGGCCATCAGCGCGTAATAGTCCTGCCACATGACTTCGAAAGCGGACAGCGTCGGCAGCGTGCGCGCGGCTTGCAGCAGACGGAGCACCGCATCGAAATTCGGCAGCGACGCATACGCGACGAACTGCGTGCGCGGAGCGGCAACGAGTTTGAGCACGGCGCGCGTCACCACGCCGAGCGTGCCTTCGGTGCCGATAAAAAACTGTTTGATGTCGTAACCCGTGTTGTTCTTGAGAAGCCGGTTCATGGCCGTCACGACGGTGCCGTCCGCGAGCACGGCTTCCAGTCCGAGCACATTGCTGCGCGTCATGCCCCAGCGCACCACGCGATTGCCGCCCGCGTTGGTGGCGATCGTGCCGCCGATCGTCGCGCTCCCTTTGGCGCCCAGATCGACCGGGTAAAAGAGGCCCTGGTCGGCGGCGGCATTTTGCAGCGCTTCCAGCGTGATACCAGCCTCTACGACGGCCACCTGGGCCACCGGATCGATCTCCTCGATACGTGTCATCCGTTCGAGCGACATGATGATCTCGTCTTCCGCCGCATACGCGCCGCCCGACACGCCGGTGCGTCCGCCTTGCGTGACCACGCGTTGGCCGTTCTCGTGGCAGTACCGCATAACCTTGCTGAGTTCGTCGACATTGGCCGGCCGCGCGAGTACCCGCGCGCGCGGCGGCACCTGACGAAACGGGTCGCAGGAGCGCATCGCCAGATCGTCGCCGGTTACGAGCCCACGATCGCCGACGATGGCGCGCAAGCCTTCGATCGGTCTGGATTCAGCCATGAACGGGCGCCCCGGCGCGGCGAGTCTGGATCAATTCGATCGCGTAGCCATCCGGGTCCTTCACGAATGCGAGCTGCGGCGCACCGGCAAGCAGCACCTTGGGCGGCGTGACCTGGGTGCCGCCATATTCCACGAGGCGCTCGAACATCTGCGCGACGTCGGGCACGCCAATGGCGACGTGGCCGTATCCGGAGCCATGCGTATAGTCCTCGCCCTGATCCCAGTTGTAGGTCAGCTCCAGCGCAGCAGGGCCGTCGCGATAGCCGGAAAAAGACAGGAACAGGATGGAAAAGCGTCCCGTCTCGAAGTCGTAGCGGTCGAGCAGCTTCATGCCGAGGCCGTCGACGTAGAAGCGCAGCGCGTTATCGACATTGCGCACGCGAATCATGCTGTGCAGAAAGCGCGGCTTTTCCTCGACGTCGCCCCACGCCCACATCGAATCAATCGTGTTTTCCATTTGCGGCATCCTGTTCGGTTGGTGTCGAACACGCGTGGCGCGTGGCGCGCACACGGGCAGCGTTCGCCGAGGCAATGTAGCGGGGACGGGCACTGCGTGGTTGACCGCCGCTGAAAGCCGGCTTGTCGCCGCACGCAGGCGGCGAGTGCGCCCGCCAATCAGGCTGAAAGCGCTACCGGCTCAAGCGCTTCCGGATGGCTGACGAGTACCTGCGAAGCGTTGTTTTCCGTGCCGTACTTCGAGCGATATTCCATCGGCGTACAACCGTAGCTGGCCTTGAACATACGGCTGAAGTGAGCCGCGCTCTTGAAGCCCATCATGTAGGCGACCGTCTTGACGGAGTCGTCGCGCGACCACGGCGACACGAGACAATCGCGTGCCTTGCTCAGACGGTTCTTCCACAACAATTCGGAGAACGAGGTGCCATTCGCCTTGAGCAGATAGCCGAGATAGCGCGGCGAAATCTTGCATCGCTCGGCGACCTTGAAGTACGAGATATCGGAATCGTAGAGATTCATCAGAATATAGTTTTCGATATCCGCCAGCCGCTGCTCCGCCACGCTATAGCGGCGCGGCGGACTCTTTCTGCGGCACCCGATGCAATCCAGCACGGCTTCGAGAAGGCTGCCCGCGAGCGACTTGGCCAGCTCAGGCTGATTCTCGTTGCCCAGTTCGTCCACCATGAGACTGAGCAGGCGCTCCACGACGCGGCCTTCATGCGTCTGAAAGCTGAACGGTTCGAAAAACTGGTCGGCGTTATGCAGATAGCCCTGGAAGATATCCGACGGCACCAGCACGGCGATGGCCTCGGACTTCGATTCCGCGTCGACCTTCAGGTTGGCGCGAAACGGCGTGCTGGTGTCGACGATGCCCGCATGGCCCGCCTGGATCGTGCACGCGCTCTGCGAACGGTCGATCGTAAGAGTGCCGCGCTGCACGAACCAGATGACCCGCAGTCCGGTCTTGTTGTTGCGGATATGCGCCCAGGTGCGCTCATAGCCGACGCGCTTGCTGTTCGAGATATGCGTGACCGAGATCGGGTTCGCCATGACTTTGACCATCCGCAGCGTGCCGTGACCACCCGGTTCGATATCCAGCGTGCCGTCATAGAACTCGCGCGAAACCATTGAAGCGTAGGCGTTGCCGATGTCGGTTGAAGCCAGGCTGGCGGTGTCGAACAGCATCTTCATCGTTTGTCTCCAGGTTGCCGGGTGTCTGCGCACCCGCGTTCTGCTTCTTACATTTCGATGTACGTATTGTCGGGTCACGCGTACCCGTGATGGCGTGCGCAGTTCATGACCATAGTGTGGCGCAGGCGATCCACATCTGCGCGTCTGCTCGTGCAGTGGATTTTTTCTGCGTCGGCAATGACATGGTCTTCATCATCGGATCAGCGGGTCGTCCCACCGGTCGCTTTCTAGTTCGCCAATCTCGCTGCACGCACGGGCAAGAAGCGATTCATGCGGGGCCAAGTGTGGCCGCCACGACGGCGCTAGACTGCTTCCCATTCGATCGCAGGCGGCAAGCTCGCCTGGCTTCACGGTTATTTCATCGTTGGAGATCACATGAAAGTTCTGGTAGCGGTCAAGCGTGTCGTCGACTACAACGTGAAGGTTCACGTCAAGGCCGACGGTTCCGCCGTGGAAACCGCCAACGTCAAGATGAGCATGAATCCGTTCGACGAGATCGCTGTCGAAGAGGCCGTGCGCATGAAGGAGCGCGGCGACGCGAGCGAGGTCGTCGCGGTCAGTTGCGGGGTCGCCGCGTGCCAGGAGACCTTGCGCAACGCCATGGCGATCGGCGCCGATCGCGGCATTCTGGTGGAATCGAACGAGGAACTGCAGCCGCTCGCGGTGGCGCGGCTGCTCGAGGCGATCGTCGAACGGGAACAACCCCAGCTTGTCCTGCTCGGCAAGCAGGCCATCGACGACGATTGCAACCAGACCGGTCAGATGCTCGGCGCTTTGCTCGACTGGGGCCAGGCGACCTTCGCCGGCAAGCTTGAAATCGACGGGCAGAACGTGACGGTGGTGCGCGAAGTCGACGGCGGACTCGAAACGCTTGCGCTCCCGCTGCCGGCCGTGGTTACGGTCGATTTGCGGCTCAACGAGCCGCGCTACGTGACCTTGCCGAGCATCATGAAAGCCAAAAAGAAGCCACTCGACACGCTCGCGCCGGTCGCGCTGGGTGTGGACGTCGCACCGCGCATTCAGACACTGAAGGTCAGCGAACCGCCGAAGCGGCCCGCCGGCATCAAGGTGCCCGACGTGCCCGCGTTGGTGGCGAAACTCAAGAACGAAGCGAGGGTGATCTGATATGAGCGCGTTGGTGATAGCGGAACACGAACACGGCGTCATCAAGGTCGCCACGCGCAGCGCGGTGAGTGCCGCTGCGCAGTGCGGCGGCGAGGTCGAAGTGCTGATCGTCGGCCATGGTGCACAGCAGGCGGCGCAGCAGGCCGCGCGGATCGCGGGCGTCGCGAAAGTGATTCACGCGGACGCGCCGCATTTGGAGGCCCAAACGGCGGAGAACGTCGCAGCTCAGGTGCTCGAACTGGCGGGGCGTTACACCCACATCGTCTTTGCGGCGACCGCGTACGGCAAGAATGTCGCGCCACGGGTCGCGGCGAGACTCGGCGTAGGGCAATTGAGCGACGTGATCCGCGTTCAGACCGCCGATACTTTCGAGCGCCCGATCTACGCGGGCAATGCGATCGCGACGCAACGCAGTCATGACGCCATCAAGGTGATGACGGTACGCACCACGGCTTTCGAGGCGGCGCCGGAGACGGCCAATGCGCCGATCGAAACGGTCGAGCCGGCGGCCGATACAGGCAAGAGCCAGCTCGTCGGCCGCGAGTTCACGAAGTGCGACCGGCCCGAACTGGCGGCCGCCGATGTAATCGTATCGGGCGGCCGCGCAATGGGCTCGGCGGAGAAGTTCAACGCAGTCCTCGCTCCGCTTGCCGACAAACTCGGCGCAGCGCTGGGTGCAAGCCGCGCCGCGGTCGACTCGGGCTACGCGCCCAACGACTGGCAGGTGGGCCAGACCGGCAAGATCGTCGCCCCGGCGCTTTACGTGGCCTGCGGTATCAGCGGCGCGATCCAGCATCTGGCAGGTATGAAGGATAGCAAAGTGATTGTTGCGATCAACAAGGACCCGGAAGCGCCCATCTTTAGCGTGGCGGACTATGGGCTCGAGGCGGACCTGTTCACCGCCATTCCGGCGCTTTGCCAGGCGCTCTGAAAACGGCGGGCGTGCCGCCGGCACGCTCTATTGCGCACTCGCGGGGAGATCAAATGGATTTGCTGCAAATGGCCGGGAAAACGGCTTTGGTGGTTGGCGGTTCGAGCGGCATCGGCAACGGTATCGCGCAGATGTATCGCAAGCACGGCGCGAGCGTGCACGTGTGCGGCACGCGCCCAGGCGCGCAGGATTACGCGGACGAACCGGGCTCCGACCTGACCGGCCTCGCGTACACGCAACTGGACGTGAGCGACGCCGACGCCATCGAAGCATGGCAGGCGCCGTTCGAGCGGCTCGACGTGCTCGTGCTCGCGCAGGGCGCGGTGGTCTACCGCCGCAAGGAGTTCGAGATGCCGACCTTTCGCCACGTGCTGGACGTGAACCTCACGAGCGTGATGCATCTGTCGACCAGGTTCTTTCCATTGCTCAAGGAACACAAGGGAACGGTCATCGTCATCAGCTCGATTGGCGCCTTCAAGTCGGTGATCGGCAATCCGGCTTACGCGGCATCCAAGGCCGGGGTGTTCGGCCTGACCCGCACGCTGGGCGATGCGTGGGGGCGCGATGGCGTGCGCGTCAACGGCATCGCGCCGGGCATGATCGCCACGAAAATGACGCGTGTGACGACGGAGCATCCGGACCGCCTGAAAGAAGCGCTCGAGACCATTTCGCTCGGACGCCTTGGCTTGCCGGAGGACATCGCTCACATGGCGCTGTTTCTGGCTTCGCCGATGGCGAGTTATGTCACGGGCCAGACGATGGTGGTGGACGGCGGGCGCATTCTGTAGACGGCATCCGCTGCCGGGATAACGATGACTTCTTTGAACGATCAGGATACGAAATGAGTTGGGATTTCGAAACGGACCCGGATTTTCAGCGCGAGTTGGACTGGATCGCTCGCTTCGTGGAAGACGAGGTCGAGCCGCTCGATCATGTGCTCGGTAGTCCATGGGACATTCATGCGCCCGGTGTCAAGACGCTGGTGAGACCGCTGCAACGCCTCGTCAAGGAGCGGCGCCTGTGGGCCTGTCATCTTGGGCCTGAACTGGGCGGCCGCGGCTATGGGCAGGTGAAGCTGGCGTTGATCAACGAGATACTCGGACGCTCGGAGTTCGGGCCGATCGTGTTTGGCTGTCAGGCGCCGGACTCGGGCAATAGCGAAATTCTCGCGCACTACGGCACGCCGCAGCAGAAGCAGCGTTATCTGACGCCGCTGCTCGCAAACGAAGTCGTTTCCTGCTTTGCGATGACCGAACCCCAGGGCGGCGCGGACCCGCAGGTCTTCACCACGCGCGCCGTGCGCGACGACGCGGGCTGGGTCATCACAGGCCAGAAATGGTTCGCCTCGAATGCGCGCTATGCGTCGTTCTTCATCGTCATGGCCGTCACCGATCCGTCGAAGTCGGTCTACGAAGGTACCTCGATGTTCATCGTGCCTGCCGATACGCCGGGCCTGCGGATCGTGCGCAACGCAGGCTGTGGCGACGAAATCGAAACGCACGCCTATCTCTCGTTCGACGATGTGCGGGTGGGCGCCGACAGCCTGCTCGGCCCCGAAGGCGGCGCGTTCGAGGTGGCTCAGGTGCGCCTGGGCGGCGGACGTGTGCACCATGCGATGCGCGTGATCGGCCAGGCGAGCCGCGCGCTCGACGCGATGTGCGAGCGCGCATTATCGCGCCATACGCAAGGCTCGCGCCTCAGCGAAAAGCAGATGGTGCAGGAGCGCATCGCCGATTCGTGGATCGAGCTGGAGCAGTTCAGGCTGCTCGTGATGCGCACGGCGTGGCGCATCGACAAGTATCGCGAATACCGCAAGGTCCGCAAGGACATCGCGGCGGTGAAGGCTGTGATGCCGAAGGTGCTGCACGACGTGGCCGCGCGGGCATTGCAGATTCACGGCTCGATTGGGGCCTGCAATGAAATGCCGTTCGCGGGCTGGGTGAACCGGTCGTTCCAGCTGGGTCTCGCCGACGGACCGACCGAAGTGCACAAGATCACCGTGGCCAAACAACTGCTGCGCGGATACGCGCCCAGCGAGGCGCTGTTTCCGTCCTATCACCGGCCCACGGCCGAAGCGGCGGCACGCGAAAAGTTCAGGGCGAAGCTTGGTTAGAGCGGGTTACCGCGGTGCCGATTCGGCGGCAGCGCGGGCGGCCATGACGCAACGGGGTGACGATGAAGTACGACGTTCTGATTGTGGGAGCCGGGCACGGCGGCGCGCAGGCGGCCGTCGCGCTGCGGCAGCGCGGCTTCGCGGGCAGTATCGCGGTCGTGGGCGAGGAGCCGGAGTTGCCCTATGAGCGCCCGCCGCTCAGCAAGGACTATCTGGCCGGGGAAAAAACCTTCGAGCGTCTGCTGATCCGTCAGCCCGCCTTCTGGCAGGAACGGGGTGTCGACATACTGACGCGGCGCCGCGTGACCGACGTCGATGCCGACGCGCATCGCGTCACCACCGCCGGGGGAGAAACGATCGGCTACGGGCAACTGATCTGGGCGACGGGTGGACATGCACGCAAGCTCGGCTGCGCCGGCGCGAATGTCGCCGGCATTCACGCGGTCCGTACTCGCAGCGACGTCGATCGCATCGTGCAGGAACTCGGTGCAGTGCGGCACGTGGTGGTGATCGGTGGTGGCTATATCGGGCTGGAGTCGGCGGCGGTGCTGGCCGGTCCTGGCCGCAAGGTGACCGTGCTGGAGGCGCTCGAGCGAGTGCTGGCGCGCGTGGCGGGGCCGGCGCTGTCGCGTTTTTACGAAGCCGAACATCGCGCCCAGGGGGTGGACGTGCGGCTGGGCGCGGCCGTGCAGGGCATCGAGGAAGTGGACGGACGCGCGTCCGGCGTGCGGCTGGCTAGTGGCGAAGTGATTCCCGCCGACATGATCATTGTCGGTATCGGCATCGTGCCCGCGGTCGAAGCGCTGCAGGCGGCGGGCGCCGAGGTGAGCAACGGCGTGATGGTCGACGGGCACGCGCGCACCACGCTGCCGGATGTGTTCGCGATCGGCGACTGCGCGCTGCATCGCAATGCCTACGCGGACGACCGGCCGATCCGGCTGGAGTCGGTGCAGAACGCGCATGACATGGCCGCGGTCGTCGCCTCGGTCATCACCGGCAAGCCGGAACGCTACGATGCGGTGCCGTGGTTCTGGTCCAATCAATATGATTTGTGTCTGCAAACGGTGGGCTTGTCGACGGGCTACGACGAAGAGATCGTACGCGGCGATCCGGCCACGCGCCGGTTTTCCGTGGTCTACCTGAAGCAGGGGCGGGTTATTGCGCTCGACTGTGTGAATTCGACCCGCGATTATGTGCAGGGCCGTGCGCTGGTGGTTGCGCGTGCAACGCTACCGGTGAAGGAACTTGCCGACGCGGCCATCGCGTTGAAGGAGCTGGCCGCGTTGTCGGCATCAGCGTAAGCACATGTAAGCGCACCGGCCCGGGTAGAGCGTGCGAAGCAGCGCATGGCAGAGGCGAACGCGCGCAAAGGACCCCTCTCATGGAACGAGTTGCGATTGCGGCAACCTGCGAGTTGAAGCCGGGGCGCTACCCCGATAAAACGCCGCTGGATCTCTACGCATGGCTGCTGCGCGAGGCGATCGCGCAGTGGAACCTGCGCCCGGGCGATATCGACGGGCTGTTCTGTACGCCCGGTGGCATCGCGCTGGGCGAAATCGATATTACCGTGCACGAAAAGCTCACGGACAGGCTCGGCGTAAAGCTGCGCGTGTCGGAGGCGATCTACGCCGGCGGCGCAAGTTTCAACATCATGGTTCACCGCGCCTACGCGCTGATACGCGCTGGCCTGGCCTCCAGCATCCTCTGCATGGGGACCGGAAAATTCCGCAAGGTCGGCGCGGGTGGCGCCGAGATTCAGGCGAAACTCGCGAGCGATCCGTCCTTCGAGTTTCCATATGGCACCTATATCGTGCCGAATTACGCGCTCGCGGCATCGCAATACATGGCCGAAACCGGCACACCACGCGAAGCGCT
The DNA here is from genome assembly GCF_023631045.1 of Caballeronia sp. AZ7_KS35. Lineage (NCBI taxonomy): Bacteria > Pseudomonadati > Pseudomonadota > Betaproteobacteria > Burkholderiales > Burkholderiaceae > Caballeronia > Caballeronia sp. AZ7_KS35. The sequence continues at coordinate 80,317 of NZ_JALQDV010000060.1, read as the reverse complement.
CGCGCACGTCGCGGTCGCCGCGCGGCAGTGGGCGCTGCGCAATCCCGCCGCAGTGATGCATACCAAAGGGCCCGTCAGCGTTGCCGACGTGCTCGCGTCGCGCCCCATCTCGACGCCGTTCAATCTGCTGGACTGCTCGTTGCCGTGCGAGGGCGGCGGCGCGGTGCTGGTCGCGCGCGAAGATATCGCGCGGCGCATCGCGCGCTGTCCCGCATGGATTCTCGGCGTGAGCGAATTGCACGCCACCGGCACCATCAGTCAGCACGAAACGCTCGCCCATTCGGGCGCGCGCGAGACTGGCGCCGAAGTCTTCGCGATGTCGCGCATGACGCCTCGCGATATCGACGTCATACAGGCATACGACGCGTTCAGCTTTTGCCCGCTCATGGTGCTCGACGATCTCGGCTTCGGCCGCGACGAGGGCGGCGCGGCCGGTCTGGCGATGAGCGGCGCATTCGAGCCGGGCGGCCGTCTGCCGCTCAACACGTTTGGCGGCTTGCTCTCCTACGGCCACACCGGCGAGGCCGCCGGCATGTCGTTGCTGGTGGAAGGCGCGCGCCAGGTCATGCAGGAGGCCGGCCCGACGCAGACCAAAGCGTCGACGGCGCTGGTGCACTGCTATGGCGGCATGTTCTCTGAACATTCAACCTTGATACTGAGCCGAGAGATATGACCGACAAACCCGTGCCGACGATCAACGATCTGGCCGCGCCGTTCTGGCAAGGCACCGCCGCGCGCGAATTGCGGGTTTTGCGCTGCCGCCGCTGCGATCATCATTTTCTCTACGCGCATGAGTGGTGTCCGCGCTGCTGGGCGCCCGAGCCGCAGTGGGTGGCGACGGCAGGCCTCGGCACCGTGGTGGCGGCCACCGTCGTCCACCAGGCGCCTTATGCCGCATTCGCCCCCGACGTGCCTTATGTGGTCGCCATCGTCAGGCTGGACGAAGGCCCGCGCATGATGGCGAATATCGTCACGCGCGCGCCCGGGCGCGTGCACATTGGGCTGCGCGTCGAAGTCGACTTCGAGATGAGAGGCGAGGTCGCGCTGGCGCAGTTTCGTCCGGCCAATGCCGTTGCGATGGAATGAACGGCAATGCGTTGAATAAGATGGCAACGCATGCGCAGTGCGCGAGCCGAAGCGGCAAGCTCCGGCCCGCTTCGCGGTGAGCGGGGCGCGGCGGTCTAGTCGAACAGCGCCGGCATGTCGGCCGAGCTTCGTTCGATCAGCGTGCGCAAGAAGCGCTTGCCGATCGCCAGCTCATCCTGATCGAAACCTTCGAGCAGGTCTTCTTCCATCGCACGGGAGCGGCTCAGGATCGCGATGAACACCTCGCGCCCGGTCGCGGAGAGGTGCCACGTTTGCTCCGGCCCAGACTCGATCCATCCGCGTGCCGCAAGATCGCGGAAGATCTCGGCATCCGGCGCCTGGCCGGTGTGCGCGAGTCGGCGCATCAGCTCAGCGGCGCTGGCGCGGCCGATCATGCTGAGCATGCCGAGCGTCGCGTAGTGCGGCTCGGCGATACCCAGCTCGGCGCAGTATTTGCGCACCGGCGAGGACACCAGCACATGGGCGCGGCTCAGCAAATAGGGCAGGAAATTGTCGGTATAGCGATTGTTTCCGGCCCCGGCTTCTGGCGCGGCGTCCTGCTCGCGAACCCGCGTGAAGCGCCCCTGATGAAAGATCAGCGGCCGCTTGTCGCTCTTCGCGAAGTTGAGGACGCGGCCAACGAAGATCACGTGATCGCCGCCTTCGTACTGGTAGGTCGTCTCGCATTCGAAATGCGCGGCGCACTCGGGGAGTAGCGGCACTTCACCCACGCCTGCACCGGCCTTCACGCCGGCGAATTTGTCTTCGCCGCGAGACGCAAAGCGATGGGCGAGCTCCTGCTGCTCGCAGGCGAGAATGTGGATGGCGAAATGCGCCGACTGCTGGAACGCCTGCATCGAGCGCGAGGTCTTCGCGAGCGACCACAAGACCAGCGGCGGGTCCAGCGAGACGGAGTTATAGCTGTTGGCGGTGACACCGACGGGTTGCCCCTGCGCGTCGCGCGTCGTCACGATTGTCACACCCGTCGCGAAGCGGCCGAGTGCATCCCGGAAATGAGTGGCTTCGAACATGTTTCCTCCAGGTGCCGGTTCCCCGGCACGCCGGTTGGCTGAGTTACAGGGCGGGCGGCTCGAAGCCGAACACGCGCGCCGCGTTCAGGCCGAGAATCTTCGCCCGGGTTGCTTCGTCGACCCGGTCGAGGAAGGTGCGCTCGATGGCTTCAGCGGAATGCGGCCAGGTGCCCTCGTGATGCGGATAATCGTTGGCCCACATCAGGTTGTCGCCCAGGTTGTACGGCTCGCAGAGAATCATCGCGGCGCTGTCCTCGGCGATGGTCGAGAAGCAGTTGCTGCGGTAGTAGTCGCTCGGCATGTTTTTGAGCTTTGGGCGCACCCAGAAGTGGTGCTTGCGGTAGGCCTCATCCATCTGATCGAGCATCCAGGGCACCCAGCCGCCGTTGGCCTCGACCGTGCCGGCACGCAGCTTCGGAAAGCGCTCGAACACGCCGGAGGCGCACATGGCCACGATCGGCTCCATGGTGGGCGCGTTGGCGTGCACGACATAGTTGATGATCGCCCCGCCGGCGCCGCTAGCGGTACGCGGGTCCATGCCGGTCGCGACGTGATAGCAGATCGACAGGCCGTGGTCCTGCAGGGCGGCCCACAGCGGGTCGAACTTCGCATCGTTGTAGCCTTGCTGGCCTGGCTGGATCGGCCCGAACGTCGGGCGAAGCGGCAGGATCACCGAGTTGTAGCCCAGCTTTGCGACGCGTTCGATTTCCGCGAGCGTCAGTTCGAGATCGGCGGGCACGAGCGCGGCGACCGGCTTGCAACGGTTCAGATGCGGGCGGCAGGTCTCGATCGCCCAGTCGTTCCAGATCTGTGCCTGGGCATGGGCGAAACGCGCGTCGGGCGACGACCAGAGCAGCAGGGCCGGGCCGTTCGGAAAGATGATTTCGGCGTCCACGCCGTCCATCTCCTGATCGGCGATGCGCGGAAGCCCGGTTTTCTCCTTATCCCACTCGGACATGTCCAGCGTGATCGGCGCGCCGCCCGATTTCGTGCGCAGCAGGTCTTCGCCTTCCATCGTCGGCTCCATGATGCTGCTCGGTCTGGACCCTTCCACGATGATGTATTTCTTGCCGTCGCGCACTTCGATGCGCGGCAGGCGGTCCTTGAACTCGTCCGCGATCCGCTCCTTGAAGATCTTCGGCGGTGGCGAGAGATGCGTGTCGGTCGAGACCATGAAGTATTTTTTCGGCGCGCCGGCGCGCGTGTCGCGCGCCCATCCAAGCGGGCCGGGGGTCTTCGTTCGCCATTCGTTCTCAGGATTGACGATTACGTCAGCACGCGTAGCCATTTCAGTTCTCCCTTCGTCAATATATGCGTCGTGGCCGCGGCAGGCACGCGCGGCTTCAGCAGGCCCGGGTGGGCATTACGGTGCACCCATTGTCATCGGCGACGTGCTGGTCCAAGGCTCCCAGCATGCATGCGGCCTTGCCTCGCGGGGCAAGGTGAGGCTGCGCCGCGGCAACGCGGGCATGTTGTCGGATCAAACGCGCTCATGTCCTCGCGTAGGCGATTTGCACGCGAGTTCCACCTCAAGCAAGTCCGATTGCACGCTCAAGGCCTGGCGCGCGGCCTGGCGCGCGCACCATTTCATCCACCGGGTTAGCTGAGCACACGACAGGCAGCCGCCGGTGCCGCGTGCCCGAACGACAACGCGCGAAAACGTGCAATCACGCACGTGAATGCGCGACACGTGAAAAGGAAGAGCATGTCCATACTGAAAGACAAGGTGATCGCCGTCACTGGCGCAGGCAACGGCATCGGCCGTGCAATCGCGCTGCTGTGCGCCGGCCAGGGCGCGAAGGTCGTCGTCAACGACTATGGCGTGAGCGCGGAAGGCGACGGCAACGATGCCACGCCGGCGCAAAAGGTGGCTGGCGAAATTCATGAGGCGGGCGGCAACGCCGTGGCGAACATCGCGAATATTGCCGATCCGCAGCAGGCGGCATCGATCGTTGACGACGCAATCAGGGCGTTCGGGCGCATCGACGGCGTGGTGAATTGCGCCGGCATTCTGCGCGACCGCATCTTCCACAAGATGAGCGTGGTGGATTGGGACGCGGTGGTGAATGTCAACCTGAACGGCTATTTCTACGTCGCGAAGGCGGCGGCGAATCATTTCCGCGAGCAGGGTTCGGGCGCCTTCGTGCATTTCACGTCGGCCTCGGGGGTCATCGGCAACTTCGGCCAGGCAAACTATTCGTCCGCGAAGATGGGCGTCGTCGGCCTGTCGAATTCGATCGCGCTCGACATGCAGCGCTTTGGCGTGCGCTCGAACAGCATCCTGCCGTTCGCCTGGAGCCGCATGACGGCCACCATTCCGACCGACACCGAAGAGGGCCGGGCCCGCGTCGAACGGGTCAAGCAGATGACGCCGGAGAAGATCGCGCCGCTCGTGGCCTATCTGCTGAGCGATAAGGCCGACGGCGTCACGGGCCAGATCTTCGCGGTGCGTAAGGACGAGATTTTCCTGATGCGCCGCCCGGAGATTCAGCGCTCGATGCATCGTGACGGCGGCTGGAGCGTCGATACGATCGAGCAGGAGCTGATGCCGGCGCTCAGGCCGAGCATGGGTCCGCTGCAGCGGTCGTCGGATGTCTGGTCGTGGGACCCGATGTAAAGGCGCGCACCATGGCTCTCGACTACGACATGCTGATGGGCCTCGCGCCCTTCACCGCGCAGCAGAACTACGACGCGCGCGACACCATGCTCTACGCGCTCGGGCTGGGGGTCGGCCAGGCGGCAGTGGACAACGCCGCGCATCTGCGCTTCGTCTACGAAAAAGACCTGCAGGCGCTGCCGACCATGGCGGGCGTCCTTGCTTATCCGGGCATGTGGGTGACGCAACCGCAGTACGGCATCGACTGGCGCAAGGTCCTTCATGCCGAGCAGTCGACCGAACTGCTCAAGCCTTTGCCGAGTAGCGGATCGGTGCGCTCCGAAACGAAGATCGACGCGATCCACGACAAGGGCGCGGCGAAAGGCGCGCTCCTCTATCAAACGCGCACCGTATTCGATGCGCACAGCGGCGAGGTGATCGCCCGCATCCGCCAAGGATTGTTCCTGCGCGGCAATGGCGGCTTCAGCGGCGTGTCCGGAGACAAATCGGGCAGCCACTCGTCCGGCGCCGCGCCGGTGCCGCACGCCACGCCCGAACGCACGGCCGAGCTCATTTTCTCCGTGCCGACGCGCCCCGAACAGGCGCTTCTCTACCGCCTGTCGGGCGATATCAATCCGCTCCATGCGGACCCCGAGGTGGCGCGATCCGTGGGCTTCGACAAGCCGATTCTGCACGGCATGGCGACTTACGGCATCGCGGCGTGGGCTGCGCTCACCGCCTTTTGCGAGGGCGATTCGAGGCGCCTGAAGCGGTTCGATGCGCGTTTTTCCAGTCCGGTTTTTCCCGGGGAGAAGCTACGCGTCGAAATGTGGCGCGAAGGGCGCGGGCGTGCGGCGCTGCAAGTGCGCGTGAGCGGGCGCGAAGAGATCGTTTTGAAGAACGGCTGGGTTGAGTTCGAGGACTGACATGACAGGCATCAAGGCGTTTGGCGGCTACGTGCCGCGCTATCGGCTTTCACGGGCCGCGATCTTCGCGGCGAACGGCTGGTTCGCGGCGGGATTGAAGGGACTCGCGCGCGGCGAACGCGCCATGGGAAGTTGGGATGAAGACACGATCACGATGGCGGTCGAAGCCGCGCGCGACTGTCTGGGCGAACGCGCGCGCGAAGCGGTCGGCCGCCTCACGCTGGCGTCGACGACGTTGCCTTTTGCGGACCGGCAAAACTCGACGGTCGTCAAGGAGGCGCTCAACCTGCCTGATGGCATCGCGGCGTTCGATATCGCCGGCAGTCAGCGCGCGGGGACCTCGGCGTTGCTCGACGCGCTGCAGGCCGGCGTCGGCAGCGACCGGGACCTGCTCTGCGTCGCCGCCGAGCGCCCGAAAAGCCGGCCGGGTTCCGAGGGCGAAATGACGAATGCGGACGCGGCAGCCGCGCTGCTGGTCGGCAAGGACGAACTGGCAGCGGTCTTTCTCGGCGGCCATAGCGTGACGGTCGATTTCGTCGACCGCTTTCGCGAGTCAGGCGAGGCGTTCGACTATAGCTGGGAGGCGCGCTGGATTCGCGAGGAGGGTTACGGCGCCATCGTCCCTGAAGCGATTGCCGTGGCGCTCGCCAAAACACGCTTGACGGCCGCCCAGATCGATCGCTTCATTCTTGCCTCGCCGATGGCGGGCGTCAGCGCGAGCGTGGCGAAGAAGGCGGGCATTCGCGCCGAGGCCGTCGTCGACACGCTGGGCGGCGTGCTCGGTCACGCGGGGGCGGCCCAGCCGCTCGTTCTGCTTTCGCACACGCTCGAACGTGCCGCGCCTGGCGAGACGATCCTGTTGGCGGGCTTCGGCAACGGCTGCGATGTCATTGTGCTGCGCACGACCGGCCTGATCGACGCCGCACGTCCGCGCCGCGGGATCACGGGCCATCTCGCCGATCGCAAGCCGATCGAGAACTACATGCAATATCTCGCCTTCGCGGGCTTGCTCGAACTCGAGAAAGGCATGCGTGCCGAGCTCGATCAGAAGCCGGTGCTGAGCGCCCTGTATCGGGAGCGCAAGACGGTGCTAGGCCTCGTCGGCGGCAAGTGCCGCGAAACCGGCACGGTGCAGTTTCCGAAGAGCCCGCTGAGCGTGGCGACCGGCGTGCGCGCGCTCAACACGCAGGACGACTATCCGCTCGCGGAACGGCCGGCCCGCATCATCAGCTATACCGCCGACAACCTGACCTTCACGCCGCATCCGCCGAGCTTTTATGGCGGCGTCGAATTCGACGGCGGCGGCAGGATGATGGCCGAGTTCGTCGATCTCGATGAAGCGGGGGTGGAAGTCGGCATGCCGGTGCACATGGTGTTTCGCATCAAGGCCACCGACGAGCGCCGCCACTTCACCAAATACTTCTGGAAGGCCGCGCCGGAACGGGGCACGACGCTGAACGCGGCGACCGCCGCGGCGGCAGTGGCCGCTGTGGATTAAGGAGAGCAGATCATGGCAAGTGGAATCAAGGACAAAGTCGCCATTCTCGGCATGGGCTGCGCGCGTTTTGGCGAGCGTTACGCGGATGGCGTCGAAGAACTCGCGCTGGAGGCGTTCAACGAAGCGCTCGCGGACGCCGGGATCGACGTGACGCAGATCGGCGCCGCGTGGCTTGGCGTGGGTTTCGACGCGATGAGCGTCGGCCCCTCGGGCATCCCGCTCGCGATGGCGCTGCGGCTGCCGGGCATCCCCGTCACCAAGGTCGAGAACTATTGTGCTTCGGGATCCGAAGCGCTGCGCGGCGCGGCGTACGCGGTGGCATCGGGTGCCTGCGATATCGCGCTCGCGTTCGGACTCGAAAAGCTCAAGGACACCGGCTACGGCGGCCTGCCCGTGCGCACGCGCGGCACCACTTACGACATGGTCGGCGTGGTGGGTTCCGCGCCGGGCATGTTTGCGCAGATCGCTTCGGCCTATCGCGCGAAGCACGGCATTCAGTACGGCGATCTCAAGCGCGCGATCGCGCATGTGTCGGTCAAGAGCCACGACAACGGCGCGCGCAACCCGAAGGCGCACCTCAGAAAGCGTGTCACCGAAGAGCAGGTCATGAACGCGCCGATGATCGCGGACCCGCTGGGACTGTTCGATTGTTGCGGCGTGTCCGACGGCGCGGCCTGCGCGATCGTGACCACGCCTGAAATCGCACGTGCGCTCGGCAAGCGCGACCTGGTGTCGATCAAGGCGATGGCGCTCTCGACCTCGAATGGCTGGGAGTTGCAGGGTGCGGGTTGGGACGGCAGCTACTTTCATACCACCCGCATCGCCGCGCGCGCGGCCTACGCGGAGGCCGGGATCGCCAACCCGCGCAAGGAGCTGGACCTGCTCGAAGTGCACGACTGCTTCTCCGTGACCGAACTGGTGACCATGGAGGATCTTGGCGTGAGCGCCGAGGGCGGCGCGGTGCGCGACGTGCTCGACGGGGTGTTCGACGCCGACGGTGAGTTGCCCTGCCAGATCGACGGCGGACTCAAATGCTTCGGACACCCGATCGGTGCGTCGGGCTTGCGCATGATCTACGAGAACTACCTGCAGATTCTGGGCCGCGCGGGCGAGCGCCAGCGTCAGGATAATCCGGTGCTCGGGCTTTCGCACAATCTGGGCGGCATGCCGAATCAGAACGTCAGTGCTGTCGTCATCGTTGGCGCGCATGGCACCTGACGCGCGCCAGGCGCTGTGTCTACGCCGCGGTCCCGACGGCGCAATCGCGGTACTTGCGGTTCTCGGGCCATCACGACTATCAGGAGGTTGACCGACGATGCCAACGATCCATTTCGCCGCCTGGCAGGATCGAATCATTGACGACGCGGCGCCGGCCGCGCTCGCGAAAGAGTTCGAGCGCCGACACGCACGCCGGGCATATGTCCTGATGCCCGAGCCGCTGCATCGCGACCGCGATTTTTTCGGTTCGCTGCAAGCCGCGCTGAGCGAGCGTATCGTCGGCGTCTATTCGTCGCTGCCGCAGCATTCGCCGTTGCCCGATGTGTTCAACGCGGCGCGCGAAGCGCGTGAGCTGGACTGCGACGTGCTGGTGAGCATCGGCGGCGGCTCGAATATCGACGCGGCCAAGCTGGTGCAGTACTGCCTGAGCGCAGGGGAATTCGAGCTGGACGCCGTGCTCGCCACGCGCGCCGACAAGACGCGCGCGTCACGTCCGGGCAGCGCGAGCGGCGTGCGCCACATCTGCGTGCCGACGACGCTCTCCGGCGCCGAGTTCACATGGTTCGCGGGCGGCCGCAATCCGCGCACCATGCTGAAGGAGGCATTCGCCGTTCCCGAACTGCTCCCGCGCACGCTGGTTCTCGACGCGCAGCTCGCCACTCGCACGCCGTCATCGCTATGGCTTTCCAGCGGCGTGCGCGCGATCGACCATGCCGTTGAGGCGTTGTGCTCGGGCCGCAATCATGTGCTTGGGCAGACACTGGCGCTGGAGGGTATCGCGCGCATGCGGGCGGGCCTGTCAGGCACTCATCGCGATCCTTTGGATTGCGATTCGCGCCGCATGAGCCAATATGCCGGCTGGTTCTGCTCGACCGGTCTCATGACCGGCGTGCCCATGGGCGCCAGCCACGCGATCGGCCATGTGATCGGCAGCCTCTACGACGTGCCGCACGGCTTCACGAGCTGCGTGGCGCTGCCCGCCGTCATGCGCTTCAACTACGACGCCGCACCCGAGGCATTCACGCCGATCGCGCGGGCGCTCGGTGGCAGCAAAGGCCATGAGGCGCCCGATTTGATGCGCGAGTTCATCGCCAGCCTCGGCTTGCCTGTGACGATGAGGGAAGTCGGCGTTGACCGTGCCGCGATCGGGCCGATTGCCGAAGGCACGCTGCACGAGGCGTGGGCTCGCACGAATCCGCGTCCGCTGACCCATGCCGACGAGGTCGCGGCGATCCTGGAGAGGATGTTCGAGGCCGATCGCGTCCAGTGAGCATTTCATGCAAAGCCGCATGCCGTTGCGCGGCGGGCGGGTATCCACCACACAACCAAGGAGGAGCGACTGAATGAACGAACGTCACGAGCACATTCATGGGCCGGGTTGTGGCCACGACATTCCGGACACGATGCAGGCCTGCCAATACCGCGGCAAGCGCGTGCCGCTGGAAGTCGCGACCGTGGCCGTGCCGCAGATCGGCCCGGACGAGGCGCTGGTGCGCGTCGTGGCCTCGGGCGTCTGCCGCAGCGACTGGCATCTGTGGAACGGCGACTGGGGGTGGCTAGGGCTCGACCTGCCCGATCACGCGGTGCTCGGGCACGAGATCGGCGGGCAGATCGTCAAAACGGGCAGCGCGGTCAAGCATGTTGAACCGGGCTTGCGCGTGACGATTCCGTTCAATTTCGGCTGCGGAAATTGCGAGTATTGCCGCCAGGGTGCGCAGCATCTCTGCGCGGCGCAGATGAACCCGCTATCGGTTGCGGGTGCGGGCGGCTGGCAGCAATACATCCGCGTGCCCAATGCCGACCTGAACTGCGTGCCGCTGCCGCAGGGCGTGGACGAACTCACGGCCGCCGCGCTCGGCTGCCGCTACATGACCGCATGGCGCGGCGTGGCGGATCGCGCGAAGGTGCGCGGCGGCGAATTTGTCGCCGTACTGGGATGCGGCGGCGTTGGCCTCGCGGCGGTCCAGATCGCCACTGCACTGGGGGGACGGGCGATCGCCGTCGATATCGACGACGGCAAGCTCGCACTCGCCCGCCAGAACGGCGCGGTCGCGACGGTGAACGCGCGCGGCCTGTCTCCTGACGAGGTGGGCGCGGCGGTCCAGCAGGCCACGGGCGGGCACGGCGCCGAAGTGGCGATCGATGCGCTGGGCGGCAGCAAGGCCAGTCTCGGCGGCCTGTTTTCGCTGCGCAAGGGGGGCCGGCTGGTCCAGATCGGTCTGACCGGCGCCGAGGACAAAGGCACGGTTGGTTTGCCGTTGGACCTGCTGGTGCTGAAGGAACTCTCGATCATCGGTTCCCAAGGCAATCCTCAATCGGCTTACCCGCACCTGCTCGGCCTCGTGGCGTCGGGCCGGCTTACGCCGAAGTCGCTGGTCAGCCGCGAGATCGCGCTCGACGAAGTGCAGAGCGTGCTTGACGACATGGACCAGTACAAGACTAGCGGCTACGTGATCATCACAAAGTTCTGATTCATCGACGGACGTGGCGGCACCCGAAAGCCGCCGCACGGAACAGGAGAACGACATGACCGAAGCGACCTCGACCCGCGACCAGCTACCGTACGGCAACGCGGATCGTTTCTTTATCGGCGGTGAGTGGGTTCGTCCGTCCAGCGACGCGACGATTGAGGTGATCGCTCCGGCGACGGAGCTGCGTTACGCGCGCGTCGCCGAAGCGCAGGAAGCCGACGTGCAACGCGCCGTTGCGGCGGCGCGCAAGGCCTTCGACCACGGGCCGTGGCCGTTCATGAGCCACGCTGAACGCGCGGACTATCTGCGCGCGATCGGACAGGCGCTGCGCGAGCGGGCCGGCGACGTCGCCGAAGTCTGGAGCCACGAAGTCGGCATTCTGCATAGCCTCGCGCAGCTCTATACGTCGGCGGCGAGCGACTTCTTCGACCACTACGCGGGCCTCGCCGACACGTTTCAGTGGGAGGAGCGCCATCATCCGGCCGCCGGCGGCGCAATCGGCCTCCTCGCGCGCGAGCCGGTGGGCGTGGTGGGCGCGATCATTCCCTGGAACGCGCCCATCATGATGGTCGTCCACAAGGTGGCGCCGGCATTGCTGGCGGGCTGCACCGTCGTGCTGAAGGCCTCGCCGGAAGCGCCGGGCGCGGCCTATATCATCGCTGAAATCGCCCAGAAGGTCGGGCTGCCACCCGGCGTGCTCAATGTGATCACGGCGGACCGTGGCGTGTCGGAGGCGTTGGTGCGCGACCCCGGTGTCGACAAGATCAGCTTCACCGGTTCGTCGGCCGTGGGGCGGCGGATCGCGTCGATTCTCGGCGACCGGATCGGGCGCTATACGCTGGAACTCGGCGGCAAATCCGCCGCGGTCGTTCTCGACGACTACGATGTCGGCCAGGCCGCCGAAGCGATTGCGGGACCGGCCTGCATCATGTCAGGGCAGGCGTGCTCGTCGCTCACGCGCATTGTCGTCACCCGCAAGCGCCACGATCAACTCGTCGAGGCGCTCGCGTCTGGCTTCGGCAAGATGAGGCCGGGTGATCCGTTCGATCCCGCCTCGCAGCTCGGACCGGTCGCCATGCGCCGCCAGCGCGACCGCATCGAGAGCCTCGTCGCCAAGGGCAAGGAGGAGGGTGCGACGCTTGCGGCGGGCGGCAGCCGGCCTGCGCACCTGGAGCGCGGCTTCTACGTCGCGCCGACTGTGTTCGGCAACGTCGATAACCATTCGACGCTCGGGCGCGAGGAAATCTTCGGCCCGGTGCTGAGCGTCATTCCCGCCGACGACGAAGCGCACGCGATCGAGATCGCCAACGACACGGTGTACGGGCTGAACAACTCCGTCTTCACGCACGATCCGGACCGCGCGTATGCCGTCGCGCGCCGCCTGCGTTCGGGCACGGTCGGCCACAACGTGTTTCGCTCGGACTTCTCGATCTGCTTCGGCGGCTTCAAGCAGTCGGGTATTGGCCGCGAGGGCGGCGTGGAAGGCCTGCTGCCGTATCTCGAAGCGAAGGCGATCATCCTCGACGCGCTGCCTGCACACGTGAAATAAGCTCGGATCGACGCCGGACTTGCGCTGCATGTCCGGCGTTGTCATTTCTCTGCGATACGCCCTCGAGTTTCAAAAAACGGCGCTTCATGTGAAGCGCCGTTTGTCGTTGAAGGGGTCGTCCCGCTTTACTTGTGCCCTCGCATGTACTGGTAATACTCATCGTAGAACTGACGAATGCGGATTTCCTGGTCGCTGAACACGCCGCCCTTAAAGCCGCGCGACTGCATGCCGCTTTGCAGGCGGGGCAGCAGCACGCGGTCCTGCGAGATCACGGGGCCGGTTGCGTCGATGTCGTCGTCGGCCAGCCAGGTGCGAGGTAGTACAGTCTTGCCGCTCATATCCGCGTTCTCGACGGCCATGAACGACGGCAGCTCCTTGATGCCCTGAATGGCGTAGACCTGCGCCTGATAGATGCACTTCTGCGGATCGCCGCTCGGGTGCGGACGCCAGTGCTGAATGAAGAAGCCTTCGGGATGCAGGAAGGTCTCGGTGCTCGGAAAGAAGCCCACGCCCCAGTCGTCGATCAGTTGCCCTTCGCTGAACTTGCTGTAGTCGACCGGGTAGTCCTTGTTCGCCTTCTTCGCGTTGATGATGGCCTGCGGCACGTCCTGCCAGTGCGCGGGGAAATCGGCTTCCGCCACGCCCGCCTCGCGCAGGAAGATCTTGTGTTCTTCGGCCAGACCGGGCTGCAACTGATCGGCCACATGCGGGGTGGGCGTCATGAACTGGTAAATGCTGCGCCCGTGCCCGTTCTCGTACAGATCGTGCTGCGCGTGATAGGCGTTCACCGCCGGATTCAGCTGAGGGTGCGTGGCCTGAACGTGGTAGCCCTCGTTGAACGCTTCGTGCGCGGCCTTCCAGTTGACGGGCCATTCCTGCACGATGTCGCGGATCCGAACCACGCGCTCGAAATCGTAGGCCTTGAGCAGCGTGTCGAGCTCGTCGCCGATATATTCCGCGAGCGGCACGGCATCGGGATTCATGTTGACGAAGACCCAGCCGCGCCAGGTCTCAACGCGCACCTTCGGGATGTTCAGATCGTGGCAGATCGCCTTGGTGCGGAAGGTCTCGCGATCGGTGATTTTCAGCAGATCGCCCTTGTTGGAAAACTCCCAGCGGTGAAACGGACACACCAGCTTTTTCGTCTTGCCGAAATCCTGCAAGACCAGCTTCGTGCCGCGATGCTGGCAGACGTTATAGAAGGCGACGATCGCATCGCCCTCGCCACGGGTGACGAGAATCGATTCATGGCCGATGTCGACCTTCATGAAACTGTTTTCGGTCGGAATATCGTTCAGGTGCCCGACCATGTGCCAGGTTCTGGCGAACAGCTTTTCCCACTCCTGATCCGCGATCTCGCGCGACCAGTAGCCTTCCTTATCAGTATGGCGCGCGGAGCTGTAGTCCTTGACCAGCGCCGCCTTATAGAGCTTGCGCGTGTCTTTCCAGTCCGGCACACGATAGCCGAGCCGGGACGGCTCATAGTCGATGGGGTGATGCGGGTCCGCGTAGTCGATTGCGGATGCCGTGCTGTCGAGGTTCGTGTTCGTCTCCATATCCAATCCCTAAGGTAGGTTCGTGGCTTTTTATACTGCACGCGCAATGGCCGGCGTTTGATGCACATGCAGCGCCGATTGATTGAGGCCGCAGGCGGGGTGAGAGCGACAGGCGAGGCGCGCACCGGTCGCCTACGTGATCAGACCAGCGCGGCGAGATCGTCTACTGTTGCGACGAAATCGTCAGTTAGCGCGCTGGCGCGCGAGGTCGCTAGAAACTGCTCGAAATGATGGTCGACGTCACCAAACAGGGACGCGACGACCAGCGCGCGCTTGTAATAGTGGCCGACCGCGAGTTCGTCGGTCATGCCGATCCCGCCGTGAAGCTGGATCGCCTGGCCGGTCACGAACAACGCGGAGCGCGCGATGGCCACCTTCGCGGCCGCAATGCCGCGTTCGCCGGCAGGCCCGGCGTCGCCGAGCGCGGCGAGCGCTTGCAGCAGCATCGATCGCGAGAGTTCAGTTTCGATCAGCATGTCCGCCATGCGATGCTGAAGCGCCTGAAAATGGTTGAGCGTGCTGCCGAACTGACTGCGCGTCTTGAGGTAGTCGCGTGTCTGCCACAGTGCCGCCTCCATCGCGCCCAGCGCTTCGGCGCACGACGCGACGATGGCGTGACGCGTCGCGCGGGCGAGCGCGCCGTTCGCGTCGCGGCCTCGTGCGAGCAGTTGCGCCGGCGTTTGCCTGAGCGCGATGTCGGCGACGCGGCTGTTGTCGACGAGCCGGTAGGGCCTGCGTGACAAACCGGGTGCGCCGGCGTTGACGAGGAAGAGGCCGATGCCATCGGGATTGGCGGCCGCACCGGCGACGCGCGCCGAGACGATGAGCGTATCGGCGACAGTGCCACCGAGAACGCGCGATTTTGCGCCGCTCAATTGCCAGTTGCCATCGACGGACGCTGCCGCGCACTCGACCCAGTCCAGCGAGCCCCAACCTTGCGGCTCGTCGTGCGCGAGCGTCAGGATCGTTTCGCCCGCGACCGCCGGTTCGATGAGTTCGTCGCGAGCCGGGCCCGGCGGCAAGCCCGCGAGCGCCTGCAGAGCGAGCACCGCATGCGCGAGCACCGGTTCGACCAGCAGCATGCGGCCGAAGCCTTCGAAGAGCACCGCGTTTTCCACCGCGCTGCCGCCGAAGCCGCCCTCCGCTTCGGCAAGCCCGGCACCGAACCATCCCAGCTTCGCGAAGGTCGCCCAATGCTCGCGGCTGATCCCTTCTTCGCTGCGCACGACCTTGCGGCGCTGTTCGAACGCATAGTCGCGCTCGGCAAAGCGCGCCACGCTGTCGGCCAGCGCAATCTGTTCGCTACTGTATTCGAGTCGCATGGTCATAGCCCCAGGACGGCTTTCGCAATGATGTTGCGTTGGACTTCGTTCGCGCCACCGTAAATCGTGGCGGAGCGCCGGAAAATGGCGCGCACGGGCACACCGATCGCCTCGTCGTCGACCACGTCGGGCGCGAGACCGTCGTGGCGGAGCATGTGATGGCCGTCGGGCTCCGGGATCAGCGCCACGCCGTGATCGCCCATCGCCATCGCGCACAGTTGCGCCACTTCCTGAAAGAGTTCCGATCCGCGCACCTTGAGGAGCGACGCCACGGCATTCAGCGCAGGATCGCCCTCGCGCGCATAGAGCACGCGCAAGACGGACCACTCCAGCGCAAGCAGGCGAATTTCGAGGTCGGCGATGCGCGCGACAAAGGGCCGCCACTCAGCGAGCGGCTTGCCGCGGCGCAGCGTGGTGGCGGCCAGGTGCTTGAGTTGCAGCAAATCACGCTTGATATGCGGCACTTCCGCCGACGTGGTGCGCTCGAAGGCGAGCAACTGCTTCGCGTAGGTCCAGCCTTTGTTTTCCTCGCCGACCAGATTCCCGACGGGCACTTTCACGTCCTGAAAGAACACCTCGTTGAGCGTGAGCGTTTCCTCGACCGACCAGATCGGCCGGACTTCGATGCCCGGCGTTTTCAGATCGATCAGCAGGAAGGAAATGCCGGCTTGCGGCTTGGTTTCGGTATCGGTGCGCACGAGCACGAAGATCCAGTCCGCGCGATTCGCTTCCGAGGTCCATATTTTCTGGCCGTTGACGATGTAGTGATCGCCTTCGCGCCGTGCGGTGGTCTTGAGGCTGGCGAGATCGGAACCCGCATTGGGTTCGGAAAAGCCCTGACACCAGAACGTATCGCCATTCAGGATGCCCGGCAAAAAGCGGCGCTTTTGCTCGTCGTTGCCGAACGCGCAGATGACCGGTCCGACGAGGTCGATGCCGGGCCGGTCGAGAACGGGCACGCGTGCGCGCCGCAGTTCTTCGAGATAGATGAAGCGCTGCATCGGCGTCCAGTCGGTGCCGCCACAATCAGCGGGCCAATGCGGCGCGGCCCAACCCTTCGCATTGAGCGCTTTCATGACGCGAGAAATATCCGAACGCAGGCTGTGAAAGTCGTGTTTGCCGCGTTGGAGGATGTCGCCGGGCATCTGCTCGTGAAGAAACTGTCGAACTTCGCGGCGAAACTCAAGCTCAACAGTGCTAACGGAAAATTCCAACGCGCCTCTCCCATCGAAAGTCCAGAACCGAAAGTCCAGCGTGACGGCCCACCATGGTGGGTTCGAGCCGATTGTGCACGGCCTCGCGGGCGCGCAGTGGAGCAATTCACCTGCGGACAAGCACCGATGCGTGACGAGTCAGGCGCGTTGCAGACTTTCCGCGGCGTTGCGCGAATAATTCGTTGAACGCTACTTTGGGAGTGCCACGTTGGACGCAATTTCGTATGAAGTCGACGAGGGGATCGCCACGATCACACTCAATCGGCCCGACAGCATGAACGCGCTGACCTATGCGATGGGTCTCGAATTGATCGAGGCGTTCGAGCACACCGACGCCGACGATGCGGTGAAAGCCGTCATCGTGACGGGCGCGGGTGAGCGCGCCTTTTGCGCCGGCGCGGATTTATCGGCCGGCCAGCGGACGTTCGACTACGCCGCACGCGACGATCAACCGCAAAAACCGCTCATCAACGGCGTGTATCCCGATACGGGTGGTCGCATCGCACTCCGGATCTTCGACAGCCTCAAACCGGTGATCGGCGCGGTGAACGGTGTGGCGGCCGGATTCGGCGCCACGCTGCTGCTGCCGATGGACATCCGGATCGCGTCGGACGATGCGCGTTTCGGATTCGTGTTCGCGCGACGCGGAATCGTGCCGGAAACGGCCTCGTCGTGGTTTCTGCCGCGCATCGTCGGGATTTCGACGGCGCTCGACTGGTGCTATTCGGGACGTGTTTTCGGCGGCCAGGAGGCGCTGGCGCGCGGCCTCGTCAGTGCTGTGCATACGCGCGAAGCGCTGCTGCCGGCGGCGCGTGAGCTGGCGCGCAGCTATATCGCCGCAAGCGCGCCCGTTTCCATTGCGCTGACGCGGCAAATGATGTGGAAGATGCTGGGTGCCGATCATCCTGTCGAAGCGCACAAGCTCGACAGCCGCGGCGTGATGGCGCGCGGGCAGTCGACCGATGCGAAAGAAGGGGTCGCGTCGTTCAAGGAAAAACGGCCGCCGGAATTCACCGATCGGGTGTCGACCGACATGCCCGCGTTCTATCCGTGGTGGCGCACGCAGACCTTCGAATAAGCGCCGTGCGGCTGAACCCGATTCGGCGTATCTAACGAGGATGGCTTCGTGAATCAAATCGTGAATCAGATTGATGGAGTACCGGCATGAATAGCGCACTCACGCTGGACGACAAATACTTGCAGACAGAAGGGCGCGTCTATCTTTCGTCCATCCAGGCGCTCATTCGCGTGCTGCTGGATCAGGCGCGACGCGACCGCCTGGCCGGACTCAATACGGCGGGGTTCGTGTCCGGCTACCGGGGCTCGCCGCTTGGGACGTTCGACAATTCGCTCTGGTCGGCGTCGAAACTACTCGAGCAAAGCCGCGTCCGCTTTCTGCCAGGTTTGAACGAGGAACTTGCCGCGACTTCGGTGCGCGGCACGCAGGAACTGGGCTGGTTCGGCAAGGCGCAGGTCGAGGGCGTGTTCGGCATGTGGTACGGCAAGGGACTCGGGGCCGACCGCGCGCATGAAGCACTGAAGCTCGGCAATCTCGAAGGCGCCAGCGCGACAGGCGGCGTGCTCGCCGTGGTTGGCGACGATCACGGCGGCAAATCGTCGGTCAGTTCGCATCAGTCGGAACAGGTGCTAATGGCGGCGCATCTGCCGATTCTCTATCCCTCGGGGACGGCCGAAATCGTCGAGTACGGCCTGTTCGGCTACGCGCTGTCGCGTTACAGCGGGCTCTACGTCGCGCTCAAATGCGTAACCGACACGCTCGATTTGACCTCGTCGATCGTGCTGCCCGATGCGACGCGGCCATTCGCGATACCCGCTGATTGCGTGCTGCCGCCCGGCGGACTCAATCTGCGTCCGGCCGTCGCGCAACTCGCGCAAGAAGAGCTGACCGTCAATCACCGCCTGCCCGCGGCCCAAGCGTTCGTGCGCGCCAACGCCATCGACCGCATCGTGATCGATACTGCGCGGCCGAGGCTAGTCATTGCCACTGCGGGGAAGGCTTACCGCGACACGCGGCAGGCACTCGACGACCTGGGTTTCGACGAGAACAAATGCGCGGCGCTCGGCATCCGCGTCTATAAACCCGCGCTGGTCTGGCCACTCGATCCTGTCGGGGCGCTTCGCGCCGTGGCGGATGCGGCGACGGTGCTCGTGGTGGAAGAGAAGCGGCCCGTCATCGAGGACCAGCTCGCTTCGATTCTGTTTGGCTCGGCAACGCGTCCCCGTCTGCTTGGCAAGCGCGATGGCGCAGGAAAGGTGCTGCTACAGAACTTCGGCGAACTCAACCCCACGCACGTGCGCGAAGCGTTGATGCGCGTGCTGGGCGAGTGCGGTCTCGTGGACGAGGCAGCGAAAGCACGCCACGCGCAGTTCGACACCTACAGGAACAATGCGTTGATGGCAGGCGGCGCGCCCATTCATCGTCCTGCATCGTTCTGCTCGGGATGCCCGCACAATACAGGCACGCGTGTTCCCGACGGCAGCACGGCGATGGGCGCCACCGGTTGCCATGCCATGCCCGCCTACCAACCCGGCGCGACCACCATGCGCCCCATGACCATGGGCGCGGAAGGGATGCCGTTTCTCGGCGTATCGCACCTCGTCGAAATGCCGCACATGTTCACGAACATGGGTGACGGGACCTATGCGCATTCGGGGCTGCTTGCCATTCGGGCGGCGGTTGCGGCGGGCGCGTCGATCACCTACAAGATTCTCTATAACGATGCGGTCGCGATGACGGGCGGCCAGCCCGTGGAGGGATCGCCGTCGCCCTATGCCATCGCGGCTCAGTTGAAGGCGGAGGGCGTCGATCCGGTGGTTGCGGTGTACGACCCGGCCGAGGCGTTCAATCCAAACTTCCTGCCCGATGGGGTCGAGGCATTCGAGCGCAGCGAACTGGACAAGGTGCAGAAGACGCTGCGGGATAAGAAGGGCGTGTCCGCGCTGATCTACGTCCAGACCTGTGCGGCGGAGAAGCGGCGCAGACGCAAGCGCAAGCAGTTTCCCGATCCGGACAAACGCGTCTATATCAACCCGGACGTGTGCGAAGGCTGCGGCGACTGCTCGGTCCAGTCGAACTGTATCGCGATCAATCCGCTCGACACCGAATTGGGCCGCAAGCGCGTGATCGATCAGTCGGCCTGCAACAAGGATTTCAGTTGCCTGAAGGGCTTTTGTCCGAGCTTCGTGACGGTGGAAGGGGCACGTATCGCCCGGCGGCCGGCGCCCATCGGCGATCTCGCGGCGGCCTGCGCGTCGCTGCCTGTGCCGCTCGTCGCCGGCGCAGCGAATGGGAGCTACAACGTGCTCATTACAGGCGTAGGCGGCACCGGCGTGCTCACGGTGGGCGCGATCCTCGGGATGGCCGCGCACCTCGACGGCAACGCCTGTTCGATCATGGACATGACCGGGATGGCGCAAAAGGGCGGCGCGGTCACGAGCCATATCCGCGTCGCGGCCGACGCCGAAGCGATTCACAACGCGCGCTTCGATCTTGGCATGACCGATACGCTGATCGGTTGCGATCTGATCGTCTCGGCCGGCGCGGATGTGCTCAGGACGCTCAAGCGCGGACATACCCGCGCGATTCTCAATACCGACGTGGCGTCCACCGGCGAATTCGCACGCAATCCCACGCTGGACCTCGACTCGGGCCGGCTTGCGGCCATCGTCGAAAAAGCACTGGGCACGGGCACGCCGGCCCGCTTCGCCGCATCGGAACTCGCGATGGCGCTGACGGGCGATGCGATCGCGACCAATATGCTCATGCTCGGCTACGCGGCGCAGCGTGGCTTGCTGCCCGTCTCGCTCGACGCGCTCGAAGAGGCGATCAGGATCAACGGGACCGCCGTAGCGGAGAACCTCGCGGTATTCGCCGCAGGCCGTCTCGCAGCAGCGACGCCCGAGCGCCTGCCCACCTCGCGCGAGCAAAAGCCGCCGGTCGACAACAGTATCGACGGTATTCTCGCGAGTCGCGCCAAGCTGCTCGAGGCCTATCAGAATCGCGCTTACGCGCAGACTTACCTCGATTTCGTGGCCGATATTCGTGAGCGTGCGGATGCGCGCGCGGTGCAAGGCAGCGACCGGTTCGTGCGCGAAGTCGCCATGGCGCTCGGCAAGCTGATGGCCTACAAGGACGAGTACGAGGTCGCGCGGCTGTTCAGCACGGAAAGCTTCTGGCGCGGCCTGCACGAACAGTTCGAAGGCGATTTCAAGGTCAGCTTCAATCTTGCGCCGCCCGTCCTGCCCGGCACGGACCCGGCGACGGGCAGGCCGAAGAAGCGCCGCTTCGGACCGGCGATGAAGCACGGTTTCCGTCTGCTTCAGCGTTTCAGGTTTCTGCGCGGCAGCCGCTTCGATCCGTTTGGCTACCATCCCGAGCGCCGCATGGAGCGGAGGTTGATCGGCGGATATCGCGCGACCGTGTCCGGCATCGTGGACCGGTTGACGCCTGAAAACATCGACACGGCCATCGCACTGGTGTCCGCGGCCAGCGACATTCGCGGCTATGGGCCGGTCAAGATGACTTCCGTGAAGACTTATGAAAACCGGCGTGACGAGTTGATTAAAGCATTCGAATCCGCCCGGCACGCCCCCCAACTGGAGAACGCCTGACATGAATCGCGACTATCAATGTTTCACCTTCGGCATCGACGACAAAGGCATTGCGCGCGTGCACTTTACGCGTCCGGATTTGCATAACCGCTTCGACGAGCCGATGCACAGCGAATTCGCTCAGTTGTTGCTCGATCTGTGGAAGCGGGAAGACATCCGTGCGCTGATTCTGTCCGCCGAGGGGCGAAGCTGGTCCGCGGGCGGCGATCTGGACATGATGATTCGCCAGAACGGCGACAAGGCCATGCGTGATCGCATTACCTGGGAAGCCAAAGTGATTTTCGAAGTGTTCGTCGCGCTGCCGTTTCCCGTGATCGCGGCCGTTCACGGCGCGGCGATCGGTCTGGGCGCGACGATCGCCACGCTGTCCGATATCGTGGTCGCCGCCGCCGATGCGAAATTCGCCGATCCGCACGTCGATCTGGGACTGGTCGCAGGCGACGGTGGGATCATCAGCTGGTCGCAGTCGATCGGTGTGACACGAGCGAAGCGCTACCTTTTCACGGGCGAGCGCATCAGCGGCCGAAAGGCGTATGAGATGGGACTGGTGAGCGATCTCGTCGAGCAGCCCGAGCAGGTCTATCCCACCGCGCGCCAGATCGCAGAGACGATTGCCGCCAAGCCGAAGTGTGGAGTGATCGGGACCAAGCGTGCGTTCTCGCGACTCACGCGGGAGCTTGCCGATCCGGTGTTCGAGCTGGGCCTCGCCTATGAGATGGCGGCGATGGGCGGTCCGGAAGTTCTCGCCGCGGTGAAGGCGGCTCAGCAAGCGATGTCGCGCCGGTAAAGCCGGCGCCTTGACCGGGCGACGCGCCCGGTCAGCTGACACCACGGAGCGCGAGTGCAATTTATGGCGAAGCGGATTCGAAATCGACCATGACTTTCGCGCTGTCCGGACGCCTCGCCAACTCAAAACCCAGCGCGAAATCCTTGAACGCGACCGTATGACTGACGTAGGTGGCGAAGACCTCGTCGTCGAGTGTCGGCAGCACGTCCAGCACCTCCTGCAGATCGCCTGGATAGCCCGATGCCGTCGTGATCGTGAGTTCCTTCGAGTGAAAGCTCATGAGATTGAACTCCATGGGCTCGGGATAAACCGCCGTCACGACAATCTGCGCATGATATTGCGCCATGCGGATGATCGCGGCGAGGACGGGCGGCGCTCCGGCGCAGTCGAAGAACACATCCGTGCCGACAATCGTTTGTGTACCGGCGCGTACCGCAACGCCGTCTCCCTGCAATTCGCGCAAACGGGCTTCGAGGTCTTCGGTACGTGTGTTGATGGTTGCGTCGGCGCCCATGCGACGGGCGTAGTCCAGGCGTGCGTCGGACAGGTCGACGGCCACGATGTGCCGGATTCCCAGCCGGCGTAACCACAGAATGACGCCGAGTCCGATCGGACCGCAGCCGAATACGGCGGCCTTGGTATCGGCGTCGATCGTGCAACGCCGCGTACTGTGAAGACCGACGGCCAACGGTTCGGCAAGTGCCGCGCGGGATAACGAAAGCGTGTCGGGGATGGCGAGCAGATGTCGGCCGGGTTTAGGATTGCGAATCAGCAGCAATTCGCCGAACGCACCCTCGGTACCCAGGTAGCCCACGATATTGCTGCGGTGGCCGGTTGGATCGAGCAGCACGCGCATCCCCGATTTGAAGCCTTCGACCGCGTCGCCGACGTGCTCGATGACGCCCGCGGCCTCGTGCCCGAGCGGCATCGGCTCGCCGTTCGGCAAGGTGAGACCGTGGCGCGCGGCATGCAGGTCCGTACCGCAAATGCCACAGGCGCCGATTCGGACGATCACGTCGCGCGGACCCAATTCGGGTGCGGGGACATCGTCCACGCTGACCCTGTCGACGCCATGTATACGTACCAGTTTCATCGTTTGAGCTCCTCCTTTGAACCCTCGCAATGAGGGCTTGAATCGCAGGTCGGTCAGGAAGAGTAGCGCTGATTTTCAGCGTCGGCGGGAAGGAGGCGGCGGCTTGCATGTGTAGACAGTTCATCGTGCATGCCGGGATGATCCGCGGGAAGCGCGTGGCGCCTCGCGGGCCATTGCTGCGAGAGTCATCGTGCAATGCCGCTGCGCGGCATAAGGTGCGCCCGAGCGCCGACTACACTCGTCGCTACAGCGTACCAACAGGGGACACGTGTGAGCACACCTAGCAACGTCATCCGCGGCATCCAGCGGCGAACTCTTATCATCTGCCTCATTGCACAGAACTGCTCGATGGGGTTCGCGCTCGGCTCCTTCGGTCCGCTGCTGGCGAGCACGGAGCAGCACTTCGGCGTATCGCGCGCGGTCGCCGCCGTCGGCATGAGCGTGTTGATCCTGGCGCTCGGCGGACTTTCGCCATTGCTCGGCGGACAACTGCATCGCCTCCCGGTGCGCATCAGCATGGCCGTGGGCGCGTTGCTAGGCGCGTTGGGATACTGGGGGCTGGCGATCACTCACTCGTTCTCCACCGCGCTTGTCATGTTCGCGCTGATCGGCGCGAGTGTCTGCCTCAACGCTGTGCTTGGGCCGCTGGTGATGATCAGCCGCTGGTTCGAGACGAATCGCGGCAAGGCGCTCGGCGTCGTGAACCTGCCGGTTCTGCTGTTTCTGACGCCTTATATCATCGCCGACCTGTTGCCGCGTTTCGGGCGCGGCCCGCTGCTCGGCGCGTTGGCGACGATCTGTGCGGCGCTCGTGCCGCTCATGCTGCTATTGGTGGAATATCCGCCCGCTGCGTCGGCGCGCGATGGCGATGACGACGCGCACGCGGCGGCGCCAGAAGGGTTTGCCGCGATCATGAAGCGTCCAGCGTTCTGGCTGCTGTCGATAGGGGTCGGAATCGTGGCGGGAGGCGGAACGGCGTTTACCGTGCATATCGTTCCGTTTGGCGTGGACCGGCAGATGTCATTGCCCGCGGCAGCGGCGTTGTTGTCGGTGTATGGCGGTGCGGGCCTGTTCGGTTCGCTGCTGTTCGGATGGATCTGCGACCGGATAGGCGCAGCCAGTGCGCTGGTGCTGAGTGCGTTATGCCAGGCGCTGGTATGGTGGGGCTTCCTCCATGGCTCCGGGCCGCTGCTTTATGGCCTTGCCGCGCTGCTAGGGGTTTGCCTCGTGCCGCTCGTCACCTTGCAGGGCGCGGCGATCAGCGAGATGTTCGATGCTCAGGGCGTGAGCCGCGCGATGGGATACAGCTACATGATCACGATGCCCTTTATGTTCGGATTCGCGCCGGCCATGGGCGTGATGTTCGACACGCTGGGCGGCTACGACATGCCGTTTCTCGCCATCGCGGGTCTGCTCGTGCTTGCTGCGGGGCTGTTCTATCTGATGCAGCACGCGCTGCGCAAGCCGGCGTCGGCGCGAGCTTCGGCCACGTCGTAATAGATGATGGATGAGCGTCGCCCACGCTCTGGCTTGAGCGGGGCGGCGAAACAGACCGGCGGCAACGCCGCATCGTGTTATTGGGCGGTCAGGCCGCCGTCGACAACCAGTTCAGCGCCTGTGATGTATCGGCCTTCATCCGATATGAGGAACAGGATCGCATTGGCGATATCGGCCGGATCGCCGAGATAGCCGAGCGGAATATCGTCCTTCAGCGAATCGGGATCGGGTCGGGCCTGGCCTCGCGCCTCCAGCATGCCGGTCCATATTTTGCCGGGGTGCACGGAATTACAGCGAATGTTTTCCGATGCGCACTCCACGGCGATCGATTTGGTGAGCAGCCGCACGCCGCCCTTGCTGGCGTTATAGGCGGCCAGCCGCGCGTATCCGACCAGGCCGGCGACGGACGACACATTCACCACACAGCCGCCGCCCGCGTGTTTGCGTATCGCCCGCACCGCCGCTTGCGCGCCGAGAAAGCAGCCGGTGAGGTTGATGTCCACCACGCGGCCAAAATGCTCCACGGGCAATTCGGTCAAGGCACCGGCCAGCACGATACCGGCGTTGTTGACCAGCGCGTCCACGCGCCCACGGGTCGCCTCAGCGGCGTCCATGACTTTGGACCAGTCCGACTCCCGGGTGACGTCATGTGCGAGGCCCAGTGCCGGATAGCCGCGCTGCGTGAACTGGCGCGCGGCATTGAGCGCGCCGTCGCCGTCGATATCGGTCAGAACGACGTGGGCGCCTTCCTGTGCAAGCCGCTCGGCGGTCGCGAACCCAATGCCTCGTTCGGAACCTGCTCCGGTGACGACGACCACTTTGTTTTCAACGCGTCGCATCGTGTTCTCCCTGTGTGGTTACGGTTTTCGGATGGGTTGCCGCCGGGTCGAAATAGTCGCGCCAAAGCACGATTTCTCCGCCGGCGATTTTAAACAGCCCCATCAGCGGAATGTCGATCCAACGCTCGCCAACACGAATGCGATCGGTGCGCTCGGTCAGCACAACGCCATCGGCTTCGGCAATGTGGTGGATCGTCCAGTCGCACTCGTTCACGCCGGCCCGCTCGATCGTGTCCTGTACGGCCTGGCGACCGAATACCGGTGCGTAAGGCACGTTGTGATATTCGGCGTCGACCGCAATCAAGGCATACGCCTCCTCGAAAGCACCGTGGTTCATGGCGGCGACGAATCGCTCGACCACGGCAATATTCGCTGCGGAATGCATGGTTGCTTTAGCTCCTGCCGAACGGTATGTGGGGTGATCCATCGAATTGAATCACCGCGGCTAAGCGCATCGTTCACTGGCGTGCAGCACGGCTTGCCCGCCGTGGAAGCACGCGTGGCTTCCGCTATGCGCGCAGGCAGGCGTGGCAACGGCAAACCCTTGCGATACGAAGCAAGCATGGCTGCAAAGAGGGAGAAGCGGCGGCCCTCGCACCGATCAGAATGAACGCATTTGAACGACGGCGTGCGCAGTGTTGCCAGCCGTTCACTCGAACACACCTGAAACCGATTCGGTCTGCGGCGTACTGGAGATTGCAATGCCCGATATTCTGTTCGACAAGCGCGATGGCGGTGCCTTCGTCACGCTCAACCGCCCGGAGGTCCGCAACGCGTTGACACCGGAGATGCTGCTCGAGACGGCGAATTTCATTGCCGCGATCGAACACGATCCTGAAGTGCGCTACCTCGTCTTTCAGGGCGCCGGCGACCATTTCGCGGCGGGCGGCGATGTCGATTCCTATCGCAGGTTGCTGGATATGCCGGCTACGGCCAGGCAACGCTATTTCGAACGGCGCGTTCGCGCCAATGCCGAAACATTCGTCAGATTGCAATCGCTGCCCATTCCCGTTGTGACGCTGGTGCGGGGCGCCGCAGCGGGCGCGGGCCTGAGCTTCGTGTTGGCCTCCGACTTCGTGCTCGCCGCGCAAGACGCATTGCTGATCTTCGCGCAGCCGCGCATCGGACTGCCTGTCGATCTTGGCGCGAGCTGGTTCCTGCCACGTATCGTCGGCGCAAAGAAGGCCCGGCAACTGGCCTTTACCGGTGCGCGCCTGAACGCGCAGGACGCGCTCGACATGGGTATCGTCGACGCGATCCATGAGCGCGACCAACTCGATGAGGCGCTCGCCGGACTGGTCAGGGAGTTTGGCAGCGTGGCGCCGCGCGCGGCGGGGCGCAGCAAGACGCTAATCAATGCCAGTGAAGGCAACGGCATTGTCGAGCAAATGGAGCACGAGGTACGCGCGATCAGCGCCTGTATCGATGAGCCGGATTTTGCTGAAGGCGTGACGGCTTTCGTCGAGAAGCGCAAAGCGGTCTTTCGCGGAGCGGGCCCCGTCAATGCGCAGGCCTTGCGCGTGGATCATCCATCGGCATGGAGAAACGAGTGAAACCCTTTTTGCTGTATGAACAAAGCGGCCATGTGGTCACGCTCACGATGAACGAGCCGGAGCGGCGCAACCCGTTGACGGGCAATACCGCGGTGACGGAGTTTGTCGATGCGATCGGGCGCATCCGGAATGATCGCAGTGTGCGCGTCGTCATTATTACCGGCGCGGGCGCGGCGTTTTCCACCGGCGGCAATATCCGCGACATGGAGCGGCATGCGAGCGGCGCGATCGGCGGGCTGCATATTCGCGACGAATATCGCGAGGGGATTCAGCGGCTGCCGCTTGCGCTGTTCAATCTCGAAGTGCCGGTGATCGCCGCCATCAACGGTGCGGCGATCGGTGCGGGGCTCGATCTCGCGTGCATGTGCGATATCCGCATCGCGTCTGACAACGCGAAGTTTGCGGAGAGCTTTGTGAAGCTCGGCATCATTCCCGGCGATGGCGGTGCGTGGTTGTTGCCGCGCGTGATCGGTATGTCGCGGGCGGCCGAATTGACGTTGACCGGCGATATCATCGGCGCCGCTCAAGCGCTTGAGTGGAATCTGGTCTCGCGCGTCGTAACGCCAGATCAGCTTCTGCCCGCCGTGCATGAGGTCGCCGCGCGCATCGCCGCCAATCCGCCTCACGCCGTGCGCCTGGCGAAGCGCTTGATGCGTGAAGCGCTGCACACGCGCCTCGACACGCTGCTCGAACTGTCGGCGACGTTCCAGGCGCTGGCACATCAAACGCCGGATCATCGCGAGGCGGTCGCGGCATTCATCGAGAAGCGCGAGCCGGCGTTCTCCGGCACATAGCGGGAAGGGCCGGCGCCGCATCCGCGACGCGTGTACTTTCTTCTCAGGAGTGGCGGTTTGGATAACGTACTGAATGTTTTCCGTCTTGCGGCAGTGCCGCCGGAGGCCGAGGCCTTCCGTGACGAAGTCAAGGCGTTCCTGCGAGAGCGCATGCCGGACACGCCCGCCGATGTCCGCTCGCGCACATGGATGGGTTTTGACGCCGCGTTTAGCCGCAGTCTTGCCGAGCGAGGCTGGGTGGGGTTGACGCTGCCGGCGGCCTATGGCGGTGCAGGCATGGACGCGTTTCGCCGCTTCGTGCTGGTGGAGGAACTGCTTGCCGCAGGCGCGCCCGTTTCGGCGCACTGGATCGCGGACCGGCAGAGCGGCCCGCTCATTCTGAAGTTCGGCACCGAAGTGCAGAAACAGCGCTATTTGCCGCAGATCTGCGCCGCCGAGGCCTTCTTCTGCATCGGCATGAGCGAACCCAACTCGGGTTCCGACCTTGCCAGCGTACGCAGTCGCGCCACGCGCTGCGAAGGCGGTTGGCGCCTGAACGGCAGCAAGATCTGGACGACCAATGCCGATCACTGCGACTACATGATCGCGTTGGTGCGCACATCGGGCGCGCCTGAGGATCGCCAGAAAGGCCTCTCGCAACTCATCGTCGATTTGACGCTGCCGGGCGTCAGCGTACGGCCGATCGTGGACTTGACCGGCGACGCGCATTTCTCGGAAGTGATTTTCGACGACGTGCTGCTCGCGCCCGATGCATTGATCGGCGAGGAAGGAAGCGGGTGGGCGCAGGTCAACGCCGAGCTGGCATTCGAGCGCAGCGGACCGGAGCGTATCTACTCTAGCGTCGTTCTGCTCGACCTCTGGCTCAGGCAATTACGAAGCGCCGGGGCGAGTGCGGCCGACGTGACACTGGCGGGACGCTTTGCGACCCATCTCGCAACCTTGCGCAACATGTCGATTGCGGTGACGGCAAAGCTCGCGCGCGGCGAGAGTCCGGTGGTCGAGGCGGCCGTGGTCAAGGATCTCGGCACCGAGTTCGAGCAGGCGATTCCGGCGTTGATCGAAGCGGCGATTGCGAGCAACCCCGGTGCCGAAATCGATGCCGAACTGTATCGCACGGTGGCCTACCTGAGCCAGATCTCGCCGACGTTTTCATTGCGCGGCGGCACGCGCGAAATTCTGCGCGGGATGATCGCCCGCGGTCTCGGCCTGCGCTAGACGGCGCAGCGTTGCGCACACGACTTGAAGAGAACAGAAACCATGTTTGTCGAAGCCATCGAATCGATCCTGATGGATCGATGCACGACGAAAGCGATTCGCGAGATCGAGGGCGGCGCAACGCCCGCACCGCTGTGGAGCGCCTTTGCGCAATCCGGCTTTCTGGAACTGCTCACGCCGGAAAGGCTCG
Organism: Caballeronia sp. AZ7_KS35; assembly: GCF_023631045.1. Lineage (NCBI taxonomy): Bacteria > Pseudomonadati > Pseudomonadota > Betaproteobacteria > Burkholderiales > Burkholderiaceae > Caballeronia > Caballeronia sp. AZ7_KS35. Next base: position 51,250 of record NZ_JALQDV010000060.1, on the reverse strand, counting down.
GTGGGGCCGGCATTGCGCTGGAGGCGCTGTTTCCCATCATCGAATGCTTCGGGAGATATGCGGTGCCGCTGCCGCTTGCGCAAAGCATCGTCGCGCGCGCGCTGCTCGTGCTGTATGACGTGCCGGTGCCCGACGGCATGTTCACGCTGGCAGCCGCGCATGAGGGTGCGGGTCAGAACGAAAGCGTGTTTGCGCAGTACGGAGCGATCGCGGACGTTGTGTTGATCGAGCAGGACGGCGATTTGCTGATGCGCCAGTGCGCTCACGCGACGCGCACGGCGACCGGCGTGCACGGCAGTCTGAGCGCGACGCTGCGCTGGGAGCGCGGCAGCAGGGCGGATTGTCATGTTGCCGGTGCCGGGCACGTGTTGCGCGCGTATGCGGCCTCGATCCATGCGGCGTTGCTTGCCGGTGCGATGAACCGCGTGCTGGCGATGTCGCTTCAGTATGCCAATGACCGTTCGCAGTTCGGCAAGCCCATCGGCAAGTTTCAGGCGATCCAGCAGCAACTGGCTGTGATGGCCGAGCAGGTGGCAGCAGCGAACATCGCCGCCGAGCTGGGTTTCAAGGGGGAAAACGGCTCGCCTGACCCGATGCTTGCGGTAATCGCCAAGGCCCGCACCAGCGAGGCCGTGACTGCCGTGGTCGCCACTGCGCATGCCCTTCACGGTGCGATTGGTGTCACGGAGGAATACGACCTGCAACTGTTTACCCGTCGCATGCACGAATGGCGCATGGCGCACGGCTCCGAACACTACTGGAACACGATGGTTGGCGAGGCGTTGCTGTCGAGCGGTCGGCTCGTGGCGGATTTTGTGCGGGAGCCCAACCGGTGTTGAACACCTGCAAACCTTCTCGGCGCTCGAAGTTCCTGCTAGCGATGCACACGCAGGCGGTTGTTCAGGACAGCCACAGTCGGCGCCACTGGGCGAGCCCCTACGCGGCGATCGTTTCCGGCAGTGCAGCCCCGGTTGTTCAATCTGAGCCGCCACCGTCGCCGCGCGCAAAACGCGAGGAGTTCTTCATCGGCGACACGGTCGGGTTCACCGACAAGCACCTGAACGAGCGTATTGGCACCATCAGTCCGACTGAACGCGAATACCGCGTCAATCGCAGTAACAGGCTCGGAGGGACACTGCCGGGTTTCCTACGGCTTGCTACGCAAAATCGACGACGTCTGACTGTCGCTCGATACCAACGGGAGTTGCTGACGGATAGCCTTGCTCTCCGTCCAAGGACTTGGAGTGCGCGAGATTGCTCGGCGTATCAGACGCAGTCCGTCAACCGTTTCGCGAGAACTGACGCGCAATGCTGCGACTCGAGGTGGGTGTCTCGAGTATCGTGCATCGGTTGCGCAGTGGAAGGCAGAACGGTTCGCTAAACGACCCAAGCCCGCGAAACTGGCGACTAATGTAGAACTGCGTCAATATGTACAGGAGGCCATCACCGACCAAGGCCAGCTCGCGGCTATCACACGCTTCGGCCACTTGGATCTTCTGTTTGGCAGAAAAAAATGATCGAATTTTCGGTTGTATAATTCGGACTGCTATATGTAGCTATGAACTCAAGGTTCGGGAAAAGAATAGGTATTGCACGTTTGCCTGATGTTACTGCGAAACTGACCCTGCCGGCCCGACAGCAGTTAGTTGTCACTGCGTCGCCGTGAGAAGTGTCTTTTCTGTTGTGCTAGCCGAGACTCGATCTGACAGGTAGTTGGGCCGATAAAGAAAGAGTCATCAATGATGAAATGAGTTTCTCCTTGGCGAGTTCCAGCGAATCGAGGAAAGTGCGCATTGGAGTCTTGCCATAACACCAGCGTCCCTGATGCTCCCGTTCATTGTTGTACTGGTCGAGCCACGCATCAAGGCCCGTCTGCAAGGCGGCGATTGATCGACCTTCTTGCGAAAGGCGATGCGATAGAACTCGTTGAGCATGGTCTTGTGCAGCCGTTCGACAATCCGATGGTTTGGGGCGATCTGGCCTTTGTGCGGGTATGGTCGATGTCTTCCAAAGCCAGATACAGCTCGTATTCGTGATGCTCGGGGTTGCCGCAATATTCGGTGCCGCGGTCTGTCAGCACGCGTAGCAGGGGATGCTGAAGCTGTCAAAGAACGGGACAACGCGATCGTTGAGCAGATCCGCCGCGGGCAGGGGCGTCTTGCGATCGTAGACTTTGGCGAACGCGACCTTCGAGTAGATATCGACGAGAGTCTGCTGGTAGACACGGCCTACGCCCTTGAGGCTGCCGACATAGAACGTGTCCTGAGCGCCGCAGTAGCCCGGACATTCGGACTCGAACTCGCCATGCTCTTCCTTCTCGCGCTTGGCTCGTTCGAGCGCGACGAGTGCGACTCGGTCAGCACCGGCCCGTCCTGGGCGGATTTGGCTTCGAGCGCCTTCAGGCGTTTCGGCACGGTCTCCAGGTCGTGACGCAGCCAGATGCTACGGACGCCCTGCGGCGAAACAGAGAGGGCGCGCCGTTTGAGGACTTCATTGGCGATGCGGACCTGACCGTAGGCGGACAATTCGAGGGCCAGTTCGACAACGCCGGTCTCGATCTGCGGATCCTCGCTGTTTTTGAGCAGGGGTCGGTGGTGGGAGATCTCCTGCATCGCCGCTTCGCCGCCCGGATCGTACAGTCCTTAAGTCGGTAAAAGCTGTCGCGCGAGTAACCCATCACCCGACAGGCCTGACTGACATTGCCGAGTTGCCGGGCCAATTCGAGTATGCCGACTTTGGCGCGAATTACCTTCTGATCCTGAGTCATAGCGGACTCCTTGCTGTTCGCAGCGCGCATCGCGCCACGGGCTAGCCTAGCCTCCACCGCCTGATTGTTCCCGCCGAGCGAGAATCCGTACGAGGTTTTGTACCGCATCGCGTAGGGTCTCGATTTCCGCCGAGGACATGTGCAGCCCCTTGCCCAAGGTCAGCGGGACTTGCTGCGCTTCGTGGCGGAGCGCATCACCCGCTTCGGTTAGCGAGACGAGCACGCGCCGCTCATCCTGCGGATCGCGTTGACGCGTCACCAGTCCAGCCGCTTCCATTCGCTTCAACAGCGGAGTCACCGTGCCATTGTCAAGATGGAGTAGTTCCGAGAAGTTACCCACGCTCTGCGGCGACTGCTCCCATAACACCAGTAATACCAGATATTGCGGATAGGTTAGCCCCAGCCGCGACAGCACCGGGTGATAGAGGCGCGTTATCAAGTTCGATGCCGCGTAGAGCGGAAAACATACCTGGCGATCGAGTCGCAACAAGTCGAGATCTGCCTCAGGCACAGGTTTTCCGCTCTTCATCTTTAACGCGTATTTACTTTGATGGCGACATCGATATTGCCTTTGACAGCATTCGAGTACGGGCAAGCTGTATGGGCGGCCTTCACGACTTCTTCGGCGTCTGCCTGGTTGAGGCCTGCAATTGTAACGTCAAGCGACACGGACAAGCCGAAACCGCCAGCTTGATTCGGGCCGATTCCGACGGCGGCCGTCACTTCGATGTCATCGTCATTTACCTTTGAAGCCTTGTTGCGCGCGACGTGGATGACAGCATTTTCAAAACAGGACGCGAAGCCCGCTGCGAAAAGTTGCTCAGGATTGGTTGCATCGCCTTTGCCGCCCAGCGCAGGGGGCAAGGCGACCTTGATGTCCAGAAGACCGTCATCGGACCGAACGGTCCCGTTGCGGCCCCCGACGGCTAGGACTTTCGCGGTGTAAAGCGTGTTCATGTATTTCTCCATTCGACGGATGCTCCGTCGAAATTTATATTGCACCCGAAATAGTGGTGTGCGATATAGTATGCCATAAGCCCACGCAACCGCAGTACGCGGGTCCGGGAGACACGGATGTCGTGCACGATGCGCAGCCGTGCCCATAACTTGCGATGCCCCTCGCCGTTGAACGGCGAAGCCGCGAGATCGTCACGACGGCCGAATCACGACTGATTGCCCCAATGAGATGTGGGGAACCGACGGCGTGCGCATTGCGACCGTGGACGACGGCATGGTTTGGATCTTCTCGGCCGTGGATCACTGCGATGGCATGTGCACCGGCATCCATGCCGCGAAAATCGGTGACCGCTTCGCAGCTCTTGAACCGATCGCCCAAGGGCTGCTGGACGCGTTTGGCTCGGTACTCGCCGACTCGGGCCGCGGGTTTCGCTGCGTATGGATCACGGTTCGCAATACACATCGGACGACTTCCGAGACCAGATCAGGTCGCGGATGGCCTTCAGCAAGTCGGCATCGTGCATCTTCGCGGCTTCGGTCCACGCCTGCGCGGAACCATCGGCGTCACCTTGGTGCTCGCTCTGGCACGTATGGCATAGATGGTCGAGCGCGGGAATTCGAGCACCTGGCAAACCCGCTGCAATCCAAAGGGCTTGCCTGTACTGACGGAGATCTCTCGGCTCATGTCGACGATCTCCGACCGGTCAAAGGGCGACGGGCCTGAAGTTCACGTTCCTTGCGCAGGATCTCGTTTTCCATAGACAGCTCGCCCACGCGTCGCACAGCATCATCGAGCCGCGCTTGCAGCGGATCGCTGGTCCCCGTCTTTAGACCGGCCTCCAGGCCAGCCAGTGCAAGCTCACGCCATTGCTCGAGCTCGGCGATCGTCACACGACTTCGCGGGACACGGCGTCGACGGGTTCGCCGCGCAGCAATCGAAGGACGACGCTACGTTTGCGTCCGGTCGACCACCGTTTGAATTCGGCGGCGCCAGAGGCGCTTCCGGTCGCGCTACGCGCTCCTTCCAGCGCCTCTGGCGCAACCGCATTGGTATTGGCTTTCCCTCTGTAGTCGTCAACCGTTGGATTCGATATCGCGTCGCAACTCGTATCTCACGTTCTGAAGGCTCGTCCCTTCGCTGTCGGGTCGACGTGCTATTGTTCGCGTCGATAAATGTAAAGCGCGCGCAACGGTCTCCGCATTTCCGATTTCTGGCAACTTTGACTCCGGATATTTGCGCAAGCGTGGCTTGCATTTGATCGCTGAAAGACGTGAATAATCACTCTTCGGAGTGGTCGAGAAAGAACCGCCCTCAAGTCTGATTTACGTCGACGGATCAACCCGCGATCGGCTTTGTTTTCTGCGAGGAAAAGAATCGGTTGGTTGCGGAGTACGCGCTGCGGGACCTAGCCAAGCCGATGGGTGTGGCCGAGTATCAGCTTCTTCGGCAGGTGCCCGAATCACTGGAAACAAAACTGCCGTCGATCGACCAGATCGAAGCAGAGTTTCGGTGTTTCGGCCAGATCGGCCGGACGCTTAACAACGAGCGTGTCCGGGGTACACGGCTGCCAAAGCGCACAATATCAAATTTGACATAAAGGATTTTAACGCACATTAGTTAGTTTTCCCAAATGTATGCGACGTGGAATGCTTGACGGTTGAGCACGAGTCGGCTCGTGGCATTCCTCTGTCGGCGTAAAGCGATCGTTACTGCATGCGTGCAGCATCGGGGAGCGGCGACCTTCGTCCGCTCAGCGCGAACCGATCGAGACGCTCGCACGCGTCGATGTGCACATAGCTTGGCGCACCATCAGGCTGGCAGTCCCCTTGTCGCAGGATCGCCTCGAACAGCGGCGCGTCTTCCGGCTCAAATCGCCATACGCTTTCCCGCTCGGCTGTCCAAACAGCGTCCAAGCGCGGCGTCGGCGCGCACATAGACAAGAAGTCGTTAGCGACGGCATCTGGAAAGAAGTCCTCGTCGGGGACCGGTGGTGACGACCGACGTCATCAAGAGAGCGACGAAAAGCATTACATCGAGTAATGACGCGCAATTTAGCAATACGGATTTGCAACATAGAGGGGGACGCATTTCCCGAACATGTGATGTCATGCCAAAATTGCTTTACCCCTGAGTCCGATCACTCGCCATGGAAACACTCGACCTTGAAGCTCAGATTTTGGCGAATCGACGCGGCGTGAGCTTCGTCCTTGCGTCCAGGCTCGGAGCCATCGAATGCATGATTTCACGTGATGTGCTGGAGGCGTATTTTTGGCTACCGCCCCAAGCGGACGATGCCAGGATGCTGAAACCTTTTTACGATGGCGCCAACCGCATCCGCGCCATTGCCCATCGAAAGCTGCTCGCACATCCCACGGCGCGCCTTGAGCTAACGACGGCTGACTTCTCACGAGGCTAGACCAGGAGGCGTTGCGGTGTCGGCATTGCTCGGCGAGTCGCGCACCGGGTGAGGAGAGCGCTTCTCGAAGGCTTCCCGCTCCCGCGAGCGCTCACTCACCCGCTCGATGAGGCGGAAGCCTATCTCGAATGGGCGCACTCGACCCACAACGGACGGTCGCATTCTCAGCGATCCAAGGGCGGATAACGGAAGCAGGACAGTCATCCACCTCACGCTCCTCAACCTTTGCGCACGCGACGGAAGACAGCCTGCCCCAAGCTTGATATGGCCGCTGTTCCGAGCATGCCCGTCGAAGACTTCACCGCGCATCTTCCACGTGCCCCGCAAACCATCGGACACGACGTCGACGGGCTATCCCAGCAAAGCATAGCGACACGATGGAGCAGTGCGGGTTGTCTGCCGCTCGGTCCGGAGGCGGATGCGGTCCCAATACAGCCTCTGCATCGAATTTATTACTTTGTAAGTCTCTGACGCAAAAGCCAAATATATCGCAACACACTCTAAGTAATTGCTATGCAATCACTGTGATTTCATTTCAATTTTTGTGCTCATATTCTTTTCTCAACAACGGGTGGAACCCTCGTCGCAATGGAGCTTGCCTTGTTTGATGAAACTGAATTAATCGGCCGTTTGCGCAGTCTGTTAGGTGATGATGCAGTCATCTCCGTCGCGGAGGACATGGGCGGTTTCGTCGAGGATTTCCGCGGGCGGTATCGCGGTGCGGCGCTGTGCGTGGTGCAGCCGTCGTCGACGGAGCAGGTCGCGGGTGTCGTGCGCCTGTGCGCGGCGGCGAGGGTGCCCTTGCTCGCCCAAGGCGGCAACACCAGCCTGTGCGGCGGCTCCGTGCCGGCGACGCACGGCGTGCCGCCTGTCATCGTGAACCTGGCGCGCATGCGCCGCATTCGTGGCATCGACGCCGCGAACGGTTCGATGGAAGTGGAAGCGGGCTGTGTCCTCAAGACCGTGCAGGATGCAGCCGCCGATGTCGCGCGACTCTATCCCGTGAGTCTCGGCGCGGAGGGTTCGTGCCAGATCGGCGGCACGCTTTCGACCAACGCCGGCGGTACCGGCGTGCTGCGCTATGGCAACACGCGCGAGAACGTGCTCGGCCTCGAAGCGGTCATGGCCGACGGCACAATCTGGAACGGCCTGCGCGGGCTGCGCAAGGACAATACCGGCCTCGACGTCAAGCATCTATTCATTGGTGCGGAAGGCGCGCTCGGCATTATCACGGCGGCCACCCTCAAGCTGCATCCGCTGCCGACGCATCACGCGCTTGCCTGGTTCGCGCCGACTGACCCGCAAGCCGCACTGACGATTCTCGGCATGTTCCAGGCCAACTGCGGCTCCCGCCTCTCGGCGTTCGAACTGATGAACGCACGGCAACTGCAGCTGGTCGTCGAGCACGTGATGGATCGGCGCACACCGCTCGAAGGCGCGCACGACTGGCACGTGCTGGTCGAGCTTAGCGACACCCAAGGCGCATCGGACATGGAACGCGTGTTGCAGACTACGCTGGAAGAAGCAGCCGAAGCAGGCTTGCTCGAAGACGCGATCATCGCGAGCAGCGACCGTCAGCGCGTCGCACTGTGGGAAGTGCGGCACAGCGTGACGGAAGCCAACAAGAAGGCCGGCATCGGGTTGACCACCGATTGCGCGGTGCCGTTGTCGGCGGTGCCGGCATTCATCGAGCAGGCCACGCAAGCGGTGCTCGCGCTCGACGCTGAGATCGGCATCGTGATCGTCGGCCATATGGGCGACGGCAACATCCATCTGGTGCCGATGTACACCTTCGATGCCTGGCGCGCGCTGCCCGACCAGGCGGCCGCGGGCGCTGCCGTGCGCCGTGCCGTGAACGATGCCGCGCATGCGCTCGGCGGCACGTTCAGCGCGGAACATGGGGTCGGCCAGACGGGCTTGGCGGAAATGGCGCACTACAAGTCCGCCGCCGAACTGGCGATCATGCGTGCCGTGAAAAGTGCGCTCGATCCCGCGAATCTCATGAACCCGGGGCGCCTCTTCCCCGCTGCGCCGCTCTGATCCATCCCCATCAAGCCACCACCGCCCCTCGCTTACCGCAGGAGACTGACATGAAACCCAAGCACGATAACGACAAGACGATCCTTAATCCCGCCCGTCGCTCGGCGTTCAAGGCCGTAGGCGCAGGCATCGTGGCCGGCGCATTCCCGTTCGTCTGGACGCCTTCGCGCGCAGCCAGCAAGCGCATCGTCGTGCGCGACGACGGCGGCATCTACACCAAGGCGTACGGCGCGGTGTACTACAAGCCGTTCTTCGAGAAGACCGGCATTGAAGTGGTAGGCGTGCAGGCCAATGCCGAGCCGACTGCGCAGATCAAGAGCATGGTCGAGGCGGGCAGCTACGCATGGGACATGGCGAAGATCAGCCAGCCCGCGATTCTTCTGCTGACCTCAGGCGGCAAGGAGTACCTCGAGAAACACAACCTCGAATCCGATCCGACGATCGCCAAGATTCCCAAGCAATACATGTCGGCATACGGCGTGGGCACAAACGTCTATTCGACCGTGCTTGCCTATCGCACCGATGCCTTCAAGGGCCGCAAGACGCCGGGCTCGTGGGCCGACCTCTGGAACGTAAAGGACTTTCCGGGCCGCCGCTCGATCCGCAAGTATCCGTTCGATACGCTCGAAGAAGCGATGATGGCCGATGGCGCATCGACGAGTCAGGTCTATCCGATCACCTTCGATCGCGCGTTCGCGAGCCTCGACAAGCTCTCGAAGCAGGTTGACGTGTGGTGGACCACGGGCGCGCAAGTCGAGCAGATGCTCAACTCGGGTGAAGTCGCGATGGTCGCGACGTGGGCCTCGCGCGCGCAATCGGCGATGGCCTCGGGCGCGCCGGTGGGCATCGTATGGAACCAGAACATCTGGGGCTGCGACAACTGGGCGATCCTGAAAGGCACGCCGAACGCCGACGCCTGCCGCGAGTTCATCAAGTTCGCCAGCGACCCGAAGCGACAGGCCGCGCTCGTCGAGTTCTTCCCGGCGGGCCTCACGCAACCGGAATCCTTCAACTATGTGAAGCCGGAACAGGCGAAGAACTGCCCGACGTTCCCGGACAACATGAAGACCGGCGTCCATATCGATGCGAAGTTTTGGCAGGAGAATCAAAGCGTGGCGCTCGAGCGCTTCAACCGCTGGATTCTTACTTAAGGCCTGGCATCGTTCATCGAGGAAGAAATCCGCATGGCAACCATCAATCTCCAGATCAGCGGTTTGTGCAAGCGTTATGGCGACTTCGTCGCGCTCGCGCCGACCGATCTCGACGTCGCGCAGGGCGAGTTCCTGACGCTGCTGGGCCCGAGCGGCTCGGGCAAGACCACGCTGCTGAGCCTGATCGCGGGCCTCGCACAGGCGGACGGCGGCTTGATCCGCATCAACGGCGTTGACGTCACCGACGGAGCGCCGTACGACCGTGACATCGGCATGGTGTTTCAAAACTACGCACTGTTCCCGCACATGACGGTGGCGGAGAACATCGCGTTCCCGCTGCAGATGCGCAAGGTGGATGCGACGAGTGCAAAGAAGCGCGTCGCCGAGGCGCTGGAGATGGTGCATCTTCCACACGTGGCGGGACGCTATCCGCGTGAACTCTCGGGCGGCCAGCAGCAGCGTATCGCCTTGGCGCGCTGCATGGTGTACCGGCCCTCGATCATCCTGATGGACGAGCCGCTCGGCGCCCTCGACAAGAAGCTGCGCGATCACATGCAGCTGGAGATCAAGCGCATCCACCGGGATCTCGGTACCACGATCATCTACGTGACGCACGATCAGGAAGAAGCGATGACCATGTCGGACCGCATCTGTTTGATGGATGCGGGCAAGATTGCGCAACTCGGCACACCTGCGGATCTCTATTTCCGTCCGAAAAATGTGTTCGTGGCGGATTTTCTCGGTGAATCGAACCTGCTCGATGCACAGGTGACCTCACGTGAAGGCGATCAGGTGCGTCTCGCAATGCAAGGCATCGACAAGGGCCGTGCGATGGTTTACGACGCGCAGGTGCAATCGGGCAAGCCGGTGAAGCTGATGCTGCGTCCGCAGAACCTGCGCGTGAACGGTCATGCTGAAGCGGGCGCGGAAACGATGTCGGCCAAGCTCACCGACATCATGGTGACCGGCGGCATGACCAAGCTTTACATGCAGCGCCAGCAGCAGAACGCGGAGGCCGCCGAACTGGTGGCCTCGTTCCCGACCGACCGGCTCGGGGCGCGCTATGAGATCGGCCAGACGCTGACGCTGTCGTGGTCGCCCGCCGATGCCGTCGCCATCGCGGGGTGAGCCGATGAACCCTTCCGCCATGACCGCGCAGAACGATCGCGCCGCGCCGCGCAAGATGCGCAACCCGCATCTGAGCCGCAAGCTGCGCGTGGCCGCGATGGCAGCTCCCGTGATCGTGCTGCTCACGGTGTTCCTGATCTATCCGGTCGGACAATTGCTGCTGCTGAGTATTCGCAATCAGAGCGGCTTCACGATGGCCGAGTACAAGCGGCTGTTCGCCTCGTCGGTGTATGTGGAAGTGCTGTGGGTGACGATGAAGGTATCGCTGCTCACGACCTTCTTCTCGGTGCTGGTGGGCTATCCGGTCGCTTACCTGATCTCGGCGGCCACGCGCGAGCGCAAGAACCGCTTGCTGTACTGGGTGCTGCTGTCGTTCTGGACGAGCTTTCTGGTGCGTACCTTCGCGTGGGTCGTGCTGCTCGGGCGTAACGGCGTGCTCAACTGGGTGCTGAAGCACCTGGGGCTCGTCGATACGCCGCTCGGGCTGCTGTACAACCTGCCGGCGGTGATCGTGGGCATGACGCACGCGCTGATGCCGATTGCCATCATGACGATGCTCTCGGTGATGGAGAATATCGACCGGCGTTTGCCGAGCGCGGCATCGACGCTCGGTGCGCGTCCGGGCACGGCGTTCTGGAAGGTGTACTTCCCGCTGTCGTTGCCGGGGGTGTTTGCTTCGGCGTTGATGGTGTTCGTGACGGCAATCGGTTTTTTCATCACGCCGACGCTCCTCGGCGGACGTCACGAGACGATGATTACGCAGTTGATCATCGATCAGGTGTTGCAGGCGTTGAACTGGGGCTTCGCGGGTGCGATCTCGGTGCTGCTGCTGGCGGTGGTGCTGGTGGTATTCGTGGTGTATGACCGGATGGTGGGTCTGTCGACCATGACCGGTGGCAGCACGGCGAGCACCCCGAAGCAGCACGGCGGCCTGGGCCGCAAGGTCGGCGACGCGTTGCTCACGCTGCTGGCAAACGCAACCGACGCGTTGATCACCGTACTTCCGAAGCGCAAGAAGCGCGCAGGCGACGGTAACGGCATGACATTGCGCACGGTGGTCACGCTGATCCTGGTGTTCCTGAGCGCGCCTGCGTTCCTGATGATCCCCTTGTCGTTCGATTCTGCCTCGGGCCTTGCATGGCCGCCGCACGGCGTATCGCTGCAGTGGTACCAGCAGGTGATGGACTCGCCGCTGTGGATGCAGGCTGCGACCCGTTCTCTGGTGGTAGGCGTGGGCACGGGTGTGCTGTCGATGGCGATCGGCACGCCCGTGGCGTTCCTGCTGGTGCGCGGCGGCTTGCGCTGGAATGCGGCGATGCTCGCGTTCGTGCTGGCGCCGATCGTGGTGCCGCGCATGATCCTGGCGGTGGGCGTGTTCTACTTCTTCGCGAAGATCGGTCTGGTGGGTTCGTCGCTGGGACTGGTGCTGGCGCACACGGTGGTCGCCGTGCCGTACGTGGTGATCACGATGATGGCGGTGCTGCGCAACTACGACATGCGACTTGATCTGGCAGCACAAAGCATGGGCGCACGCACCTTCACGACACTGCGCCGCGTAACGTTCCCGATCCTGAGCGCGGGCATGCTGTCCTCGTTTCTGTTCGCGTTCGCGACTTCGTTCGACGAGTTGACCATCGCGCTGTTCTCGTCAGGCGGGTTGAGCACGACGTTGCCCAAGCAGTTCTGGGACGAGACCACGATGCAGATCTCGCCGGTGATCGCCGCCGTGTCCACGCTGCTATTCGTGTTCATCTCCATTCTGATTTCCATTGCCGACCGCTTGCGTCGTCGAAGCACGGCATCCTGAGCCATTCAAATCTAGAGAAAATCGTATGTTGCTGACGTCTCAATCCTTGCATGGCATCCTGCCCGCGATTCCCACGCCGGTGAATCCGGACGACACGATCAACGTCGATGCCACCCGCGCGCTGCTGCGCTATCTGCTCGAACAGGGCATCGACGGCGTGCTGCCGCTGGGCGGCACGGGCGAATACGGCGCGCTGTCGAGCGAGCAGCGCGTGCATATGGTCGAACTGACCGCGCGCGAAGCGGCGGGCCGCATTCCGGTGATCGCCGGCGTGCTCGATCCGGGATATCACGACGCAATGAAAGCCGCGAAGGACTTCGCCGCCGCAGGTGCCGATGCCTTGCTCGTGCTGACGCCGTACTACACGAACCCGACGCAGGCCGGCATTCGCGATTACTTCCTGCGCTACGCCGACGAATCCCCGGTGCCCATCCTGCTGTACGAAATCCCGTACCGCACGCGCGTCGCCATTGCGCCCGAGGTCATTCATGCGTTGTCGAAGCATGAGCGCATCATCGGCATGAAGGCGTGCAACACCGACATGTATCACTTCCTGCGCGTGGTCGCGGGCGTCGACGATTCCTTTGCGGTGCTGAGCGGTGAAGACACCTTGTTCCCGCTGCATGTGGCGGCGGGCGCGCGTGGCGGTATCGTCGTGACGGCGTCGCTGTTGCCCACGGCGTGGCGGCGTATTTTCGAACTGGCCAGCGCGGGCAAGACCCAGGAAGCGCTCGCGATGCATCGCTCGCTGATCCCGCTGATGGACCTCGCGTTCGCCGAAACCAATCCAGGCCCGATGAAGTCGGTCATGGACCTGATCGGCGTGAATGCGCCGGACATGCTCGCGCCGCTGGTTCGTGCCGACGACACGCTGTCGCGAAATCTGCGCGCCGAACTGAAGAAGCAGCTGGCGATTTTCGAAGGGCGCTGATTACCGGCGCGACATCGGCAGCCGCGACTTCGAGATGGAGGTCGCGGCGACCTGCACATGCTTGACCAGTTCCGCTTCGACACGCTCGATAGTCCAGCGCGTGGTGGGCACCGAGATGTTGACGGCGGCAACAGCGGTGCCGTCATGATCGGTGATCGGTGCGGCCACCGCGATGTCGCCCAGCACGGTTTCATTCTCGATGACGCTATAGCCGCGGCGCGATGCCTGTTGCACGCGCTCAAGCAGCTTCTTCTGATCGGTTTCGGTATAGGGCGTCATGCGTTCGAGCGGCGTGCGCGACATGACGGCCTTCAGTTGCTTCTCGGGAAGACGCGAAAGCATGGCGATGCCGGACGCCGTATAAAGCGCGGGAAGACGCGCGCCCAGGGCGATATCCACGTTGAAGAGATGGCGGCCGGGAAAGCGCGCGACAAACACGATTTCATTGCCGTCGATCTCGTGCAGGTTAGTGGTTTCGCCGAGATGACGGCTGATGTCGAGCAGATAAGGCGAGGCTTTATCGATCAGTTCGTTGGCGCGGATGTAGTTATACGAAAACTGCAGGACCTTGGTCGTGAGCCGGTAGTCGCGCGTCTCGGGGACGCGCGCCAGATAGCCGAGCGCCTCGAGTGTATGAACGATGCGTTGCGCGGCGCTGCGGTCGAGCGAGGATGCCTTGGCGAGATCCGCAAGCGTCATCTGCCGGTTCGGACCGTCAAAGGCGTGCAGCACACGGAAGGTCTTTTCAGCGGAACCGACGAACAGCGAAGAGCGCTCGCCGGAAGCTTCGCGCGTGCTGCGCGCAGACGTGGTGGATGCCTTGTGCATGGGGCAAATGATTGTATTTCGATGGCTTCGATTGTAGTTCAATCAAAGATGCTCAACTCAGGAAAACGATATGAAAATCGCCTTCATCGGCGCAGGTAATCTCGCTTCGGCTCTGATGGGCGGACTGATTCGACGGGGCGCGGCGTCTCATGACCTGCTGGCCGTCGATCCGGACGAAAGCAAGCGGCACGCAGCCGCGCAGGAACTGGATGTCGATACGGCGGAGCGCCTTGCATCGGCGGAAGGTTTCGATGCAATCGTGCTCGCCGTGAAGCCGCAGATCCTGGAGAAAGTGTGCGCCGCGCTTGCGACGTTGCTGAGGCGACAACTCGTCATCAGCGTCGCGGCGGGCGTGCGCATCGCGGATATCGCGCGCTGGCTCGGCGGCTATGCGGCCATCGTCCGGTCCATGCCGAACACGCCCGCGTTGATCGGCATGGGCATGACGGGACTGCACGCGGCCCCGGATGTGACGCCCGAGATGCGCGAGCAGGCTAATGCCGTCATGAGTTCGGTCGGCGCGACGCTGTGGGTCGAGCACGAAGCGCAGCTCGATGCAGTCACGGCGGTGTCGGGAAGCGGGCCGGCCTATGTGTTCTATTTCATCGAATCGTTGATCGCTGCGGGCGAAAGCGCCGGGCTCGACGCCAGGCAGGCGCGCACGTTGGCACTGGAGACCTTCTTCGGTGCGTCGGCGCTGGCGCGGCAGTCGGATGAAACGGCGGCGGTGTTGCGCGAGCGGGTGACGTCGAAGGGCGGCACGACGGCGGCCGCGCTGGCCTCGTTCGAACAGTCCGGCATCAAGGAAGAAATCGGGCGCGGCGTGCGTGCGGCACAGGCGCGTTCGGATGAACTGGCCCGGGAACTGGGCGCGCAGTAAAGACAATTTCACTCTCATCTCAAGCTCATGAAAGTTATCGTAACCGTCAAACGCGTGGTGGATTACAACGTGAAGGTCCGCGTGAAATCGGACCGCACGGGCGTCGAACTCGCCAACGTGAAGATGTCGATGAATCCGTTCGACGAGATCGCCGTTGAGGAAGCGGTGCGTCTGAAGGAAGCGGGCATCGCGACTGAAGTGATCGCCGTGTCGTGCGGTGTGATGCAATGTCAGGAAACCTTGCGCACGGCGCTCGCCATCGGTGCGGATCGCGCGGTGCTGGTGGAGACGGCGGAAGAGCTCCAGCCGCTCGCCGTTGCGAAGATCCTGAAAGCGCTGGTCGATCAGGAAAAGCCCGAACTCGTCATTCTCGGCAAGCAGGCTATCGACGACGATTCGAATCAGACCGGTCAGATGCTGGCTGCATTGGCAGGGCTGCCGCAAGCGACGTTCGCATCGAAGGTCGTGATCGCCGATGGCCGCGCTTCTGTCTCGCGCGAAGTGGATGGCGGCGCGGAAACGCTGTCGTTGAAGCTGCCGGCAATCATCACGACGGACCTGCGCCTGAACGAGCCGCGTTATGTCACGCTGCCGAACATCATGAAGGCGAAGAAGAAGCCGTTGAGCACGATGACGCCTGCCGAACTCGGCGTCGATGTCGCGCCGCGTTTGAAGACGCTGAAGGTTGTCGAGCCGCCGAAGCGCGGCGCCGGTATCACGGTGCGGGACGTGAAAACGTTGGTCGAGAAGCTGAAGAACGAAGCGAAGGTGATTTGAACATGACGATTCTGGTAATTGCGGAACACGACAACGCGTCGATCAAGGCGGCGACGCTCAATACGGTTGCAGCGGCCACGAAGATCGGCGGCGACGTGCATGTGCTGGTGGCAGACTCGAACGCGCAAGACGCAGCCGATGCCGCAGCGAAGATCGCGGGCGTAGCGAAAGTGCTGCTCGCCGATGCGCCTCAACTCGCCGACGGCCTCGCGGAAAACGTCGAAGGCACGGTGCTGAACATCGCGAAGGATTATTCGCACATCCTGGCGCCGGCTACCGCTTACGGCAAGAACATCGCGCCGCGTATCGCCGCGCATCTCGATGTCGCGCAGATCAGCGACATCACCGCCGTCGACAGCGCCGATACTTTCGAGCGTCCGATCTACGCGGGCAACGCCATCGCGACGGTGCAGTCGAGCGATCCGGTCAAGGTCATCACGGTGCGTGCAACCGGTTTCGATCCGGTCGCGGCGGAAGGCGGCAGTGCAGCGGTCGAGAAGATCGAAGCCGCCGCCGATGCAGGCATCTCCCAGTTCGTGAGCCGGGAAGTGACGAAGCTGGACCGTCCGGAACTGACGAGCGCGCACATCATCGTGTCGGGCGGCCGTGGCTTGGGCAGCGGCGAGAATTACACGAAGACGCTGGAACCGCTGGCGGACAAGCTGGGCGCGGCGCTGGGCGCATCGCGCGCGGCGGTCGATGCCGGTTACGTGCCGAACGACTTCCAAGTGGGCCAGACGGGCAAGATCGTCGCGCCGCAGCTGTACGTGGCGGTCGGCATCTCGGGCGCGATCCAGCATCTGGCGGGCATGAAGGACAGCAAGGTGATCGTTGCGATCAACAAGGACGCGGAAGCGCCGATCTTCAGCGTGGCCGATTACGGTCTCGTCGGCGATCTGTTCACGGCCGTCCCGGAACTGGCCGCAGGGCTGGATAGCCCGGTCCGCAAACCCTCCCCGCCCCTGTAGCGATGATCCCGACTTGATGCCGCTCCGGCATGAAGTCTTGATTATTTCTCACGCTACATGCGTTTCTTTCCTCGCCAGAATACTTTCAACACGACGCCGCCGAAGCCCGCCAGGGCCCGCCGGCGCCGGATGCGCGCGCTCGTTCGCGCGAAGCTACCCTCACTTACATACCGAGCAGATGGTATCTGCACGACGCCAGAACGGAGACCGGCCATGACGACGACCGTCGTGAAAAGGCGCACGCAGGCCGACCGCACCGCGCTCGCGCGGGCCGCGCTGGTGCGCTCGGCCATCGCGATCCTGAGCGACCTCGGCTTTGCCCGCGCGACGACTTCGGCCATCGCCGAGCATGCAGGCGTGACCACCGGCGCGCTGCATCACCACTTTCCGACCAAGGAGAGCCTGCTGTTCGCGGTGCTCGACGAACTCACCGAAGAAGCGCTCGCGCTGTTTCGCCAGTTGCGCGATCCGGCAAGCCGTGGCGACGGCGCGGCGCGCGGCATCGTCACGTCGCTGTGGGCGCTGTACGGCAGCCGCCGCTATTGGGCGGTCTGGGAAATCAATATCGGATTGCGGCCGGACCAGGCGCTGCATGAGGCGCTCGTCGAGCACCGCACGCGCACGCGCGAACACATGTACCGCGTGATCGAGGCGAATCCGTCGCTCAGGGCCGACACGAAACGCGCACTGTCCGAACTGCTGCCGTTCCTGCTCTCGTCGATGCGCGGCATCTTCCTCGATACGTTCTTCGCCGGCCATGAAGCCGAATGGCTGCATCGCCAGCTCGAGCGGCTGATCCATGCGCTCGACCAGGAGATGAAGGCGCTGTCCGCCTAGCAGAACCGCAACCTCCAGCGCAACGCCCTTATTTGAAACCTGGGAGCTCGCATGAATCACCCTAGTCGCGCTACGGCGCATCCGGCGGCAGGCGCCGCGAGAACCGGTTCGAAGAGCCTCATCCTCGAAGGCGTCAGCAAGCGCTACGGCGGCGTTCAGGCGCTTGACACGCTGACGCTCGCCGTGGAACCGGGCGAACTGGTTTCGTTGCTCGGGCCGTCGGGGTGCGGCAAGACCACCACGCTGCGGCTGATCGCGGGCTTCGAGTTTCCCGATACGGGCAGCGTGCGCATCGACGGCGCCGATGTCTCCGCGTTGCCGCCGAACAAGCGCGGCCTCGGCATGGTGTTCCAGAATTACAGCCTGTTTCCGCACATGACGGTGGGCGAGAACATCGGTTTCGGGCTGCGCATGGCGGGCGCGAAGAAGGCTCATATCGCGGCGCAGGTGACGCGCATGCTCGATCTGATTCGCCTGCCGCAGTATGGCGATCGCCGTATCGGCCAACTGTCGGGCGGCCAGCAGCAGCGCGTCGCGCTGGCGCGCGCCATCGTCAACGATCCTTCGGTGCTGCTGCTCGACGAACCGCTCGGCGCGCTCGACAAGAATCTCCGCGAAGGCATGCAGTTCGAGATCCGCCGCATGCAGCAGGAACTCGGCATCACGAGCGTGATGGTCACGCACGATCAGGAAGAGGCGATGACGATGAGCGACCGCGTCGTCGTCATGAGTCACGGGCGCATCCTGCAAAGCGGCGCGCCACGTGAAGTGTATGACCGGCCGCGCAACCGCTTCGTCGCGGAGTTTCTGGGCACGGCGAATGTGTTCGCGTGCCGCGTCAGCGCGCGCAGCGTGCAGTCGATGACCGTAGCCACGCTGCCGGAATCCGGCAACGCGCCGGTCGAGATGACACTGAGCCTGCCGCGCGCGTTGCAGGGCGACTTGCCGGGCACGCTGGAAGTGGCGCTGCGGCCGGAGAAAATCGCCATCGATGCGCCCAAGGAAGGCCATATCCGCCTGCGCGGACAGATCGTGCAGCACGTGTTTCGCGGCTCGCAACATTCCTATGAGATCGACGTGCCGGGCCTCGGCCCGCGCATCTACGCCTACGAACAAGCGTTCTCCACCGATCACGCGGGCCATGCGCGCGGCCAGGCGGTGACGGTGTCCTTCGCCCCGCACGACGTGGTCGTGCTCGAACCGGACGGCGTGCCTGCCGCCGCGCCGGACGCGAGCATTGCGCCGGTCACGCAGGCCGGGCCGCTGGCGAGCGAAGGAGCGCGCTGATGTCCACGCCCGCCGCCACCACATTCGCCGCCGCGCCCCGAGGACAGCGCCGTGCGCGCGAGGCCGCGCTGCGCATCGCGCTGCTGTGCGCACCCGCGCTCGTGCTGCTGATCGTGTTCTTTGCGTTTCCGCTGATCGGCAACGCGCTGCGCAGCCTCGGACTCGACGCGCAGGCTGCGCCGTCGCACGCCAGTCCGTGGGCGAACTACGAGAAGCTGTTCGTCGACCCGTACTATCGCGGCGTGATCGTCGAGACCATCAAGGTGAGCTTCATCGCGACGCTGCTGTGTCTCGCGCTCGGCTATCCGATCGCGCACTTCATGGTGCGCCGCGCGGGACGCCTCGCGATGCCGATGCTGTTCCTGCTGATCGCGCCGCTGCTCACGTCGATCATCATGCGCACGTTCGGCTGGCGCGTGCTGTTCGCGCGACATGGTCCCTTCAATGACCTGCTGACGTGGCTGCACCTGATCGAACGGCCGCTGCGCGTGCTGGGCGGACCGCTCGGCGTGTATATCGGCATCGTGCATGTGATGGTGCCGTTCATGGTGCTTTCCATCGTGCCGGTGCTGCGCGGCGTGGACCCTCGGCTCGAAGAGTCGGCGCGCATTCTCGGCGCGGGAGCGGCGCGCACGTTCCTGCTCGTCACCTTGCCGCTCGCGATGGAAGGCATTCTCACGGGCTGCGTGCTGGTCTTCATGCTCACGAGCGGCAGCTTCGTGACGCAGTTGCTGCTTGGCGACGGCAGCGTGGTCACGCTGCCGCTGCTGATCTTCCAGCAGTTCTCGCTCACCCAGGACCTCGGCTTCGCCAGCGCGATGGGCAACCTGCTGCTCGTCATCGTGCTTGCGTGCCTGTATGTCCAGTTGCGCGTCGCCGGACGCAAGGGAGACGCACGATGATGCGCGCCGGAACCTTCGACAGAATGGCCGCGCGCGCCGGCGCCGGTTCGCTCGCGGTCTTCACCGCGCTGTTCTTCATCGCGCTCATCGCGCCGATCGTGGTGGTGGTGCTGGTGTCGTTCTCGCCGGACGAATCGCTTGCCGTGCCGCTCGGCGGCCTGTCGCTGCGCTGGTATCACCGCTTGTGGGAATACCGCCCGTTCGTCGATTCGCTGTTGACGAGCCTCTATCTGGCGCTCAGCTCGTCGTTCATCGCGATCCTGATCGCCGTGCCTGCGGCGCTCGGCGTGGGCCGCAGCAGCGGCCGCGTGGCGACGGCGCTCACCACCTTCCTGCTCGCGCCCATCGCCATTCCCGCGCTGGTGATCGGACTGTCGTTGCTGTACTTCCTGTCGAACATCGGCATTGGCGTGTCGTTCCTGGCGCTGCTGATCGCGCATACGGTCGTGTCCGTGCCCTACGTGATGCGCACCACGCTCGCCACCTACAAGAACACGCACGCGTCCTATCTGGAAGCGGCCTCGGTGCTCGGCGCGGACCGCTGGCAGGCCTTCCGCCACGTGACCTTGCCGCTGATCGCGCCGGGCATCTTCGCGGGCGCGCTGTTCTCGATTCTCGTGTCGCTCGACAACCTTGGCGTGTCGTATTTCTTCGGCACGGCGAACGTCACGACACTGCCCGTCGTGATGCTGTCGTACCTGCAAAACCAGTTCGATCCCGCCATCGCCGCAATCAGCACGGTGCAGATGGCGATCACCATTGTCCTGCTGTTGATCGTCGAAAAAACCTACGGCCTGCGCGCGTTGACGACGCAATGAAGCCAGCGCCACACCCCCTCACCTGCTACGGAGCCTGAATGAACGTCTCACATGCTGTGCGCGCCACTGGGCTGGCGATCTCGCTTTCCGCCGCCGCGCTGACCGCGCACGCCGCCGACCTGACCGTCACCGCTTATGGCGGTGCATGGGAACAGGCTTATCGCAAGTGCTTCGTGCAGCCCTTCGAGAAGCAGACCGGCAACTCGGTCGACGTGATTCTCGGCAGCCCGATGCAGTGGATCAACCAGATCGCGGCGAACCCGGCGCATCCGCCCATCGACGTGATGATCGGCCTCGTGGACAGCGGCGAGATCGCGCGCCAGAAAGGCCTGGTGGAGCCGATCGACGAAAAGAACGTGCCGAACCTGAAGGACATCAAGCCGAACATGCTCGCGTACGGCAAGGGCTATGGCTTTCCGATCGCGTTCGGCGACTTCGGCCTGATGTACAGCAAGAAGGCCGTGCCGAATCCGCCGAAGACGTGGAAGGAATTCGTCGACGGCACCAACGCCGGCAAGTGGCGTGCGGCGCTGCCGGGCATCGCCTACGTGGGCACGGCGCAGGGCTTGATCGGTTTGTTCGCGATGGTGTACGGCGGCAGTCTCGACAACGTGCAGCCGGGTCTCGACGAGGTCAAGAAGATGCAGAAGAGCGGCAACGTGACCTTCTACAGCGAACCGAATTCGCCGCTGGTGGCGCTCAAGTCGGGCGATATCGACATGGCCATGTACTTCGACGGCCGCGCCTGGGCCGAGCATGACGCGAGCAATCCGGACATCGGCTATCTGAATCCGAAGCCGGGCGCGGTGGCGTTCCCGACCATGGTGCAGAAGGTCAAGAACGGTTCGCCGCTCGGCTTACAGTTCATGAACGTGGTGGCATCGGCGGAAGGGCAGAGCTGCTTCGCCAACCTGATCCAGTACTCGGCTTCGAACAAGAACGCGAAGTACTCGGAGAAGGTGGCGCCCCGCGTGCCGCAGGACAACGACTCGATGTGGCTGCCGTTCGACGTGATCTCGCAGAAGACGCCGCAATGGGTCGAGATGTGGAACAAGCAGATCGGTCGCTGACCGCAACAGAGGATTGAGTTCATGAGCCTGAGAATTGGAGTCGATATCGGCGGTTCCTTCACCGATTTCGCGGTGCTGGACGACGACACACGCAGTATCCGCACGCTGAAGGTGTTCTCGCGCCCCGACAGTCCCGGCAGCGAGGTGCTGGCCGGCATGGCGGGATTGATCGAGCGCTATGGCATCGAGGCGCGCGACGTCGCGTATTTCACGCACGGCACGACGGTCGGCGTCAACGCGGTGGTGCAGCGGCGCGGCCTGCGTCTCGCCCTCATCACAACGGAAAAGTTCGAGGACGTGCTGGATATCGCGCGCCTGAAGATCCCCGACATGTATCACCTGCTGTCGCGCCGGCCGGACCCGCTGATTCCGCGCGACCGCGTGTTCGGCGTAAAGGGCCGGCTTGCGGCGGACGGCAGCGAGGAAGCGCCGATCGACGAAGCCAGCGTGCTGGCCGCGATCGAAGGCATTCGCCGCTCGGATTGCGAAGGCGTCGTGGTGTCGCTGCTGCATTCGTATCGCAATCCGCAGCATGAGAAGGACGTCAAGACGCTGATCGCGAAGCACTATCCGGAGCTGTTCGTGTCGTGCTCGCATGAAGTGTGGCCGATCATCCGCGAATACGAGCGCACCTCTACCGCGATCATCAGCGGCTATGTGCAGCCGAAGGTCGCGGACTATCTGACGCGTTTGCAGGCTGCGCTCGCTGAAGCCGGCGTGCCCGCCGAACTGAAGGTGACCAAGTCGAACGGCGGCGTCATGAGCGCCGAGAACGGCAAGAGCAACTGCGCGCAGATGATCCTGTCGGGCACGGCGTCGGGCGTGATCGGCGCGGCGTATATCGCGAACCAGTGCGGCATTCGCAACTGCATGAGCCTAGATATCGGCGGCACCACGGCGGACGTCGCGCTGATCGTCGACGGCAAGCCGCAGTACGCGACTGGCGAATACATCGGCGAATTCCAGATTCATATTCCGTCGGTGTCGGTGTCGTCGATTGGCGACGGCGGCGGCTCCATCGCGTGGGTGGACGACTTCGGTGTGTTGAAGGTCGGCCCGCACAGCGCGGGTTCGAATCCGGGTCCGGTCTGCTACGGACGCGGCGGCGAACAGCCGACCATCACCGATGCCTTCGCCGTAATGGGCGTGCTCGGGCAGTCGGACCTCGGCTACAACTCGGTGTCGCTGGATCGCGAGGCCGCGCGCCGCGCAATCGGCACGCTCGCGGAGCGGCTCGGCAAGAGCGTCGAGCAGACGGCGGAGGCCATCATCCGCGTGTCCACGTCGAGCATGTATGCGGGCACCAGCCGGCTCGTGTCGCGCTTCGGCATCGACCCGCGCACCTTCACGCTGCTGCCGTTCGGCGGCGCCGGCCCGATGCTCGCGTGCTATCTGGCGCGCTCGCTGAACATGCCGGATGTCACCGTGCCGGTGACGCCGGGCGTGCTGAGCGCGCTGGGCGGGCTGATCGCGGATATCAAGAACGACTTCGTCAAGACGACCTACTACGAGCTGAACGAGGCGACGCTCGCGCTTCTCGCGGACGATGCCCGCGAACTGGAGAAGCAGGCGCGTGACTGGATGACGGCGCAGATCGGCCATGCAGAAGGCGTGTCCATCGTCATGACGGCGGACATGCGCTATCGCGGTCAATCATTCGAGATCGAGACGGCGCTCGATGCCACTACCATCGCTTCCGGCGATCTCGCCGCCGTGCGCGAAGCGTTCCATCACGAACATCGCCGTTTGTACGGCCACAGCGACGATCACGCGGGCATCCAACTGGTGGCGCTGCGGCTGGTGATTTCCTCGCCGACGCCGAAGCCCGAGCTCGAACGGATCGCGACGAGCGATGCGGCGCCGGTGCCGGTGCGCGAGATCGACGTGTGGATGGACGACGAAGCGCGCCGCATTCCGCTGTATCGCCGTGCCGATTTGCGCGCAGACCAGGCGTTCGAAGGCCCGGCGGTGGTCTCGCAGGACGATGCAACCACGTGCGTGCTGCCGGGCTTCTCGGTCACGGTCGATCCGTTCGGCAATCTGGTTCTGACGAATCGCGCAACTCAACATTGAAGACCGATCATGAAATTCGATAAATCGGAACTGCAGATCTTTGCGAACTACTGCGTCGCGGCCGCCGAAAGCATGGCCTATACGCTGGTGCGTACCGCGCACTCGACCTTCGTGAAGGAAACCGAGGACTTCTCGTGTGCGCTCGCGAGCGTGGACGGCCTGACCTTCGCGTCGCCGCGCACCTTTGGCGCAACGTGGTATGTCGGTCTGGACTACGGTCCGGTGATCCGTTCGTTCACGGACTACAAGCCGGGCGACGTGTGCATGACCAACGATCCGTACAGCGGTTACGTGGCGACGCACACGCCGGATGTGGTGATGTGGAAGCCGGTGTTCTACGAGGGCGAGATCATCTGCTTCGTGTCGGGGCACATTCACAACACGGACATGGGCGGCGCGGTGCCTGCATCGCTGTCGCGCACGCTGACGGAGATTCATCAGGAAGGCATCCGCTTTCCGCCGACGCGCGTGGTGGACGGCGGCGTCGTCAACGAGACGCTCCTGTCGTGGATGATGGCCAACGTGCGCGCGCCGGATCAGAACATCGGCGACTTGAAGGCGCAGATCGCGTGTCTGACGACGGGCGAGCGGCGCGTGCTCGAGATCGTCGAGCGCTTTGGCGTCGAGGCGTTCAAGGCGGGCATCGGCCAGTTACTCGATTACTCGGAGAGCCAGGCGCGCGCGGTGGCCCGCACGATTCCTGATGGCAAGTACTTCTTCGCCGATTACGTCGATGAAGACGCGGTGGGCGGCAAGCCGATGCGCATCGCGCTGACGCTGACCGTCGATGACGGCCTGCTCGGCTTCGACTTTTCCGGCAGCGATCCGCAACTGACGTCGTCGATGAACGTGCCGACCGGGAATCATCCGCGTCACGCGCTGTTGCTGGTTGCGCTCAATTACGTGCTGTATTCGCTGAACCCGGACATCCTGCTCAATGCGGGCATGTTGCGCATCGCGACCTGCGAGATGCCGCTCGGCAGCGTGCTGAATCCCGTGCCGCCGGCCGCGGTGGGCATGCGTACGCTGACGTGCGTGGTCGTGCAGGCGGCGGTGTTCGGCGCGTTCGCACAGGCGCTGCCGGAACGCATGCCGGCTTGTCCGGCGTCGAGCGTGTGTCTGCTCAACGTCAAGACCACCGACACGGCGGGCCGCACCATCATGGCCTCGCTCGGTCCGGTGATGGGCGGCGCGGGCGGTGCATCGGCCGGCGACGGCTCGGATGCGTCAGGCGCGAACATGGCGTTCCTGCGCAACACGCCGGTTGAGATCAACGAAGCCGAAGTGCCGATCCGTATTCTCGAATATGGCCTCGTCGGCGACAGCGGCGGGGCGGGGCAGTATCGCGGCGGCCTGGCCATCGCGATGGAGTTCAAGGTCTTCGCACCGAACACGCTGGTAACCGCGCGCAATCGCGACCGTACGTTGTTCGGCTCGTGGGGCATCAAGGGCGGCATGGCGGGGCGCACCTCGGTGTTCAAGCGCAATCCGGGCACGGAGCGCGAGGAAGTGCTCGGCAATACCGATCTGGTGGCGTGCAAACCGGGCGATGTGATTCGGCTCGAAGGCAATGGCGGCGGCGGTTACGGCGCGCCGACGTTGCGTGCGGCCGAAGCAGTGGCGCGCGATGTCCGGCGCGGTCATGTATCGGCACAGCAGGCGCGCGATCTGTATGGCGTGGTGGTCGCCACGGGCGCGCTGGATGTGGCGGCCACCGCTGCGCTGCGCGCTGAGATGGGCACGGAGCGGAAGCTCGACGATGGTTTCTTCGACTACGGCCCGAACCGCCGCGCGCATGAAGCTGTGTGGACGCGCGAGCGTTATGCGGTGCTGTGCGAATATCTGGAGTCGGTGTCGATCGGCTGGCGCTTCTTCCTGAAGCATCAGATGTTTGAGCGTATCGCGGCACGAGGGGAAGTTGCTGCGGGCGTGGAGATCGTGCATGCGGTGTTTGCGGAACTCGTGGCGGAGTTTCCGGCGCTGGGGGCGGGGGAGAAGCGCGCGGCTTGAGCGCGGCGTCTTGCATCAGCAGTAATAGCAACGGGCCCGGTTCGACGAACCGGGCCCGTTTTATTTGGAACGCGTCAGAGTGATGCGCTTACGGCAACCACTCCTTCGGCAACCCCGCCAACGCCTCCTTCATCCGCGCCACTGTCGCCGCCGCCGGTTCCACCAACGGCAGCCGCACCGGCCCAAGCCCGTCGCTCAGCAACTCGAACGCCTTCTTCGCCGGTCCCGGATTGGTCTCGCTGAAGATCGCATCGAGCATCGGCGCGAGCATGGCATGTTCACGCAGCGCAGTCGCCGCATCGCCATTCGCCGCGCTCGCATGAATACGCGCCCACGCCTTCGGCAACAGGCTCGCCGACGTCAGAATGCCGCCCACCGCGCCCAGTAGCACGTGATGCACATACAGCAGGTCGTCGCCGCTGAGGATCGCCATGTGTTCGCCCGCCAGCGCCACCGTACGCGCGAACGCATTGAGGTCCGTGTTGCACGCCTTCATGCCGATGATCGTTCCGTCCTCCTTCGCCATCGCGGCGAGGGTGGCGGGCGGCGTCGCGTAGCGCGTGCGCGCCGGAATGTCGTACAGCAGCAGCGGCACGCCCGCCGCATCGCGATAACGCTGGAAATACGCGCGCACCCCGGCATCGCTCGGCGTGACGTAGAACGGCGTGACCAGCAGCAACGCCGCCGCGCCCGCATCGACGAATGCCTGGCCCGCGTCGAGCGCTTC
The DNA here is from genome assembly GCF_023631045.1 of Caballeronia sp. AZ7_KS35. Taxonomy (NCBI): domain Bacteria; kingdom Pseudomonadati; phylum Pseudomonadota; class Betaproteobacteria; order Burkholderiales; family Burkholderiaceae; genus Caballeronia; species Caballeronia sp. AZ7_KS35. Next base: position 24,875 of record NZ_JALQDV010000060.1, on the reverse strand, counting down.
GGCATAGCCCGGCGACACCACGCCCGCGACCACCGGCGCGCGGCCACGCGCAGCCTCGACCGTCGCCCGCACGACCCGCGTGCGTTCAGCCGGCGAGAGCGCCGTATATTCGCCGGTGCCGCCCACCGGCACGAGGCCGGCCGCGCCATCGGCGATCAGCGTATCGACTAGTGCATTCAGGCGTTCCGCATCGATTGCACCATCGGCCGTGAATGGCGTCGGAAAAGCGGGGTACAGGCCCTTGAGGGCGGAGACTTCGAGTGTCATCGGTGAGAGTCCTGTGAAAACCTTGAGCGGCGCGCGTCAGAGCAGCTTGCCGGGATTCATCCGGCCATCCGGATCGAGCGCGCGCTTCACCGCGCGCATCATGTCGAGTTCGACCGCGCTCTTGTAGTGCGAGAGTTCATCGCGATGCGCGCGGCCAATGCCATGCTCCGCGCTGATGCTGCCGCCGAACTCCACGGCGGCATCGTTGACGATCTTGCCGATCGCATTGACGCGAGCATCGCGGTCCTCGACCTTCGCCCACACCGCATGCGGGAACAGCACGATGGAGTGGATGTTGCCGTCGCCCACGTGGCCCACATAAAGAAAGCGCGCGCCTTCCACCAGTCCCGCCCCGTTCAGCCTGACTTCGGTCTGCGCGAGGCACGCGGGAATCTGCGAGATGGGCAGCGAAATATCGTGCGTGACGCTCGTGCCGAAGCGCACATTGGCCTCGGACACGATATGCCGGATATTCCACAGCGCCGCGGCCTGCGCTTCGCTCGCGGGGAGCGCGGCATCCAGCGCGATGCCTTCTTCGAGCGCCGCGCCGATCACGTCTTCGAGCATCGCCTGCAACGGCGCGTCGTGCGCGGCATCGGCGAGTTCGATCATCAGCACCCACGGCGACTGGCCGGCGAGCGGATCGCGGGTGTCGGGGACTTCCTGATAGACCACGTCGAGCTGACTGCGCGACATCAGTTCGAACGAAGTCAGCACATCGCCGCAGGTGGCGCGGCAACGCGAGAGCAGTTCGATCGCGGCATCGGCGGAATCGAGCGCGACCCATGCCGTGGCATGCGAGCGCAGCGCCGGAAACAGCTTGAGCACGGCCGCGGTCACCACGCCGAGCGTGCCTTCCGCGCCGATGAACATCTGCTTCATGTCGTAGCCGCTGTTGTCCTTGCGCAGTCCGCGCAGGCCGTCCCAGACACGGCCGTCCGGCAGCACGGCTTCGAGGCCGAGCACCAGCGCACGCATGTTGCCGTAGCGCAGCACGGCGGTGCCGCCCGCGTTGGTCGAGATGTTGCCGCCGATCTGGCACGAGCCTTCGCTCGCGAGCGACAGCGGAAACAGCCGGTCCACCGACGCCGCCGCTTCCTGGATCTGTTGCAGCGTGCAGCCGGCTTCGACGGTCAGCGTGTCGTTGCGCGTGTCGATCTCGCGGATCTTGCTCATGCGCGCGAGGCTGATGATGATGGCGTCGCCCGCTTCGGACGGCGTCGCGCCGCCCACGAGGCCGGTATTGCCGCCTTGCGGCACCACGCTCACGCCAAGCTCCGCGCACAGTTGCATCACCTGCGCGACCTGCGCGGTGTCCGCGGGCTTGACGACGGCACGCGCCTGGCCACGATAGCGGCCGCGCCAGTCGGTGAGCATCGGTTCGGCATCGGCGAGGTCCACGAGGCCCTTCGGCCCCACGATGTGCAGCAACGATTCGATCAGATTCATGATTGGACCCGCTTGGGTAGGACAGTGACGTTAGGTTTGCCGGTCGCGGCAGCAGTGCCGGGCCGCGCGCCCGAGATGCGCTCGTGCAGCGTGTCGATGCCGGGGCTGCCGAGCAGCGTCATGGTCGTCACGATTTCATCGAACAGCAGCGACAGCACATGCGCAACGCCCGCATCGCCGCGTGCCGCGAGGCCATACAGCGGCGCGCGCCCGAGCAGCACGCCGCGCGCGCCGAGCGCGACGGCCTTGACCACATCGGCGCCGCGCCGCACGCCCGAATCGAGATAGACATGCAGCGCATCGCCGACGGCATCGGCCACGGCGGGTAGCACGTCGAGCGGCGCATCCGCGCCTTCCAGCTGGCGGCCGCCGTGATTCGACAGCACGATGCCGTCCGCGCCGTGCTGCTGCGCGAAACGCGCGTCATCGACGGTCAGGATGCCCTTGATGAGCAGCGGCCCGTTCCAGTGCTTGCGCAGCCACGCGATGTCCGACCACGCCAGCGACAGATCCATCTGGCGCGCCAGCGCGGCCGCCTGACGTTGCAAATCGGGGGCTTCGCCAAGACTGCGCGCGAGGTTGATGAGTTGCGGCGTGCCCTGGCGCGCCATCTGCAACGCCCAGTGCGGATGCCGCAGCAGGTCGAGGATCAGCTTCGGCGTGATCGGCAGGGGCAAGCGGTAGTTGTTGTGGATGTCGTGATCGCGGCGGCCATGCACGGGCGTATCCACCGTGACGAGCAGTGCCGTGTAGCCCGCTTCCGACGCGCGCCGCATGATGCTCTCGGCGATACGCCGATCCTTCTGCACGTACAGCTGCATCCACAGCTCGCCGTCCGGCGCGGCGGCGCGCACATCTTCGAGCAGCGACGTGGAGGCGCTCGACAGCGCGAACGGCACGCCGCGCGCCGCAGCAGCGCGGGCCAGCATTTCATCGGCCTTGGGCCAGAACAATCCGTTCAGTCCGGTCGGCCCGACGACCATCGGCGCGGCGGCCGCGTAGCCGAACAACTGCGCGGCCGGCGAGACGTGCGAGACATCCACCATCGCGCGCGGAGCGAAATGCACATCGGCGAACGCGGCGCGGTTGCGCGCCAGCGTGTGACCGTCTTCGGCGCCGCCGTCGAGATAGTCGAAGGCAATCTTCGCCAGCCGCCGCCGCGCGGCCTCGCGGTAATCGGCGACGTTGGCGAAACCCTGCGTTGAAGAATAGAAAAGACTCATCGCATCCTGATGGTTCGACGAGGGCTAGCGCAGCACCCAGTCGTTGAAGCGCTCGATCGCGACATCCTGATGCGCCGGCCAGTACGACGGGTCGATACGCACGCCGCGACGCAAATTGTCCGGGAAGGTCGGCAGGTTCTTCGCGCGCTTCGCATCAATGTACTGGAACGCGTTCGGATGCGTCGGCCCGACCGCCAGCGCGCTCGCCACTTCCGCCTGGCGCTTCGGGTCCGCGCAGAACGCGACGAACTGGCGGCAGGCATCGACATTGTCGCCGCCCTTCATGATGCCGAACGCCTGCGGACCGTAGATGTGGCCGTCCCATGAAATCGCGAGCGGCGCACCCGCATCGATGGCGGGCAGCACGCGCGCCAGCCAGCTCGACGCCATCGCCACTTCGCCCGACTTGAGCAACTGCTCGCACTGCGCGCCCGTCGTCCACCAGATATCGATGCTAGGCTTCACGCGGTCGAGACTCTTGAACGCTTTATCCAGATCGCACGGATAGACGCTGCTCGGCGGGGTGCCGGCGGCCATGAGCGCTTCTTCGATGGTGTCGAACGGGAACCTGCGCAGCGCGCGACGGCCCGGGAACGCCTTGACATCCCACAGGTCGGCCCAGGAAGCAGGCGTTTTGCCGCCCTTGAAGGCGTCCGAGCGATAGGTCATCACCGTCGTGTAGACGTTGTGGCCGATCGCATACGGATCGCGGAACTGTGCGGGAATCTTCGCGACGGCAGCGTTGCCGTCGAGATTGACCGGCTCGAGATAGATCTTGTCCTTGCGCGACAGAAGGTACACGGCCGGAAAGCTCAGCTCGGCCATGTCCCAGGTCTTCGCGCCCGTCTCGACGATGCTCTTGATCTGCGCGGTCGGTTCAGCGCCCGAGGCCACGCCCACCACTTCGATGCCCGTCGCCTGCTGGAACGGCTTGTACAGCGTGCGGGTGTAGATGTCGGTATAGACGCCGCCCGAGTCGCGCACCACGAGGCGCTTCGAAGCGGCTTTCGCCGAGGTCCAGATGGCAGGCATCGCAAGTCCGGCCGCGCCGGCTACGCCGAGTCGAATGAAGTCGCGGCGCGAAGCGGTGGAAGGTTTCTTTTGGTCGTTTGCCATGCGGGTCCCCGGGGTGCGAAAACGGCGCCGCGCGGACAGGCAAAGCACGCGCGGCGCCGCAAGAGAGATGGTCTGGCGGCTCGCCGCGCCCATGGACACATTCGACGCGCCTCGCCAGCGTGCGCTCATGATCGGTCAGACGAGTTACTTCGCCAAACGAGATAAAAGCACCACATGATGCGAAATGCTCAAGACCTCGCGGGCCCGCGGTCGTCGTCGGCGGTGTATTCGCTGGCCTGCTTCAGCAGCCATTCGCGGAACTTCTCCAGCGGCTTGCCATGGCTGAGTTCGGTCGGATAGACGAGGAAATAGGCGGACTCCGCCTTGATGCTCGCCTCGAAGGGCACGATCAGCCCGAACTGTTCGAGCTGCCCGCTCACCAGGAACTTCGGCACCAGTGCGACGCCCAGGCCCGCCGCGGCCGCGCTGATCGCCATGGTGTGCAGCTCGTAGCGCATGCCGTGCATGGTGCTCGCGTCTTCCACGCCGAGGCTCGCGAACCAGCGGGTCCAGTCGTCCGGCCGCGTGGTGGAGTGCAGCAGCGGATACGTGAGCAGTTCATGCACGTGCCCGATGGGCCGCTCCAGCAGCGACGCCTTGCACACCGCCACTACTTCCTCGCCGAACAGATAGTCCGCCGTGGTGCCGGGCCAGGTGGGCTTGCCGTAGTGAATGGCGGCTTCGAAGTGAGAATCCACGAAAGAGAAGGCATCCGTGCGCACGCCCATGTTGACGCGCACGTCCGGCGTGCATTCGTAGAAATCGCCGATGCGCGGAATCAGCCACTGCGACGCGAACGTAGGCAGCACGGCCAGCTCCAGATAACCGCCGCCGCCGCCGTGCGCGATGATGGAGAGCGTGTCGCGGTCGAGCTGTTCGAGCGAACGCCGCACCTGCGTGCCGTAGATGCGGCCCGCACGCGTCAGCACCACGCGCTGTTTGGCGCGCGCAAAAAGGCGCACGCCGAGATTGGATTCGAGCGTGGCGATCTGACGGGAGATGGCGCTCTCCGTGAGGAACAGTTCCTTGGCCGCGTGCGTGAAGCTTTCATGGCGCGCAGCGGCTTCGAAGGCGAGCAGCGCGCCCATGTTGGGGATCTTGAACTTGCGCATGGTGATTCCAAACACTCATCAAGTCACAATTTAATCTCGCTTTACGCGCGGCACAACGATTAAAAATAATGCGACCTTGCCGTTTGCGGCTCCGCCATCGTGCGTGAGGCCCGCGGCCGACGTCCCCCCGCGATATCAGGCGACCATGCGAAATACGAATATCGAAAGTCTGCTCGAGCGTCTGCTCGGCTCCGAGAAGACGGGCTTGCTTTTCAAGACCCTGAATGCCCCTTCGATCCTGAACGACTGGGAATCCGGCACCGTCACGCGCGCCGAACTCGCCCAGGCGATGAACATGGCGCTCTTCGAAGGCCTGCTCGCGCGTTCGCCGAACGGCCGTACATATACGGACGAAGCCATCGCCAACGGCGGCTCCGTGTATTTCGACCATGGCGCGCTGCGCACGGTGCGCTGGCCGCAAAACGGCGGCCTGCCGCCGGGCGAAGCCGCGTTCACCCGCATTCTCCGGCCGCTCGGCTTCCGGCTGAACGGCCGCTATCCGCTCGACAAGCTCGGCATGACCGGCCGTTCCTATGCCCATGAAGACGCGCCCGATGAGATCGCGCAGTTCTTCGTGAGCGAACTGCACCCCGAGCGCTTCTCGGAGACCTTCCAGCAGGCCGTGACAAATGTGGTGGGCGCATCGCGCGATCCGCTCACGCCGCTGGCGGTCGCGCAACTGTCGGAACTGGAGCGCGACGGCTCGCTGCCCATCGACGCGGCGCACCAGCTGCTGCCGGTGATCGTCGGCGCATTCGAGCGTCAGCACGACGTGCCCATGCTGGCCGACTATGAACTGCTGCTGGCGGAATCGGCGGAAATGGCGTGGATCGCGACCGAGGGCAACGGCTTCAATCACGCGACCGACCGCGTCGCCGATGTGTTCCAGCTCTCCGACGACGAAAAGGCCAAGGGCCGTCCGATGAAGCCCGAAGTCGAACGCTCGCGTTCCGGACGCGTGTTCCAGACGGCGTATCGCGCGGACACGGTCGAGCGCACGTTCCGCACGGCCAACGGCGACACGGTCACGCGCAAGGTGCCGGGCTCGTTTTACGAATTCATCACGCGCAAGCGCGAGTTCGACCGCGCGGCGCGCGCCTGGGTCACCGACCTGCGCTTCGATGCCGGCAATGCGCAGGGCATCTTCAAGATGACCGCCGGCGCGGCGAAGTAAGGTGAGCGCGCAGCCGTATGCGGCGGATGCCGCCCAGTTGCTGTCGCTGCAACGCGACCTCTCGGCCGCGTTGCGCGGCGAAGTGCGCTTCGATGCCGGCGCGAAGGCGCTTTACGCGTCGGATGCGTCCAATTACCGGCAGGTGCCGCTGGGCGTCGTGGTGCCGCGCGATGTCGATGACCTCGCGCGTGCGCTCGAACTATGCCGTCAACATGACGTGCCGTTCCTGACGCGCGGCGGCGGCACGTCGCAGAACGGGCAGTGCGTGAACGTCGCGGTCGTAGCCGACGCGAGCAAGTACGTGAACCGGGTCGTGTCGATCGATCCCGAAGCGCGCACGGCGATTGTCGAGCCGGGCGTGATCTGCGACACGCTGCGCGATGCGGCGGGCGCGCATGGCCTTACGTTCGGCCCGGACCCGGCGACGCACAGCCGCTGCACGCTCGGCGGCATGATCGCCAACAACTCGTGCGGAGCGCATTCGGTGATGGCGGGCAAGACCGCCGAGAACGTCGAGGCGCTTGAAGTGCTCACCTATGACGGCGCGCGCTTCTGGACCGGTCCGACTGCGCCCGATGAACTCGACCGCATCATCGCGGACGGCGGGCGGCAGGGCGAGATCTACCGCCAGTTGCGCGACCTGCGGGACCGCTACGCCGACGCAATCCGCCGCGAGTTTCCGCAGATCCGCCGCCGCGTGTCCGGCTTCAATCTCGATCAATTGCTGCCGGAGAACGGCTTCAACGTCGCGCGGGCGCTGGTGGGCACGGAAGGCACGTGTGCGGTGACGCTGCGCGCCAAGGTGCGCCTCGTCCGCAGTCCGGCGAGCCGCGTGATCCTCGTGCTCGGCTTCACGGATATCTTCGTCGCGGCGGACGGCGTCGCGCACTTCGAGCGCTTTGGTCCCATTGCGATCGAAGGGCTGGATCGCGGCATCATTCGCGGCCTGCAGGCGCGTGGCCTCAAGGCCGATGAAATCGCGCTGCTGCCGGAAGGCGATGCGTGGGTAGTGCTCGAATTCGGCGCCGATACCCCCGCCGAAGCCCGTGCGCAGGCCGAGGAAGCGCGCGCGTTCTTCCTGTCCGGGGCGGGTGGCTCCGACGTGACGGGCCTGGTCGTCGAGGAGAAGGCGAAGCAGGCGCTGATCTGGTCGATCCGCGAGACGGGTGCGTCGGCGGTGGCGTTGTCGGTGGATCCGTCGAAGCCCGACCCGATCATCGGCTGGGAGGATGCAGCGGTGGATCCGTTGCGCCTCGGCGATTATCTGCGGCGCTTCCAGGCGCTCGTGGACCGTCATGGCTACGAGACCTGCCTGTATGGTCATTTCGGCGATGGCTGCGTGCACGCGCGCATCACCTTCGATCTGCGCAGCGGGGAAGGCGTGCTGGTGTGGCGGCGATTCCTGCGCGAGGCGGCGGAACTGGTCGTGGAATTCGGCGGCTCGCTGTCGGGCGAACATGGCGACGGTCAGGCCAAGGCCGAGTTCCTGCCGATCATGTACAGCCCCGACATCATCTCGGCGATGGAGCAGTTCAAGGCCATCTGGGACCCGGCGCAGCGCCTGAATCCGGGCAAGGTCGTGAACGCCTATCGCGCTGACGAAAACCTGCGCATGGGTCCCGCGTACAAGCCCGTGCAGTTGCAGACGAAGCTCACCTTCCGCAGTCCCGAAGGCGACGGCATGCAGCGCGCGGTGGAGCGCTGCATCGGCATGGGCAAGTGCCGCTCGCTCGATGGCGGCACGATGTGCCCGAGCTTTCGCGGCAGCCGCGAGGAACGCCAGTCGACGCGTGGCCGCGCGCATCTGCTGTGGGAGATGCTGCAAGGCGACGTCATCAAGGACGGCTGGGACAGCGTCGAAGTCAAGGAAGCGCTGGACACGTGTCTTGCGTGCAAGGGCTGCCGCAGCGACTGTCCGACGCATACCGACATGGCCTCGTACAAGGCCGAATTTCTGTCGCATCACTACGCCCGCAGGCGGCGTCCGCGGCAGGCGTGGTTCATGGGGCGCATCGGACAGTGGGCGCCGTTTGCCGCGCGCGCGCCGTGGCTTGCCAATCTCGCGACTTCGTTCCGGCCGCTGGCGCCGGTGAGCAAATGGATCGCCGGCGTGGCGAAGAATCGCGCGTTGCCGGTGTTCGCGCCGCGCACCTTCCGTGCGACGGCGGCGGCGCAAGGTCATCGCAGCGCTGCGAAGCCGACGCGCAAGGTGCTCTTCTGGATCGATACCTTCAACGACCACTTCACGCCGGACGTGGCGCACGCCGCAAGCGACGTGCTGGCCGCGCTGGGCTATGAGGTCGTGCTGCCGAAGAAGCGTCTGTGCTGCGGCCGTCCGCTGTACGACTACGGCTTGCTCGACGAAGCGCGCGCGATGCTGCGCGACGTGCTCGACACCTTCGCCGATGAGATCCGCGCGGGCACGCCCTTGGTTGGTCTGGAGCCAGGCTGCCTGTCGGTGTTCCGTGACGAACTGGTCAAGCTGCTTCCCGACGATCCGCTCGCGCATCAACTGGCGCGCCAGACCTTAATGTTCTCGGACTTCGTCGCCGATGCCGACTTCGACTGGCCGACCCTTGACGCCGACGTGCTGCTGCACGGTCATTGTCACCAGAAGACGCTGTTCGGCATGAAGAAGGAAACCGCGCTGCTCGGGCGTCTCGGCGTGCGCTGGAAGCTGCTCGATACCGGCTGCTGCGGCATGGCCGGTTCGTTCGGCTTCAATGCGGACCATTACGAGCTTTCGATGAAGATCGGCGAAGACAAGCTGTTGCCGCTCGTGCGCGCGGCGCAGCGGGACACGCTGATCGTCACCAACGGCTTCAGTTGCCGAGAGCAGATCGCGCACGGCGCGCAGCGCCACACGCTGCATGTCGCGCAATTGCTGCAACGCGCGCTGCAACACGGCACGCGCAAGGCTGCGCCACAGCGCGAACTCACTTCGCTTGATGCGTGAAGCGCATCAAGTCCTGCAATTAACTCGCTTGAGCCCGATTGCGCGCACTCGCACAATCGGGTCAGTTCCACTGGAGAACCATCCTTGAAAGCTTCCACCATACTTTCCGATCTGGGCATCTCGCGTCTGGCCGAAGAAGGCGATATCGTCGTGCGATCGCCGATCGACGGCACCGTTGTCGGCCACGTGAAGAGCCACACGCAGGCGCAAGCCGATGCCGCGCTCGCCGCCGCGAAGACCGCCAGCGAAGCCTGGCGGAACGTGCCCGCGCCGCGTCGCGGCGAACTTGTGCGCCTGCTCGGCAACAAGCTGCGCGAGAAGAAGGAAGTGCTCGGACGCATCATCACGCTGGAGACCGGCAAGATCCTTCAGGAAGGCATGGGCGAAGTGCAGGAAATGATTGACATCTGCGACTTCGCGGTCGGTCTGTCGCGGCAGCTGTACGGCCTGACCATCGCGTCGGAGCGTCCTGGCCATCGCATGGCGGAATCGTGGCATCCGCTCGGCGTCTGTACCGTGATCTCCGCGTTCAACTTCCCGGCGGCCGTGTGGTCATGGAACGCGGCGCTCGCACTTGTGTGCGGTAATGCCGTGATCTGGAAGCCGTCGGACAAGACGCCGCTGACGGCACTCGCCGTGGACCGCATTCTCGAAGACGCGCTCGCTGAATTCGGCGATGCACCCGCGGGCCTCACCTGCGTCATCAATGGCGGCCGCGAGATCGGTGCCCAACTCGTCGCGGACCCGCGCTCGTCGGTCGTCAGCGCGACCGGCAGCACGGAGATGGGGCGCACGGTGGGCATCGAGGTGGCGAAGCGCTTCGGCCGCTCGATCCTCGAACTCGGCGGCAACAACGCGGGCATCGTGACCGGCACCGCCGACAGCGAACTCGCGCTGCGCGGCATCCTGTTCTCGGCAGTCGGCACGGCGGGCCAGCGTTGCACGACGCTGCGCCGCCTGTTCGTTCACGAGAGCGTGTATGAGCAGACCGTCGCGCGCCTGAAGACGCTCTACAGCAAGGTCGCCATCGGCGATCCGCTTGCGGCCGGCACGCTGATGGGCCCGCTGATCGACGCGCAATCGTTCGAACGCATGCAGGCCGCGCTCGCGCAGGCGAAGGACGAAGGCGGCACGGTGACGGGCGGTGAGCGTCACGTCGTGGCGGGCCGCGAGAACGGTTACTACGTGCGTCCGGCCATCGTCGAGATGCCGTCGCAGACCGCGGTGATGCTGAAGGAAACCTTCGCGCCGATTCTCTACGTGATGAAGTACCGCGAATTCAGCGAAGCGATCGAAGCGAACAATGCGGCGTCGCATGGCCTGTCGTCGTGCGTGTTCACGACCGACTTGCGCGAGGCCGAGCGCTTCCTCTCGGATTCGGGCAGCGATTGCGGCATTGCCAACGTGAACATCGGGCCGAGCGGCGCGGAGATCGGCGGCGCGTTCGGCGGCGAGAAGGAAACCGGCGGCGGCCGCGAGTCCGGCTCCGACGCATGGAAGGGCTATATGCGCCGTGCCACCAACACCGTCAACTATTCGTCCGCGTTGCCGCTGGCCCAGGGCATCGACTTTTCGATCGAGTAAGCCGCGCGTTCTGGAATTATCGTGATGTACGACTTCACTGAGCCGTTCCGGAACCCCGGCGGCTCGCCGATCCGCGAGTTGTTCAAGTATCTCGGCGAGCCAGGAATGATCTCGCTCGCGGGCGGTTATCCGGCGAGCGATCTGTTCGATACCGACGGCTTGCAGCGCGCCGCCGCACAGGCCTGGACGCAGCCCGCGCGCTGCCTGCAATACGGTCCCACCGATGGCCTGCCCGAGCTCAAGGACGCGCTCGCGCAGCTCATGCAGCAACGCGGCGTGACGGTGCCTGCGGATCAGCTGATGGTGACGACCGGCTCGCAACAGGGCTTCGATCTGCTGCTGCGCGTGCTGGTCGCTCCCGGCGATGCCGTGCTCACCGAGCAGCCCGCGTATCCCGCCACCTTGCAGGCGCTGAAGATGCAGCAGGCGCGCATCGTCACGGTGCCGGTGGATGCACAAGGGCTGGATGTCGCGCGGCTCGCGGCGATGCTCGAAAGCGGCGAGGCGGGACGTCCGAAGCTGCTGTACACCGTACCGACGTTCGCCAATCCGACGGGCGCGACGTTGTCGCTCGAACGTCGCAAGGCACTTGTCGAACTGGCGGTGAAGCATGGCTTCCTTATTGTCGAGGACGAGCCTTATGCCGACCTGCGTTTTGCCGGCGAGGCCTTGCCTTCGCTGCTGAAGGTGGCGCAGGACATCGACGGCGGACGTGAGCGCGTCGTGTACTTCGGCAGTCTGTCCAAGGTGGTGGCGCCGGGGATACGGATTGGCTGGACCGTCGCGCCTGCGGACATCGTCCGGCGCTGCACCGTCGCCAAGCAAACGGCCGACCTGTGCAGCGCGCCGTGGATGCAGGCGATTGCCGCCGCGTATCTCGCACAGGGCGCGCTGAGGGAACACCTGCCGCGCATCGCGGAGCAGTATCGGCGTAAGTGCGAGGCCTTGTGCGATGCACTCGATGTGCAGCTCGCGGGCGCGCTGCAATTCCAGCGGCCGGAAGGCGGCATGTTCGTCTGGGCGCGCATGGACGGGACGGATTCATCGGAACTGCTGAAGCATGCGATCGAGCAGAAGGTGCTGTTCGTGCCGGGCAAGGCCTTCTATGCCGATCAAACCGATGCCGCCGCATTCCGTCTTTCGTTCGCTGCGCCGGATATAGGGGAAATAGGCGAAGCGGCGGCGCGGCTCGCGCGTGCGCGCGAGGCGCTGCTGGGTCAAAGCCAGCGCTAGTGGTAAACGAAGGCGCCGGGACACTGTGCCCCGGCGCCTTCGTTCGTCCGCGCCTCAGGATGAAGAAACTACAAGACTTAGTGAATATTCGTAGTTTGACGCTGGTTTCGCGTTTCCGGATAGTCGCTTCCAGCCCGGTCAGCCGGCCGGCTTAGCGCGCGGGACCAACGAGATACACGCCACTCACCTCTCGCTTCACTCTCGTTCCCCGCGATCATCGAAAAGCAACCGGATAGACGTACATAATGAAAAGAAGCTTGTTAGCAGGGGCGACCCTCTCTTCGATCGCCGTCGCGGTTCCCTGCGCCGCGCAAAGCAGTGTCACGCTCTATGGCGTCATCGATGTCGGCATCAACTACACCAGCAACGCGCAGACCGGACGCGCGAATGGCGCGCTCAAGGGCGCGTCGCAGTTCAGCATGCAGGACGGCGGCTCGGGCGGCATCAGCGGCAGCCGCTGGGGCATGCGCGTGAAGGAAGACCTGGGCGGCGGTTACGGGGCCATCGCCACGCTGGAAAACGGCTTCAACATCCAGAGCGGCACGCTCGGCCAGGGCGGCGCGGAATTCGGAAGGCAGGCGTTCGTCGGACTGACCACGCCCTACGGCACAGCGACCGCCGGCCGCCAGTACGACTCGGTGGTGGACTTCGTGCAGCCGTACTCGACCGTCGCGATGTGGGGCGGTTATCCGGCCAGCCAGCCGGGCGACATCGACAATCAGGGCAACACCCGGCGCGTCAACAACTCGGTCAAGTTCCGCAGCAAGGACTACGGCGGCTTCTCGTTCGGCGGCCTCTACAGCCCGGGCGGCGTGGCGGGCAGCACCGGACGCAATCAGGTCTACTCGCTAGGCGTCGGCTTCTCGCGCGGACCGTTGTCGATCGGCGCGGCTTACCTGAACGCGCGGGATCCGAACTATTCGTTCTTCGGCACCAATCCCTCGTCCGGCACCGCAGCGACCAGCAACAACATGGGCTCATTCGGCTCGGCGACGGCCGCACAGTCGAATCCGATCTTCGGCGGCTATAGCTCGGCTCAGACCTATCAAGTCATCGCGACGGGCGCATCGTACAAGTTCGGAGCATCGTCGGTCGCGCTGAACTACAACAATGTGCAGTTCAAGCATCTCGAAGCCGGCGACGGCCCGAACACGCTTCGCTATGGCGGCACCGGCAAGTTCGACACGGTCGAGGCGAGCTATACGCTTCAGGCAACGCCCTCGCTGCTCGGTGGCGCGGTGTACGAGTATGTGCGTTCCAGCGGCGCCAACGATCGCGTCGCAGCGCATTACAATCAGGTTGGCGTAGGCGCCGATTACCTGCTGTCAAAGCGCACCGATCTCTACGCGATCGGCGTGTACCAGCGCGCAAGCGGCACCGATTCGTACGGCCAGTCCGCCGTCGCGGCCATCAACGGGCAGACGCCCTCGGCGAGCAACCACCAGTTCGCGCTGCGGCTGTCGCTGCGTCATCGTTTCTAAGTACCCTACAACCCTTGCGGTCCCCGAGCGCGTTTCGGGGCCCTGCATCATGCAACTGAGAAGAATTGGAAGACGACAAACCGCGCAGCGACGAACCTCTTCAGTACAGCTGACGTGCCGTCATGAAGCATGCGCTCGCGGGCGCGGTGATCTCGGCGCTCGCCTTCGTATGGACGCCCGCGCGCGGCGAACAAGCGCATCGTGGTGCGTGACGACGGCGGCGTCTATTCACGCAGCTGTTCGTGTTCATCTCCGCTCTGATGTCCATTGCCGACCGCTTGGGTCGTCGAAGCATTGATCTTGATGCGATCCAAATTGAGAGAAAACCGTATGTTGCCGATGTCTCAATCGTTGCATGGCCGACGCGTCATGGCGGCCGCCGGCGCGAACGCCGATGACGCCGAAGTCTGGCGCTGGTTCTCACTGCTCATGCAGGACCGGCGCGTGCGCTGGTGCCAGGCGCACGACCGATGGTTCGTCACCGTCGACAACCGCCACGTGGCGACCGAACCGTCCTTCGACGAAGCCATCAGACGCGCGAAAGAACGCGTCCAGCAGCAACGCCCGATGGAGGGGTGTCTTCGCTGAATATCGTGTTGGATTGAAGCGAACGCGTCGTGCGTGTTCGCGCATTCTGAAGACTTTGTAGCCTGACGCGGCGCGAGTCCGTTATTTATTTGGCCGCACTCGCCTTACTCCGTGAGCTTATCCCGGCACTGCGCTTTCAGCATCGCGACGCCATGACGCCGCCGCTTCGCGAAGGCCTGCCATGAGCGCCTTCTCCGCACTTTGATCGTCGGCCGGTGCATTATCCATCGCTCGACCACTGCATATTTCGATCATGCGAGTATCGGCGGCGTAGACAGATGAGTAGCGAGCAGTGCGTGTACTCTCCATGACCGCTTTAGCGGAAATTGAGACGTTTGTTTGTCCCGCTGTGCCTGTCAGCGAGTGTCTCGTTCTGGCCGAACTCGTTCAGGTTGGGTCCGCCGGATGGCGCTTCGATTCATCGACGAGCTGCCACGGATCATCAGTGACTCGCTTCTTGAAACCTCTAATAATGCGAGATATAGGTAGTAATACTACGTAACGGCGCTATGTTCCTTATGTAAAGCAAAGCGCGGCGTTGCCCAGTTGAGGCCCTATCCCTGAAGCGACGAGCTCGTGTTGCGCTGACCAACAATCCGTAGTTCACCGATGAAGAACGCAAAAAGTCGCTTCCGGGATCGGCCACTTGCGGTCGTTGATCGTATTGAGCCTATGGCCGCTTCGTATCCCATAAGAGACGTCGCCGAAAGCAGTTGTTCAGCCACTCGCATGCCAATGCGACGCTGTTGTCAACTAGTTAGGGCGAGATACTGATGCAGTGACTGAACTGCCGCAGCGCCTTCGCCGACAGCTGCTGCAACACGCTTGACAGAGCCGCTTCGTACGTCGCCCACTGCAAAGATGCCGGGTCGGCTCGTTTCCAAGGAATGCGGACGGCGCCCGTTGCTCCATGCCATGCCTACGTCCGGGCCAGTCAGCACAAATCCGTGCTTGTCTAGCGCAACGCAGTCCCCCAGCCAGGCAGTATTCGGCTGTGCACCAAGGAACAGGAACGCATGCCGGATAGCTCTCTGCTCCGTCTCGCCTTGATGTTCCCACTTAATGCGCTCAAGTCGCTCTTCGCCCTCAAGTTCGACAATTTGCGTTCTGACGTGCACGGTGATGTTGGCCGCTGCCTCAATGCGCCTGATCAGGTAGTCTGACATGCTTGCGCTTATGTTGTCGCCGCGGATCATGACGTGTACGTGCCGTGCAAACGCCGACAGAAACACGGCAGCCTGCCCTGCCGAATTGCCGCCGCCGACAACAACCACTTCTTCGTTACTGCAAAGCGCTGCCTCCATGTGAGTCGCGCTGTAGTAGACACCGCGCCCCTCGAAGTTTTCGAAATTAGCCAGATTGGGCTTGCGGTACCGTGCACCCGTTGCGACGATTACCGCGCGGGCGTAGATGTGCTCATTGTGACTAAGGTTGATATGAAAGGTCGAGTCGTCGCCGCACCTGATTGCTATCGCTTCGATGGGCACCCCCACCTCGGCGCCAAACTTCCGGCACTGCGACAAGCCCCGGCCCGCTAGCGCCAGACCAGAAATACCCGTTGGAAACCCAAAGTAATTTTCGATTTTTGAACTGGTTGCGGCCTGCCCCCCTGGCGCCTTGGTGTCAAGAACGGCGACGCGCAGACCTTCCGATGCGGCGTACACCGCGGCCGCCAGGCCCGCCGGACCCGCACCGACCACGGCCACGTCAAAGCGCCCGCCATTCAGCCGGTCAGGGCTCAGTCCTATCGCGTCTGCAACGGCACGATGCGTGGGCCGCTTTAGAACGTTACCTTCTAGTGTGATAACGACCGGGATGTCCGCTTCTGTGACGCCGTAGTGCTCGATCATTTCTGCGGCCTCGGGATGCTCGCCGACATCAAAGTATGCGAAAGGTTGACCGTTACGACCGAGAAAGTGGCGCAGTGCATGGGTTTCGGCCGATGCAGAGGTGGCGATAAGAACGAGCCCGCCATGCTGGTCACTAATGAACGCGACCCGCCGCAAAATATAGGCGCGCATAATCGTTTCACCTAGTTCCGCCTCCGTGACCACCAGCGCGCGCAACGACTCTTCGTCGATAACGATCACCTCGCAATCCGTCAGGGCGCGCGCGGTCGCGATGGCCGCCCGGCCAGCAAGCGTGCCAACTTCGCCAGTAAAACAACCCGGACCGTGTACGCCGATGGGGCGAGACCCATCGAGAGAATTGCGAGTCGCCTCGATGGTTCCCGAAACGATCGCAAACATTGGTATATGCCGATCACCTTGAGCAAACAGCACGTCCCCAACCTTCAGCATGCGGCGCTCGCCATATCGGTCCAGCAACGCAACCTGTCGCTCAGTCAGCGTGGGGAAAATCTGGTGATGGCGGCCGCCACCGGCGAGGAGGTCACCGGGTTTGCCGGAGGAGTAGTCACCCATCTGTACCGATCCTGAATGTGCGGAAGAAGTGTCCCGGCTGAACGGACCGCGGATTTCCCGCAATATGCAAATGCCGGGGAAAGCGAGGGCCTTCATCAGCAAAGGCCCTCGCACGATCGCTGCCCAAAAGGAGCCGCAGCAGCGTGCCTGCCGCACAATGTGCCGCGAGGTCCGGACATTGTGCTGAAGCGAGCAACGTAGTCAGGCGGCCGGGAAATCGGCCGACCGCGAGAGCTCTTCCCAAGCGGCGACGTTGGCCCGTAGCGCGTCGATGTGCTCAAGCGCCGCGTCCACCGCGTCATTCCCGAGAAGCAGATGATGAGGCGGCTGCACCGCATGAGCCGCCTCGCGGATTGCCTCGGCAGCACGAGCCGGGTCACCCCGCTGGTGTCCTACTGAGGCATGATATGCGCGGCGAGCGTCGCCGGCCGTGCAGTCATAGTCTTCAATGAAAGCCTGCACTTCACTTGACGAGTTCGCCCACTCCGTTCGGAAGCCGCTCGGCTCGACAGCCATGATCTTGATACCTAATGGTTCGACTTCTTTGCGGAGCGTGTCCGATAGTCCCTCTACGGCGAACTTGCTGGCGCAGTAGTAACCGACGCCCGTAAATCCGACCATCCCACCGATGGATGTCAGGTTGATGATCATCCCGCTACGGCGCGCGCGCATCCCGGGCAATACAGCGTGGATCATATTTGCCGTACCGAAGAAATTCACCTAGAACAATCGCCGCGCGTCGGATTCCGCGGTTTCCTCCACTGCTCCAAAAAATCCGATACCGGCGTTGTTGACCAGAACATCGATCCGGCCGAAGTGCGCTTCTGCGGCCTCGACTGCATTCTGGCACTGGTCTCGATCAGTGACGTCCAGCGGTAGAACAACTGCATCCCCTTTGGAACGCAACTCGTCAATCGTTTCGGGCTTGCGTGCGGTGGCGACCACTTTTTCGCCGCTATCGAGGAGATGTCGGGCAATGAAGCGGCCAAAACCAGTCGAGCAGCCAGTCACAAGCCACACCTTTGACGTTTCATTTCTCATGGTTCTTGTTCCTTGCGATTAATGCGGTTGCTAGGAGCGGATCTGGCAGTCGAATGCTGCAACAATCTATGGCTGTTGCAGCACTGAAGAGTCCGAACAAACCGGGGTATGCGACTGCCCCTTTCTTCGGTATGGAAGGCTCCCGGACCTAGTCCGAAAAGTCGGTGGCCTCGGAAGAACCCCTCCACGCGTCCAGGTCTCGCGCGACAGCGGTCGCCTTGACTGCCGCGAGCTCGTTGGCGATCTTGCCGGCGAACAGATGCAGCGGCGGCGCCTCGACACTGGCTGCCTGGATGATCAGCAGGGCCAGCTTGTCCGGGTCTCCGTCCTGACGGCCATGCAGCGTGCCGAGATGCAGGTCGAGCGACGCCTTCGCCTCCGAGTAGTCGTCGATCTGTCGCTTTGCTACTGCGAGCGCGCCGCTCGACAGAAAGTCAGTGCGGACAGGACCCGGATAAACCACCGTGGCTCGAATGCCGAGTTCGGCAACTTCGGCGCTCAGCGACTCCGTCAGGCCTGCCAGTGCGAACTTGCTCGCAACGTAGCTGCCCCAGCCCGCATATCCGCCCTGGTAGCCGACAATCGACGAGATGTTGATGATGTGTCCACTGCGCTGCCTACGCAGATGGGGCAGCGCATGGCGCAGTACGACCACCGGTGCGAAGAAGTTGACTTCAAAATTCTGGCGAAGCTCGTCGTCGGACAGGGCCTCGACCGCCCCTTGCTGTGCATATCCAGCGTTATTCACAACCACATCGATGGCGCCGAAAGTCTGCATGGACTTCTCGATTGCCTGTCCAATGCTTTTTTCGCTCATGAGATCCACTTCGAGCGGAAGGAATTGGTCGGATGTCTGACCGAACGCCTCCGTCAGCGATGCCGCGGTGCGCGACGTGGCGGCGACGCGGTGGCCTTGGTCAAGCAGATGGCGAACAAGCTTCTGGCCGACGCCTTTTGATGCGCCAGTGATGAACCAGGTACGCGATGCTGAATTCATGATGAATGTCCTCTTATTTGAAAGTTAAATGGATATATGGTTACGGCAAGGCGACGCTCATGCCGCCGTCGGCCATCACCACAGCACCGACCATGAAGCTGGCCTTTTCCGACGCCAGGAAGGCGATTACCTCAGCAATCTCCATGGGCTGAGCCGCGCGCCGGATCGGCGCCTTTTTGCCGTGCTCCGCAAGGAACGCCTGGCCATCAGCATGGATGTGATTGGTGATGTTGGTGATGACGTCGCCGGAGCCGACTGCATTGACGCGGATGCCATGCTCGATTGCTTCCAGCGACAAGGTGCGCGTCAACTGCGCCAGCGCGCCCTTGGAGGCCGCATACGCCGCGATCGTCGGGAACGCCTGATAGCACGCGTAAGAACCTACGTTGACGATGGCGCCGGTCTTTGCCGGCATCATCGCGCGCACGGCTTCCCGTGAGAACAGGAACGCGCCAGTGGCGTTGACTGCCTGGATGCTGTTCCAGTCCTCAAGCGACATCTCAACGACCGGCTTGTTGATGATGATCGCGGCATTGTTGACGAGGATGTCTAGCTTGCCAAACTGGTCCAACGCAGCGGCGACGGCCTGCACGGCACTTTCCTCGCGTGCCACATCGGCGATGAGGGGCACGATACCCGGGCGGGCCAGCGCCTCGATGTTTGCGCTGCGCCCGACTGCGATTACGTTCGCACCCTGGGCATGCAGCAATTCCGTAGTTGCCAGGCCAATACCGCTCGCCGCACCGGTGACGATGGCGACTTTGCCCGCGAAGTTTCCGGTTTCTCGATTGAGTGATGTCATGATGGACTCCTTAATGATCTTCCAGATTAACTGTTGATAGTGCCCGGGTTTCAGAACGGGCTTGCTGTGGGACGTACGACTATTTCGCTGACGTCGACATCGGCCGGCTGCTCCACTGCGTAAGCGATGGCGCGGGCGATGGCGTCTGGCCTGATCGCAATGCGGCGGAACTCCTGCATGGCCGACCGGGCGGTGTCGTCGGAGATTGATTCGGCCAGTTCGGATTCCACGACGCCCGGGCAGATCACCGTCACGCGAATCTTGTCCGTCTCCTGGCGCAGCCCGTCGGAAATGGCCCGGACGGCAAACTTGGTAGCGCAGTAGACGGCTGCGGTCGGGGTTACGGATAATCCACCGATCGACGAGATATTGATTATCTGGCCTTGGCCCTGCTGATCCATGACCGGCAGGACCGCCGCAATGCCGTGCAGTACGCCACGAATGTTCACGTCGATCATCCGGTTCCACTCAGTGACCTTCAGCGCGCTCAACGGTGAAAGGGGCATCACGCCCGCATTGTTGACAAGCACGTCGATGCGGCCAAAGGTGTCAAGCGCAAAGCGAGCGAAAGCCTCGACGTCCTCGGACGACGTGACGTCGAGTTCGCGATAGCGGACGATGCCGCCGGCTGACTGCAGCGAATCCGCCAGCTCGACCAGCCGGTCGGTACGACGCGCGCCAATGACAAGTCGATGGCCTTGCGCGGCCAGCAAACGGGCGGCGCCCTCGCCAATGCCGCTGCTTGCACCTGTGATCAGAATGACTTTGGACTCGGTAGATGTGATGGACATCTTGCATACTCCTATCGTTGGGTTCGCAAATGGTCGCGCCGGTCAGATAGCTCGGAACGCACGACATTACCGCTGCACGGCCAGTCGAAGCTGTATGTGATCGTCGGCCGGTGAGTGAATGGTAGATAAGACGGTGTTCCATGCGAATACACGGAGCGATGCCATGTTTGCCTAATCCTATTCACTCACTTGGCGCTTTACTGCAGGGCACGAATAAAATGCCGTCTGTTGCGGCTTTGGGAGAGCGTGGTGCTGAACAATCGCAAATTGGCTTCCATCCGGATGGTCCGGCTACTTGAGAAACTTGCGCCTAACGAGGGGTACACCCAGTCGGCGCTCGACAGTGTGCGGCTGATGCGATCCGATCGGCCTTTGGGGCGCACGCCAGTGTTGTACGAGCCAAGCATCGTGATCGTTTGCCAGGGGCGCAAGCTTGGATTCCTGGGCAACGAGAGCTACGTCTACGATGCGCAGCACTATCTGGTGCTGTCGGTCCCACTGCCGTTTTCGACGGAAACGCAGGCCTCGCCAGACGAGCCGATGCTTGCCGTATCGGTCCGACTGGACCTGCTCGAACTGAGCGAACTGATCGCGCAGATCGGTGCGGCGAAACAACTTCCCGAAGCGCCGCCGGCCGGCATCGTCTCAACACCGCTTGACCGTAACCTCGCAGACGCGACGATACGATTGCTTGAAGCCTTGACTGAGCCGCTCGATGCACAGGTACTGGGTCCGGCAATCGTGCGCGAGATCTGTTACCGGGTACTCACCGGCGAGCAGGGTGCGGCAATGCGCGCCGCACTGGCACATCACGGCCGCTTCGGACGCGTCGCGCGGGCACTCAAGCGGATCCACGCAGAGTACGCGGAGCCGCTCAACGTTGCGCGTCTTGCCGAGGAAGCGGGCATGAGCGTGCCTGCCTTTCACGCCAACTTCCGTACCGTGACCCAGACATCGCCGATCCAGTACATCAAATCGACCCGCCTTCATCAGGCACGCCTCATGATGATCCGCGATGGTGTGACTGCGGCGGCGGCAGCCAGTCGCGTCGGGTACGAAAGCGCGTCGCAGTTCAGCCGGGAGTTCAAGCGCCTGTTTGGCCGGACGCCGGTCGAGGAGGTGCGCGACATGCGCGAGTCATTTACCCTCTCGCCGGCGGTCCGCTTCGGGACCTGAACTCCGCCTGGTGCATGTCGAGAACCACCTTGCCGCGCACATGGCCGGTCATGCTTTGTGTGAGGGCATGGCTTGCGTTGGAAAACGGTAAGACGGAATCGATATGTGTGCGCAATTCGCCTGAGGCATAACGTGCGGCCAGCCTGGCAAGCAATGATCCATCGGCGTGCGCCGCGAAGTTTTTGCCGGTGGCACCGACGTCCTTGCCGCGGGCAGAGTCTGGCTTGCTGACGGTCGACACCAGTACTCCTCCCCGCTGCAGCACGGACCACGATCGCGCCTGCGTATCCCCACCTACGAGGTCTAGCACCAAATCAAATTTCGATGTCCGCGCCGCAAAGTCTTCCTGGGTGTAGTCGATGACGTCCATGGCACCCAGGTCTTGGACATAGCTCCGATTGCCGGCCGACGCCGTGGCAGTCACATCGGCGCCGGCCAGCTTTGCCAGCTGGACAGCTGCACTGCCCACACCACCTGCGGCAGCATGAATCAGGACTCGTTGACCGGCCCGCAACCCGCCATGTTCGTGCAGCGCCTGCCAGGCCGTAAGCGACGCGGCGGGAATGGCAGCCGCCTCAAGGAAACTGAGGGACGCCGGTTTGCGCGCAAGGCGGTTAGCGTTGACAACAGCGCGCGTGGCGAATGCACCGACGATGCCGATAAATCCCATCACCTCATCGCCCGGTCTCAGCGTGGTGACGTTGCGTCCAACGGCGATGACCGTGCCCGCAGCATCGACGCCGGGCGTGAACGGCAACGGCAGCGGTAGAACGCTTTCATGGCGCCACTGATAATTTTCCAGTCGATCGGATTCACGGAAGCAGCGGCGATGTCGATCAGCACTTCGCTATCGCCGGGCACCGGGTCGTCCAGTTCGGCAAGCGCGAGGATGTCTGGGCTGCCGTAGGCAGCCGCTTGTACGGCTCTCATCAGATACTCCTGGAAGAAACGCCCACGATAGGGGCATCGAGCGCGAGCGCGGCTTGTACGGGATCGAAGTACTCGCGCAGGTGCGCGATCCGGCCGTCCCGGGCGGTAAGAAAGACGACGTATTCCTGCCGATAGGTCCGCCCGGTGGCGGGGATCAGGCCTTCGGCACGCACGCGCGCGACCGCACACTCAGGGTCGCTAGTGGCGATGATCACCGCATCGGAGAATCGGAAGTTCTTGACTGAGCTGACAAACCAGGCGACGTGCCTCTGAACGGCGTCACGGCCGTCTAGTTGCAACGGATGTCCGAGGCTGGGGGCGTATGGCAAATCCCATACGATGTCGTCGGCGATCAGTTTTTGCCACTGCTGCTGGTCGTTCGTCAGCCATTGAAAGTGTTGCTGCAGAAGTTGCGTTGCGATGTTCACGTGCGTATCTCCTCCAAGGCCGACCGTCAGGCGACTACACGATGTTCCGGCGCACGGTGGTTGTCGACGCTGAAAGCTCCCGCGCCAAATGCCACGACCTGCAGGAGGCCGCCGGCCATAGCAAGGTTCTTGAGGAAATGGAACATCTGGTTCTGGTCCGCCAGCGCGTGATGAAAGATCAGCGCGGTCACCACGGCGTATAGCGCCAGTACCAGCGCAACGAGTCTCGTTCTGTAGCCGACTGTGAGGAGCACGGCACCCGCCAGTTCAAGTGCCAATGCGCCGACAAGGCCCAACGCGGGCGCTGGCAGGCCTAGCGATCCGATGTAGGCCATGGTTGCTCCAGGGGCCACAAGTTTGGCGAGGCCGCTGACAAGGAAAATGATGGCAATAAGCATGCGGCCTATCGCCGGTACGGCGGAACGGTCGATGTGGGCGCTGACGTTCAGGTCTGATTTCATCTCGTGCATCCTTTGTAAGAGTGGATGACGGAAGCTTAGAGACTCGACATCTATCGAGGAAGCGTATATTTTTAGATGCAATCCATCTACGGAGCCGATACATGCTGGACGCCGTCTCGCTCGATCAGTTACGCACATTCATTGCCGCCGCGGACGAAGGCAGCTTCTCAGCGGCGGGCCGCAAATTGCGGCGAGCGCAGTCGGTTGTCAGTCATACGCTGGCAAACCTTGAAGGACAGATCGGGGTGCGGCTTTTTGATCGGACAGGGCGCTACCCCCGGCTTACGGAGCAAGGGACGGTGCTCCTTGCCCAGGCGCGGCTGGTGGTAGGTGGCATGGACGGCTTCAAGTCCAAGGCGCGAGCGATCGCCGACGGACTCGAACCTGAGTTGTCTGTTGTGGTAGACGTCATGTACCCGATGGCATCGCTGACGGACGCCGTCGGTGCGTTTCGCCGAGAATTTCCTCATACACCTCTGCGGCTTTACGTCGAGGCGCTCGGCGCAGTCATGCAACCCGTACTCGCGCAGACGTGCCGGCTCGGGATCAGCGGCTCAATGCCATCAGTTCCAGCAATTCTGGATGCGGAGAAATTGCTTGATGTGCCTATGGTAACGGTCGCCGCGTCCTCGCACGCGTTGGCGTCCCTCAAGGAAGTTATCCTGCCAACTGAACTCAAGGACCACGTCCAACTGGTGCTAACGGACCGTACAACGCTGACCCAAGGCGCTACCTTCGGCGTGTTCTCTCCACAGATCTGGCGTCTTGCGGATCTGGGTGCCAAACATGCATTTCTGCGCGCTGGCTTCGGGTGGGGTCACATGCCCCTTGCGATGGTTCAGGCGGATCTGAATGCCGGCACCTTGATCCCATTGCGGATTGAGGCCTTCCAACCGCATACGCCGCCCATTGCCATGTTTGCAATCTATCGAAAAGACACGCCACCCGGCCCCGCTGGCCGATGGTTTCTCAAGCGATTGAAGGGCGTGCTTGGAAGGGGGGAATCTTGAGAGATCTCCCTGCTACGAGTGTCCCCTTGTCATCCGATTTTTGCCAGATGTGGGGCCGGCATGACTGGCCGGTATGGGTCGGGTAGTGCCGCTCGCGCACGACACGGCGCCGCCAGTCCGACCGTTGCATGGCCGGCTTTGGCTTCAGGGCGCCGGCTTGGCTCCCACATCAGACCGGTCTCTGACGCCTTAGGGCCCGTTATTAAGGGTTTGCGGAACTCTGGAAACGTCGGCGTTCTCAATGACGCTCGGCACACCTGCGGAATCATTGACCAGCTGAACCACGCTCTGAGGGTCGACGGGTTTGACAAAATGCTGTTCGAAGCCGGCCGCCTTACTTCTAGCCCTGTCTGCATCCTGCCCGTAGCCGGTAAGAGCAACAAGACGGCACGGCGCGTCGCCCAGAACCGAACGGATTCTTGCGGCGAGTTCATAGCCGCTCATCACAGGCAGCCCTATGTCCAGGATGGCGATCTCGGGCCTCAAGCGCTCGGCAGCGGCCAATGCGGTGACAGGGTCGTGAAACACCGCAACATGGTGACCGTCAAGTTCAAGGAACATGCCGAGCGCGTCTACGGCATCCGGGTTGTCATCAACCAGCATGATTCGACGCCTGCGGACGACTACCGGTGA
>NZ_JALQDV010000059.1:0-20328 GCF_023631045.1 Caballeronia sp. AZ7_KS35 | reverse complement strand
CCGAAACGGCCGGTCACGTTGCCGAAATCGCCGGTCACGATCCCGAAACGGCCGGTCACCTTCGTCCGAAATACGCAGCAGGCCACCCAGGTCGCGCAAATTGTGAAGGTTGTCGAACGGCTGGAGGTCATGACTGCTTTCTGATTCGTGTGCCTTGCCGGAGCGCACGTGGAATCCTGTTGGCTGAAAGAGTGAAATGGGAACCGATTAATACCTGAATTCCGCCAGAAAGGCCCCTCTCTTCATGGGTGGGGGCTCGCTTAAAACAGTTGAAGCTCGCGGGCTGAAGAAGGGCAGTTGCCGAGTCGGTTGTCCAGATCACCGCCACGCGCTGCCGACCTGTATGTAAAACGCGTTCTGGTCTTTGCTATGGGCAACATCAATGCCGATGGAAACGCCTAGCTTGCGTGCGATCAGGTAACGAAACCCTGTACCTACACTTGTTACGTTTTGTGCCTGTGAGAAGCTCGCGAGCCGTCCGTAGGCCTTACCAAGGCCCGTGAAGCCAAGTAGCGACCACCGCGGCGTCACATCCCAGCGCAATTCCACTTCGCTCGATATGGCATTGCGGTCCTGGTATCGGCCTTTCTGAACGCCACGCAGATCGACATACGGCTGCGCATAGAACGGAATGTCCCCCGTCGAGAATTTGGTGTCGAGACGCAGACCCAGAATCAGCATATGGGCGAGCGGAATCCATTTGAAGCCACGGGCAGCGTAGATGTTGTAATTCTCGGTTCCGCCGAAGCCGATTCGGGCAAACTGCGTCTCAAACTCGGCGAAGCTTCCGGACGCCGGATAAAAGACTTTGTCGCGCGAGTCGTAGTCGAGGATGAGGCTTCCGGCGCCAATTCGCTGGTTCCGCTCGAAGTTGGCGATGGTGGAGGGTACGCTGCCGCCAGTGAAGCTGGAGGTCGAGTTGAAGAAGACGTAGCGCACGCCGCCATACCAGCGGCTGTTGCCGAGGCGAACCAGGAACTGCTGGAGCAGTGCGTCACCGAGGAGGGTATAAGCCCGAGGCTGACCGGTCGGGCCGAAATAATCGAGATGAGCGTCGACCTTTGCCACCGCGCCGAGGTAACGATAACGATCGTCGTCCCAGGTGTGAGAATGGGCAGCAGCCGCGGCCCACGTGCCGTTTTGCGTGTAGACGCCGCCGATCGCGGTCACGTTCGGCAGAATCCGGCCGGGCCGCTCGCTCGTTGGTTTCGCCGCCGCCTCGGCGATCGGCCCCGAGAAGAAGAGCAGGCCAAGGCCGACGCCATAGCCCACGGCCGGCTCGGTGATCACCATAGGCACGGGCAGCGCGCCCTTGTGTTTGAGCAGAAAATCGCTCATGTCTAGTTGCCCGTCGGCCGGATCGATGAAGCTAAGCGACTCGTTCTCATCCGCGTGCACGGCGACGCTGACCATTGCGGCTACCGTACCAATCACAGTGACCATGCTTGCGAACGCTGGACGACCGCGCATTTTACATGCCTCACAGTTGCATCGCCGTGACCCGTCGGACCGAAGACCGTGCCGGTCATAGTACTGTCGATGGCGAATAGATGGTACCGTTGGGTCAAGCAGTGTTATCACCTGCAGTGACCGGCGCGCAGGCGGGCAAAGATGTGGTCGCGACTCGGAACTCGGGGCGCTTGGTACCTTGCAGGTCCTGACTGTAAGTTTGGGAGTCGTTCATCATGTGCCGATACTCATGGTGTGTCGTGGCTGTGATGATTGCCGCGAGCAATGCTCGGGCTATAGACGCATTGTCGGCGCAAGGCGGAACCGGCGCGCCGTGGCAATTCTCGGTTTCGCCCTACCTCTGGTTGCCCAGCGTAAGCGGGACGCTGCGCTTCTCCCTGCTTGGCGGAGGCGCCGACGCATCTACCGGGCCGTATAACTATCTGCAAAACCTCAAATTCGTTTTTATGCTGCAGGGTGAGGCGCGCAAGGACAACTGGAGCATTTTCGCGGACACAATCTATCTGAACTTCGGGCGGCACGGGAGTTCGGTCAATGCAACGAGCGGCCTCTTCGGTCCACGCGAGACGCAAAGGAGCTTTGAGACGACTTTCCGAGGTACGCTGATCCAGCTTGGCGGCGGCCGCACCTTGATGCGACAGTCGTGGGGAAATATCGATGCGATTGTTGGAATTCGCTATCTCAGTGCGGAAGCTACACTGGACGCGTCGGCCACCGGAACGCTTGGAACAGGCTCGAGCGTGAGCCCGGAAGTCAGCGTCTCGCAAGTACAGAATATCTTCGATGGCTTCGGTGGCGTGCGTGGGCGGCTGCTGATCACCAGTGACGGCCGGTGGTATGTGCCGTTCTACCTAGACGCCGGCGCGGGCTCGTCGAAGTTCACTTGGCAGGCGATGACCGGGCTCGGCTATGCAATGAAGTGGGGCGACCTGAGTTTGACCTATCGCTATCTCGCGTTTTATGCGTCGGGCGATCAACTGATACAGACGCTGCGCTTCAACGGACCGCGTTGAACGTGACGTTCAGGTTCTAATTGCTGCCGGCACGATGACCTTGCGGCGATTGGGAGAGCACTATGTCGTTCATACATGGATGCGGAAATGCAACAGCCGTCCGAAAACGTCAGTCTTGGTCGACCGCTGGGCAGTGCTGATCAAACAGATAAATCGGTACCGGCCTGGGAAGTTACATGAGGTTCTTAGCGGCCGCCTGGCGTAAGGGTGTAAAGGTTTACTTCTTATCGTCCTCATCGACCACGGCGGTTTGCTCCCACCATCAAGCGAGACGCTCGCAGGGCACGCCGATGATTGCGGGCCGTCCCCGAAGAAACGATTCAATATTCACCGTGGCAAACTCAACCGGCACATGGGGTAAGCGTGGCTAACGAGCGTCCGGTTCAACATTCGAGACCATGCGATTGTCACTCGGCGTAACAGTCTCAGATGTGCCTGCAAGTGAGACAAGACGCGCTTACAAGTACCGCACCGGCGCCAGATACTCGATCGTCCGAAATAAGCCGCGCAGCGGTTCGCCTTTTCGGTAATAGGCGTCGATCTCGGCCTCGATGCCGCGCTCAGACACTTCCGCTTCCGGCAGCGAACTATGCGCCACGATCGGCACCGTTGCAAACCGGCTTGAACCGCGCATCGCTTTCGCAACGCTAAAGCCGTCCCACTCCGGCATTTCAATGTCAAGAATGACGACATGGGGCACCCATGATGCTGGAGTCTCGAAGGCTGCCTTCCCGCTGGCTGCGACCAAAGCACGACAGCCATAGGCCATCACAGCGGCGGCCAGCGCGTTCGCCCCGGCGTCGTCGTCGTCGACGATCAGCAATGTGATCGGGGGCATGACGGCGTCGAAGTTCCGCGTGGCCCAAAGGCCCGGCATCGAGGTGGTGTTACGAGGCATGGCAGTACGTGGCGGAGAGTGCCATGTCGTCTGCGCAACGGTCATGCCGGTCGCTTGAGCGTTTTGGACAAAGCAGCGCAGATCGAGCGCACGTAGCTTTGAGCATCGGTCGATGAGGGCGTCGAAAAGGTCAGGGCGAACTGATTCGCGGAGCCAAGGGCAATGGGAAGCAATTTGAGGGGAAGCGCGCAAGGACTTGGGCGACGCGACGGAAAATCTCTAGGATGCCGCAGATCGGGCCGATGGTTCCAGACTGAACGCCGCGTTGCGACGCATCCCGTGCCGGCAGGCCCGGGCGAGGATTTTGCGCGCACCCGTTTGCGCACGGCAGAGGAAGGACGAGGGATGCTGATCGACATCGAGCGATTTCTTGGTCAATTGGGCGACGAAGCGCGCGCGATCGCAATGCAACACTTCCGCACGGAAATCGACGTCGAAACGAAGTCTGATGCGACGCCCGTCACAAAGGCGGATCGTGCCATTGAGCGTCGGTTGCGAGAGATGATCGCATCGCGTTATCCGACGCATGCCATTGTCGGCGAGGAAGAGGGCGGGCGCATTGCGGACGGCATAAGCTGGGTCATCGATCCGATCGATGGCACGAAGAGCTTTGTGACCGGATTGCCGCTGTTCGGAACGCTCGTCGCAATTCTCGAGAATCGACATCCCATCTGCGGGATGGTCGAAGTGCCAGCAATGCGCGAGCGATGGATCGGTGTAGCCGATCGAACGTCGCGCAATGGCGAGCCGTGCGTGGTGAGTGCGTGCGCGCATTTGCGCGACGCGCGGCTGTGCTCGACGGACCCGAGGATGTTTTCCGGCGAGGCTGCACGAGCATTCGCGACGCTTGCGCGAGAAGTGCGCGTCACGCGGTTCGGCACCGATTGCTATGGTTACGCGATGCTCGCTTCGGGTCATATCGACCTCGTCATCGAAGACGGTCTGCAAGTTCACGACGTCATGGCGATTGTTCCAGTCATCGAGGGCGCGGGCGGCATCATCACGACATGGGCCGGCAATGCCATCGACGAAGCCTTCCAAGGCGACATCATCGCGGCGGCGACGCAATCGCTGCACGACGAGGCGTCCCGGTGGCTCGGCCAGCCGCGAGGGTGAAGCGACAGCGCCAACGCTACACGGCTTTCGGCTCGCGCTGTGCGCAGCGAGCCGTTTATTGGCCTATGCTGGAAATAGGGCTTCTGCAGACGAGCGCACGGGTGGCATCGTGTATTCGAGAGAGGATGTCAAGCGGCCGATAGCGCCATCGACCTGCGTGATCAGCAAATGAAAAACGCCAACGTCATTGTCGCGCTGTTTTCTTCATACGGTGAAGCAGACGAAGCCCTTCGTGAGCTTCAGGCGCGAGGTCTTCGATGCGACGACGGTCAACTGTATGCCCGGGCAGCTCACCGCCGCACGGATGCTAGACCCGTTGGACCGCATCCCGAGATGCGCGCGCGCGACCGGGCAGAGTACGTGGGTCACGGCGAACACCTAGGAGTCGTGAGCGGGGCGCGACGGTTTAGCGGACCGAACTGGCAACTCACCACGCCCGATTTTGCTGCCGAGCAACTCTACGCTAAGCCTCGTGAGCGGACCTTGTTGGTTGCCAATTTGGCCGACGTGCTCCCGCACAATGTCGCCATTGCGGTGATGGGCGAGCACGGCGCGCTCGCGGTAAAAGACACCGCGGGTCGCTGGC
The DNA here is from genome assembly GCF_023631045.1 of Caballeronia sp. AZ7_KS35. NCBI lineage: Bacteria > Pseudomonadati > Pseudomonadota > Betaproteobacteria > Burkholderiales > Burkholderiaceae > Caballeronia > Caballeronia sp. AZ7_KS35. The sequence goes on along the minus strand of NZ_JALQDV010000059.1, from coordinate 15,245 downwards.
GTTTTTCGCTTCACAAAGGCGGCAGAGACCGAGACGGCAGGTGAAGTTCGAAGTGCAGCAAGATCTCTACTGAATTCGTACGCGAGCAGAAGTGGCTTTGCGACTACGCTGCCAATGCGCTCGTTCAGAGTCGCATCGGTCTAACGCGAAATGAGCATGCCAACAATCAAGCCCGCTAGTCCAGCCATAACGATCGCCTTCCAAGGGTTGTCATGCACAAAGTCGTCTGTTGTGTCACTCGCAGCCCTGTAGTTTTTTACCAAGGCACCTTTCATGTCAGCGAGCTTTTCTTTTGCGCTTGCACGTACGTTAGCGTCGGATGATTTACCGTCCCATGACTGAGGTGCTTCACGGAAATCGCCTTCGCCGGCGGTTGCCGACGGCTTAGTATCGGCTTCCGAAGCGCCGTGATTCGCGCTGGTGGGAAATTCATAGGTCTTGTCAGCGTTCTCTGTGACGAGGGAGTTGACCGGTTCAAGGCTGTCGGTGTTCGCCATGGCGTCCTCCTAAGGGTGTTCGGGAAATGGGTTGAGGAGTCGTGCTGACGCATCGATTCGTGAAGAAGGCTCGATCGCCGCAGTCGCGATCCGGCAGCGTGGCAACGGGCAGATGAAATCCGAGAACAATGGGGACTGCGCAATTATTCCGCGGGCGGTCCCCGATCTTCCTTAAATTCAAATGGACGGCTTATCCACGGGTGGGCCAGCAGGGCTGTCATCTTTTCCTGCAGTTCTTTCGACGTCCACTTCGGTGCCACGCACCGTATCGTTGACGGTCTCGGTTCGGGTCGATGATTCCTTTCCAACCACCACCTCTTCGACGACGCGCGCGGTCTTGGCGATCACGGGCTCTTCAGCCGTTTCGCGAATCTCTACCGAGCCTTGCTTCAGATCGGCCGCTGTCGCCGGGCGGTCCACCGCGCTGCGCTCAATGGTCGCGTGCTCTTCTCGCAGATTGACGGACTCGCTGACCGGCGTTTCCGTCACGCGCGAATAAACCCGAACGCCGCCTGTCTGCACCTCGCGTTTGCCCACTTCTAGCGACTCCTGAACGACCGGAAATGCCTGGCGTTCCGCAGCTATCTCATCGGCCGTGTACGCCGGAGCGTTACGGTCATAGGCCGTGTAACCGGTATTGCGCCACTGTGCGACACGCGAGTCGATGTCAACGGCGCCCTCGGCATATAGTGCCTCCCGGACGCGTTCCACAGACGTTTCATCGGCGACGTCGACCGAAAGTAATGCACCCCCGCGTCGAACCGCTTCGTGATAGTGCCCAATCTCCTCAGGCTCATCGCTGCCGCCGAACAACCTCTTGAAGAAATGTTCAATGCCGCTGACGGGTCCATCGTGAACGCGGTCTTCGCCAGTGTCGCTGACAACGGGTCGCGTCGTTGTATCACCACTCATTGTTTGGGCCTCGCCGGTCGTCGAGCTGTGGACCTCCATGTCCGTACGAGCAATGCCTTCCGATTCCAGGCGGCGTCGAGCGCGCTCGGCATCTGTGAACGAGTCAAACACACCGATGATTGTCTGTACCATTTCGCGTTCTCCAAAATTAAGTTAGATGGCGTCCGGGTCCAGCTTCCACGGACCGTCAGGGCCTTCGCGGCGCTCGACGACGAGTTCCTCCGAGTGGGTCAGCACGCGATTAATCACGTCTTCTTGCATCTCGGTCGTCTTGACGTGCACTTCCTCCTTCAAGGTCAATTGCATGCGTACGACCGAAACATACTCGTAAATCGGAATGATGAGCGTGTCACCTTCGCGCCGCGGTTCGTCGCGCTCGTCAACGGGCCGGTTCGCCGGAACCCGCTGCACATCGACCTGCTGACTGCGCAGGCGCAGCGCGACGGGATGCATTTCTTCATGGACGACTTTGCGCACCCGCACGGCGCCCGTTTCGACCGTTGCGACGCCGACCGCCATCTCTTCCTTGACCGCCGACACGCGCACTACGTCAGACGGGTCGGGCGTTGGTACCGCATCGGACGTCTCTTCCTTGCGCATTGGTTGCTCCTCATCAGCCGGACCGCCGGAAGTGCGTCGGCTGGTCGGAAACGCACTCGCTTAGAGACGACCCGCCTCCCGGCACGGCACGGCTGCGCACCGGCGGCGTATCGGCACTAGTTGCCGTACCACCACTTTCTTCAAAGGGCGGCTGATGGCGAAAGCCGGCGCCGCCCGAGACGATGGCGATGATGGCGCCTACAATCAGCGCGGCAAAGGAGAACCAGCTCGCCCGTGCGACGCCGCGTGCCGCGGTGTCCGCCGCTTCGCGCGCCTTCTGTTCCGCCTGCGGACTTAACGCGGCCGACGCCGCCGATGCGACCGCTGCCTGTACTTGCTGCTTGGCGTTGTCCACAATCGATGGGGCTGCGCCGGATTGATTCGCGGCAGTCGCGCTGACCTGTGCGGTCGTCGCTGCAACAATACCCGCTGTGCTTGCCGCGCCGGTAATCAATGAGGTCATGCCGTACACGACGAGCAGCGTCATCACCGCCCAAGGAAGCAGACCATGGAGCCATCCGAGCACAGGAGCGCAGCGGCCTGCGTAGTACGAGCCGACGAAGACGGCCAGTACCGTAGTAACGATGACCCAGACCCCCGACCCGAAGCCGAAACCATGCTTGGATCGGGCTTCGACATCGGCGACAGCAGCGAGGCGCCGATGGCCGTACCGAGCACGCTCATGATCAGATAGACAATCATCGAAAGAATGACGCCGGCGATAATTGATCCCCATGACAAACGGGGCAGACCATCTCGAGTCGTTAGAAGTCTCATAGGTTGCCTCGGTAGGTAAGTGAACGCATAAGGAGCCACAGGCGCGACGCATTGGCAATCACTTAGCGCAAGCGTTGTGCCTATGAAACCCTGCAAGGGAGCGCGCGACCGTGAGGGTTAGTACTACAGACCGGGACGCGAGTAACTGCGGACGTGATTCTCGTTTACGAACCAAATCGCAGCGGACAAGTCGGTGCTCAACAGCATCGGGTTGTAGAGCAGGACCAAGGATGGCACGGCGCCGGGCATATCAAGCAAATGAACAAGCGCTTCGGCAGAACGTATCCGCGACCGACGTGGAAACTATGCTGCGCAGCGTGGTGGCGATCGTGAGGGTCTTCGCTTTTTCGCTCTCGGCCAAAATGCCGAACGCACCTGCGTCGTGGGCCGGAATAGATCCGTCCACTCCACAACGAACGACGAACCTCCCCACGGCCAACAGCGACTGGGGACTTATGAGGCACGGCAGATGCTCATGGAACGCTGTCAAACACACGACGAGACAGCCATGATTCGCATTTCACTCCTGTTTAGCGCCCTCCTTGTCGCTGCAAGCACAAGCGCGACGGCGCAAACTCCTTCGCCACCAACAACTCAGCACGGTGCCCCGGTCGCGGGACAGATGTCCAAGGGCGCTTCTACCGGTGCAAGCGGCGCAAGCAGACCCACGCTGATGCACGAACGTAAGAAGGGGATGTCGGCTGAGGGGGCGTCGGGGACTGGCACAAACGGTAATTCGACTGGAAAGATAAAACAGTAGAGGCTCGCTCGCCGGCAATCCGCAACGACTATTAAGAATGGGCTAAGCGTCGCCAGCGATCACTCATTCGGACTATGATGGATCGATCGGTGTCAGCGGCAGACTGAGATTCCATTTCGTGCCCGTTGGCATTTTTGTCTCGACGACCAGCGTTGCGCCCATCCCGGTGAGGAGGCGGCGGGCGGTCCGCAGGCCGGTGTTCTCCTTCGCATTTGCGCCGTAGCCTGTGCCGTCGTCACACACCTCGATGCTCAGCGAAGTCGATGCTCGACGCATGCTCACCGTAATGGTTCCGGGCCTTCCAGCAAAGGCGTGCTCCATAGCGTTCGCGACGAGCTCGTTCACCACGGTGCCGATAGCCGTACATGTGTCGATGCCGAGCTGCAGGCCGGCGCCTTCCTCGGTGGATACGACTAAATGGACGTTGTTGCCACGCAAGTCATAAAAGTCTTCGAAGCTCGCGCAAATGGACGACAAGTAGGGCGCCAGTTGGACGGATTGGCCATGCTCCCCTAGGCCAAGAAGATGGTCATACAACGATGCCATGGCAAACACGCGCCGGTGAATTTCCTTGTAGTCGGCTTTGACCTGTGCATCGCGTGAGATCATGGCATTACGCTCGAGCAGCGAGGCGATCATCTGAAAGTTGTTGCGTATGCGGTGTTGTTGCTCCCGAAGCAGAGTGACTTTCGCGTCCCGGTCCGCCGCGAGCACGTCTTGCCGGTTTCTCGTCTCGATGCCCTCGGCCAACACGGCGCCGACTGACGCAAGAAAGGAAAGATCGCAGACGTCCACGTTGTGCGAGCGGCGATAATCAACCTCCAGGACGCCGTAGGGTCCGTCGGCGCCGATGAGTGGAATATTGACCGACGTCACAACCCCGAAGTCACGAAACAACTGTGGCGCATCAGCGCCACGGTCTCGAAAAACGTCGTCGACAACGATGGGTCTTGCCAAGGTTAATGCCTCGCCCGGAGGGTTACCGGCTCGAGCAAGCCCGGCATCGCGGCCCAAGACTTCTTCGCCCATGCCATATTGGCCTTTGACGATGAGCACGTCGTTCGAACCGTCAAGTTTCAATATCTTGGCCATGGGCGCTGCGCAGCCCTTGGCAGCGCAGCGGGCCGCTGTCTGAAGGAGCTGCGCAAACGAGCGGTCCTCCTGCAAGGCGTCGTTCATTTCCGCGAACGCTTGATGCTGCCGCACGAGCACGCGAACCGGAACCACCGCATCGTCCGGAAATCGCAAATGCTCGATTGTGGCGGCCCAAGTGGCGGTGCGAGCAAAACTCATGGGCGAAAGAAGTGATGACGTTCCAGCCAGTCTACAGCCGCTTCCTCGCAGCAGGCAGGACTTTCGCGGGATACGCTATCCTATCCAGACGGTCCGGTCGATAGAGGGAATTAATACCTCTTTGGCTCATTAAACTGGCCGATAGGGGAAGAATTTGCTGGAAGATCTATTGTCACCGCGGCTTTTGCACCTGCGCGCGCAGGTTGAAACGATCTGCAACGAAATCATTGCGCCCGCGGCTCACGCCGTTGATGCTGAGGGCCTCTGGCCCGGCGCGTCGTTGTCCGCGCTCAAGCAGGCGGGACTTACCGGCTTGAGCGTTCCGGCCAAGTTCGGCGGGCTTGGCGAAGGATTGCTTGGCTTGGTGACCGTTACGGAGGCGCTGGGAGCCGCGTGTTCGTCGACGTCAATGTGCTTTGGCATGCATTGTGTCGCCTCGGCGGTAGTCGCCGCCAAGAGTAGCGCGCTCAGCGAAGAAAAGTACCTTCGGCCCATTGCAGAAGGTCGACATCTCACCACGCTTGCGCTTTCCGAAAGCGGCACCGGCGCGTTCTTCTTCCTGCCGGAGACTAGCCTTCACCGCGATGGCGCAGAGCTTATTCTGCGCGGCGAAAAGCAGTTCGTAACCAACGGTGCCCATGCAGACTCATACGTGGTGTCGACCACGGCGAGCGTCGCGGCCGCGCAAGGCGACTTCAGCTGTCTGGTCGTCGATGCAGAGGCGGCGGGCCTCGAGTGGGGCGACCCGTGGAGCGGCTTGGGCATGCGTGGCAACTCGTCCCGTGCGATGCGTCTGAACGACGTCAAGGTCCCGGACAGTCAGCTACTGGGACAGGAGGGGGACCAGGTGTGGTTCGTATTCGAGGTCGTCGCGCCATTCTTTTTGATGGCAATGGCCGGGACGTATCTCGGCATCGCCCAGGCGGCGCTTGATCTTGCCATCAGCCATGTCACCGCTCGGCGTCACACTCATTCAGGCAGCCTGCTAGCAGACGCGGACATCGTTCAGCACCGCGTTGCAGAGCTCTGGACCGCGTTGCAAAAGTCGCGTTTGCTCGTCTATCACGCCGCCCGCCTCGGCGATGCGGCACAGCCCGATGCGCTGAATTACCTGCTCGCCAGTAAAGCAGACGTGGCGCGAACTGCCGTTCAGATCACCAATGAGGCGATGTCGCTTTGCGGAGGTATGGCATACCGTGAGAACAGTGCATTGGCGCGGCTGCTGCGCGATGCACGCGCGAGCCACGTCATGTCGCCGACGACGGAGCTGCTCACTGGATGGACGGGACGCGGCGTGCTCGGCCTGCCGCTCTTCTAATGATCAAAGCCCGAATCCTCGTCATCCGAGAAGCAGCGCAAGCACCTGACGGCGCTATGCAGTCAGCAATAGGCGCGTTTGCGGAGGACGATCGCGTGGTCCTCGAAGTCGCGAGTGTCGCTGAGCTTGTTGACCGTCTCAAGCCAGGCGCAATGGAAGAGGGGCCTCTCGTCGTCACCATCGAACCCGCCGTACCTGATGCGGCGTTTGTGGGCAGAACGATCGCGCGCGCGTGCCCAAAAGCCTTTTTCGTGTTCGTATGTGAACCTGGTAGCGACACGAAGCTTCGTCGGTCTCTGATGTATGCCGGCCCGCCTGGCGGGCGCTGGGCGGTCGTCGAGGCGCGCGGCGACGTGCTCGAGCGGAAGATCGAATCGACCGTCCGTAACGCATTACAGCAGTACCGTTTCCGTACAACCGTCGGTCGTGTGGCTGGACAGTTGTCGAATACGAGGGCAGCACAGAAGCCAGCCTTCCAGCGCTTGGTCGCCTCGGACCACTATCTCGCCAACCTGATGCGTACTGCTCACGACGCGATCGTTTCGCTCACGGTGGAAGGCGAGGTCGTTTCCTGGAATCGTGCTGCAGAAGCACTGTTCGATCGGTCCGAACAGGACGCGCTCGGTGCGAAGTTCCAAAGCCTGTTTCCGAACGAAGCGGCGATTGACAAGGTGCTCAAAACTGCGCTCGGCAAGGAAGAGGTCCGTCGTGATCTGATGACAAGCGGCGAGGGTGAGACGGCGGTCATTGCAGATGCGGTGTTCGCGGCAATCGAAGACGACAACGCCGGCGTACTGGGTGTGCTGGTGACGCTGCGCGAAGTGACGGTGCAGCGGCGACTTGAACGTCTTGCGCGCGAGGCGGATCGAAGAAAAGATGAGTTTCTTGCGATGCTCGCCCATGAGTTGCGTAATCCCCTGGCACCCATCACGAACCAGGCCGAGTTCATCGGTCGTCTCGGCGCTCAAGACCCGCGAATCGCGCACGCAAGTAACGTCATATCGAGACAGGCGCATCATCTCAAAGAGCTACTCGATGAGCTGCTCGACATTTCGCGGGTAACACGCGGCTTGATCAGTATCGAGAGATCGATCCTGTTGCCAAGCGACTTCATCTCCCCGGCGGTCGAGCAGGTTCGCGCCTCGATCGACGCCAAGCATCAATCCCTGTCTATCGAATACGGTGACGAACAGGGGCTCGTGTCCGGAGATTTGCATCGCCTCACCCAGGTTGTCGCGAATCTGCTCCACAATGCGACCCAATACACGCCGCATGGCGGGGCGATTTCGGTTGCCGTGAGCACGACCCCTAGCAGCATCAACGTTGCTGTGTGTGATAACGGTTTAGGTATCGACGCGCAACTCCTGCCCCATATCTTCGAACTCTTTACCCAGGAAGCAAGGACTCTCGATCGCGCCTCCGGTGGCCTTGGCATTGGGCTTGCCATGGTGAGAAGTTTAGTCCAGCTCCACGACGGCAGAGTTCAGGCGATGAGCGCCGGGCTCGGGCAAGGCAGTCAATTCATCGTCTCCTTGCCACGCTTGTGGACGCCGAGTCCTGCGCAGGCCGGTTCTGCAGGTTCAACTGCTATCCATGATGGAAAGTCGCGCCACGTCCTGGTGGTAGACGATAACGCGGACGCGGCCGAGTCGCTGGCTGTTCTGCTCAGCGAAGAAGGTCACGACGTTAGTGTTGCTCTATCCGGCGAGCAGGCCCTGCGCCTCGTCGAGCAAACGGAGTTTGACACCTTTGTGCTCGACATCGGCATGCCCGGCATGGACGGCTACACCCTTGCCGCGACGCTGCGCTCGCGCCCGGGCGTGCGGCATGCAACGCTCATTGCGCACACCGGGTATGGACAGCCTGAAGATCGGTTGCGTGCGCAGCAAGCTGGCTTCGATCATCATTTAACGAAGCCAGCCGATCCAAACCTTCTTCTTGACCTCGTCGCCCGCAGCGCGCCTTGATTGACCCCGGCGGCGGACGCCGCTGCCGAAACGGTAGCAGCCGCCCGGCAACGGTCACGGTTTGTCCGCTTTTGCGGCAACCTCCGTGTCGCTGTTTGACGCCATACTGTCTTTGTCCTCGACGCCTTCCGCCAGACCCCCGAGCTGCTCAACGGCCTGAGCCCAGAATTCCTCTGACCGCCCTTCGGGACTGCCGGCGTCCTCCCAGAGTCGATAGGCCAGCGTACGTACTTGCTCCTCGGTTACAGGTGCTTTCATTTCATATCTCCAAGGTGGTTGGCGCGAATGGACCGTAATAGCTTGCTGGACAACTGACAGGCGCGGCATTGCTCGATGACGTCGCGTGAAAACATCCTGTTTCCGATTCAGGGATGCCTCGGGCGCCGCAACGGATCGCCTGCAAGGCGAGCCAACCGTCTCGATCGAAACGTGTCTTACTGCTGAGGCGCTCATGGCATCACTTACGATTCGAAGGCTACGGCGGGTGGCGGAGTGCGGACAACCAGTGCGCGGCAATTGCGTGATATTTAGGATCGAAATCGCGTCGCATCCGCCCGAAGTCTAAAGCGAAGGGGCTACATTCGGTAGACGAAAATCTATGTGTCATCGGCCAAGCGCTCGATGCGAACATGGCGCAGGACCTCGGCTTGCCGTGGGCGGATGACGTGCTCGCCTATCAAAAAACGTTTCTTCAGATCTTTTCGCATTGCGCATTGGACAGCGAATTCAGCGCTTCGGGCACTGACTCCGAGCGGGAGCACGAGCGCGGCGCCCACCGGCAGGGCAAGTAATTGGGCGTAGAGAGACTCGAACATCGCATTTTCCCGGTTTGCGGTTTTTTACGTGCACCGTTTGTTCCCGGTCTAACTCGCGAACGGATGGGCACGCCCGCTGAGCGCCTTCCGATGGTGATATCGTGTCGGTATATGCCCGCGTCAAACTTTCACACGTCAGTCGTCTGGCGTCTGCCACCCTCTGATCTCTTTCCCAATGAACATCACTAAGCGCAACAACGTGTGCGTCGTCGGCGATGGCCCGACGACAATGGTTTTCTCTCACGGCTTCGGTTGCGACCAGTCGATGTGGCGGTATGTTGCGCCGACATTCGAGGGTCGGTACCGAACCGTGTTGTTCGATCTCGTCGGCAGCGGCGGGTCGGATCTCGCAAGCTACGATTTTGCGAAGTACAGCTCGCTGCATGGCTACGTGGACGACCTCCTGGAAATTCTTGATGAGGTCGAGGCAGCGCCGGTCGTGTTTGTGGGCCACTCGGTTAGTTCGATGATCGGCATGCTGGCGGCAATCAAGGCACCCGAACGATTTGCGGCAAATATAATGGTCGGACCGTCACCGTCTTTTATCAATGACGGCGTGTACTCGGGCGGGTTTGCGCGCGCGGACATCGAGGAATTGCTCGAAACATTAGAGAACAATTTCCTGGGCTGGTCCAACACGATGGCGCCTGCCATCATGGGCGCGCCCGAACAGCCGCAACTCAGCGAAGAACTTGTCAACAGCTTCTGCCGGACCGATCCTGATATCGCACGACATTTCGCTCGCGTGACGTTCTTGGCGGATCATCGAGCGGAGATGTCCCGCGTCACAACACCAACGCTGATTGTGCAGTCCAACGACGATTTCTTGGCCCCTGTTTGCGTCGGAGAGTACATGCACCAACACATCCCGGGCAGCCGCCTGGCCATCGTCAAGAACATTGGACATTGCCCGCATCTGAGTGCGCCAAGTGCCAGCGTTGACGTCATCGAGTCGTTCCTGCATGACTCACTCTGATCATGCATGAGCCGCTTCGAAGCGTATCAGACTTCAAAGCAGCCTATGAGCGCGCGCCATGCGGTCTTTTTACGGCGATGGCGGGCGGGAAGATTGTCCGTGCCAACAGAACCCTTTGCGAATGGCTGGGTTTCTCGGCATCGGAGCTTGTCGGGCACCGCACTTTTCTCGATATGCTGACCATGGGTGGAAAGATTTTCCTCCAGACCCATCTTGCGCCGCTTCTGCAGGTGCAGCGCTCCGTAGCGGAGGTCAAACTCGATATGCGACGCCAAGATGGGACAATCGTTCCAATGATGGTGAACGTCTGTCGAGTGAACGAAGGCGGCGATGAGCTCGACGAGTTCGCCGTCATGGTCATGGGCGACCGGCATAAATATGAGCGCGAGCTGGTCGCGGCGCGTAGCCGCTCGGACGAGGCGCTCGAAGCTAAGGCGAGCGCTGAACGCGCCCTTAGGTTAGCCGACCGTCGCAAGGACGAATTTCTCGCGACGCTCGCTCACGAGCTTCGAAACCCCTTCAGCGCGATGCGTTCAGCTATCGATCTACTATCTCGTCAGCAGTGCGTCTCGGCCGACACGGCTTGGCCCTTGCAGATGCTCGATCGACAACTCGATCAAGCCGCGCGCCTTGCCGATGACTTGTTGGACGTGTCACGAATCGCCGAAGGGAAGATCGAGATTAAAAAGACGCGCATAGAGATCGGCGCGATCATTCATGACGTCGTCGAGAGCACCCGTGCCCGTCGGTCCGAAGCTGAATCCTCGCACGAGTTCGACATTCATCTGCTGGATGAGGACGTTTATGTGTTGGCGGATCCGGTTCGGCTTGCTCAGATCGTTCAAAACCTGCTCAACAACGCCTTCCGCTACACTCCATCGGGCGGAAAGATCGAGCTCGTTGTAGCTCGGCAGTGCGACGATGTTGTGATTACCGTACGCGACAGCGGCATCGGCATCTCGCATGAAGACCTCGCGACGATTTTTACGATGTTCGCGCAGGTTCCATCAGGCCATGGTCGATCGAAGGGCGGCCTCGGCATCGGGCTAGCGCTCGTACGGGCGCTCGTCCAACTTCACGACGGACAGTTGACGGCGGCAAGCGAAGGGCCGGGAAAAGGAAGCGCATTTGAAGTTCGACTTCGAGCTCTCTCAGCTGAGCACTGCCTTGTCGCGACAGAAACGTCCCCGTCAGCGGTCAATCAACCGCTTTCCGCGCCACTGAAAGAGCGCCGGGTGTTAGTGGTGGACGACAGCGAAGATGCTGCAGCGAGTCTCACGCTTTTGCTTCAAGCGGAAGGCCATAGGGTGAAAACGGCGATCAGTGGTCAGGATGCTTTACGCGTTGAAGAAGCCTTTCATCCGGAAGCGGTGATCCTCGACTTGGGCTTACCTGATATCGACGGCACGGAGGTAGCGCGAACGATTCGGGCCAAACGTGGCTCCAACGTATTGCTTATCGCGCTGACAGGGTGGCAGGCAGACCCGCAGCTGAGCCCGCTCGATACTCAATTCAATGCCTACTTTGTTAAGCCGGCGAATCTTAGCGAGCTCCTCAAAGTGCTCAAGACCACCGCGCACACATAGCAGCTCGCTTCATTCTTGTGTTGCGCACCTGGGTCATCATCCCTGCGTACGGGTCGTTTAAAAAGCGCGATCCGAGCCCATCCAAGCGGCACCGAATTGCCCCTTGCTTCCGTCGCGGCCTCCGCGTAGGGTCCGCCGGACTGTTCGCGAGCGGCCGGTATTCTAGACCAACTGCCGAATCTTATGGAAGTCGGGCCTCTTGCAGGATCTGTGAGTCTGCTACGTAGCTGTTGACTCCACCTCTCGCATCACCGGTCAGTCGCCTTGCGGATCCTGCTTCGTCGAAAAAGCGCGACAAGCGCGCTACGACGACATGCTCGGAAAGATCGGTGGCTTTTAGTTTCGCTCGTAGGGACGTTGAGTCTCTTCCGTGTGCTGCCCAGTTGTTTCGACAGGGCCGACACTCAGCACATGTTCCGCGCCTGTGTGCACGGTCCGAGGCATGACCGCTTTGTCAAAGCCGCCAATGATCGGTCGCCCGATCCTCGCCGTTCGATGCTGCGTTCTCGAAGTCGGCGCGATGTCTTCAGCCAGTGGCCTCGCCGTCAAGCGCAAATTGATCGAAGAATCGAAGGAACTCGTCGGTTGCATGCGGACCGCATGGGTCGGTATAGCTACCTTGAGGGTTCCCTCCCGACCAGGCGTGATTAAGACCGTGCACAAGCCATTGCTCGCCAACGGGGACGCCCGTTTCGTCATGGAAGATCCGGCGCGTGTAGGCGTAGCCATTCTCCGTTTCGCTCAGCTCCGTTGGAGGAGGTGCGAGCACGGCGCCAGCGTCGCCTTGCAACAGCCGGTGCATTGAGATGATCTGGTCACCGTTGCGCGGATGCACGGTTTCGTCAGCGTCGCCGTGGAAGACGATGAGCGGCACAGTGCGCGGCTGAGAACTGTGAAGCAAAACTGCGGGCAGGCGGATCTTTCCCTTGCCATCGTTCATTGCACAGAGCGCTGAAAACGCCTCGTCTGCGACGCCGAAGGCGACGCCCGAATGGACTGCAGCGGCCGCGTAAAGATCGGGATGGGTCACCGCAAGATTGACGGCCATGGCGCCGCCTGCCGACATACCTGCCACGTAGACCCGAGCATCGTCGACTTTGTACGTCGCTACGACCTCTCGCGTGAGGGCCGCGATCATCGATGCTTCTCCTGACTCACGCATTTGGTCGCACGGTCGGAACCAGTTCCAACATCTGAGGAGACTGACGCTCTCCGACTGCTCCGGATAGGCGACGATATAGCCGTGCGCTTCGGCGGCTTCGTTCATTGCTGTGCCGGCTGCGAAATCGTCGGGATCTTGCTGAGCGCCGTGGAGCATGACCACCAGCGGAAGCGACTGGCCGTGGTAGACACTCGGAACGTAGAGCTTGAAGCGGTGTGCTTGGCCGCCGTGTTCAAACCGACTGTTCAACCATTGAGGACCATTGCTCGCTGGTAGCCCGTGCGGCGTAATCGAGGGCGCACCCGCGGGATACGGCGGACTCGGCATGGGCGTCCGGTTAATTGTGTTGACTGGTGGTTGTAAGGGTGCTTTGAGCCTCGCATTCGTAACCGTCGACTGCGGATCGACGAAGAACTGCCCCGCGAACCCTAGCGGTCCTTCAACGAACAGCGACCAGAGGGCCGCGTTTGCCGATGCAAGCGGATCAAAAATATTCATTTTTCGTTTTTAGCTCAGCAGAATTAGCTTGTAGTGCTTTGGGCGCTTATCGCGAACCACCGAAGATGCGGTGACCGAGCTTCCGCACGTGTCGTTCCCGGACACGCGGCACGACACCTCGGCCGTTGCTTGAAATGGGATTGCGGTTACCCGCCTTATGTTTGGAGCGCGGACCGTGCGTGGAGAACTTCTTGAGCGAGCGACATGCTTTGCAGGGACATCGCCCGCCACTGCAGGCCATCGCCTGCGCGCCTAAGGCCGGCGCGGATCATCACGCCATGATGTCATTCGTAATGCTGATGATTAGTGCGTCGGCTCCCTCTGCGTCAGTTTGAACGCTGCGCGTTCCGCGGCCGGTCAGTCGCCATTGATCTGACTCGACGACGCTTTCTTTGCGTACTGCTGGCTTTCCTAACGGCAGACAGTCTTGTCCTCATCATGGCCTCAATGCTCGGGCTGGCGATCGCGCCCTCGATTAAGGCCATCGTCAGTCCCAGCCATCAGCGATGGACGCTTTACGCATTTTTCTGCATCTACCACATCTTTTTCTGGCAGATGCTTTACGTAACGTTTCTTGGTCTGTTCTACCTTGGCGATGGAATCCACCAGCCAGACGACGCACCCTAATTTCACTGCCCACACTGACGTGAGACAGAGCCGAGATCTGCGGACCATTGGTCGATCCGCATTGGTTACGATCTTAGCGTCAGCGACCACCTAGGGTGCAGTTGAGCTCTGGGTGGCCCGAACGAGGCTGCTGGAATTACAATGCATGCCGGCGTCGCCTACAGGGGAACACCATAGGGCGCATTTGGACACTTGGGCGATGGACAAAAGCGACGACACTGGTGGGCGGGCGCTACACCGAGCGACACGCGTAAATAAATAAGCGAAAGCCGCCCGGGGGCGGCTTGCATCATGGAGTGCTGTCAGTGGTCGTCGGGCGAATTCGTCAGGATGCTCTCGAAATCTTCGCCGGCATAGTACACCCCGATGAACCAAACTTCGCTCTCGTCTTCGCGGACCTGATACGCGAGGTTGGTGCTCCCGCGATAGTTCGTCGTTAGTAGGCCTGGACTAAGATCGTTTCGGGGCCTTCCTCGGTAGGGGAATGTGTTCATCGATTCACAGTATGCTTGGATCGAAGAGGTGAAACGCCGCGCAATTGCTGATGATGCACCGTTCGTCCGAAGGAAGTCTTCGATTCGCTCAAGTTGATCGAAGAACTCGGGTAGGTATTGAACCTTGTACTTCTTCATGCCGCCTTCGACGCTCGTGCCTTCCTACGCTGCTCCATCTGTCGATCGAAATCGTCGCCAGAAATCAGACGCGATCGATCTGCATGCGCACGGCCAATCGCCGGAACAACTTCCTTCTTTAGCCACGATTCGACAGCGCGATCCCGGGCGTCTAGAAGACGTAGACCATCGCGAATAACCTCGCTGTCCGAAGCATATTGGCCGCTGCGTACGCGCGCCTCGACGAGCGCCGCCAATTCCGGCGTTAGCGTGATGCTGAACCGTTCAGTTTTCGCCATGATGTCCTCCACTCGATATGATTTAATCATACTCTTCCCGGGCGGAGCTGTCGACCGACTGGACCAACTCGCGGATTGGAATTCGCACACTAAGGTGAGGCGAGATGCGCAGAATAGTTGTGCAGTAAGCGGAAAAGCCGGGAATTTGGATCATCAAGCAGAAGGTCGCTCCGTATATGGGGCCGTATCGCTGTCAAAATTAGATCGTGCATTAGGCGTTTGCCTCGATGGCGCTGCCGACGTCGCCGTCATGTGCGGTGCGATCTAGAACCTCGACGCGGAAAGGCCCACGTGCCCAGAGCGGGTCAGCCGGCGGATCGGCGTCCTCGAAGTTAGCGAGAAAGCTGCGATGGGAGGGGGCGTGGTGTCTGGGTCATGTTTAATTGAAGTGGCACGACTTGGCCTGGACGCGCCATGCGTCACCGAGTGGCCAGCTGATTGACATAACGCCGTCGTATCGCGGCCATTCTTGTAGGAGCAACATGAGAATGTCGTGTTCTAGCAAGATACAAATGTCGTGTTTTTGCGACCACTGGCAAGCTGGCGA
>NZ_JALQDV010000058.1:0-1770 GCF_023631045.1 Caballeronia sp. AZ7_KS35 | reverse complement strand
TCCGCAAGTTGTAGTTGCGGACACAAGCTTGACCCTCCTCAGGTGGGTTCGCCAGATGCGGAGGAATTACCGCTTACGTTCAGATGGCCAAAGGTTAATCTATGGTCACCCCCGTTTTTGCAACAGTGATCTTGATGGGTGGATGGCTTGCACAAATCTATCCGGCGTCGTTGTGAGGAATGGTCCCCGCGCCACGATGAGAATCGCGCCTGACGGTCCTTATAACAGGGGCAGCTTCTAAAAGCTGGTTAACCTTCCAGGGTGTCCGTCAGGCCGTTTGGCCGTTCACGTCATCAATTATCAGCTGTCGCAAAACCTGATGGGTTGACTCAAAAAAAGATGCGATCCTACGTCCGTCACGCGCCAGTAACGGATGCTTGTCGCTCGAACACCGCGTCATGGGTCACCATCGCCCACGCAACTCGCGCAAGCTTACTGGCGAGCGCACAAGCAACCACGCTCGAATGGCGTCGCGCCAGCGTCGCGCGAGTCCAGTCGGCGATCCGACCATGTTGTTTGTCCAGGCGCAGCATGAATGCTCGAGCGCACTGGACCAGCAAGTGACGGATATTCTTGTCACCGCGCTTGGATATTCCGAGCAGGTTTGACCTTCCCCCTGTGCTGTATTGCCTCGGCACCAGTCCGACCGACGCGGAGAAGTCGCGACTGCACCGATATTGTTTGCCATCACCGAGTTCCGAGGCGAGCAGACTTGCAGTGACAGGTCCGACACCGGGAATGGTCAACAGACGCTGACCGATCGGATCATCGGCGAGTTGACGTTCGATTTCCTTCTCGATATCGCGTATCTGCTCGGAAAGGTATTTGAAGTGCGCATGCAGCTGCTCAAGTATCGATACGAGACGCGGCGGCAGTGGATGCTCGGCCAGCACTGAAGGAAGGTGTTTTACAGCGGCATGTCCGACCGGCAGACTAATTCCGAATTCGAGAAGGAATCCGTGCATTTGGTTGGTGGTACGCACTCTACCGCGGACGAAAGCCTGGCGAACTCGATGGAGTGCAGAAGAGTTTGCTGCGATTCTGTCTTCGGCGTTACGAATCGCACCGAAGGCCGCGACGCAGCTTCGCAAATCGCCTCAGCATCGACGAAGTCATTCTTGTTGCTCTTCACGAACGGACGCACGAAGTGCGGTGAGATCAGCTTGACGATATGTCCGAACGCGCCGATCTTGCGTGCCATCCAATGTGCGCCGGCGCAAGCCTCCATCACGACGGTACAAGGGTGAAACGTGGCAAGGAACTCGAGCAGCTGCTTGCGTGAAAACTTCTTGCGAAACACCGCTTTGCCAACGCGGTCTTGGCCATGGACATGAAAAGAATGTTTGCCCAGATCAATTCTGATCATCGTGACGCTTTGCATGACAATGGCCTCCCGTGGAAAGTACCAAGCAGCCTACCCCAGCGGGGGCGGGTGGGGGTGACCATCCCATTACAGCTTGCCGAAAAGGTTAAGGAACCTCTGCACAACCCCTTCAAAATGACTGCGTCCAGATGGACGATGGTAGGATGCGACCAGTGTGTCCGGGCTGAACTTTCGTCGCGACACGTCGGTCTGGGAATGTCGGTGACCGACTCGCTAGTCCACTGCATCATTGAAATGCCACCGGCCGAATTCGGCGCGATGGGTCGTCGTACTTCCATTTAATCGGCTTCGGATTCTTGTTGTGCTCGCGGATATAGCGCATCAGCTTACGGTCCAAGTCCTTCACAGTGGTGAAGACGCCTCGCGCGATCACATCACGTTGGATA
>NZ_JALQDV010000057.1:0-44712 GCF_023631045.1 Caballeronia sp. AZ7_KS35 | reverse complement strand
ACCGCCATTTCGGGCGTGATGCTCGCGCTGCCGTCGAAGATCCGGTGAAGCGTTTGACGAGCCACGCCCAGATCTCGAGCCGCCTGGCTCACTGAGAGGCCCAAATGGGGCAGCACGAAGATCTTGAGAAGATCCCCGGGACGGTGTGTCGTATCCTGGTAAGGGATGTTGCGGGGAATCGACGTGGAAGCCATGGCGGGGAGTGTAACGCTTGACGTGACAAGTACCAAGAATACCATGAACTTTGTCAGCCGCGCGCTGGGCTTCCCGGCCCAGCGCCAAATTGAAACGTCTGGCGAATCTTCACAAAGGATTGAGCACGATCGGGAATGAGGGAATACTCGCTCTGCGCGTCGCATAACCGGACCGGTACAGGATTGCTTGGAGCAACCACCCTTACCTTCCTTTGTTTTCCCTTCCTGATCGTTGAAGGCGTCGCATTGCAAGTCTGGAATTGCCGGCATTGACGATGCCCCTTGGAGGATCGCAATCGGCGAGTCGCCGACGGTGACGTCGCGGTATCGCGACGATCGCTGCAGTCATCCGCCAACTCACACGCTCGACTCGCTTTAGTCGGTCGGTTTTAGCTGAGCCGAGCGTCTCTTGACCGAGTCCGACGTCAGTCGCTCACCATTTTTTGCCGACGCAACGTTGGCCTTCTGCAGTCGTCGAAGCGACGTACGATCCCGTGTCGCGCTTGAGACACCGTAGAGGACATGCGACACGTGCCATTTACGTTCCGTGGGCAAGTCCGCCATTCCGACCCTTATTGCGCCGAACAAGCGGCAAACGGGAATTTTATTCAGAAATATTCGGAGGCGATCGACGCGCCACCGGCGGGCGAGTGGATGCGTTGCGGTCGCCGAACGGCAGCAGCACGAGGGACGAGGCACTTCTTCAGCCCTCCCTTCGAGAGAGGGGAGCAACTGACCGCTTGTCTCTAGAATGGAGACGTACCCAAAGCAACGACTGCTTCGGGCAGCCGCGATCGTCACCGTTCGCTGCTATGCGTCGGGCCTCATTTCGGCTTCGCGTTCTATGCCCGTGCGGCGTGGAAATCGCGAGGTCGTTGTTTCTGAACCGTTCGCCTGCGCAACGATCAACTTCGCCTCGCGCGAGTCGCCACTACCACTTCTCACCTTGGTCGTCATGAAAATTCAGTCGGTCGATCTCGACGGTCAACTTATTCGCGTCGGCATTCGTCGCGCCAACTCTGCTTTGCCGCCCCTTCTTATCTTTAACGGAATCGGCGCCAATCTGGAACTGCTCGAACCTTTTGTCGAGGCGCTCGGCGATGTTGAAGTCATTATTTTCGATGTCCCAGGGGTGGGCGGTTCGCCAGCTCCGCGCAAACCATACCGCTTCTCGACGTTGTGCGTTCTGACGGATAGGCTGCTAACAGAAATCGGCTACCTCGGGCCGGTTGATGTGTTGGGCGTGTCGTGGGGAGGCGCACTCGCGCAGCAGTTCGCGCGTCGGTATCCGAAGCGCTGTCGACGACTGGTGCTAGCGGCCACCACTCCGGGCGTGATCATGTTTCCCGCTCGCCTATCGGTCCTTTTGAAGATGCTAAGTCCCCGTCGGTACCGGGATCCCGCCTTCCTTCAAAAGGTTGGCGCTGAGATATATGGTGGCGCGTACAGACGCGACCCCCAGTTGCTCAAGGAGCACGGCCACCACCTACGACCGCCCAATGGGCGTGGCTACATCTTTCAGCTTCTTGCACTGTGGGGATGGAGCAGCTTGCTGTGGCTGCGACGCCTGCCACAGCCCACGCTCGTCATACATGGGGACGACGATCCGATCGTCCCCCTGATCAATGCGAAAATAATCGCAGCGTGTATTCGGTGCTCTGCCCTTCATGTCATTGATGATGGGCATTTGTTTCTTGTTACGCAAACAGACAGAGTAGCTGGTCTGGTTCGGGACTTCCTTCAGCGCCAAGCATCGTGTAAATCCTGATCCGACTGCCCACGCTCGGTTTGGCATCTAAGCGAGCTTTCCCGTTGGATCGGCATGTCGTGCTTACTGCCTGACGTCTTTTACCGAGTCGTTATTACGGAGACACGCCGCGACGGTAGCTAGCTGCAAAAGCATTCACCGGGTCGCGTAATGGGCGCGCTAGGATGGACTTCCCTCATGCATTCGGGTGTGATCTATTCATGAGGCGTAACGCACTCAACTCGCGGCGAACAGCGCAATTTCCGGGGTGACGCAATTGACCTGTCGCTGGCGCTTGTAGAATGGACGGCGTCAATCTACAAAAATTGAACAACATGTCTTGAGGTCGGTCGGAATCGGTGGAGGCCAACGCGTTAAGCAACGGTACGACCCAGATAGAACCGCTGCGTAAATGCAGCAGGCGACAGGTAGTTCAGACGTGCCTGCGTGCGCTGCCGGTTGTAGAACATTTCGATGTACTCGCCGATCGCGAGCCTGGTGGCATCTTCCAGTCCTTCTCGATGTTGCGCAAGGCCAGATACAGTAGTTTGCTGGCCGCTTCGTCGGTGGGGAAGTGGCCGCGGTTCTTGACGATCTTGCGCAATTGCATGTGCATGCTCTCAATAGCGTTTGTCGTATATACGATTCGACGCACCTCGGGCGGATAGGCGAAGAAGGGAATCACCTGTTCCCACTGGCGCTGCCACATCGCTGCCACGGTCGGGAATTTGCGGCCCCACTCGCTGCTTGCAAAGGCCTCGAGCGCCGCTGCGGCCGCCTCGGCGGTGGCGGCCTGGTAGATCGGCTGATCGCGGCCGCCAGCGGCTTGCGGTCTTTCCAGCTCGCCAGATTCAGCGAATTGCGGATCAGGTGCACGATGCAGGTCTGGATCTGGGCGGCCGGATAGACCGCCTCAATCGCTTCAGGGAAGCCGCGCAACCCGTCGACCACCGCGATCAGAATGTCGTTCAAGCCGCGGTTCTTCAGTTCGTTGAAAACCTTCAACCAGAACTTGGCGCCCTCGGTTTGCTCGATCCACAGTCCTAGCACTTCCTTGCGACCGTCGGCGCGGATGCCCAGCGCCAGATAGACAGCCTTGTTCTTGACGGCGCCTCCGTCGCGGATCTTCAGTCGCAGCGCGTCAAAGTACACGATCGGATACATCGCCTCGAGTGGGCGTTGCTGCCACTGCTCGACCTCAGCCAGCACCTCGTCGGTGACCGTCGAAATCAGATCGGGCGACACCTGCAGCCCGTACAACTCCAGCAGATGGCCTTGGATCTCGCGCACGCTCATGCCGCGCGCATACATGCTGATGACGTGATCATCGAAGCCGGGCAGCCGGCGTTGATACTTGCCAACCAGTTGCGGCTCAAACGTCGCCTGCCGGTCGCGTGGAATATTCAGCTTCAGTTCGCCGTTGGGCGTCAGGACCGTCTTCGAGCTCGTGCCGTTGCGGTGGTTGCCAGCCTTGCCTTGCTCGCTCTCGGCTTCCAGATGGTGGCTCAGCTCGGCCGCGAGCATGCGTTCGGCCAGCCGCTTCTTGAGTTGGCCGGCCAGACCCGATTCGCCCAGGACCGACTCGGCATCCTTGCCCTGAACTTGTGCAAGCAATTGGTCAATTAGCTCATCGGAAAACAGCTTCGGTGCCTTTGTTCTCTTGTTCTTCTTTGTCGCGGTTGCTTCGGCCATAGGACGTTATTCCCGTTATCGTCTCATGACCTTGGCACACTAAAAATCTGACAGGCTCGTTCGACCGGCTGCAACAAGCCCGGATATACATCTGCTACTCATTCTGCCGAATCTGAACACCGATGCTTGTGCAAACGGGAGGCGCTCATATACGTCGGTCATCAGGGCCGCACCTTCACGCAACAGCTTGTCAGCCAGCTTTGCACCTCGTCCTGGCGTGTAAGTGAAGCAGCAGATCGGCGTGCCCGAGCCGGTCATCTGCGACCAGAGATAGCTCTTTGTTTGTGGCTTGCGCCCCTTCTCCTTCAGGACCTGGAATCTCGTCTCGTCGCAGTAGATCAGATCTGCATCGAGCAACGCATCGCGCATCAGGTTGATCACAGGTTGCGTCGCAAGCCCGACACGGACGATGCTCGCGGCGATGGTGTTCGATGAGATGTCGCCGCCGAAGCGTCGCAGTAGGCCGGCCTGACGGTCGAGGGGCATCCCGAACTGGTACACCGCATTGATTGCCTACGATTCGGCGAACTTCGGTCTCGCTGCGTCATACGATGTCGCCCGCGGCGGCGTGGGAGCATCGGCACCGTTGAACAATCCCGCTTACACGGACACGCGCAATATTGTCGACGGATATTTTACCGTTGGCCCAGCCAAGTGCGGCTGCGGCATGGGCAGCGAAGCACTCGACGGCGGGAAGGTGCTGTCGGCAGCTGGAAAGCGGTCCGGCGCATCGCGCTGCCGGAACGATGCGCGAACATCTGCTTCGGCGTCCCGAAGCACAACGGTCTGTTCTTGCCGGGGTCGCAATTGCTTTATGCGGTGTTTTTGAACACGCCGGGCGTCGCAGGCGGTTGAGGTGGCGGCCAGGGGACTGTGCGCGTTTGGACGGGCTGCCATATACTCGACACCCTTTCGCTCTGATCAGTCGCGTAGTCCGCTCTGCGTTATGCCCCGAATTCCGCCTGCGCGATTCGTCATCGGTTGCGCATTCATCGCGTCAGCTCTCACCGTGGTCGTCGTATCGTTCTCGTGGGTCGCCGGGTGGATTGACTGGCCCGGCACGGCACCGGCGCTTTCGCCCGCACGCCTGATCGACGCATTCGAGCAAGCAGGCGGCAGGCACCTCGGGTTCCGTCGCAATCATGCCAAGGGAATCTGTGTAAGCGGCTACTTTGACAGCAACGGCAACGGCGCGGCGCTTTCGCGTGCCGAGGTCTTTCGACCGGGCCGCACGCCGGTGACGGGGCGCTTCTCCGCGCCGGGCGGCAATCCCGCGGAAAACGACGCGGCCACCACCGTGCGCAGCTTCGCGCTGCGCTTCATGATGCGCAACGGAGAAGAATGGCGCACCGGCATGAACTCCGCGCCGGTCTTCGCCGTTCGCACGCCGCAAGCCGTGTTCGAGCAACAGGAAGCCATGCGTCCCGACCCGCACACGGGCCGCGCGGATCCCGCCAGGCTGGAGGCGTTCTTCGCGGCGCACCCGGAAACCAACGCGTTGCGCGACTGGCTCGCCGCGCATGCGCCGTCGTCGGCCTTCTACAACGCGAACTATTACAGCATCAATGCGTTCCGTTTTACCGATTCGGACGATGCCACTCGATTCGTGCGCTGGAGCGTGACGCCGGAAACGCCCTACGCACCGTTCGACGCCAGCCGGAATGCAACGCGCGATCCCGACTTTCTCGCGCACGACCTGCGCACGCGGCTGCGCGAGCATCCCGTCACATGGCGCTTGATGCTGACGCCAGCAGGCCCGGGCGATCCCGTCGACGATGCCACGCGCGCGTGGCCTGCCGAAAGCGAAGCGCATCGAATCGACGCGGGCACGCTCGTCATCACGTCCGCCGAGTCGCAGATCGACGGCGCCTGCCGCGACGTCAATTTCGATCCGACCGTGCTGCCGCGGGGCATCGCGCCTTCCGGCGACCCGCTGCTCGCCGCACGCGCCGCGGCCTACGCCGAGTCGTTCAGGCGTCGCACGGCCGAGGAGGCTCGTGCGAACGTGCGTTGAAAAAATGAGAGAACGCGTGGAATAAAGCCCTCGGGCGAAGTGTTTCATCCCAAGTTAAACTTTGCGGTTCGTACCTCGCGCCGGTGCCGGGAAGGAGACGGTCGACCACGATCGCGACAGCACGCGCGGTATGGATCCGCCCGGGGATCATGGAGAGATACGTTCAATGAGCGGTGCAGACCTGCCCGGCATGCTTCCTGACATGCTGCCGCGCCTATGGACATTCGCGCTTCGTCTTTCGGGCGACCAGCACGATGCCGAAGATCTCGTGCAGCGCGCGTGCGTGCGCGGGCTCGAACGCGCACATCAGCTTCAACCCGACACCGCGCCCCTGAGCTGGATGTATGCCATCATCCATTCGACGTGGATCAACGAACTGCGCGCGCGCAGCGTCCGCAAGCGGGCGAGCTTCGAGTGGGACGACGATTTCCTCGAAAATCTGCCCGACCCGGTCGACAGAAGTCCGGAAACGCAGCTGATGCACGGGCAGATCGTCGACGCGATCGAGCGCCTGCCTGAAGCGCAACGTGTGGTCATGCTGCTCGTCGCGGTCGAAGGCTTCTCGTATCAGCAGGCCGCGGACACGCTGGAGATTCCGATCGGCACGGTGATGAGCCGCCTCTCGCGCGCCCGGCAGTCGATCGGCGCCATGTTCGGCGAGCAGACGTCCAAGGCTCGCCCCGCTCCGACTCACAAGGATTCGTTCGCATGATGGCTGACGACGCTCAACTTCTCGCTTATGTCGACGGCGGGCTCTCTCCGGAGGAGCGCGAATCCGTCGAAGCCCAACTACGCGAATCCGCGGAAACGCGCAAGAAAGTCGCGCTCCTGCGCGCCTCGAAGGTCGAGTTCGCGGACGCCTTCGCGAAGCAGCCTCTGCCTCCCGTGCCGGAGAGCCTGCGGCTCAACATCGACCAGATGGTGAAGGCGCATCGGGCCGCCGCGGCCGCCCCTGCCAATGAACCCGCCATTCCTGACGGCACGCATGCTCCCGCCGCGCCGGTGCGGTCGCGGCTGCGCCGCATGCCCATGTGGCTCGCCGCGGCATGCGTCGCGGGCGCGTTTGTGGCCGGCCAGTTCGTCCATTTCGGCTCGCTGCTCGGTTCACCGCAGCCCGGTGGCACGCAAATGGCGAGCGCGGATGTCTCTCCGTGGGTCGCCGCCGCCGTCGGCTATCAGAAGCTCTACACGCGCGACACGGTCGGCTATCGCGAAGACGATCCGGCCACCGCCGCCCGCGTCGTGGCCGACATCCGCAACGAAGACCGCATCGCGCTACGCGTGCCGGACCTCAGCAGCGCGGGGCTGACTTTCAAATCGGTGCAGCGCCTGCGCTTCAACAACAAGCCGCTGGTGCAAATCGTCTATCTGCCGCGCAACGGGCCGCCCATCGCGCTGTGCGTGATGAAAGATGCCCGGCCGGACGAGACGGTCGCGTCCCGCACGGTTGACGCCATGGACGTCACGACCTGGCGGCAGGGCGAGATGAGCTATGCGCTCATCGGCCAGGCGGGTGACGTCGATCTGGGCGCGCTCGGCAAACGCATCTCCGAACTCGACATGGCGCCGCTCTTCAGCGAGGCCTCGCACGGGCCGGCGAACCTGGCCGGGTGATGCGCCGCGCTTTTCTTTTTTAGCGCATGGAATAAACACCGTTTCAGGGTGTTGTGTGATTAGCCCCTCGTATCGGGGGGCGTGGGACGCGCGTCCAGTTTGCCGGACAGCGCGTGAGACCGCGCTGCACAATACGCCGCGAACAGCGCTTGAAAGCCTTATGACACCGGACGACATCGAACTGCTGGCCTACGTGGACGGCAAGCTGCCCGCGCCTGAACGCGCGGCGCTCGAGCGCCTGCTTGCCGCATCGCCCGATGCGACGTTGCGTGTCAAACGCCTCGAAGCGTCGAGCCTGCCGTACGCGGAGGCCTTCGCGTATCAGCGACTGCCGCCGGTTCCGCCATCGCTCGCACGGATGATCGACGGCATCGCGCAGGCCGCGTGCCTCGACACGCCGGGGCCGGCTCACAGCGGGCGCGGCGCCGGCGCCAACGACGACAGAAACATCGGCGCGCCCGTATGGCACGCGACGGCGCGGGTCCGCAGGACAGCCGCGGCCGGCTGGCTCGCCGCGGCGTTCTTCGCCGGCGCGCTCGCCTGCGGCTTCGCGTTGCGCTTTGGTTACGACGATGCCCGTCTCGTGCCGCATCAGCAAGGCGCTCAGGTCTCCGCGGATCCAGCGGCCGCGCCCTGGGTCGAGGCCGCCGCGCACTATCAACAGCTTTACAGCCGGGAAACGCTGGCGAATGTCGATGCCAATGCGGCGCTCTCGCAGACGACGCTCGACAAGATTCGCCAGGACGACCGACTCGCCATCGGCATTCCCGACCTGCGCGCGTATGGCCTCACCTTCAAGCGCGTTCAGCGCCTGCAATTTCATGGCCGGCCGCTGGTGCAGATCGTCTACCTTCCCGCGCAGGGCAACCCCGTCGCGCTGTGCCTGATGCACGAAGCGCAGGCCGACGCGATGCCCGTCGATCGCACCGTCGCCTCGATGGCGGTCGTCACGTGGCGCCGTGCGCACATCGGTTATGCGCTCATCGGCGCATCGGGCGACGCCGCGCTGAACCGGCTGGCGCGCAGCCTCGCGCAGGGCGACACCGCGTCGCTGTTCGGCGCCGTCGCGCCGCCGCTCGCCCCCGCTGACGGTTTGCGCACCCTCGTCGCATGGTCTGATTGAGGCGAGAGAGCACGGAATAATCGGGCTTCCCGGCTGTTTTGTTGATGAGACCGGCGTCTGCCGGACCACAACGCATCGACCGGCGGCGAGGATGATTCATCGATTGCCCTTCAGTACAGCAGGACTTGTCATTGCCGCGGCGGTAGCGTCGCCCGCATACGCGGGATGGACGCTCGCGAGCGCCGATGCGCCCGTCAGCGTGATTCGCGGAGCGCGCCTGAGCGATCTCACCGCGGGCGCGAGCCTGCGCGAAGGCGATATCCTCGAATCACGTGAAGGCGTCGTGCACCTGCAGGACGAACACGGCACGCTGCTCGCGCTCGGCGCGCGCACCCACGCCATGCTCGCCGCGGATGCGCACGTCGCGCTGCTCGACGGCTGGCTCAAAGTAGCCGCCGCAACCTGCGCCGTTCAAGCATGCGCTACGCCGCATGTGCATACCGAGCGCGGCGCGCTGGACATCGGCGCCGGGGCTGCGGCGATCGTGCTCGCGCGCGACGATGCGAACGCCGTCGATATCTTCAGCGAAACTGGCACGCAGACCCTCCCGGCGAAACCGCCCGTGACGCTCGCCAGCGGCCGCTTCGTCACCCTCGATGCGAATGCCGGCGCGCAACAGTCGGCGCGACCATCGAGCGCATTTCTCGCCGATATGCCCGTCGCCTTTCGCGACGCCTTGCAGCCGCTCCCGCCCGCGAAGCCGTCGCAGCGCGCGCCGGTTTCGCGCGCCGTGAATTACGGCGATGTCTCGCCGTGGCTCGTCAGCAGCCTGCCCGAACGCAGGGCATTCCCTGCGCGCTTTCGCTCGCGTCTTGCCGACACCGCTTTTCGCCGCGACGTGGATGCCCATCTGAAGGCACTGCCCGACTGGCACGCCCTGCTCTATCCGCCGCGACGCCCTGATGCCGCGGGCACCCGTCATCCATAAGCACTGCATATCATTACCATGTCATCGCCATGAAGCTCAGACTGTCTCTCAGCGTCAAATTCAACCTCGTGTTCCTGGCCATTTTCGCGGTCGCGCTGGTGGCGATCGGCGCGGTGTCGGACCGCCTGCTCCAGAAGCAGGCGCTCGAAGAAACCGTGCACGATGCCAACGTGCTCGCGAGCGCGGCATCGTCGATGCAGAACTACACGGCCGCGCACGTGACGCCGCTGCTCGCCACCCAGGTGAAGTATCGCTTCGTCCCCGAATCGATTCCCGCGTTCTCCGCCATCGAAATGCTGAACCTGCTGGAGAAGGACTTCCCGAACTTCTCTTACAAGTCGACGATGCTCAACCCGACCAATCCGCGCGACCGGCCGACAGACTGGGAAACGGACGTGATCCGCCATCTGCACGATCATCCCGAACTGAAAACCCTCTCCGGCGAACGCGATGCGCCCGGCGGCCGGGCGCTGTTTCTCGCGCGCCCGAGCCGCATCACCGATGCCGCGTGCATGCAGTGCCACAGCACGCCATCGGCCGCGCCCGCGACGGTCATCGAGAAGTACGGCACCGCGAACGGCTTTGGCTGGACCATGAACGAAGTCATCGGCGCGGAGTTCGTGTCGGTGCCGATGGCGCAACCCGTGGCGCGCGGCCGCGCCGTTTGGCGCACCTTCATGCTGTCATTGACTGGCGTGTTCGCGGTCTTGCTGATCGCGATGAACGTTATGATGCATGTGCTGATCACACGGCCGATCCGCTCGCTGTCGCACGCCGCCGATGAAATGAGCCTCGGCAAGCTCGACACGGTCATTCTGCAAACGCGCGGGTCGGATGAGATCGCCTCTCTCGCGGTATCGTTCGCCCGCATGCGGACGAGCCTCGTCGAGGCGTTCCGCATGCTCGACGAAGAGCAGGCCTAGCCGATGCCGTCGGCAGACGATGTGCCGGCAACGCTGGGGCGCTACGTCATCGAGCGCGTGCTGGGGCGCGGCGGGATGGGCATCGTCTATCTCGCGTTCGATCCGCATATCGAACGGCAGGTCGCGCTGAAGACACTGCACCGCCTTGCCACCGACGACGCCACCGCCGCGCACGAACTGACGGCGCGCTTTCTGAACGAAGCCCGCGCGGCCGGACGTCTCGTACATCCGAACATCGTCGCGATTTACGACTACGGCGAAGCCGACGACATCGCCTTCATCACGATGGAATACGTGCGCGGCGAAAGTCTCGCCGCGCGTCTCGCCCGGCACGCGCGCACGGCCACGCCGATGAATCCGGCCAGCGCCCTTCGCTGGTTCGCGCAACTGCTCGATGCACTCGACTACGCGCACGAGGCCGGCATCGTGCATCGCGACATCAAGCCGGCCAATCTGCTGATCGCGCCGCGCGGCGAATGCAAGATCGCCGATTTCGGCATTGCCCGTCTCAACACGTCGGCGCTCACACAGACGGGCACCTTGCTCGGCACCCCGAGTTACATGTCTCCGGAACAGTTCACCGGCGATACCGTCGATGCGCGCGCCGACCTGTTTTCCGCCGCCGTCGTGCTCTATGAAATGCTCACCGGCGTGTGCCCGTTCACCGGCACGCCGGCCGTGGTCATGCGCGGCATTCTCGACGACATGCCGCCGCTTCCGTCGAGCGTGGCGCGCGGCGTTCCCGCTTATGCCGACAACCTCGTGATGAAGGGCATGGCAAAGCGCCCGGACGCCCGCTTCGCCTCGGCGCGCGAATGGCGCGACGCGGTGCTGGCCGCGCTCGTTGCCGATGCCCAGGACGATGCCGAACGCACGGTGATCGCCGCGCGCGTTCCGCCCGCCGCGCCGGATGCGCTCGATGCGCCGCCTGCCTTCGCGCCGGACATGATCGCGCAAATCGAGAAGCGCCTCGCGAGCCACGTGGGTCCGGTCGCATCGCTGCTGATGCGCCGCGCCTGCGCGAATGCGGCGGACATCGATACGCTGCGCGGGCGGCTCGCGGCACATCTGCCGACAGACGAAGCGCGCCGCGATCTCGATGCGCTGCTGATGCGCCTTGCAGCCGCTACGCCGCCTTCGACAGGCGCACGGGCCCAGACCGTCAGCGCGGAAAGCGTGAACGAGGCCGCGGCGCGGCTCACGACCTATCTCGGCCCGGTCGCGCGCATCGTCGCACGCCGTGCTGCCGCGCAATCCGCCGATCTGCCCGCTTTCTATGAGCGTCTGCTCGACGCCGTGCCCGATGAGCATCGGCAAACCTTGCGGCGCGAATGGGGCATCGCGGGCGGCTAGCGTCAGTCGCCGAGCAGACGCAAGAACAGGCCCGAGTCGAGCGCGCCCGTGTGCCGATGCGCTTCGCCGCCCGCTTCCGTCCACCACGCGCTGCCGCTATCAAACGAGGTTGCACGGAACGGCGGCGCAGGCAGTGCGGCAAGCCGCGCCTCGAATGCACGCATTGAAAACGACGGCGCGAGCGTGGACAGCGCAAGCGCAGCCGCCGCTTCGTGCCACGGCGAATCGGCGGAGCACGACGCGCCGTCGGTTTGCCGCGCGACGATCAGGGGGAAATAGCGCCCCACCGCATCGATGCCGGGCATCAGCACGCCGGCATACGCGCATTCGTCGAACGAGCCGGGGTTCGCGCAGAAGCGCCACACGGGCATGGCGAGATAGCGTTCGAGCCAGTCGTGCGGTGCACGCTGGCGGACCGTCAGAAGGCCGCGTTGCAGCCAGGCGTCGCAAGTTTTCACGAATGAGTCCGGCAAACCGCGCCCGACGAAGTCTCCGTGCGTGCGGACCTTGCCGTAGAAACCCGCGCTCATAACGAAGCCGGGCAACGGAAGGCATTCAGGACGCCCGCGCGGAACGCATTGTTCACGCTGCTGGCGACGAGCGACAGCACGACCTTGCCGCCATCGAACGACACGCTGAAGCGATCGGGTGGCCCGGCCGGCTGCACCCGCGCGCCGTCGAGCACATGAAACAGCGCCCACGGTCCGTCCGCGCGCAGCGGCGCACCGTCAGCGGGATCGAGTTCGACATGGGCCTGCCCCGTGCCCTTGCCGCTCGGCCAGCGAAACTCGGCCGTAGCGTTGGGCGCGTCGCCCGAGGCGGTGAGCTGCGTGCCGTCGATATCGAGCACGAAGCGCTTCACCGACGGATCGAGCGACGTCACTTTCGCCGTGAAGCGAACGGAGACATCGCGGCCGCCGTCGCGGAACAGCGCATCGCGCAACATCGCGGCACGCTGGAACTGCACCGGCACGTCGTCGGACAGGCCGAGCGCCTTCGCTTCGGGACGCCACTTCCACACCGCCCCCGACGTGTCGACGCGGCTCTGCAGATTCTGCTGGAAGAACGTATCGACCAGGCCGCCGGGCGCGAGCACGCGCGCGAAATCGTCGGGGGCTGCGTCGCGCGTCGCGCCGCGCACCAGCGGATAGCGCCTGTCGAGCACCTGTCTGCACGCCGGCGCGACGTTCGCCGCCCACGCGGACTGCAACTGCGCCCGCTGGCTCTGGATCTGCACGGTATCGGCGTTGCCGGCGACGCCCTGCAGGATGGCCGCGAGCGGCGCGGGCGCATTCTGCGACATCAGCTTGAGCCGGTCCAGCGGCCCGGTCGCGGGCAGCGGCAGGGACTGCCTGCGCGCGGTGTCTTCCGCCTGCAAGGTCGCGGCGGCGTCTTTCAGCGCGTTGACGTAGTCGTCGAGCGGTGCGCCGGCGAGATCGTGCAGCGCCTGGAAATGCGCATCGACGAGCGTCGGCGCGGCGGGCGTGTCCGTCTCGATGCCGATGCGCTTGCGCAGCGTGTCGAGCTTGCCGGGCTGCGCGGCGGGCGGCGTGAAGCGCGTTTCGCGCGCAATCCCTTCGATCAGCGCGCGCAGCGGCGAATTCGGCGCGCCGAGCAGGTTCGCCACGCGGGCGCCCTGATCCGGCGCATCGAACGGCACGACGCCGATATCCGCCAGCAGCGCGTCCCATTGGCGAATGGTCTCGTCGCTATAGAGGCGTGTGAGCGCGGTGCGCAACGCGTCCGTATCCTGCGCGCCGGCGCGGGTCTGGCCGTTGCCGAGCACCCAGTCGTCTTTGGGCAGATTCGCGAGCGCGGCTTCGCGCAGACGCTCGAACGCCGCGAAGCCCTCGCGCGTATAGGCGCCGTCGATGCCTTGCGTGAGCGGCGCGCCGCTCTTTCTGACGAACACGATCTGTCCGCTCGGACCCGCCGCCTTCGCGACCGTGAATTCCGGCAGGCGCTGCTGCGCGAGCTGCTGCTGGATGCGCCCGTCGAGCCGCTGCGCCAAGGGCACGCGATTCAGCACGGCGCGCGCCTGCCCAATCAGGTTCTGGTCGAGCGGCAGGTTCGAATCGAACTGTCCGCGGCTGAACAGCGCCCGAAGATGACGCTCGATGTTCGCGCGCTCTGTGTCGCTGGCGTCCTTCATGGCGCCCTGCCGCCAGGTGCGCATCGCCCAGACCTGCAGTGCGTCGGGGTAGAAGTGGGCCGGATCGCCCAGCATCAGATACGCGCGCAGCGCCTCGTAGAGCGTCGCCGTATCTTCCGACTGGCCGTGGCGCAACTGGTCCTCCATGCGCTGCACGACGATCGGCAGCAAGGTCTGCCGCAACAGCCGCTGATAGACGCGCTCGGCTTCGAGCCCGAGCTTCTCGCGCTGATCGAGCCCGAAGCCCGCCCACCACGACGGATCGCGCGAGGCGCGCTCGGCGTCGCCGCCGGGCAGATCGCGCGCGGCATCGAGCAGCGGCAGCACGGCGAGCGGACTGTCGCCGGCGCTCGTCTGCTTCGCGCGTTCCGCCAGCGCCGCGATCTGCTGACGGCTTTCCTCGACGAAACGCCGGTTCTGCCGGTCGCTGGCAATCAGTCCGGCCAGCCCCGCCGCGAGCAACACGCCGATCAGACCGACGGCGATCCGCTGAAAGCGCGTGCGCCGCCGTTCCGTACGCGGATCCGTGCCCGCGATGCCTTGCTCCGCGAAGATCACGTCACGCAGCAGCCGCTTGACGAAGTAGGCGCGTCCGCTCGATGCATCCGCCATCACGACTTCGCGGCGCAGTCCGAGCGAGCCGGCCATGGTGCTCATCATGCGGTCGAGCGGACGGCCGCTTTGCGTGCCGCTCGTGAAGTAGACGCCGCGCAGCAAAGCCGCGCGGGAGAAGCGCGAATCGCCGAAAGCATCGTCGAGAAAGCGCAGCAACGCCTGCTCGATGCCCGCGAACTGCTGCGGGAACGAATGGATCAGCGCGCGGCGGCGCACGTCGGTTTCCTGCTGCATGCGTTGCAGCACGCGGTCCTGAACCTGCCGGTGAAGCAGACGGAACTCGTCGGGAAAGCGCGCGAGCGGTGTGCCGGCCTCGGCTTCGCCCTGCTCCGATGCGAGCGGAAACGTCACGCCCCAGACCTGTTCGCGTTCGTCGCGGCCGAAGTCGTCGAAGTATTCGGAGAAGCCCGCGAGCATGTCGCTCTTGGTGACGACGACGTACACCGGCAGACGCACGCCGAGTTGCCGGTTCAGTTCGGACAGACGCTCGCGGATGGCCACCGCATGCGCGGCGCGCGCTTCGTCGGACTGCTGCAGCAGGTCGGCGGCGGACACCACGGCCATCACGCCATCCAGCGGGCGGCGCGGACGATATTTGCGCAACAGGGCAAGAAAGCCGAGCCATGCGCCGCGATCCGCTTCTTCATGGCTATCCTGCGTCGTGAAGCGGCCGGCGGTATCGAGCAGCACGGCGTCGTCGGTGAACCACCAGTCGCAATTGCGCGTGCCGCCGACCCCGCCCACCGCCTGCGCGCCCAGCCGGTCCGCCAACGGAAAACGCAGGCCGGAATGCGCAAGCGCGGTGGTCTTGCCCGCCCCGGGCGCGCCGACGAACATGTACCACGGCAGATCGTAGAGCGCTTCGCGGCGCGGTCTGAGCCAGCCGGCCACACCCTGCTTCGCGCCGCCGCGCGTTTCGCGCAGCGTCCTGAGGGCGTCTTCGAAACGCGTGCGAAGCGTGGCCAGTTCGGCATCGGCGGCCTGACGCGCGGGGTCCGGCTCGCGCCGCGCGGGATCGAGCGCATCGGCGACGAGACCCTGCACGAACTTCGACCCGGCGATGCGCGCCTTGGCATACCGCACGCCCCAGTATCCCGCCCAGCACAGGACGATCAGCGCGGCTGCGAGCCAGCGGTGTGCGGCGCTGTCGAGCGGCGCGCGGCCGTTGAAGGCGACGAGCGGCCCGTAGAACCACACGAGCGCAACCAGCGCGAGCACGCCGGCGAACGAGACGACAGCAGGCTTCTTCAGGGTATCGATCCACTTCATGGTGCAGCTCCCGGCGAAAGAATGTCGATGCTCACGCGGCGATTGCGCGCGCGCCCGGCGGCGCTATCGTTCGATGCGACCGGCTCCGTGTCGCCGCGTCCCTCGGCGCTGACCCGGGCCGGATCGGGGACCTTCGCGGCGAGCATCGCGCGCACGGTGTCCGCGCGCGCCTGCGAGAGCGCCACGTTCGACGGAAAGCGCGCCGACACGATGCGCTGGTTGTCCGTATGCCCGATCACGACGACATTGCCCGGCTTGTCGCGCAAAGCTTCGCCGATGCGCTGCACGAGCGGGGCGAAATGCGCATCGAGATCGGCGCTGCCGGACGCGAAAATCTGCACGCCTTGCGCCGTGTTGTTGAGCGTGACGGTCGTGCGGTCCGCCGACTCGCCGACCGTCACCAGTCCCTGCGCGATCTCCGGCGCAAGGAAGCCGCTCAGCGCGGCGGCCAGCTTGGGCGCGGCCTTCGTCTTGTCGGCGAGCACCGGCGCGGGCGCGACCCGGATCGCGCGCATCGCGGCGAACACCGGGTCCGAGAAAGCGTTGATGCGCAGGCCGAGCACGAGGCCCGCCGTCATCAGCACGACGGCCGCGAGCGCGAGCGCCACCCACAGCGGCAGGAAGCCGAGCAGCCGTTTGCGTTCGCGGTCGGCGGGCCGCCAGTGCGGCGACAGCGCCCGTTCCACCGCGCCGCGCTGCGCGCGGATCATCTGTTCGAGGCGGGCGCGAATTTCGTCGAGCTGACGCTTGCCGCCTTCGATCAGGCGATAGCGCCCGTCGAAGCCGAGCGCGAGCATCACGTAGATGAGTTCGAGCGTGTCGATCTCCACCGCCGGGGTTTGCGCCAGCCGTTGCAGGATGACGAAGAGCCGCTCGCCGCCCGATGCCTCGTTGTGAAACGTCACGAGCAGACTGCGGCGGCCCCAGACGCCCGCGCCCCACGGCGTGGCGGCAATGGCTTCGTCGATGAACGTGCACAGGCAATAGCGGGCCGGTCCGAGCTGCGCATCGGGCACGCCAAACGAGCGGCCATCGGCTTCGAACCTGCGC
Organism: Caballeronia sp. AZ7_KS35; assembly: GCF_023631045.1. Taxonomy (NCBI): domain Bacteria; kingdom Pseudomonadati; phylum Pseudomonadota; class Betaproteobacteria; order Burkholderiales; family Burkholderiaceae; genus Caballeronia; species Caballeronia sp. AZ7_KS35. The sequence continues at coordinate 28,038 of NZ_JALQDV010000057.1, read as the reverse complement.
ACCATCTGGATAAGCTGTGCGCGCAGGGCTTCGAGATCGGGATGGCTCGCGAGCCGGCGTAGCGGCAGCGCGAGTTCGAGCAGCGGACTGGCCGCGCGCAGGAGCGGATTGCGCCCCGCGATCGAGGCGTCGAGCGGCGCGAGCGGCGCTTCTGTCGTCGCGGACGGCGCGCCGGCGTTCGTCGTGGGCTCGCGCTTGCGGCCTGGCGTCGGCATCCGGATGGTCTGTGCCGCGTCGAGAAACACCGCGTCGTCGAGCGGCGGGTGGGTGTCGTTGGACATGGAAAGGCTTCCTTTAAGCGGCGTGGGTTCAGTGCCGGATCGCCCAGAGTTCCATCGCGAGGCCGGGGAATTCGCCCGCGACGTGCAGCGCCATGCCGGCGGAGGACGCCAGCGTCGCCCATGCTTCGTTCTTGTCGTCGAGTTCGAAGTAGCTGTAGCCGGCGTGGAACGGCAACTGGCGCGGCGCGACGGCAAGCGCGCGCAGCGCAATGCCGGGCAATTGCAGATTTACGAGGTCGCGGATCTTTTCGATACTGCCGATCTTCACCTGGCTGCCGAACCCGGACAGCAGCGTGTCGGTCGGCACCTGAGCGCGCGCCGCCAGCACGAAAGTCGCCCCGGTGAAGAGCGCGCGATCGTTGACCAGCGCGACGCGCAGGCCGTAGCGGCGCTCCTCCAGCGCAATGGACACGACCTGCGGATCGGCCACGCGCGACAAGGCGAGGCGCAGCGCGGCGATTACCGGCTCGAAGCTCTCCTTCAGACGTTCGTGCCGGTACGCGGGAAATTCCGGCGGACGGCGGCCCGCCTGACTGAACGTGGCGAGTTCCCCCGCGAGGCCGATGCACACCCGATAAAGCGCCTCGGGATGCAGCCCGCTCAGCGCGTTGAAATGCGCGACCAGCGGCTGCGCCCGGTTGACGATCTGCAGCAGCAGGAAATCGGCGATCTCGGCCATGCCCGCGCCATCGGGCTGCGTGAGCCGCCCCGCAAGCGCTTCGCCGCGCTGTTGCAGCAGGCCGGCGAGCTCCGTCGCAAAGCGCGCGAGCTTGCCCGCCACGCGATAGTCGAGACACGGCGCGCAGTATTCGTCGTCGAGCACCACACGGCCGTCGCTCTTGCGTTCGATCACATGCGCGACCCCGGCGCACGTATGCGCATGCGCGACGTCGGGCGAGAGCGCGAGGCGTAGACGCAGCTTGCCCACCTGCAGCAGCGTGGCGAGCGCATCGGCGTCGTTGCTGTCGTGAACTTCGACATCGCCTGCGCGATAACGCGCGAGATTGTCCGCATGCTCGTCGCCGCCCGATTCCGGCGAGCCGGGCCGTCGCACCGGCAAGGCGAGCATGACCGTCACGTTCGCCGCGTTCTCGGGAATATCGAGCGGCTCGGGCAGGTCGTCGTCGGCGGGCAGGCTGAAGGGCGTGCCGTCCGGCAGCACGCCGGCCGCGGATCGGAGCGCGAGCTTGCCGAGCTTGAGCAGCGCCTCGTCGATTTCGAGCCTCGTGAAGCCCCACGCATACGGACGCAGTGCGCCGGCGCGGCCTTCGAGCAGCGCCTCGACATGACGGTCGTGCTGCTGCAGATGCTGCGGCTGGAGGAACATGCCCTCCGACCAGATGACCTTGTTGTTCCAGTACATGAGCTGACTCAGTCTTTCGGGGATTGCAGCGCATCGAGTTGCGCCTGATACGCACGGCCGAACGGCTCGCCGAAGCGCTGCTGAAAGTCGTCGCCGGTATCGCGCGACACGCGTTCCCAGGTCTTGACGTAGCGCTGCCACAGCCGCGCCTTGCGATTGCCGACGATGGCGTGGAACCGGCCCGGCGCATCGAGCGAACGTTCGATGGCGGCCGGTTCCATGCGCGCCATGGCGTCGTCGAGCGCCGCGCGCATGCCGGCGATGAGCGCCAGTTCGTGCGTCTGGATGTCGTGGAACGCGGCGCGCATGGCTTCGTCGGGCGCAAGGTAGCCGCGGCCCCGCGCGCCGAGCATCTGCGTCAGCGCACGATCGGCATCCGGAAAGAACTTGAGCGGATTGTTGTCGCGCTCCTCGATCATCGTCATGGCCATGCGGGTTTCGCGCTTGGTCATCGCCCGCGAACGAAGGACGGACATCGCGCCCTGCGTGGCCGTGCGCAACATCGATCCGATCAGGCGCGCGAGGTCCGGCGCGGCGATGTGCGCAACGTCGGCACGTTCGACGCCGAGGCCGTCGAGCAAGGCATCGAGCAGCGCTGCTTCGTCGTCTTTCGATGCAGATGGCGGCGCATCGCGCATCTGCCGTTCTTCGGCTGGCGGTATTGCATCCGGTTGCGAAGGCGATTGCACAGCGGGCAACGCCGACATGACGCGCTCCGGCGAGACGTGCTCCAGACTGCGCACCACCGCCTCCACCCGTGGGGCGCGCGGCACGCTCGCATCGCGCAGCGGATCGGCGCCGCTCAGCGCATCCATCAGGGCCTGACTGGCATCGCCGCCGAAATCGCCGGGTTCGCGCAAGAGCGGCGTCGCGGCAAGCGGGTCGGGGGTGAAGGGGGCATCGTCGTCGCCCGGACCGGCGTGAGACGCGGTGCGGTCGTGCGGCGCGTTCCAGTCGTCGGGAATGAGCGGCGCGGGCGGCGGCGCCTCGAATTCCGGCGTGGCCGGTAAGTCCGCGCAGAGAACCGGCGCGGACGGCGCGGGTTGCGTCATCAGCGTCTGGTCGACGGCAAACACCGTTTCGACCGACACGACCAGCGTATAAGCCCCGATCCCGATACGGTCATCGTTCGACAGGACCGCTTCGCGCCCGGCCCCGAGCGCTTCGTCGTTCAGGAGCGTCGGATTGCTGCCCGCATCGACGAGAACGTAGGTATCGCCGCGGCGTTCGATGCGCGCCTGAATGCGCGAGATGCCGCGCTGCGCATCTCCCAGCACCAGCGTGCACTCCGGCGCGCGCCCGATGGTGGCGGTCTCGTCGATTGCCATCGTATGCGGCGCGGCGCGCTCCTCGCCTTCGCCGCCTCGCACTGTCAGCGTCAGTGTCATCGTGATCTCCTATCTGCGGCCCTTGCTGGCGCCATTGTCGGCATCGCGCGGCGGCGCGGGCGGCGCGGGCGGAATGACGAGCGGCACCGGCGGCACGCCCGGGCCGATCGGAATCGGAAAGCTCGACATCTCGATCGTCTCGGGCCCGATGAGGATGTACGACGCGCCGGCGCGCAATGCGATGGTCGCGCTCGCCTCGACTTCCACCGCCGCGCCCGCCTTGATGCGCACCGTCGCGCCCGCTTCCAGCGAATACGTCTCGCCGACGAACTGGTCGTGCGTCGTCATGCTCGCCGCCGACACGCCGCCGAGCACGCGCGACGTGCTTCGCCCCGTGACGGAATCGTTGCGCGCGCCGCGCGTCGCGCGGAACTCGTCGCCGCCAATGCTCACGTGGCGCTCGCCCGATACGTTCATCAGGGCGTCGTTCTTAATCCAGGTTTCGTGATCGCGTTCGGCATGAAAGAACATCTGCTCGCTGCCCTTGCGATCGTCGAAACGGACTTCGTTGTAGCCGTTGCCGCCTTTGGTCGACTGGCTCTTCAGCGTTGAAACGGCGCTTTGCGCGGGCAATTCATACGGCGGCATGTTGGTCGAGTTGTAGGCGGCGCCCGTGATCACCGGCCTGTCCGGGTCGCCTTCGACGAACTCGACGAGCACTTCCTGCCCGATGCGCGGCAGGAACATCGCGCCCCAGCGCCGGTTGGCCCAGCCTTGCGCGACGCGCACCCAGCAGCGGTCGAGCGGGTTTGCGCCGTCGGTCTGCGTGAGTTGTTCCCAGTGAAACCGCACTTTCACGCGACCGTATTGATCCGTGGGAATCTCCTCTCCCGGCGGCCCGATCACCACGGCGGTCTGAGGTCCGGCGACGCGCGGCGCAGGCGTCACGCGCGGCGAGCGGAACGTAGTGCCGTCGCGGATCGCCCGGAAGCGGCAATCGAAGAGCGGCTGGCTCGGATCGTCGGAAGATACATAGGCATCCGACACGATCTCCGCGTGGTTTTCGATCACCAGATACTGCCGGTTCTGCGCGCTCGCCGGATGATCGCGAAGACGGAACAGCCCGCCCGCCGCGATGCCGCGCGCGGTGCTGCGCCCTTCGATCGAATCGTTCTGCGTCTGATGGATCTCGACGTTCACGCGCGCAAGCCGCTCGCCGTCGCCCGCCGACAGATGCCCAGTCAGATGCTCTTGCATCAGGTAGCGCGGCGGGTCGTACGGCGCGCCGCGCGTGGCCCGGGCGACGAGCCCTTCGCTGTTGCTGACGGAGGCTTTCTCGAAGTCGTAATCGTTGACTTCGTAGCGCCCCGTTTCCAGCGTCGCGCCCGACAGCCAGCGATACACGCACTCCTCGTCCTGCCGCGGCGTGTCCCACGCCTGAAACGGCACCGTGCCGTAATGCGCGATGGGCCGGTGATCAGCGCCGGAGTCCGCGAGCACGAGCGTGTGCTTGCCGCCTTCGTGCTCGAAGAAGTAGTGAATGCCTTCACGTTCCATCAGGCGGCTGACGAAATCGAAATCCGTTTCGCGGTGCTGCACGCAATGATCGAGCGGCGGATAACTCGCCGTGCACGCGTTGCGAAAATCGACGTCGTACGATTCGAGCACCTTCGACACGATCTGCGGCACCGTGCGCTGATGGTAGAAGCGCCGGTGCGCGGCGCGCGTGAGCAGCCACATGCGCGGATGCACGATCGCTTCGTAGCGCGCCATGCGGTTCTTCGTGCTGTCGCCGGGAATCAGGAGACGCAGCGTCGTCACGATGCCGTTGAACTCGCGCGCACCGCCGGCCGGATAGTCGAGCGTTACCGTGAGGTCCTGCCCGAGCACCTTGCCCGGATCGATGTCGTTGCGCATCGAAAGAAATACGATCTCGTAACGGCTCAGACGCCCGAGCGCTTCGCTGGCGGACATGCGCAGGAACACGGCATCGCCGCCGAGCGCCGCGCAATTCAGGCGCACATGGCGTTCAGTCGAAGGCATACGTGAACTCCTCGTCCTCGACGCCCACATGCACGCGCGAAAGGGCCGTGCCCGCCATCACGCGCGACAGATACTCCGTACTGATGCGCGGCAGCACGCTGTTGGTGAGGATCGCGTCGATCATGCGGCCGCCGCTTTCCAGCCGCGTACAGCGCAGCGCGATCTGCGCGACGACGTCATCGTCGTAAGTGAATGGCACGCGATGCGTGCCATTCACCCGCTCCGCCACGCGCCCGAGTTGCAGCCGGATGATCGCGCGCAGCATGTCGCCGGAAAGCGGGTAATACGGAATCGTCACCATGCGCCCGAGCAGCGCGGGCGGAAAAGTCTGCAGCAGTTGCGCATGCAGTTCCCGCTCGATCACCTCCATCGGCGCGGGTGCCCGCGGGCCGGCGCACAGTTCCGCGATACAGTCGGTGCCCGCGTTGGTGGTCAGCAGGATCAGCGTGTTGCGAAAATCGATAGAACGCCCTTCGCTGTCGTCCATGCGGCCCTTGTCGAAGACCTGGAAGAACAGTTCGTGCACATCCGGGTGAGCCTTTTCGACTTCGTCGAGCAGCACGACACTATGCGGACGGCGGCGCACCGCCTCGGTCAGCACGCCACCCTCGCCGAAACCGACATAGCCCGGCGGCGCGCCCTTCAGGAGCGACACGGTATGCGCCTCCTGATACTCGCTCATGTTGATGGTGATGAGATTCTGCTCGCCTCCATAGAGCGCTTCCGCGAGCGCGAGCGCCGTCTCCGTCTTGCCGACGCCCGAAGTTCCGGCCAGCAGAAACACGCCGACGGGCTTGTTCGGATCGTCGAGGCCCGCGCGCGAGGTCTGCACGCGGCGCGCGATCATGCGCGTGGCGTGGTGCTGCCCGATGATGCGTCTGTCGAGAAGTTCGTCGAGACGCAGGACATTGCCGACCTCGTTCTTCAGCATGTTGAGCACGGGCACGCCCGTCCAGTCCTGAACGACCGCCGCGACCGCGTGACGATCGACGCCGGGCAGGATCAGCGGCGCTTCGCCCTGATGCAGGGCAAGTTGCGCCTGACGTTCGCGCAGCGCAGTCAGATCCGCGTCGGGTGCGTGCTCGCGCAACGCGCGGCGGCGTGCGAGGATGTCCTTGACCATGCCGCGCTCGGCGTGCCAGCGCGCTTCGAGGTCCTCCAGATGCGCGTTGACAAGCTGCAGGTCCGCGGATGCCGCTTCGTGCCGTGCCGCCGTATCGATGCCGATGGCGGCCTCGCGCGCGATGATGTCGAGTTCGGTCATGAGCGTCTCGATGCGCCGCCGCGCATCGTCGATGGCGGGCGGCGTCGCATGCTGGCTCACGGCGACCCGCGCGCAGGCGGTGTCGAGCAGGCTCACCGACTTGTCGGGCAACTGACGCGCCGGCAGATAGCGATGCGAAAGCCTCACCGCCGCCTCGACGGCTTCGTCCAGGATCTGCACGCCGTGATGCGCCTCGAGCGCAGCGGCGATGCCGCGCATCATCGTCACCGCGCGCGTTTCGTCGGGCTCATGCACCTGCACGACCTGAAAACGCCGCGTGAGAGCGGGATCCTTCTCGATGTGCCGCCGGTATTCGGACCACGTCGTGGCCGCGATCGTGCGCACGGCGCCGCGCGCCAGCGCCGGCTTGAGCAGATTCGCCGCGTCGCCGGTTCCCGCCGCCCCGCCCGCGCCGATCAGCGTGTGCGCCTCGTCGATGAAGAGGATCACCGGGTTCTCCGCGGACTGCACCGCATCCAGCACCTGACGCAGACGCGTCTCGAACTCGCCTTTCATGCCCGCGCCCGCCTGCAGCAGCGCCACGTCGAGCGTGCGTAGGCTCACGTGCCGCAAGGCGGGCGGCACATCGCCCGCGACGATGCGCAACGCCAGCCCTTCCACGACCGCCGTCTTGCCGACGCCGGCCTCGCCCGTGAGAATCGGGTTGTTCTGCCGGCGGCGCATGAGAATGTCGATGACCTGGCGGATTTCCTCGTCCCGGCCGACGATCGGATCGAGCTTGCCCGAGCGCGCGTCCTCGGTCAGATCGACGGTGAAGCGTTGCAACGCGTCGTTCGACCGCGGCGCGCCCGCGTCCGCCGGCGGCTGCGGCGCGGGCGCCGTCGGCGGCTGCGTTTCGGGCGAGCCGTCGAACAGATCGGCATGACGCTCGACGATATCGTCCGTCTTCACGCGGTCGAACTCGCGCGAGATGCCGCGCAACACGTTGCGCAGCGAGGGCGTCCGCAACATGCCGACGAGCACATGCGCGCTGCGTATCGCATGCGCCTCGAACATCAGCGATGCATGCACCCAGCCGCGCTCCACCGCTTCTTCGAGTTGCGCGCCGATATCCGTCACCGACGATGCGCCGCGCGGCAGACGGTCCAGCGCATCGGTCAGATCGCGCGCGAGCACCGCCGGATCGATGTCCGCATGGCGGATCACGCGATGCAGATCGGAATCCGGCAACTGCAATACCTGATGCAGCCAGTGCACGACCTCCACATACGGATTGCCGCGCAGACGGCAGAACGTCGTGGCGCTTTCCATCGCGCGGAAGCTGAGCGTGTCGAGTTTGCCGAACATGACGGCACGGCTGATGTCTGCCATTGAGCTAGTCCTTTGCATGAGATGAGGCGAGCGGCCGAAGCATGAGCTGTGTCGCGTCGCGGCTTGGCACTCGCGCATGCAGCCACGTCGTGTAGCCGAGTCGCCGATGCCGCCCGAGCGCGAGACCCGGGACGTCCGCGCGCTGCAATTGCAGGTTCACGTCCCATTCGAGCGGGTCGCGCACATAGAAGCGCACCCAGTCGACCAGGCGCACGAGGCTCGCGCCATCGGGCAGGAAACGCGCGTAGTCCTGCAGCGAAAGCGGGCCGAGCACGATGCGGAACTTGTGCTGGCGATCGAACACGCGCGCGCCGAGCATCGTGCCGACGCCCATGCGCGCGCCGTCGTCGGGCGCGCCGAGCCGCGAGCGTGCCTCGTCAGGCAGCTTCAGCCAGTGACCGACGTTCTGCGTCACCTGCACCGGCAGCCCGAAATAGCGCGACAGCACCAAGCGCAAGCCGGCGGCATGGCGCGTCGGCCCCGCCAGCAGCCCGGCGAAATGCAGCTTGGCGAAATCGTGCACCGAGTCCCGGTGGCGCAGCGATGGCTGATTGAGCCCGAACACCGTGCCGACATAGGACGAAAAGCGATCGTCGTCGCGGCGATCCAGACTGACGACCGGCTGCGCGGCCGCCCATGCGCGATAGAACAGCGACGTCATGCGGTGATGAAAGACATCGAGAAAGCGCGCAAAGGTCGGATCGCCCGCATTGCGCGCGCGATCGCGCACATATTCGCTCAGATGCGTGGGCATCGGGCCATTCGGTCCGAGCAGGCCGAAAAAGTTGACGGCGAGCCTGGGCGGCTGCGCCTGCATGCCGACGAAGTGCTTCAGCGTGGTCGGAAAGAAGATCAACTCCGGTTCCTGGCCGAAGCGCACCGCATCGTCGCGCGGACGCAGGGACGCGCCCGTGCGCGGCCAGGCCGGATGAGCCGCGTCGATGAGCCTGACCGCCTGAAAAAAATCGAAGCGGTTCGCATCGGCGGCGAAGCGTTCGAACAAGGTCACAGCGTCCGGCATCGTCCGCTCTCCGGCGCCCAGCGCATGATTTCACCGCGCGTCGCCGACGACACGATGGTTTCCGTGAAGGCGTTCAACGAGACGTATTGCTCGAAGAAGCGCGCGAGCACCGCGCCGAACAGAAACGCGCTCGCGCCTTCGAATCCGCTCTCGTCGAGCAGCACGTCGAGCGCGAGGCCGCGCCCGAATACGATAGGGCCGCGCGAGGGCAACCGGCGCGTGACCGCGTTCGAGCGAATGGAGCGCAGTGCATCGATTTGACGCGCGGCCGCGCTGTCGCCTTCGGGTGCGTAGAGCGCGAGCAGATCGCGCATGGCGCGTGCGCCGCTACCGTCGGCATTGTCCACGAGGGAGCCGTGGTTCAGCGACAGATGGCTCAGCAGCCGCCATGCGACCGCGCCCTGCGCGTACGAAGGCAGCGGACGGCTCGGTGCGGCCACGCAGCGCACGGCCGCGACGGGCGCTTCGAGTTCCAGCGTGAAATCGGTCTCGCCGCGTCCGAGGGGCATGGTCAGCGTGAGATCGCGGTTGGTGCACAGCACGCTGATGCCGAGCTGATGAAGATCGGCGGGATAAGGCGACTCGCGCGTGTCCACGAGCGCAATCCACGTTTCGCTGCCCGCATACGAGGAACGCGCGGCAGACCGGACGCCGCGCTCGTTCTCGCGCGCCGACGGCAGACGCTTCTCGCGACGCACCTGATAGAACGCGGCATCGGGCTCGTCGATGCCGAGATCGCGCATGCGGTAGAACGGCTGGAATGCGATCTCGCCGCCGCCCGCACGGTATCCCGTCACGCCCTGAATGCGGACCACCTCGAAATCGCGCGGCCGCGTGCGATCGACGACGACGTGATGTTCGAACTGCTCGCCCGTCACGGCGATGCGATCGGCGCGGCGCGGGAACAGATTGATCGCGGGCGTGCAATGCAGCGCGAAATTCGCCTGATCGACGACCTGTTCCAGCGCGGTGTCCGCGCGCGACAGCAGCACGACCAGCTCGATCTCGCTCTTGTCGCAGCGCGCCAGTTGAGCACGCAGTCCCTCGATACCGACGAACATGAAACGCTGCGGGCAGGCGAAATACTCCTGCAACAGCCGATAGCCCGGAAACGATTGCTCGCTCACGGGCAGCAACGCTTCCTCATCGCTGAAACCGAGCGGGCGCAGCGCGGAGGCCGGCAGCACGGCGTCACCCGCCACGACGCCGAGCGTCGAGCCAATCAACAACTCGTAGAGCTTCGCGGCGACGCCATCGTTGCCGCGCAAATAAATGGGCAGACGCTCGATCGCGAGGTCGCGCAGCTTGCGCCCGCCGGCCGCGCGCAAGGTCAGACGCAGGCCCGCCTTTACGCCGCGAGGCAGGCGCGCGTCGATACCCGGGATCGCGCCGGTATGCGTGAAGAGCCGCGCCGCCGAGAGTTCGATGGGCCACAGCGTCAACGCATGCGCGGTGCGGAATTCGCAACGCGTCGCGCGTTCACCGTCGAGCCGGCCGTGCAAGGCGGTGCCGCGCGGCACGGGCACGCCCTCGGCGAGCGCGGGATGCGTCATGTCAGACTGCACGTGCACGACGGTCATCGCGGGCGTCGGCGTCAGATAGTGCGGATAGACCAGTTCCGCCAGATGCTGCGTGAAGCGGGGAAACTCCGCGTCGATCTTCATCTGAACGCGGGCGGCGAGAAAGCCGAAACCTTCCAGCAGACGCTCGACGTAAGGATCGGCGCATTCGAAGCCTTCGAGGCCCAGCCGTCCCGCGATCTTCGGAAACGCCTGCGCGAATTCCCCGCCCATTTCGCGGATATGCTGCAATTCGCGGCTGTAGTACTGGATGAGGTCGGGGTTCATCGCTCCATGGCTCCTTCGAATACCTTGGCCTTGCCTGCTTCGAGATCGAGCTCCGTGCGCAGATAGAGGCGATCCGGCACCGGATGCGCATGCAGATCCGCTTCCACGATGAAGGCCAGCGCGTTGTGCTGAATGGCCGCGTCGCCGGACTGCATGGCGCGCACCCGCAGCGTACCGGGCACGATGCGCGGCTCGAACGTGCCAATGGCGTCGCTCATCAGCCGTTCGATGCGTCCGACATCGACGTTCGACGCGCTCTTGCCGGCCAGGTCCGCGAAGCCGAAGTTGAGCACCGATGCCGCGACTTCCGGAAAACGCGCGATATCCTGCGCCGACGCGATACCCTGCGCGTTGAGCAGCCAGCCGATATCGCGCATTACGCTGAGGCGTTGCGCGCGCGCCGAACTGGCCCGGTGCTCGCGCGCTTCGCGCGATGCGCCGGGCGCATGATCGGTCAGACGGTCGAGCAGCGACGGCCGCACTCTGTCCGCGTTTCTCATGCGGATGCCTCGCTTACGCGGTCGCGTTGGCGGGGATGTTCCACTTGCTCTCCACCACGCCGCCCCGCGCCGACCCGGTGCTCGGGTCCTGTTGCTGATACGTCACGTGGAACTTTTCGAAGTTGAGCGTGACCGTCTCCGTGAAGCGATCCTCGGCGTCCGAGCCCCCGGTCGCGTAGTTCGTCACGATGATCTTTTCGAGCTCGATGGTGTAGTACTCCAGCGGCTTGGTGCCGCCCGCCTTGCGTACCGTGAGCTTGCCGGTCGGAAAGTGCTTGCCGGTGGCGCACGCGGAAATGATCGACGGCGTGCCGCGGTCGGTGTATTTCGTGATGGTCAGGTCCTGCACCGCGACCTTGCCGCCGCCGCCGCCCGTGCCAAGGTGCATGGTCCCCGACTGCGACAGGCCCCAGCTCCACGAGAGCACGTCGATCTCGTCTTTGTGCTTCGAATCCAGCGATTCGCCCTTGACCGTGTCCAGCTTCAGAAAAATATCGACTGCCATGACGTTTCCTTATCGATGATGAATTGACTGCGCTAAAGCGTGTGTGCCGTTCAGGCGGCTTTTGCGGAGGGCAGCTTCGAGACGAGCCGCAACGACACCGTCAGGCCTTCGAGCTGGTAGTGCGGCCGCAGGAAGAACTTGGACGTGTAGTAGCCCGGATTGCCCTCCACTTCCTCAACGACGACTTCCGCCGCGGCCAGCGGCCGGCGCGCCTTGGTCTCTTCCGACGAGTTCGCGGGATCGCCGTCCACGTACTGGAGAATCCAGTCCTGCAGCCAGCGCTGCATCTCGTCCTTCTCCTTGAAGCTGCCCACCTTGTCGCGCGCGATGCACTTCAGGTAGTGAGCAAAGCGGCCGCACGCGAACAGATACGGCAGACGCGCCGCGAGGTTCGCGTTCGCGGTGGCGTCGGGGTCTTCGTACTCGATCGGCTTGTTGAGCGACTGCGCACCGATGAATGCCGCGAAGTCCGAGTTCTTCCGGTGCACGAGCGGCATGAAACCGTTCTTCGCGAGTTCGGCCTCGCGGCGGTCGCTGATGGCGATTTCGGTCGGGCACTTCATGTCCACGCCGCCGTCGTCGGTCGGGAACGCATGGACCGGCAGATTCTCGACCGCGCCACCGGACTCGATGCCCCGAATGCGCGAGCACCATCCCCACGTCTTGAACGAGCGGTTGATGTTGGTGGCCATGGCATAGGCGGCATTCGCCCATGCGTATCTCGATGCATCCGTGCCCGCCGTGTCTTCCTCGAAATCGAACGCGTCGACCGGGCTCGTCTTCGCGCCATAGGGCGTGCGCGCGAGAAAGCGCGGCATGGCGAGACCAATGTAGCGCGAGTCCTCGGAATCGCGCAGCGAACGCCACGCGGCGTGCTCGGGCGTCTGAAAGATCTTGGTGAGATCGCGCGGGTTCGCAAGCTCCTGCCACGAATCCATCAGCATGACGGCAGGATCCGCGCCGGCGATGAACGGTGCGTGCGCCGCCGCCGACACCCTGCCGATCTGCGTGAGGAAATCGACATCGGGGCCGCTGTTGTCGAAGTAATAGTCGGCCACGAGCGCACCGTACGGCTCGCCGCCGAACTGGCCGTACTCCTCTTCGTAGAGCCGTTTGAAGAGCGGACTCTGATCCCATGCCACGCCCTTGTACTTGCGCAACGAACGGTGCAGGTCTGCCTTCGAGACGTTCATCACGCGCAGTTTGAGACTCTCGTCGCTTTCGGTGTTGGTGACGAGATAGTGAAGGCCACGCCATGCGCTTTCGAGCTTCTGAAAAGGCCCCGCATGCAGGATCACGTTGATCTGCGCGCTCAGCTTTTCGTCGATACGCGCAATCAGCGCTTCGATGGTCGCGAGCGCATCGTCGGACACGCGCTGGGTGTCGAGCAACGCCTGCTCGGCAAGCGTGCGCACCGAGCTTTCGACCGCCTCGCGGGCCTTGTCCGAGCGGGGGCGAAACGCCTTCTGCAGGAGTTGCTGGAAGTCGCCGGACGGGCTTGCGTCGCCGGCTTTGTAGGCGGGTTGCCGATCGCGCTCGACGGATTGATCGAAGTTGGTTTCTGCCATCGTCGTTCCCTTATTCGGTGTCCTGGGTTCCGGCATGCTCGCCGGGCTTGGGTGAGGCGGCCAGCGAACTCATGAGCGCCGGGTCTTCGAGCAGCCGCGCGACGAGCTTCTCGGCGTCGGTCTTGCCGTCCATGTAGGTCAGCAGGTTGCGCAACTGACTGCGTGCTTCGAGCAGCCTCGCGAGCGGTTCCACCTTGCGGGCGATCGCGGCGGGCTCGAAGTCGTCCATGCTCTCGAAGGTCATGTCGACGCCGATCTTGCCTTCGCCGGTCAGCGTGTTATCGACCTGCATGGCGACGCGGGGTTTCATCGAACGCAGGCGTTCATCGAAGTTGTCGATGTCGATCTCGAGGAACTTGCGCTCCGCAACAGGCGGCAAGTCCTCCTGCGGCTGCCCGGACAAGTCGGACAGCACGCCCATCACGAAGGGAAGATTGACCTTCTTCTGCGAGCCGTACACCTCGACGTCGTACTCGATCTGCACGCGCGGCGCGCGATTGCGCGCGATGAATTTCTGACTGCTCTCTTTGGCCATCTGTCGGTGCTCCTGGTTGAAAAGCGCGGCGTGAGGCTCAGTCGTCGAACGACTCGACCGCCGATACGCCGACCACTTGGGTGAGTTGCGCCAGCCCTTCCGGCGCGAGGTCCTTCATCAGATCGACAAACGATTTGTCGATCAGCGTGATGGCGCGCCCGAGCAGCAGCGGCACGGGGCTCGCGGGCTCCTGACGCGCGTAGTACTCGCACAGGCGCGCAAGCGTCGCCGCCACGTCGGCGCGGCTGTTGATGACGCCGCCCGCCCCGGCCGCCGTCGATACACGCTCGCCCGGCACGGGCGCATCCGTGCGATTCCCGAGACATCCGCCAAAAAGCGCTCTCGCCCGCTGCAACAGCGTCTTCAACGGAGCGAGATCGAGCGTCCGTGCCGCACCGACACGCGCCGACAGAAGCGTTTCGAGCGCCTCGACGTGAGCGGCCGCGGCATCGAACGCAGCCTTCGCGCGCAGCGATGCTTCGGGTGTAGCCGCGATCGCCGCCTCGATCTCCGACGCGCTACGCATCGCGCGGCCATCGGGTGCGCGGGCATCGCCGCTGGCGTACGTCCATTCGCGCAGCGTGATCGGCTGCCCCTGGCCGGACAGCGGCGTGTCCGCCAGCTCGGCCAGCAAGCCAGCGGGATCGACCCATGCGGCAAGCGCATTGACGCGCGCGGTGGGATCGTCGGCATCGCCCGCATCGAGTTGAGGATGCACGTGCTGCCATCGCTGCTCGAGCAGTGCGACCGTGAGCGCGAGTCCATCGTTCAGTCCTTCGACGCCTTCGCGAGCCAGCCGGGCCCGCACCAGCGGCACGATCACACGCAGGTCCCGCGTGCGCTCCATCAGCGCCGTGCCGAGTGAGTCCACGACGGTCCAGTCGGCCGGCACGGCGGCGACGAGCGTCGCGCCATACTCCGCTTCCGGCCGACCCTCGATCGCCTCTTCGAACTCGCGAAACTGAGGGTCGTACTCGAGGTCGGGCCCGCAGGGGACATCGTCCGTGAGCGGTGAGAGCCAGCGATTCCAGCTCTGATGCGTGATGAGCTCAGTGTTCATGTCAGCGTTGGAGTGAGAGGGGTTATTTTGTTATCCTGATCGACCGGTAACGAAATATTCCGATGCAAGTTCGACGGGATGGTCTATCGATAGAAGATGTAGGTGGCCGTATAAGGCGAACCGGCTAACTCGTGCTCCTGCGTGCACGATGTTTGCGGCTTTACGCCGCCGATCGTATTGACGCGCTGCACGCGACGCACCGAAGCCAGCAATCCCGCCGTGCCCGTCGAGCGCGTTTCGAGCAGCAGTTCGGGCACGCTGTTCGGCGTCTTGCTCGGACGTTGTGCCAGCACGCGACCTTCGATCCGGCTACCATCCCCGGCTTGCCAGGACGGTCCCGCCCCATGCTCGATGACGGGTGCGCCGCTCTCATCGGAAAGCGTGGCGCGCGGCGCTTTGAATACCCAGCCGAGCACGCGATCCGCGCCATATTCACACGAATAGATCTGCTCGCCCGACGCAGTCGTTCGCAGCAGCGGCTGGGCATCGGGCAAATCGATCGACGCCGCCTGTGCGCCCGCGCCGCACGCGACGATCATGAAAGTGACGCCGCTCAAGGCGTGCATGGTGCGTGACAGACCGTTCATCTCGTGCTCTCCTGAATCCCTGTTTGGAAGCCGCCACGCGTGTGGGGACTTGCGCTGGCCCTTTCATAACACCCGAGCCCCGCAGGCTATTCCATCGAATCCTGGCTGTAATTCGAGGCGGAGTCGGAATCCGAGCCGCGACTGGGCCCACCGTGGTACGCGTCCAGAATGTCCATGTAGGTCGGCGATGCGGGAGGCGACGGAGGCGACGGCGGAGCGGCGCCGCCGGTCGCACCTAGATGCTTTTCGAAATCGTCGGTGATTAGAAACCGTGCCAGCTTGAGTTCCGGCCTGAACAGGCCGTTTAGGGTTTTGTCGGTGTCATCGTCGGATAAAGCGGAAAGAAGCTTGCGCTGTGAACCCGGGCTCAAGTCGCGCGTGAGTTCCACGATCGATAACGCCACGCCCACCATCATCGAGCCGCCCGAGAAGACATAGGTTGGCTTGTTGTAAACGTCGACTGCGTTATTGACCTTGCGGTAATCGCTTTCAGGGAGCCCGGGAACGCGGCGCGGGAGAGTGTTGTCCGGCGGTGCGACCATGTCGTTGAGGCTCAGCCACGCATGTTCGAAGCGCGAGCCGACTCGCGAGGATGCAAGATCGAAACGGTACAACACGTCCCCGAACCGGCTGCTGGCCTTCTTCGGCGTGCGGCCACATTCGAGCGAGAAGAAAACGTAGTCGTCGTTGGCCGCCTCGGCGAGATCGGCTGCCTGCGAATGTGACAGATCGAACGTGATGCCCTTTTCGATCAGCTTCTTGCGCGAATACAACGTGGTTTCCCCGCCGCGGTCACGCTCGGCGGGCGTGAAGTGCGTCGCGTAGAACGGCCGCTTGTCGAACTTCGTAACGAAGTCGTACTCGAGCGGGCTAAGCCTCTTCAGGTTGGCGCGCAGGCGGGCGAGATTCGCGCGCGAGAGCTTGTCGATCGCCTCGATCTGTCCGTTGTCCCTTTGATGTCTGCGCCAAAGTTCACCTTTGTCGAACATGTCCCGCTGCGGTTTTTGTGCGACTCGTGCGCGCAGTGCAGAAGCAGTCTTTCTGGCGAATCGGTCAAGAGAATCGGGGCTGATGTCTGGGTGCCTGGCTTTACGCTTTTCATCGGTCATGTCGCGTTGCTCCGTTCAGATGTCTGAGTCAGAACATCCGACGGGGCCGCATTATTCCGTGGTCTTTTGGCTCAATATTCGGCGTTCGAATCCAGCGGATAGACCGGCCGCTTCAGATTCTCGAATGTAAAGAGCCCGTAGTCGGAGCTCGTCGCGCCACGGCTATCGCACTCGACGAGTCCGCCCGAGATGGGCACGAACACCGGTCTGCAATACAGGCGCGACTTGAGGATCAGGAACCGCGCGCCGCGGGAATCGATACCGACACTTTCGAACACGCCCAGATCCCACGGCTCGTGCGTGCGCTCCGTCACGAGGATGCGCGCCGCCGGCGTCTCGATCACCGCCGCGCGGCCCATGTAGGCGCGCTGTCCCGTGTAGGTCGGGCCGCTGATCACAAATTCGCCGTCGGTCAGCGCGCGCACGATTCCCGTCACTTCGAGCGGCGGCTTGCCGAGCGATGCGACACTCGTGAGCTTGTTGCCGACCGTGACCGTCGCGCTCTCGCTCGCTTCGAAGAGCGCCGCCACCGCTTCGGGATCGCACAAAGGCCCGACGACGATGCCTGCGGGTCCTTGTTTCAGCGCTTCTTCGAAGGCGTCGGTCGTGTCGCAGGTGCCGCCCGACATGCAATCGTCGCCGTGATCGAGCAGCAGCACGGGCTTGCCGGTGTCGCGCGCGAGCGCCGCGCCTTCACCGATCGATTGCGCAAGGGGCGCGCTGCGATACACGAACGCGTCGCGCTCGTCCCAGATCTGACGCGCGATCCGGTCCCTAGGGGTGTTCGCCGCGTCACGGCACCGCCAGGTCTGGGCTGGCTTAACTTCGGCTGGCCTCAGTAGCGCCAGAAAATCGCAACCGCTAATCCGCCGAACAGCAGCCACTTCACGATGTAGTAGACGATCCGGTTCCACGCCTTCGGACGCTTGCCGACGAGCCGGATCGAATACAAATACTTGAACGCGCGATTCAGGCCGCCGGTACGGTCACCCATCTCGTTCGGCGAGGTCGCCGCGCGCATCAGGAAGCCGCCTACCGCGTGGTTGAACGCCTGCGCCCATCGGTATTTCATCGGCCGCTCGATGTCACAGAATAGGATGATGCGGTCCTTGTCCGTTTTGTTTTCGGCCCGGTGCAGATAGGTTTCGTCGAAAACGACTTCCTCGCCGTCGCGCCATGAATAGCGCTGGCCGTCGACGATGATCGCGCAGTTGTCGTCGTTCGGCGTCACCAGTCCCAGGTGATAGCGCAGCGATCCCGCGTATGGATCGCGGTGCAGCGTAAGCACGCCGCCGGGCGGCAGCATGGCGAACATCGCCGCCTTTACCGTCGGAACCTTTTGCAGGATTGAGACCGTGTTCGGACACTGTGCGACGGCGGACGGATGAGGGCGGTCATACCATTTCAGGTAAAAGCGCCGCCAGCCGAAAGAAGGAAGGCTCGAGAAAAGGTGTCGACGGCACGCGCGAGAACATGTACACGAAACCGTTTAGCGGCGACATGAAAGTCGAATGGTCAGAAAGCTGGCGGAAGAACCCGTGCCGAACCTTGCCGCGCCAGTGGGTGTACGCAGCGCAAGCGATAAAAATCGACAACATCACCCAGCGCATGGTTTCTCCCTTCGCAGCTAGTCTCTCGCTTAGCACAGCGTTCCAAAATATATACAAACCAATAACTGAGGTCTGCTTGGATGGCGGCAGGGACAACTTTCTGTGCAGGATTTGCTCGTCCTAACCAGAACAAAATGCGGTCGCACGTGAAAATCTGCCGAAGCTGTGGGTGATGATGACCAATGGGACGCGATCCTCGATCCCAGAGGCCGATCTCGCACTCTTAGGAATGTTGGACGGCCGGCCACGGCAACAATTGACGTTGGTGGGATTCAGCCGTCGCCGGTCCGAGCCCCGTGGCTTTCTCAGTTCGACTCTGACCTGTCGTCTCCACGAAGAGCAGCGCTTTTCAGCGAGCCCGCTATTGCGCCGGCCCCGACAGCGGCCTGGTCGCCATCGCGCGCGTCAGGCCATGAACCGGACGGCGCACGGCCACATCGAACGGATTGATTTGCGGGCCGAGCGCCTGCGCCTGGCGCTTCAGCAGTTCGACCACCATCGGCAGGCGGTCTTCGCCCAGGCGCGTCGACAGCGTGCCGACGCTCAACGCGCCGAGCGCATTCCCGGAGCGGTCCAGAATCGGCACCGCCACGCCCGCCATGCCATCGATCAACCCGCTGTTGCGGCCCGCGTACCCCTGCGCGCGCACGCGCTCGATCTCCGTGCGCAAATACACCTCGTCGAACACGCCGTAGTTGTGCAGCCGTGGCACGTTGTAGCGGATGATCTCTTCGCGCTCCGCTTCCGGCTGAAACGCGAGAATGGCGAGGCTCCCCTGCCCCACGCCCAGCGCGACTCGGCCGCCGACATCGCCCGTGAAGGAACGGATCGGATACGGACCTTCGCACATGTCGAGGCACACCGCATCGAAGCTGCTTTTCACGAGCAGGAAGATGGTCTCGCCGAGACTCGCGCACAGACGCAGCAGCGCGGGCCGGCACAACGTGCGCATCCGGCTCGGATTGCCCGCCTGCGCCGCCAGCGAGAAGAAATCCACGCTCAGCCGATAGCGCTTGCTGTTTTCGTCCTGCTCCACCACGCCTTCCGTCATCAACGCCTGGAGTATCCGATGCACGGTAGCCTGCGTGAGACCAACGGCCTTCGCAAGCGCCGTGACGCGGCTTCCTTCCGCCTGATCCTCACCGAGCGCGCGGATCACCGCGAATGCGCGTTGCAGCGCGCCCGTCCCGGGTGCGTCCATTCTGTTTTCTTCGTTCGATGCCTTCATCCGGGCCTCATTCATTCCATTGAACGGAATGCGACTGATGCTGCTCATGTGTGCCGCCTATTCGACCCGATACGGCCGCATCGCACAATGCGCGTCGGACTCGGGGATTACCCAAATCACACTGAGTGAAACAAATATCGCATACATCGCGTTTATATTCCGTCAATCGAAATTTCATATGAGGTCTTTATCGACAGATGGAATTTCAGTTTGACTGGCCGAAATATGGCTGGCTAAAGTCCATTTCATCGAGTTCATCACATACAGCCGGCGCCCGCTACGCCGAAGGGAAAGGCCATGTCGTTCCTCACATTGACGGATCTGTCGAAGTCGTTTGGCGATCTGCACGCGGTCGCCGACGTCAACCTCACCGTCGAAAAAGGCGAATTCGTCTCGTTGCTCGGCCCGTCCGGCTGCGGCAAGACCACGACCCTGCAGATGATCGCGGGCTTCATCGAAGCGACGCGCGGGCGCATTCTGCTCGACGGCCGCGACATCACGCACATGAGGCCGAACAAGCGCGGCCTCGGCATCGTGTTCCAGAGCTATGCGCTCTTTCCGCACATGAGCGTCGAGCAGAACGTGAGCTTCGGCCTGGAGATGCGCGGCATCGACAAGCGCGAGCGCCGTGAGCGCGTGCAGGAAGCGCTGTCGCTCGTGCGGCTCGACAAGTTCGCGCACCGCTTTCCGCGCGAGCTCTCGGGCGGCCAGCGTCAGCGCGTGGCGCTCGCTCGCGCGATCGTCATCGCGCCGCCGGTGCTGCTGCTCGACGAACCCATGTCCAATCTCGACGCCAAACTGCGCGAGGACATGCAGTTCGAGTTGCGCGGCATCCAGCGCAAGATCGGCACCACGACGATCATGGTCACGCACGACCAGTCCGAAGCGCTGTCGATCAGCGATCGCGTCGTCGTGATGGAGGCGGGCCGCATCACGCAGGTCGATACGCCGTATCGCGCGTACGAACGTCCCGAGACGAGCTTCGTGTCCCAATTCATCGGCAAGGCCAACATGCTGCGCGGAACGATCGTCGCGCGCGACGGCGACGCCATTCGCATCGATCTCGGCCACGATCTCGCGGAAACGGGCTCAACCTCGCAGTTGCCGGAGCGCGAGCGCGCGATCGGAGTCGGCGACGCCGTCACGGTGTGCATCCGCCCGGAAAAGCTCAGGCTCGGCGCGGCGGGCGGCGGACGTCTGCCGGGCCGCGTGACGAGCCGCTTCTTCCTCGGCAGCCAGTGGCTCTACCGGCTCGACAGCCCCGCCGGCGAAATGCTCGTGTGCTGCCAGAATCACGGCGACGAGCCGCTCGAAGAAGGCGCGCAGGTGGGTATCGACTGGAATGCGGAATCGATCCGCTTCATTCAGGAGGCCGCCCGTGGATAGCACCTTGCGCTCGACGGAATCCGCCGCGGCGGCCGGTTCGGGAAGCGCACGCCGCGCCCCGTGGCACGCCTATCTGCCCTTGTGGATGATGAGCGCGCCCGCGCTGCTGCTGTTTTCGGTGCTCGTCATCGTGCCGCTCGCGATGACGCTCGGCCTGACCTTCTACCGCTTCGATCCGCCGCTCGGGCCCGTCGCCGCGTTCGATCTGCATAACTACGCCGAAGTGCTCGGCTCGTCCTACTACCACACGATCTTTTTGCGCACCTTCGGCATCGCCGCGCTCGTGACGCTGTTGTGCGTCGTGATCGGCACGCCGGAGGCGTACATCCTGTCGCGCATGGGCGATCCGTGGCGCTCGGTATTTCTGCTGGTGATCCTCGCGCCGCTCTTGGTGTCGGTCGTGGTGCGCGCGTTCGGCTGGAGCATGCTGCTCAACGTGAACGGACTGGTGAACCAGTTGTTCGGCGTGTTCGGCATGGGGCCCTACAAGCTGCTGTACACGACGTTCGCGATCGTCATCGCGCTCGTGCACGTGATGCTGCCGTTCATGGTGATTCCGGTGTGGACCGCGCTGCAACGCATCGATCCGCAAACGGAAAACGCCGCGCTCTCGCTGATGGCCTCGCCCGCCGTCACGCTGAGGCGCATCGTGCTGCCGCAACTCGTGCCGGGCATTCTCTCGGGCAGCCTGATGGTGTTCGGCCTCTCCGCGAGCGCCTTCGCGATTCCCGGCCTGCTCGGCGGGCGGCGTCTCAAAGTGGCGGCCACGACCGTCTACGACCAGTTCCTCAGTTCGATGAACTGGCCGCTCGGCGCCACCATCGCCTTGCTTTTGCTCATCGCCAATCTTGTGGTGATGCTCACTTATTACCGCGTGCTCGAGCGGCGCTACGCGCGCAGCATGGGCTAGGGCGAGGCAGACATCATGCGCAAAAACGGTCCCGTCGCGCTGGCGTTTCACACGTTCGTGATCCTGTTCATGCTGGCGCCGCTCGTCATCGTCGTGCTGGTCGCGTTCACGCCCGAGGAGACGCTCACGCTGCCCACGCGCGGGCTCTCGCTGCGCTGGTTCCGCGCGATTCTCGACTATCCCGATTTCATCTCGGCGTTTCTCAACAGCGTGAAGCTCGCGTTCGCCTCGGCTACGCTTTCGCTCGTCATCGCGCTACCCGCGGGACTCGCGATCGGCCGTGCGCGCTTTCCGGGACGCAACTTCCTGAATGCGCTGCTGCTCTCGCCGCTCGTGATTCCCGGGCTCGTGCTCGGCATCGCCATGCTGCGCTTCTTCGCGCTGATCGGCGCAACCGGCTCGTTCACGTGGCTGATCCTCGCGCACATGGTCGTCATCACGCCGTTCGTGATGCGGCTCGTGCTGGCCTCGGTGAGCGGCATGGACCGCAGCATCGAGCACGCCGCCGCGTCGCTCGGCGCGAGCGCGTGGACGACTTTTCGCCGCGTCACATGGCCGTTGATCCTCCCCGGCATCACGGGCGGCTGGCTGCTCGCGTTCATCAACAGCTTCGACGAGCTGACGATGTCGGTCTTCGTCACCTCGCCGCAAACCGTCACCCTGCCGGTGCGCATGTACATGTACGCGACCGAATCGATCGATCCGATGATGGCGTCCGTCTCCGCGCTGGTGATCTTCATCACCGCGGGCGCGATGCTGATCCTCGACCGCGTGTACGGGCTCAACCGCATTCTGATCGGCCAGCACTGAACTCATCCTCATGAGCCACGCAACGCCTCATCACGCGCCGCAGTTCGTTCGCCTCGTCGAGCAAGACCGTGAGCGCATCTCCTTCGTTCTCGACGGCGCGCCAGCCGACGCACTCGCCGGCGACACGCTTCTGACCGCGATCCTCACGCAGCAACGTCACGTGCGGCACAGCGAATTCAGCGGCAAGCCGCGCGCCGGATTCTGCCTGATCGGCGCCTGTCAGGACTGCTGGGTGCGCGATGAAAGCGGCCGGCGCATGCGCGCGTGCTCGACGCGCATCGAAGCGGGCATGCGCGTGGTCACGCACTCCGGAGAGACGCGATGAGCGCGGCTGCGCGCGTGGTGATCGTCGGCGCGGGGCCTGCGGGCATCCGCGCGGCACAGACGCTCGTGGCGGCGGGCATTCGTCCCGTCGTCATCGATGAAAACGCGCGCTGGGGCGGGCAGATCTATCGTCAGCCGCCGGCCGACGCGGGTTTTGCGCGCAGCAAATCGACGCTCTACGGCTTCGAGGCCAAAAAAGCCGCGGCCGTGCACGACACGATGGCCAGCCTGCTGCCGAAGCTCGACTATCGCCCCGACACGCTCGTCTGGTCCTGCGAGCCCAACCGGCTCGACACGCTCCACGCGGGCCGCGAAGCGAGCGTGCCGTTCACGCATCTGATCATCGCGAGCGGCGCGACGGATCGCATCATGCCAATCCCCGGCTGGACGCTCGCGGGCGTCTTCACGCTCGGCGGCGCGCAGGTCGCGCTGAAGGCGCAGGGTTGCGCGATCGGCTCGCGCGTCGTGCTCGCGGGCACGGGGCCGCTCCTGTATCTGGTCGCCTACCAGTATGTGAAGGCAGGCGCGCGGGTCGCGGCCGTGCTCGACACGAACCCGCTCTCGCGTCAGGCCACCGCCGCGCCGCGCATGCTGAACCAGCCTTCGACGTTCGCCAAGGGCATGTACTACGTCGGATGGCTGCACGCGCGCAGCGTGCGCATCGAGCGCGGCGTCACGCTCGAGGGCATCGAAGGCGACGACGCCGTGCGCGGCATCCGCTGGCGCACGCGTCGCGGCGAGACGCGCACGCTCGAATGCGACGCGGTCGGCATGGGCTTCGGCCTGCGCCCCGAAACGCAGCTCGCCGATCTCGCGGGCTGCCGCTTCCGCTTCGACGCGCTCAATCGCTGCTGGATTCCCGAGCGCGACGCGGCGGGCCGCAGTTCCGTGCGCCACGTCTATCTCGCCGGCGACGGCGCAGGCATCGCGGGCGCGGACGCCGCCGAACTCGCCGGACGGCGCGCGGCGCTCGCGCTGATCGAGGACATCGGCCTCGTGGCCCACGAGAGCGCCCCGCCCGATGCATCGGCGCTCGAACGCGAACTCGCGCGCATCGCCGCTTTCCGCGCCGGCATCGAGCAGGCATTCGCGCCGCCGGCAAACGCCGCACAGCGCTGGCCCGACGATCTCGTCGTCTGCCGCTGCGAGGACGTCACCGCGGGCGCCCTGCGCGCGTGCATCCGCAGCGGCCTCGCCACGGAAGTCAACCGCCTGAAGGCGCTCACGCGCATCGGCATGGGGCGCTGTCAGGGGCGCATGTGCGGCGAGTCCGCCATCGCCCTGCTCGCCGCCGAAACAGGCAAGACGCTCGCCGATGTCGGCCGTCTGCGCAGTCAGGCGCCCGTCAAACCGATTCCGATCACCCCGATGCTCTACGACGACGGCGTGCGCGTGCAGCCGGAGGAAGCGCACGATGAATGACGCGCGTCATTTCGATGTCGTCATTGCGGGCGGCGGACTCGTCGGTTCCTCGACGGCCCTCGCGCTCGCGAAGCAGGGCATGCGCGTCGCGCTCGTCGAACGGCGCTTTTGCGGCGCACAGGCGAGCGGCGTGAACTACGGCGGCGTGCGCACACAAGGACGCACCGAAGAGCAACTGCCGCTCGCGGTGCGCGCGCGCCGCGTCTATGCGCGGCTGCCGGAATTGATCGGCATCGACGGCGAACTCGTGGTGTCGGGTCATCTGCGGCTCGCGCGGCGCGAAGCCGATCTCCACGTGCTCGACCAATGGTCGGCAATGGCGCGCGAACACGGCGTCGAATCGGAGGTGATGCGCGGGACGGCGTTTCGCGCGCGCTATCCGTGGCTCGGCGCGGCGGCGATCGGCGGTTCGCTTTGTCCGACCGATGGCCACGCGAATCCGCGCCTCGTGTCGCCCGGCTTCGCGCATGCGGCACGCCGCGCCGGCGCTGACGTGCGCGAGCAGACCGAGCTCGCAGACATCGTCTTCGACGGCACGCGCTTTCAGATGCGCGCGGGCGATGAACGCATCAGCGCCGACTGGCTCGTGAACAGCGCGGGCGCATGGGCGAATCGCATCGCGGGCATTTTCGGCGAAAGCGTGCCGATGAAGGCCATCTATCCGAACATGTGGGTGACCGAGCCGCTGCCGTTGTTCATCGGCCACAGTCTCGGCGTGGTCGGCGGTGGCATCTACGCGCGGCAGGTCGAGCGCGGCAACTGCGTGATCGGCGGCGGACGCGGTCATGGCGACGGCGAGTACGCGCAGCCATCGACGGCGACGACGCGCGCCGTGATGCGCGACGCCTGTGCGCTGTTGCCCGCATTGCGCGATGCGCTTCTGATTCGCACGTGGAGCGGCGTCGAGGGCGAGACGCCGGACAACAATCCGGTCATCGGACCCAGCCGCACCACGCCGCGCCTGCTTCATGCATTCGGATTTTCGGGCGGCGGCTTCCTGCTTGCGCCCGGCGTCGGCGAAGTGCTCGCCGAGCTCGTCACGCAGGGCGAAACCAGCACGCCGATCGAGGCCTTTTCGATCGGACGGTTCAGTTCGATGCCTCTTTCCGCCATCCCCCACTCATAACAAGGAAAATTTCGATGAAGCTGCCTCGCACACTCGTTTCCCTCGCCACGCTCGTTGCGCTCGGCGCGTCGTCTGCGGCCTGGTCGCAGAGCAAGACGATCTACATCGGCATGAACGGCGGGCCGATGGAAAAGGCCTACACGAGCCAGGTGCTGCCCGACTTCGAGAAGGCCAACAACGTGAAGGTGGTCGTGGTGCCGGGCACCTCGTCCGACGTGTTGGCGAAGCTGCTCGCGAATCGCAACAGTCCGCAGATTCACGTCGCGTTCCTCGATGACGGCGTGATGGCCCGCGCCGTCAGCATGGGCGTGTGCCAGAAGCTCGACGATGCGCCGGTGCTCAAGGAGCTGTATCCGTTCGCGCGCCTGAAGGACGACATGGGCGCGGGCGTGCAGCTCGGCATGACCGGCATCGGCTACAGCACGAATCTCTTCAAGGAAAAGGGCTGGGCGCCGCCGACCTCGTGGCTGGATTTCGCCGATCCGAAGTACAAGGGCAAGGTCGTGTTCCAGTCGGCGTCGAGCAGCACCTTCGGCCTGCACGGTTTTCTCGCGCTCAACCGCTTGTGGGGCGGCAGCGAGAAGAACGTCGAGCCGGGCTTCAGCAAATGGGCGACGACGGTCGGTCCGAATGTCGTCGAATACATTCCGAACTCGGCGAAGCTCTCGGAGATGATCACGACGGGCGAAGCCGGCCTCTTCCCGCTCACGCCGACCGCCATCGGCGATCTCAAGGACAAGGGCCTGCCGGTGGCCTACGTCGCGCCGAAGGAAGGTGCCGTGCTGCTGCTCGTGGATGTGTGCGTCGTGAAGAACAATTCGGACCCGGCGCTCGCGCAAAAGCTCGCGCAATATCTGTTGTCCGCGCCCGCGCAGGCGAAGGCGGCGGAGGCCGGCAAGCAGATTCCCACCAACTCGCAGGCGAAGATGACGCCGGACATGGAGAAGAATCTCGGCGACCTGAACGCGCTCGTGAGGAAGGTGACCGTGGTGGACTGGGACTCGATCAACGCTAATCGCGCGCAGTGGGATCAGCGCTGGAATCAGCAGATCGAGAAGTAGGCGTCGCCGGTCAGGCTCGCGTCGATATCGGGCGAGAACCGACTCGGCCATCCTGCTCGCCGATGCGGCTACAGGGATGGCCTTGATCTTTTAGACAAACTCTCACGCCGTCTTCGGGTAGTTCGACGGGAACAACGCACGCTTCGTCTCGTCGTCGTTGACTGTCTTGAACGCATGCGTCCTGTTCACGGCGCGTGCGCGTTCGACGGCGGGCCGCGCGTCGATCCTCGCGAACCAGCGCTTGAGTTCCGGATACGGGCCGAGGGGGTCGTCGCTCGACTTAAACACGCGTGATGCCCGATCGAGCCAGCCCCACGCCGACATGTCGGCGATCGTATAGCTGTCGCCCACGATGTAATCGCGGTCCTTCAGCCTGTCGTTCAACACCTGATAGTGCCGATCCGCTTCTCGCCGGTAACGGTTCACCGCGTATTCCAGCCCTTCCGGAGCCGCGTACTGGAAGTGCACCGCCTGCCCCGAAAACGGCCCGAGACCGCTTGCAACGAACAGCATCCACGAAAGCAGCTGCGGTCTATCTTCCGGCGCACCGGCGAACTGCCCCGTTTTCTCCGCAAGATAAAGCAGGATCGCGGTCGAGTCGAACACGACAGCGGGCTTGCCGCCGGGCCCTTCCGTGTCCACGATGGCGGGCACCTTGCCGTTCGGGTTGATCGCACGGAACTCGGCCGAATGCTGCTCGCCCTTGCTGGTGTCCACGGGCTTCACCTCGTAGGGCAGACCGGATTCTTCAAGGAAGAGCGCGATCTTCGCGGGATTGGGCGTCGGGTGAAAGTAGAACTCGATCATGCGTATAGTCTCCGTGTCGTGGCCGATATGTGCCATCTTAAATCGAACGAGCTTTGAGCACCGAGGCGAACCGGACCGTCTCGATTGATTCGCCGGTTTCGCCACTTGGGTCCCACTGCGATTCGCATCGGCGAGTCCTCGCTCGGAAAGCTTTGTCGGTTCGCCCACCCGTGTTCAGGTCCGACGTACAGGGTTTGCTTATCGTATAAGTCCAGCCTCACTCAGTGCGCACTTAGGCCGTTCAGAGTCCTTACGACGCGTTACGCTCCTCTATCCTGACGGGGATGTGAAAGTAATCGGGACGCCTGTCATGCCGTCGCGGCCTGCCGCCGCCACCTCTACGCGTCCGCCGTGTTCCTTGGACTGCAAGAGCGTGACGGCCCTGCTCATGGAGTGATGCGGATTGCAGGCCGCCGTTTGCGCAACTTCGGTCAACGGCGTCTTCGTGGCTCTTAAATTAGCCTGACCGGGTACGGTCGGATGAGATGCGATTACTCACCAGAGAATCGCTGACAGCCTGGGCGGCCGTCGCGAAGGGCTTTACGGAGCCCGCCGGAAAATTGCATCGCGCGGGAGTTGTTCGTACCAGCCGCGGTCGCATCAGGCTGCTAGACCGCGCCGCGTTGGAAGCCAGCGCTTGCGAGTGCTACTCAATTTGTCAAGGGCGAGTTTGATCGCATGCTGCCGAGCAACCAGCGCGCTGAGCCGCATGTAACGTCAGTCGGTTCAGCGTCTGTAACGGACAACTTAAGCAAAGCTTGGTTTAACGGCGGCCATCCGGCCTTCTTCGACGCGACAATAAGAAACCTGGTTAGGGCCGCCCGCTCTGACCGCACTCGGCATTTACTCGATGTCTATGCGTTATTCTTAACGCTTCGACCCTGGCGCGGCCGCTATGTTCTTGATGACAAACGTCAAAACGCATAATGATGCGTGTCAAAGCAAAATTGAAATGTCGTACCACCGGCTAAATACAGATGTCGTGTTTTTGATGTGTGATTGGCTTTGTTT
>NZ_JALQDV010000056.1:0-1099 GCF_023631045.1 Caballeronia sp. AZ7_KS35 | reverse complement strand
ATTTGGCACCTGGCGGATTCGACGTGAAGGATCGTCATACTTCCACTTGATCGGCTTTGGATGTTTATTGTGCTCGCGGATGTAATGCATGAGTTTGCGATCCAGATCTTTTACTGAAGTGAAGATGCCACGGGCGATCACATCACGCTGGATGCGCGAGAACCAGTTTTCCACTTGGTTAAGCCACGACGAATAGGTCGGCGTGAAGTGCAGACGTACGTTGCGATGCGCGTTGAGGAAGGTGGCCACCCGCTCCGTCTTATGGCTACTCACGTTGTCACAGATGACATGGATTTCTCTGCGTTTGGGCTGGCTGGCCACGACGTCGGTCAGGAAGGCCACAAACTGTTCGCTGGTGTGGCGCGGCGCTGTTTTGCCCAGCACCTCGCCGGTGGCAGTATTGAACGCCGCGAACAGGCTGAGCGTGCCGTTGCGCTTGTACTCGAAGCCGTGACTCTCGGCGCGCCCCGGCGACAGCGGCAGCATCCGGTCCTTGCGGTCGAGTGCCTGAATCGCGGTCTTCTCGTCCACACAGAACACCGCTGCGTGCGCCGGCGGGTTCAGGTAAAGCCCGATCACGTCGGCTGCTTTGGCCTCGAAGTCCGGGTCGTTGGAGACCATGTGCCGCTCCAACTTCTGCGGCTTGACCCCATGCTTGCGCCAGATGCGCTGCACGGTCGAGACCGACACGTCGCCGAGCTCTGCCGCAAGCTTATAGCTGCTCCAGTGTGTCGAGCCGTCGGCGGGTTTGTGCTTGAGAGTACGGTTGAGCACACGCGCCTCAAGTCTGGCTGGCGGCTGCTTGGGAGCGCGCCCGGGATGTCGGGCGTACATGCCAGACAGTCGCTCGCTAAGAAAGCGCCCCGACCAGCGCGCGATGAAGCGCGAGTCGCAACCCAGTGTGCGCATGATGCTGTCGCGCGATTCGCCGTCCTCGAGCATCAGGATCAACTTCGCGCGTCGTACGTCCGCCGCACGCACCGTTCGGCTGCGCGCCGCCGACAGCAGTTGCTCGCGTTCGGTATCGGTCAGATTCATTTTGCCCATGACCTGCATCTGAACACACTTGGGGTGCCAATTCAATGATGCAATGCACTAG
>NZ_JALQDV010000055.1:0-2244 GCF_023631045.1 Caballeronia sp. AZ7_KS35 | reverse complement strand
TGGCCGGCGGGCAGATCGCCTTTGGCCAGTGCCTCAACGCGGTATAGGGCCTGGAAGTACTCAAGCGCCTTCGCCACTCGAGCGTTCGGCATCTTCTGCTTGCCAGAGTCCGTCTTTTTCCTAGCCGCTTTGTCCGCCTTGACGAACAGCCTGCGCGCGTGCGCCATGCATCCTAAGTGCGTTGCCTTTTTGAGCGTGCGCCAGGCACTGTAGCCGTCGCTCATCAGCATGGCGCTGTAACGACCAATCAATAGGATCATCGAATGAAACGGGGAAGGATGTTTATTGCAGCCGCATGTCTCGCGGCACTCGCGGGCTGTGCGTCGCCTATGGTGTGGAATAAGTACGGCGCAAATCAGTTCGATTATCAGCAGGACTCCTACGCGTGTGAAAAGGATGCCCGTCAAAGCGGTTACTTCAGCGGCGCATTCTTGGCGCGATCAACATGCGGGAGTTCTTCAAGCACTGCATGGTCGCCCGCGCTGGGCGCTTCAAAGCTCCTAAACGGCGTGGCGGTCGCCTCCCTGCCTAATTGCTGAGCACCGCGTGGGCCGGTAGCAAGCAGCTTCTTTTGCGGTTTCGCGCACCGTCTGCGATAAGCGTCTTCGAACTGAGCGCAATGTGCGAGCGGCGCGCTCATCATTTACCTCGGTGACGGGGTCGTACGTTCAAGGGAGGAGGTACTCTGTTAAACCCAAGAAAGATGGGAAGATGTGAATCCCTCGGAGAAATTTGACTCCGTTCACCTTGAATGCAAGGTAGGTGCGCCTACGATGGGTAGCAAGCGCGTACGAACTTGGCTTTGCTTGCCGAACTTCAGCCGTTGAGCGCACGCCTCGTTGCAGCAGCAGGTTCAGGAAACAGTCCCTCTTGCGTCGCCGAGAATGATCTAGGATCGTAGCCGCAAGAAAAAAGATGGTCGCGACCCGAATGATTGCGTACACGTTGCGGACTTCCGGACTACTATCCGTTCATGACTGGAAGAGCTACGCTTGCACGGTGACTGGATGCCCAATAGGTGCAAGCAACGGCTGGGGCAAAGGAGGGAAACATGCAACGCTTCGCGTCGTGGTCCTGGATTCGCACCCCATATCATTGTTGCCTTCTGATGCGACCGTTCGTGCTTGGTCTGACGTTTGGCTACGCCATCGCTGGATACGCCGTTCCGCCGCTCCCGAGCGGCGGACAGTTGGTCGCAGGCAGCGGTGTAATTACGACCGGCAGCCAGTCTGTCACCATCAATCAGACGTCGCCGCGTGGCGTCGTTGACTGGCGCAGCTTTTCAATCGGGTCGTCGCGCACCGTGACCTTCGACAACGGCAGCGGCGCGACGCTCAATCGGGTGACGGGGGGCGATCCTTCCACGATTGCGGGGCAAATGCACGCGAGCGGCAGCGTTTATCTCATCAATCCGCAAGGCGTGCTCGTGGCTCCCAACGGCGTGATCGCGACGGGCGGGCGCTTCGTTGCATCGGCCCTGAATGTGGATCCGAATGCCTTCATGCAAGGCGGCCCGCTCACGTTTTCGGGCGGAGGCGACGGTGCGGTAATCAATCTCGGCAAGATCAGTTCAAGCGGCGGCGACGTGTTCCTCATGTCGCGCAAGGCGGTGATCAACGCGGGAAGCATCGATGCGCCGAAGGGAACGGTTGAACTGGTAACAGGAAACCAGGTGCTCTTGCAGGACGCGTCCGGCGGCCAACAGGTTTTCGTGCAGGCGGGAAGCGGTGGCACGGTGATAAACGCGGGCACGATCGAGGCGGCGCAAGCCAGCTTGCAAGCCGCCGATGGCAACGTGTATGCGTTCGCCGGCAACAGCGCTGCGATTCGCGCGACCGGCACTGCGACCCGTGATGGTCACGTGTGGCTCGTCGCCGACAAGGGCGAAGTTCATGCGGACGGCACGATTATCGCGACGAATGCGGACGGTATCGGCGGCGCCGTTGACACGCGCGCTTCGACGCTCGACATCGGCACCGCGACGGTTCTCGCCGGCCATTGGACGTTGAGCGCACCGATTTTCACGGTCGACACGAACGCCGCCGGTGCTATCTCGCGCAGCTTGGGCAAGGGCACATCGGTGGACGTTACAACCAAAGGCGCAAACGGCGATATCACCGTGAGTGGCAACGTCCAGTGGCAAAGCGGCGCATCGCTTGCGCTCAATTCCTCTATATGAGCGCCTCCCTTTGCACAAGCATCGATATGCTCACTCCGTGACAGGATGGGTTGCTGCTCTATATC
>NZ_JALQDV010000054.1:0-17473 GCF_023631045.1 Caballeronia sp. AZ7_KS35 | reverse complement strand
CGTTATAGGCCGCCATGAAAACGCAGGCAAACGCGTTTGCAGCTGCAATGGTGCTGATATCACGCAAACGCAGCTCCGTTGGTGACATTGAACATGCGCGAACTCGACCGTCTGGAGGTCATCCAGGCCGTGGTGGATATGGGAGTTGTGAACTTTCGCCGTTAAGGAGCCAAACCGTTTTCGGCATAAAGGCGCCGGGGACTTTTCGGCGTTTAGGCGCCACAAGTCTTTCGGCGTATAGGTGCCAGTAGATTTTCGCCATAAAGGCGCCACTGGCATCTGAGTCGGGCGCTCGAACTTCGCCAACCGCTACCCTCGTGGCACGCATTTGCTCCGGAGGGTGGCTTGAAGAGGAAGTTCGAGATGTACCAATATCGACACCCATTAGCGGACCGGTGTCAAGGAACAAAGAAGTGCTTACGGCGTCGCGAATCGACGGCCATGACGATCCCTTTCTTTGTCTGCAGCTGCATAGTCGCGCCCGGGTTCTTCAGTTTTCGGCTGCGATGGGAATCGCACCAGACACCCATCAGGATCTAGCGACGAGCGATGAGTTGCGTGTCGCCCTGGTGGCTTGGTCACCCCAGAAGAACGTGGGTACCGCAAAGGTGTCCACTGGAACCCACAGGATCTATGGCTGCCGAACGGGTCGACGCCAGTCCATAATTGGCTCACATTGCGGGCGATCCGCTGACTGCAAACTTGGGGACGGTGGAACGGCGTCCTATTCGGGTTCGTAGGCTGTTCGTCCAGTCGATATTCGAGGCTTGCCGGCCACCGTCGTAACTCAGATGAAGCAGCGCGACGAGTCAAACGGCTTTCGCTCCTTCAAGATGTGGAAGCATGCCCGTGCGAGCTTGTGAGCCAGTGCCTTGCGCGCGACGATACTGTTCGTGCGGGCCTTCTTTCGTTCGTAGAATCTTTTTGCTTCCGCAGAGTAACGTAGTGCGAAGTTGGCAGCTTCGACGAAAGCCCATGCGAGATACTCGTTACCGTTCCTCGTGTTTCCTTCCCCCTTTTTCTTGCCGTTACTGAAGCGCTGGCTGTCAACGCAGCGGGCATAGGACGCAAAATTGCCGGGACTGGCGAAACGCTCGATCGGCCCGGTTTCGAGCAGTATTGTAGTAGCGAGAATCGCGCCGATTCCTGGCACACTGGCGAGAAGGCCATACTCGGCGCGCGCGACTACTTTTTCTTGGAGACGCTTTTCAAGAAGTTCAATCTGCGCGGAAAGGGTCGTGATCACCGCCACGTTGGCCTTGATGGCGAGTGCGACGTCCTCGGGCAATTGCATCCGATCGACGGCATCTGGGGTAAGCCGCTTGGTCTGATTGCTGGTGATGCGCGTGCCGTACTGGCGAGCAGTTATGTTCTCGACCGCGAGGATATGCTGGCAGCGGCTTCGGACGAGTTGTATCCGTTTCCTGGCGAGATCACGAACAGCGCGCTGGTCCGGTGGCAGGATGGTTCCTGTCGGAAGTATCCCAAGGCGCAGTAGATGCGCAAGATAGCGCGCGTCAGTTTCGTCTCCACTGTGTTTGAGTCCCTCATATTTCTTAATTGCTGTAGTGTTGGCTAGGTGAACGGTAAAGCCGGCTGACTGGAGCCCATCGACGAGCCAGTACCAGTTGAAGGTTGACTCGACCACTCGCCGACGAGGTCGCTCTTCCACGGCGAGAGAAACGCAAGGATTTCCGGCAAGTCGTTTGGCAGACGCTTTTCCGCGAGCACTCGGTCGGCCTCGTCGGTGACAGTCACGACGCTGTTGTTCGAATGAAGGTCAATGCCGCTATAGTTCATCTTGGCCTCCTTACGGGCAAGGTAGTTGGCGAACTCACTTTACCTCCTCGTCCGCCCGGGCGGCGGGAGGCCCGCTAGATGATTTTCAGGTTCTGGTGCGAATGCGCCAGGGTGACTCCGACCGGGATATCGACCGCTCGAAGATCATGGGCCGTAAGAAGCTGGCAGCCGTACGGGAGATCGCAACCGAGCGGGGGTGGCTTTCTCCCGACAACGCTCTGCCGGATGACGCGCAGCTTGCGTCAGCGTTCAGCCGAAGGGAGTTCCTGCCTGCGAGCTGTATCTCGTCGGCCGAGCCGTGGCGCGAGCAGATTGCGCAGTGGCACGACGCGGGCGTGCCCGGCACGACGATTCACAGCGCGCTGGTGCGCAACCAAGGCTACGAGGGAAGCTACTCATCCGTCTACAGGCTACTTCAGCAATTGAAGGCGGAGCTCACGCCGGATGTACCGATGCGGCTGGAGTTCAAACCTGCGGAAACCGCGCAGGTTGATCTCGGTGCAGGTCCGACCATCACGGACGCGCACACGGGCGAGGTCCACAAGACGTGGTTCTTCGTGATGACCTTGTGCTGGTCGCGGCATCAATACGTCGAGTTTGTCCGCGACCAGAGCGTCGACACATGGTTGCTATGTCATCGTCACGCCTTCGAATGGTTCGATGGCGTAGTGGGACGCGTCACCATCGATAACCCCAAGTGTGCCATCGTCAAGGGCCTGTATCTACGAACCCGAAGTCCAGCGGGCCTATGCGCAATGCGCCGAAGGGTATTCGTTCAAGATCGATCCGTGTCCGCCCAGGGACCCGGCTAAAAAGGGAATTGTCGAATCGGGCGTCAAATACGTGAAGTCGAGCTTCCTTCCTCTTCGCGAATTTCGTGATCTGGACGACGCCAACCGGCAAGCACGAGCCTGGGTGATGCACGAGGCCAGCACCCGGACGCATGGCACGACGCGCGAAGTGCCGCGCAAGCGTTTCGAGGATGTCGAACAGGCGCTGTTGCAGCCGCTTCCCGATGTGCCGCCCGAGCTGGCAACCTGGGCGCGCGTGAAGGTCCATCGCGACGCCCATGTGCAATTCGAGCGCGCCTACTATTCTGTGCCGTTCCGGCTTGCCGGTAAAGATCTGTGGCTCAAGGCGACCGCCAACATGGTGCAGCTCTACTACGAGCACGAACTGTCGGCATCGCATGTCCGCCAGACTACGCCAGGAACGCGTATCACTGTGGCCGATCACATGCCGCCAGCAGCACAGGCCTGGCAAATGCACGACACCCAATGGTGTCTGAGAGAAGCACAACGTATCGGGCCGTCATGCTACGCGCTTGTTCACGCGCTCTTTGGCGATCAGGTTCTCATCAAGCTGCGCGCCGTCCAGGGCGTGCTGCACTTCGCTCAGCAGTTCGGCGCATCGCGCCTGGAGGCGGCCTGCCGTCGCGCGAATCACTTCGGCACGCCGAGCTACAAAGCCGTCAAGCTGATCTTGCAGAAAGGCCTCGATCAGACCTGGCTGTCGATTGAACCTGTTGAATCAGGCGCGACCACCTACACCCACGGCGGCCGCTTCTGCCGCGATACTCAGACTCTCCTGATCCATTGAACATGAATCCAATTCCCGAACTCACGTCTTCTCTTAAGCAATTGCGACTGTCCGGCATCCTCGACACGCTCGAAGCACGCAACCGTGAAGCCATCGACCGTAAGCTCGCCTATACCGATTTCTTGACGTTGCTTATCCAGGACGAGATCGCACGGCGCGATCATCGAAAGCTCGACGCCCGCATGCGCCGCGCGAACTTCCGTGGACAGAAGACACTGGAAGGTTTCGACTTCGACCGGCTACCCAATCTTAATCGCGCCGTCGTCCATGATCTTGCGACCTGTCGGTTCATCGATGAGAAGGTCAGCGTGCTAATCGCCGGTCCTTGCGGAACGGGCAAAAGCCATCTAGCGCAGGCACTGGGCCACTCCGCTGCCCGGCAAGGTCACGATGTCCTGTTCATGACTCAGACCCGGCTTCTCAGCACGCTACGCGACGCGCAAGCCGTGGGCTCCTACGAACGGCGATTCCAGGCGCTTGCCAAGGTGCCGTTGCTCATCATTGACGACTTTGGACTGAAACCCATGCGCACGCCCGAAGACGAAGACTTCCACGATCTGATTGCCGAGAGGTACGAGCGTACGTCGACCGTCTTAACGAGTAATTTGGATTTTACCGAATGGGGCGACGCGTTCGCGACCAACAAAATGCTCGGTGCGGCAACGCTTGATCGTCTGCGACATGCCGCGTACCGCGTCGTGCTCGACGGCGAGAGCTACCGTGTTCCACGCCCGATGCCCGAAAGCAACAAATCAGCACTTGCGAAAGGAGGTAAAAACAAGGATTCTTGATCCCGTTCGAGCCCCGAATCAGGCGCCCTTCGCTGGCGCCATTACGCCGAAAACACCCGGCTTCTTTACGGCGAAAGGCAACAGACGCCAGCAGCTTCACTGCGTGCGCGAGTTCCGTCGCCGCCTTGCGGGTCTTCTTCGCCTGTTCGAGCTTCGTCTGGACGTAAGCCTCGATCGGGTTGGCACCCATCACGGCGCGGCTATGGCGCTTGCCCTGATGCTTGCGAATTTCCTGGCGCAATTTGAGGTTGTGGGGCACGACACGCCACGCCCCCTGCGCATCGAGTACGCCCACTTCCGTGCAGTCGGGCAGGAACGCACGCACACAACGCAGATCATCCGCATTCATGTAGACCAGCAGGTGCTTTCCGATCAGATGCGTGCTCGTTGCCGGGACGTCGTTCGTATAACGCACGCCATGCAGATTGATGTGGGGACGCACGCCCTGGTCGAGGTAGGCCCGCACCCGGCAGCGACGCGCCGATTGCATCAGACACAACGTGCGGCGATGATGTTCGGCAAGCCACGTCACCACCATCTGTTTGCCGCGGATGAAATACTTCATCGCTTCGAGCGGCGTGGCGTTGCTCAAACCGCTGTGCGGCGTGCCGTTGTAGCCCGCAATCGCATACTCGACGAGCTCCTCCAGTTCATCGAGCGACACATACAGACGCAGGTTGCGCTTTGGATCGGCCAGCGCCCGGCGCAAATCGCGCGGATGCGAACCTGTGTAGCCGGGCAGGCGCGAAGACAGGCGGCTGGCGATCGTGCCGAAGAAGCGCTCGATGTACGGCCGCTCATCCGGGCTGTATCTTGGTCCCGCGTCGGCGAGACAGCCGACGAATTCACATAGCGCCGTCAATATTTCATTCGCGAGGTTGGCTTTCGCGTTGTCGAGCTTCATCCACTCCCAGGTCACGTACGCCAGCTCTGGCAACCGCTGAGATGCAAAACCATCCTGCGGTCCGTAGCCGAGCCCATCGATGGTAAAAGAGCGAGTGCGATGCGGCTCCAGTGCCTTTTCGATGGTCTTGATTACGTCGTAGCGGCTGTACTCACGCGCCAGTACGAGATGGTAGGCCAGCACGACGCGCGTGCATACGTCGATGATCACGAGCAGCCACACACGCTCCATCTCGAATTCGTGTTCGAAGCCAAGCGGATCGCGCACGACCACTTTCAATCGAATATCGAGCCGGTGACCGTCGAACTCCACTACCTGATAGGGACGGGTCGCCGCAGGACTTCCCAAGCCGTCATCCCTCTGTGGCAACCACTTCAGATGCGAAGCGCCCGCTGAGCGCGCAGCGGCACCGAAACTGCGCAGCATTTCTGTCTTCAGCCGCTGCGATAACGAACGGATCGCACGTCCTGCCGTGTTGAACGGGTAATCCGCTGCTGTCAGGCCCACCGCGCGACATTGGCGGAGAAATTCGTCGTGCAGCGGCTGTAGCCCTCGCAGGCGGGTTCGCAATCGCCCATCGGTATTGATCTGTTCGAGCAGCACGCGACGCTGTCTGACCTGCAGCAGCAGCCACGCCGCGAGCGTCGGGTAGCGCCCGCGGCGCCGCGACTGCCGCGCTCACCAGATATACGCACCGGACTCAGCCGAACATACTCGGCGACCCGCACATAGCTGACCAGGGCGCGGAACCCAAAAGGCCGCCCGTCTGGATGCGGCGACAAGGCCCGTTCAAGCCAGCGATACAACTGGCGTCGATTGACACCGGTACACTGTTCGATCTGTTTGAGCGATTCGCCGCGCGCGTAGCGTATCAGCGCCTGCATGCGCGCTTCAAATGCGCGCCGCGTCTCGGGATCGAATTCGGTGTAAGCAACGGCAGGCCACGTCGCTACATCGAGTGTCTGAAACTCCGGCTTGCGGCGGCTCATGAAATTGCCTCCGTGGCGACAAACGACGTGAGCAGGGACAGGGACAGCGTGTGCAGATCCGGCGCACTGATCCGCCCGGCATGCAACAGCCCGAATACGGCCGTGCGAACCAGTACGGGATCCCCCGTCGAGAACTCCCGCTCGATCGCAAGCAACTTCTGGGGATGGGTCACGAAGCGCTCGATCGCTCGTGGCAGAGACGGTGCAACAAGACCCCGGTTCGCCACAATGCACGGAAGCATGCGCTGCCAGTTGTCGATCCACACCCTTGCGGCCGCGAGGTCAGCCGGCGACACGCGACGGACGGGCAGCGCTGCGCCATCGAGCGCGCGGTGCGGTTTGCGTACCGCTTCATCGTCATGCGAATCATCAAGGAATACTAACTCCTGTCGGTCAACATAACGGACCCAAAAATCGGCGAGGCGCTGCTGCCCATCGACATGCACATAACCGGGCCGCTCGCAGAACGTCGTCACCGTAGGATCCGCTTCAAGCAGAAACCACTGCTCAAGCAAAGCGCGCCTGTATAACGTTAGCCGTCGGGCCAGCTTCGGGCTGAAGGCTACGAACCGATGCGCGCCACTCGGACGCACAAGCGCGACCGGCTCCGTTATGTGCAAGGAGTTTTCCATAAGATCAACACCTTACGGACGGGATTCGAAGTGTAGGACGCGAAGTGACAAATATAATGCGGACTTATGCGAATTGACGCTTTTATTTCGTTCGGACTGCAAGCAAAACTGTCACTGCAACGGCGCGGCGGCACGATATTCCAAACACTGGTCGGTGACACTTTCAATGTGGTCTACGGCAGCGCGCCGCACAACATCAGGCACGGGCGAGCGAAGAGAAGCTCAAAGTTGCTGCTCGTGATACGCATGACTTTGCAATCGTTGTCTTGGATCAAGTCGGCTCGATCGTGAGCTGGAATGTCGGCGCGACCCGGATCTTCGGCTTCAGTGCTGATGAGATGGTAGGCCAGCCTCTGAACGCCATTTTCACATCAGAGGACAACGCCAACCGCATCCTCGAGCTCGAACGCGAGAAAGCAAGCAGGTACGGACGGGCCGAGGACGATCGCTGGCATGCAACCAAGAGCGGCAAGCCCGTCTTCTGTAGCGGCCTGCTCAGCCGTATTGACTCCCCCGGTTTCTCGAGTTTTACCAAGATCGTGCATGATGCGACCGGCCGCAAATTGGCTGACAGCAGAAAGCAGGAGGTCCTTGAACGAGAGCGCGCGCAGGATACTGAGGTCGCCAAGCTCAGCCGCCTGAAGGATGAGTTTATTGCGGTCCTGTCGCACGAACTGAAAAATCCCTTGAACCTGATCCACATGAAAGCTGAGATTCTTGCGCGCATGCCTGAAGCGCGAAATATCGACCGCGTTCAGGAAGTCTCGGACGCAATTCAGAAGTCGGTCCTCGCCCAAGCGCAGCTCATCGATGACCTGCTCGACTTCTCTCGCATACAGACGGGCAAGCTCTCTCTGCGCTTC
The DNA here is from genome assembly GCF_023631045.1 of Caballeronia sp. AZ7_KS35. NCBI lineage: Bacteria > Pseudomonadati > Pseudomonadota > Betaproteobacteria > Burkholderiales > Burkholderiaceae > Caballeronia > Caballeronia sp. AZ7_KS35. The sequence goes on along the minus strand of NZ_JALQDV010000054.1, from coordinate 9,895 downwards.
GCTGTAACGGATGTCGCCGGCACCGCCCGGACGATCGCCAACGCGATGAAACCGGATTTCGACGTGGCCGGCATCCAACTGGAGGCTGCTGTTCCCGAAGCATCTGTGCTGATTCGAGGCGATACGGCGAGGATAGAGGAGATCGTTTGGAATTTGCTGAGCAATGCGATGAAGTTCACGCCACGCGGCGGACAGGTGAAACTCCAGGTCCGGCAATCGGACGATAAAGTTCGCCTTGAAGTTGCGGATACGGGCTGTGGAATTCCGACGGATTCGCTGAAATCGGTTGTTCGAAATGTTTCATCAGGTACCGAGCGCACCCCATCGTACAAAAGCGTCCGGACTCGGCATCGGGCTCTCGCTGGTGCGTCAGCTTGCCGAGCTTCATGGGGGAAGCGTTGAGGCACTTTCCGAAGGCGAAGGCCGGGGCGCGTGCTTCGTTGTGTGGTCGCCGTCGGATGCCTCCGCTCGCCGACAAGCTGGCGACGCAGTTGCCGATCTTTCGGTCCTTCGTGGTCTGGACATGCTGCTGGTGGAAGATGCCGAAGAGTCGCTCAACGCGATGAAAGAACTCCTGTCGCTCTACGACGCGAACGTATCATCTGCCAGGTGCGCGACCGAGGCCTTAAAGCTCGCAGAGCGCAACCCGCCTGCGATCGTCGTGACGGATACAACCTCCCCGATATGGATGGCTACGAACTCGTGCGCCGCATACGCCGAATTTCTCACTGCGCTAAGATTCCGATTGTGGCCCTGACCGGTCGCCCGATTGCCCAAGACGAAGAACAGGCGCGCGCGGCCGGTTGCAGTGCGTGCCTCTCAAAACCCTTCAATCTGCAACTGTTTGCAGACGTCATTCGACGGCTGCGACTAAGCGGGTGATCGCTTGACGGTCACCAATCAAAGTGTCTCGAAGGGCGTCCCTTCCGAACGCCATTAGGAACTTCACAGCGCGCCTATATCTCGGTCAGAATCGAACGACTGACCGAAGAAAAAAAATGGAACGCAGCCCAGGCGTCTCGGCACAGCGTCTTTCGCAACTAGACGCACGAATACAGATGACAGCGGAGCTGATCGCTGCCCAAGAGGCACGGTTGGGCGCGAGGCGCTATGGAGTTCAGTCGACTTCAACCGAACTGTTGACAACGTTGAAATCCAGCCTGGATGCGCTGGTGGAGTTGCGTCGAGTTATTCTAAAAACTACTGATGCGCCCGGCGGCAATAGTGATGGCTGTCGAAGCGCAGACGGTCAATCTGACGACCGATCGCACGCGCCACGTTCAGCAAACGCATGCTTTGCCAGATAGTCCGATATAGAACCTACCGCGATCATTTCTCTTGCTCGTCGCGTTACAGATCAGATGACTTTTCATGTAGATGGGCGCTGAGCATGTCGTCGACTACCGCACGCAGGATTTCTCAGCCGTCGTCGCGCAAACGACGGCTGGGCGTGGCGTCGATGTTGTGATTGATTTCGTTGGGGCGCCGTATTTCGCACGCAATGTCGCGTCGCTCGCACATGGGGGAAGTCTTGTGCAAGTCGGGATTCTCGGTGGGGGCGGGCAGGTCAGTGTTGACCCTGTCGCCGCAGCTTAACTCGTCAACTCATCGGTTATTCACGGTCCAAGCGCACCGGTTGCCGACTCAACATGCGTCTGCGCGCAGCCCGAGGCTACTCAATGTCCCGGTCCGTTCTCCTCGATGCAGCTCAGCACGAGCGTACCGTCCGTGCCGGCCTCGGGGCTGAGCATCGCGGTATGAATTTCGGTGGCGGTGCAGCGCCACTCTGCCTGTAGATCTGTGCTGCATGAGCGCGCCGTGTAGCCGATGCTTTGCCGGTCCGCCACGTACTGGCAGGTATCGCGGCCATCGCATTGACGCACAAGATCGCCCGTCGCATTGCCGGCCGGTGCGCCGCAGTTCGCGCCATAGGTGCCGGACAGAACAGTGATCGTCCGGGCATCCACGTTCGAAAAACAACTCAGGCCAGCAATTCCTAGTATCGCGCAAGTCCGGCCGATGCCCATTCTCCGCGCAACCGCGCTGTTCCTGTTCATGGCACCCTCCTTGTGCTCCGGAGAACGCGTCGGCAATGCAATGACGCGTCAACGGATTTCTTCGGTAGTACGCTCGCCACGACGCAATCGCACTGCGCCCCGCCGCATTCGAACACATCGCGCTGGGCAAGATCAAGCGCCCGAGCGAGCGATTCGCGCAACATGCTGCGCGCGCGAAAATGCCGGCTGCGCACGGTCGCTTCGGGAAGGTGGCGACACTGCCCGGTCTCCTCGACGCTCATTTCCTTGATCGAGCGCATCGCGAATACGGCGCGAAACAACTCGGGGCTATGCATCGAGCTCGCGTTCCAGCAGCGCCGCGACCGTGGATGATTCTGCGCGCAAGCTTACGGAGATTCTCGTCGGTAGCGCAGTTCTCGCTGACTTCGAATTGCCACAACAAAAACCGCGTCGAACTCTGGCAACCACCGATACAGCGCCAGATAGCCATGGGCACCGTTTGAAATGACCAACTCGCGCATGCCTGGACAGTTGTCGACCGGCCGGCCGATCATCGGGCTTGACTGGAGGATGTCGAGCGCGGACACGATGTCATCGATGCGCTCGACTGCACGCTCTGGCGTATGTTCGAAGAGAAACTCAAAGATGCGATCGAAGTCCTCGTGAATTTCCGGTGCGAGGACTATTCGCGCCATCGCTTGACCTTGGGTACTCCCGGCGAGCCGCCTGCTGCGCGCTCGCGCAGATAGTCACGCATCTCGTTCCATTCGAGCCCCGCACTCGTCTCTAGCATCTTTGCTACGCGAGCATTCCCCTCGTCGAGAAACGCCTGTCGCAATTCTTCGTGCGCCACGCGCTCTGCGATGGCGTCTAACATGAAACTGTGTGCCGTGGTGCCGGACTTGTCGGCGAGCCGTGAGACCCGCTCGCGAAGCTCTGACGGCAGGCGAAGTGTGGTGGTCGACATGGCATCCTCATTGTGCTACACATGTGCTACATCCTACGCGAGCGGGCGCAACATTGCAAATGCCACCGGTTCGCACGGCGCGTCGATGCACCTATTCCATTGATCCTGCGTGATGATCCGCGCAAGGCAGTCACGCTTAATCGACACAAAAACCACCTTCCAGAATTACCGCAAGAAGGCTGAACGGCTCCTGCTCTGGTCGGTCGCGAGATGGGCAAACCCCTCTCCTCTCTGACCCATGAAGACTGCCTGCGCTATCGGCAGTTTCTTGCCGATCCACAGCCTGCCGGCACTTGGGCGGCCGGGGGCGGGCGAAAGCATCCACGCAGCGACGTGCGCTGGCGGCGTTCTACGGTCCGCTCTCGCCGTCCAGTCAACGCCAGGCAACCATCATCCTCAACGCGATGTTCTCGTGGCTGGTGCAGGCCGGCTACCTGGCCGGCAATCCGCTGTCGCTCTCACGCCAACGCACGCGCCACGCCGCGCCACGCATCACCCGGTATCTGGAGCCGAGCGTGTGGCAGGAGGTCAAGGACTTCATTGCGACCATGCCCAAGCAAACGGACCGGGAAAAAGCCCATGCATACCGCGTCCGGTGGTTATTCACCCTGCTCTATCTCGGCGGACTGCGCATCGCAGAGGTCAGCGCCACCACCATGGGCCAGTTCTTCGTGCGACACGATGGGGACAGCGCGCTGCGCTGGTGGCTGACCGTGCACGGCAAAGGCGACAAGCAACGGCTCGTGCCTGCGACGCGCGAGATGATGATGGAACTGTCCCGCTATCGCCAGCAGCTTGGATTGAGCGCCCTGCCGTTGCCCAACGAAGATACGCCGCTTGTGCTGCCGATTGGCGCCGCGGCGTCGAACGCACGCATCGAGACGTGCGCGCCGCTCACGCGCGCGGCGCTGCACGCCATCGTGAAGGACGTATTTGCGGGCGCAGCGGCGCGCTTGCGTGAGCGCGATGAGACGGCGAGCGCGCGGGCCGATCTCCTCGAAAAAGCGTCCGCGCATTGGCTCAGGCACAGCGCCGGCTCGCACATGGCTGATCAAAAGATTGACCTGCGCACGGTGCACGACAACCTCGGCCACGCTTCGCTGACGACCACCAGCATCTACCTGCACGTCGACGACGATCGGCGCCATCAGGAGACCGAAGAAAAGCATCGCGTAGACTGGTGAAGCGTAGCGACGTCGCGCTCCACGCGTCGTCCGCAGAGCCTTCCGATCACCTGCACTGCCCGTAACCCGCCATGAAACCGCTTGTGCCCGAACCGCACATCTCTGCCGGCAAACAGACGCTCAACTTTGTCATCGAATGGCGCGGAGAAAGCGTAACCTGCGTCATGCCGCGCCGCTGTACGCAAGTCTTCTTCTGGCTGCAGCCCGATGCGGACGATGCCCGACTGGTGAGCGTATTCGGGAACGGGATTTCGCAAATCGAAGCGGTCGCGCGACGCAGTTGCTAGCGCGTTCGACCTGCGCCGTCCGGCTAATCGAAGCCGCCTTCTCGCGTGCTTGATTGCCAACAGCTTCTTGTGGACAAATCATGAGGGTCGCGTGGAGATGTGTCATTTTCTCGGAGGGTGAAGGCGTTGACGATTAGTTGCATCTCGGCCTTCGACAAAACTACGCCTGGTCGGGGCAACACGGCAGGCATCCGTCGTTTATGTGCCGGTTGATCCGCACGCTGAACCGATCGCGCGGCCGGACAGAGGCACGCCGGGCAGTTTAAGCCCTCTCATCGATGCCAACCTGCGCCGCGCTGTGCCGCGTTCCGTAATGTTGGTAAAGGAAGCACTCATTCGTCCGTAGACCGCGTGCAGTGCGATCCACGCGCGCCAGGAGGTTAATGAATCCAACCGTGGAGGCCTCTTCTTGGCCCGCACTCAGGATCCGATGTGCATTCCGCGGTCGCGGCACATCTTTGTACTTTTTCGTGACCCGGGTAGCCCGGTGCGACGGTCGAGCGCGAGCGCTTGGCGAACTGTTTAGGGGATTTCCCTGAGCAGGCGGCTTTTCCGTTGCCTCGCATCCGTTGCTCGCGTAATGTAAGCGCTAACACAGTCGTCGTAACACAGGTTTAAGGCAGATTCGCAATGAGATCGTTCGAAACGCCGCAAAATGTAAGCGCTAACATTACACGAGAATCGGATGCGCAATCTCGCGCGCGGCTCATCGTTGTCGGCAGCGCTAACATGGATCTGGTCGTGCACGCGGAGCGACTCCCGGCGCGCGGAGAAACCTTGCTTGGCGGCGTGTTCACCACCTTTGCCGGCGGCAAGGGCGCCAATCAGGCGGTCGCGGCGGCACGTCTCGGCGCGTCCGTGTCAATGCTCGGTTGCCTCGGCCGCGACGAATTCGGCGCGCAGCTTCGGAGCGATCTTCAGCACGAACATATTGACACCGCGCACTTGCACACAGCCGACGAGACATCGAGTGGCATCGCCATCATCACGGTGGCAGCAGACGGTGCGAACACGATCGTCGTTTCTCCCGGCGCCAACGACGCGCTCACGCCCGGTCACGTGGGTGCCGCATCTGCCGACATCGCCGGCGCCAGCATGCTGATCTGTCAGCTCGAAGTGCCGCTCGATACCGTGCGGCACGCCATTTCGGTGGCGGCGGAGCTCGGCACGCCGGTGCTGCTGAACCCCGCCCCGGCGCAGCCGCTTCCCGACGCGCTTTACAAACAGATCAGCGTTCTCGTCCTCAATGAAACCGAAGCGGCATTGCTGGCGGACGTACCCGTCGACAGCCCTGCTTCCGCGCGCGTGGCTGCGGCGCGCCTGCGCGCGAAAGGTGCGGAGACGGTAATCGTCACGCTCGGCGCGGAGGGCGTCTGGTATTCGACCGCCGGCGAGGAAGGTCATCTGCCGGCCCCGCGCGTCGACGCGATCGACACCACGGCCGCCGGCGACACATTCGTCGGCGGGTTCGCGGCCGAGCGCGTGCGAGGTGCGAGCATCCGCGACGCGATCGACTTCGGTCAGCGAGCCGCGGCGCTCAGCGTTACGCGTCAAGGCGCGCAGGCATCCATCCCGACGTACGCCGAGGTGCGCACGCAAGCTGCGTCCTCGGCGGCGCTTCGATAGCCCGGCTGCTAGCTGTGCAGCCCCACCCACAAGACGACACGGAGACGACAGCATGAACCCAACCCCCGCGCCCGAGCAGGCACCGCCCCGCGTACGACGCGCCCAGATCGTGGCGCTGACGCTACTAATGGTGAGCGGCATCGTGAATTATCTCGACCGGGGCACGCTCGCGGTCGCCAATCCGCTGATCCGCAAGGATCTCGGTCTCTCGCTCGGCGAAATGGGGCTGCTGCTGTCGGCGTTCTCCTGGAGCTATGCGCTCTTTCAACTGCCGGTCGGCGGCCTCGTCGATCGCGTCGGGCCGCGTAGGCTGCTGGGCCTCGGCCTCATCGTCTGGTCGCTCGCGCAGGCGGCGGGCGGCATTGTGTCGACATTCGGCTGGTTCGTCATCGCGCGTATCGTGCTCGGCATCGGCGAGTCGCCGCAGTTTCCGTCGGCGGCGCGGGTCGTGAGCAACTGGTTTCCGCTGCGCGCGCGGGGCAAGCCGACCGGCATCTTCAATTCCGCGTCACCGCTCGGTACGGCACTCGCACCGCTGTGTCTGTCCGTTCTCGTGGTGGAGTTTCACTGGCGCTGGGCCTTCGTCGTCACCGGAGCGCTAGGCCTCGTGATCGCGGTCATCTGGCTCGCGGTTTATCGCGATCCGAACCCGTCCACGCTGACCGCGGAAGAGAAGCGCTACCTGAAGGGAGACATCACGGAGACAAAACCCGCTGAGCGCCTTAGCTTCGCAGACTGGCGCGCGCTTTTCTCGAACGTGACGACGTGGGGCATGCTGATCGGCTTCTTCGGGTCGGTGTACCTGAACTGGGTCTATCTGACCTGGCTGCCCGGCTATCTCACCATGCAGCGCCACATGACGCTGATGCATACGGGCATCGCCGCCTCCGTGCCATTCTTCTGCGGTTTTCTCGGCTCGCTGTGTGCAGGATGGTTCTCCGACCACATCACGCTGCGAAGCACTTCACCGGTGGCGAGCAGGCGCAACGCGGTCGTCGTCGCGATGTTCGGCATGGTGGCGTTCACCGTGCCCGCCGCGCTGGTCGAGAGCAACACGATCGCCATCGTCTGCATCTCCGTAGTTATCTTTCTCGCGAACGCGGCGTCCGCCTGCTCGTGGGCGCTGGCGACGGCGGCGGCGCCCGCCAACCGCGTCGGGTCGCTCGGCGCCATCCAGAACTTCGGCGGCTTCCTCGGGGGCGCGCTCGCGCCGATTCTCACGGGCTATATCGCGCAAAGGTGGTCCTTCGTGCCAGCTCTGCTGACGGCTGCCGTGATCGCCTTCGTTGGCGCGATGAGCTATCTCTTCCTCGTGCGCAAGCCGATCGAAGGCGAAGCGCGGGCAGCACGGCACAGGCCCCCGCCTGATAAACGACCCGCTCAACTCTGACAAGGACAACATCGACATGACTCTCCCCACTTCTTCGGCGCGCACGTCGCAATCGATTGACGGCAAATCGATCGAAGGCATCGTGCCCGTGATGCTGACGCCTTTCGATGAAGCCGGCGCCATCGACTATGCCGGGCTCGAACGGCTCATCGAGTGGTATCTCGCGCATGGCTCGGACGCGCTCTTCGCCGTCGCGCAGTCGAGCGAGATGCAGTTCCTGAGCCTTGCGGAGCGCGCCGCGCTCGGCCGCTTCGTGGTCGAGCGCGTGGCCGGCCGGGTGCCTGTGGTGGTCTCGGGCCATATCAGCGACGATCCCGACGCGCAGGCCGAGGAGCTGAATGCCGCTGCGGCGACGGGCGCGGACGGCATCGTGCTGGTGACGAACCGGCTCGATCCGCGCCGAGAAGGCACGGAAGCGTTCGCGGCGAACCTGCGTCGGCTGATGAGCCGGCTACCCTCCGACATTCCGCTCGGATTGTACGAATGCCCGGCTCCGTACCGGCGCCTGTTGTCCGACGACGAGCTCAGGATGTGCATCGACACCGGACGCTTCGTTATGTTGAAGGACGTAAGCTGCGATCTCGAAACGGTGAAGCGCCGCGTCGCACTGGCGAAGGGATCGCCGATGAAGATCCTGAACGCGAATGCCGCGATTGCCTGGGATGCGATGAAGGCCGGATCGGCCGGATTCAACGGCGTGTTCACGAACTTTCATCCGGACCTGTACAACTGGCTGCGAAACCGCTCCGGCGAGAAGCCGGCGCTCGCTCGCGAGCTCTCGACGTTTCTGGTGCTCGCGGCGGTATCCGAGGCGCTTGGCTATCCGGCGCTCGCGAAGCTGTATCACCAGCGTATCGGCACGTTCCAGTCGATTCGCTGCCGCGCGATCGATTACGACGTGCGCGAGCGCTTCTGGGCCCTTGATGCGGTGCTCGACAAGATCGTCGACGGCACCGACCATTTCCGCTCGCGCATTGCCGCCGGGGTCTGAGACATGCGTCACCCTGCCCCGCCGCCGGTAAGATAACGGGCGTCCGTTTCCCGAACCAACTGCCGATGCCTCGCTCGTCCGACTCTGCCCCCGCTCTCGAAGAAGAACCGTCGCCCGCCGGGCGGCCGGCGGGCGCGCGCACCCGCCGCGGCTCGGGCCGCACGGTCCTCTCTGATGTCGCGAAACGCGCGGGCGTGTCCACGGCGACGGTATCGCGCGTCTACAACGAGCCAGGCAAGGTGTCCGACAGCGTACGGGAGCGCGTCGAGCGGGCGGCCTTGGAACTGAACTGGTTTCCGAATGCAGCCGGGCGCGCGCTGGCGTCCACACGCAGCCATATTGCGGGCATCGTCATTCCGACGCTCGACGATCAGGTCTTCGCTTCGCAAGTAAGCGGCATGCAGGCCGCGTTCGCCGCCCGCGGCATCACGCTTTTTCTCGGGTGCTCGAACTACGATCCGAACGAGGCGCTCTCGCAGGTTCATGCAATGCTTGCGCGGGGCGTGGAGGCGATCGCGGTCGTGGGCGAGGCGCATCCGCCAGAGCTTTTCGAAGCGCTCCGAGTCTGGCGCGTGCCATACGTGGTGCTATATGCGTGGCGTGAAGGAAGTCCGCACGATTGCATCGGCTTCGACAACCGCGGCGCATATGAGGAAATCACCGAGCATCTCGTCGCGCTCGGGCACCAATCGTTTGCGGTCTGCATCCAGCCCACGCGCGACAACGACCGCGTGCAGGCGCGGCTCGCGGGAATTCGCATGGCGCTCGAGCGTCATGGCCTCGCAGTGCGCCCGGAGCATCTGATTGAAGGTGAGTCCACGCTCGATTTTGGCCGACGCGCGTTGCGCTCACTCTGGCAACAGCCGGGACCACATCCGACTGCGGTCATATGCGGCAACGACCATATCGCGCTTGGCGTTTTACGCGAGGCAGAAGAGCTGGGCATCGCGATTCCCGGGCAACTTTCCGTCACCGGCTTCGACGATCTCGCGATCGCACGAGAAGCGCGCCCGTCCCTTACGACCATGCACGTGGACACGCGAGAGATTGGCACAGTCGCCGCGAGGCATCTGCTGGATGCGCTGGACGGCCGGGCGACGCGACAAGGGTACGCGGTGCCTGCGGTGATCAGGGTACGCGAGTCGACAGGTCCGTGCCCCCCTTCAGTTCGCAGAGGATAATCTCCGGCATACACGCCTGCGGATGCTTATGCGCCTTGCATCGTCGCGAAGCGCTGATACGGCAAGCGCTCGCACTGCAGCGCGCAGTCACGATGACCGGCGCGCGGCCTGTGAGTCAGCCGGTCTCCGCCTTGTCCTGCTGTTGCCGAGCATAATTGAACGGCAGCAGATCAATCAAATCCGCATCCGGCGCACGCTGCGGCAGCTCCGTGAGCACATGCAGCAGGTAGTCGTACGGCTCGACGCCGCAA
>NZ_JALQDV010000053.1:0-19885 GCF_023631045.1 Caballeronia sp. AZ7_KS35 | reverse complement strand
CGCCAGCTTGCCAGTGGTCGCAAAAACACGACATTTGTATCTTGCTAGAACACGACATTCTCATGTTGCTCCTACATTGCTCCTACAAGAATGGCCGCGATACGACGGCGTTATGTCAAGCGGTCGACGCGCACGGGAAGGGTCGGAGATCTTGTAGTGCATTTAATGGCGCAGCATCCGGTCTACAACCATAGGTTTTCTCGCCCGATCGGAAGACGACGGCGACTTTATCACCCTTGGCTATCGTTCCAACCAGTTCTCGATCGTAAGTCCGCGGATGCGGCTGAACTCTTTTGTATTGTCGGTCACGAGTATGAGCCGCAGTGCATAGGCGTGAGCGCCAATCAAGAGATCGTTGCCGCCTATAGGTTGGCCTGCCGACTCCAACTCGGAACGGATGCCGCCATATTCTGCGTCGGCCGGGGCGTCTAGCGGCAATACAGGCATTGTTGCCAGGACGGCCTCTACCTTGGCAAGCAACTTTCCGGAGCCCTTTTTAGCGCATCCATAACGTAATTCCGCCGCAACGATGATGCTCGTGCATATCGACTTCGCATCAATTTGTTCGATACGACTTGCAACCTGTCCGAAGGGATTTCGGATCATGTCGCTGATAATGTTCGTGTCCAACAGGTAGCCGCTCAAAATATGTCCTCGGGGCGAGCGGGCATGTCGTCGACTTCCGGCAACTGATCTTCGGGTCCAAGCGGCGGCTCCCGTCTCCACTCGGCCAATAATTCAAGAATATTCGTCGGAGTTTTCACCGGCTCGATGATGAGTTTGTCGCCCTCCCGATGAATCAAGACACGGTCGCCCGGAAGCTCGAACTCGACGGGAATACGCACGGCTTGGCTGCGATTGTTACGGAACAGCCTCGCCTCCTTCGCCTTTGTCGATGGAACTGGGATTGGCAAATCGCACCTCCTTATGTATATACAAATTGTATATGCCCCAAGTAAGCGCGTCAAGGGTGCCCCGCATGCGGGGGCGCGGGTGCCGGGAGGAGCGTGTTCCGTGGATCAACAGAGCTCGCAGCTAGGTCTCGCCCGCTGATACCCAACATGTTCGTCCTTCTTCCGCCGAACGACTGGGTTACTACCGCCACATCCACCCGCAAGCTGCCAGCCGTTCTCGAATTTGCTAGCGTCGCCAATAGTGGCCACCAACGCATTCCCGGTGATCGGGCCGATGCCGGGGATCTTCTGATCTTGTCGAGCTTACGGCTCGCTTCCCTCTGGCGATGAGAGTCCTTGATTTGAGATGATCGGGCCGACGCCCCGGAAGCTGCCAGCCAGGTTCGTTGCTCGCGTCCTCGATGAAGTCGCAGACACCCAATTCAGGCGAGTCAGTCCTTGTGGCAAAACGAGGCCAAACTGGAGCAGCAACGCCGAATCCGATTCGATTATGCGGTGCGCGAAACGACGAATCGTTGGACCACCCGGGTAGCGCAAACTGGCTTGCTGCTCGCTATTCTTGAATGATGGGCCGATCACCGCTTCGAAGATCGCCTCGGTATCTACAGCGTCGTTCTTACTGGCGTTGACACAGGGCTTCACGTACTATGGTGCCATGAGCATGACGATATGGCCCAGCGCCTGCAGCTTGAGAGCCCGATCGTGCGAGCCGCAGCAGACCTCCATTCCGATCAAGCGAGGCGATACGAACGGCAAGTCACGGTAGATTCGGGATGTGGCGCGGTAGCGGTAGGCTCGGTGGTCTGACGGCAAAAAAGACGTTTCCAAAGCTAAGCGGGGCGCCCTTCGTCTTCGCGGTCCCCGCTGCTTGCGACGCGATGCGTCGAAATCAGTTCGACGAGCGAGCGAAGATTGGCGGGCTTGATCAAGTGGTGATCGATTCCGGCGGAGTTTGACTTTTGCCGGTCCTCGTCTTGCCCGTACCCGCTCAAAGCGATTAACAGACAGTCTTTCAGCACATCATCGGCTCGGATGGCTTTGGCGACCTCATATCCGTTCATCCCGGGAAGGCCGATGTCGAGAATGGCGACCCGCGGTGCGAATGCCCGTGCGACAGAAAGTGCAGCAAGGCCGTCGTGTGCGCATCGCACTTCATGCCCGTGCATTTCGAGGAAGATCTTCAGACTTTCGGTCGAGGCAATTGAATCGTCCACGACGAGCACCCGCACGCCGCGCTTGGGACACAGCGGAAGGACATCGGCAATTGAAGGCGGCTTCTCCTGTGAGACAGACGCCGGCAACTCAACGGTAAACTTAGCCCCCTTCCCGCGACCGCCACTCCAGCAACGAATAGAGCCTCCATGTAGCTCGGCCAGGTGTCGGGCGAGTGTCAACCCGATGCCCAAGCCTCCCTGCGCACGATCGAGCGCGCTATTACCTTGGGCGAAGAGATCGAACACGCGTGGGAGAAGCTTCGGCTCGATCCCCTCTCCGTTGTCGGTGACAGTGACCACCGCAACTCCGTTTTTGAAGGTGGTCGAGAGATTGATTTGTCCGCCTGGTTGAGTGAACTTGGATGCATTGTTCAACAAGTTCGCGACGACTTGCGTGAGACGAACGACATCTCCCTCAATGATTAAGTCGTTCCGACTCGCTTCATGCGTGAACGCTTGCGAGCGGGCCGCGAAGTGAGGCCGACTTGTCTCAATCGCGCGGTCGATCACGACTTTGAGGGCAAGTGGCACGCGCTGCAACGCTACTGTGCCGCGCGCAATCCGCGACACATCGAGCAAGTCGTCAACGATGCGCACCATGTGCTCAAGCTGGTTGGAAATTATCTCGGTCGCCCACGTCACAACCTTTGCATCCCTTGGCTCCATACCCTTCATCACGCTAACGGCGTTCGAAATTGGCGCAAGCGGATTCCGCAGTTCATGTGCCAGCATCGCGAGGAATTCGTTCTTGCGACGGTCCTCGTCCCGAAGCGCGGTGTAGAGGAACGCGTTCTCCAGCGCAATTGACGCACGACTCACAAACTCGGTCACCACGGGCTTTGCCTGATGGCGCTCGTCGCAATGAATCACTCCGAAGGCGATTACTGCCTTTCGCTCCTCGCCGTTCAACAAGGGGTAAAACCGGATCTCCTTCAAATCGATTGCGCCGGCGCCAGATGGCCAGCCGAATAAGGCAGCATCCCGGGACGCAAGGTTTTCGCTCGCGACCAACGTCTGCTTCGCGAGCTGGAAAAATTGCTCAAGCGGAGCGATGGTCTCGAGCGTCTGCCCTCGTTGCGAATCGACTTGAGCATGAACGGCCGGACCACAGCTTATCGAAGTGCGTGGGCGCAGTTCGCCGTCCAGTTCGAGGTAGACGCACGCGACATCGGCCAATGCGGGCACAGACGTGTCGAGGATGCGGGAAATGGTCGTCTCCACATCCAGCGAACGCGTGAGCAGATGGCTCGCCTGCGCCAGGAAATCGGCACGCTGACGGGCTTGGTCGGCAGACGCGCGCAGCGCCTCTGCCCGCGCGAGTTCCTCTCTTTGAGCGGCGCGGGCGCGCAGTTCGCGGTTCATCCTGTACATCTGCACGAACACCCGTACCTTCGCGCTAAGAATCTCCGGCACCACGGGAGACGAAATATAGTCCACCGCGCCGAGTGAATACCCGCGCGTCATCTCGACGTCGTCGACATAAGCCGTGACGAAGATGATCGGCGTCGATGCCGTCCGGCGATAGGAGCGCAGCATGCTGGCCGTCTCGAAACCATCCATGTCGGGCATGTTCACATCCAGCAGGATGACGGCGAAATCCTGCTGCAGCACCGCCTTGAGTGCCTCCCGCCCGGAGGACACCGTGATCACTTCCTGATCCGGGCCCTCGAGCACCGTGCGCAAAGCGACATGCTGGCTGGCAAGGTCATCCACCACAAGGATGCTGACCTTGTCTTCCGAAGAGACATCGAACATGGCCATGGCCCGGCTCCTAACGATGCAACCAGGCGTGCAGCACGGCGAGCAGGTCGTCGCGATTGACAGGCTTCGACAGATAATCCCACGCTCCCGCCTCGATGCACTTCTCGCGGTCGCCCTTCATCGCCTTGGCCGTCACCGCGATGATCGGCAACGCCTTGCCGACCGACCGCTTACGGATTTCGCGCATCGTGGCGAGGCCGTCCATCTCCGGCATCATGATGTCCATCATGACGATCTCGATTTCGGCATCGGACTCCACCTGTCGTATCGCATCCCGTCCGTTGTCGGCCCACACATGACGCATGCCGAGATCCTCCATGATCGTCGCGAGTGCGAAGATGTTGCGCATGTCGTCATCGACTATCAGCGCCTTGACGCCCTTCAAGCCGCTCTGCGACGCCCGCAGGGCATGCAGCATGGCGCCATGCTCCATGTCGAGCCGCTGCGCATCGATATGAAGCACGGCGACACTCAGATCCAGCAGCTGATCGCGGCTTGCCGCGTGCTGCACGATGAAGCCTTCCCTCGGGCGCTGCCAGCGCGCCGGCGGAACGGTGCCCGCCGCGCGCACGATGACCGGAAGTGGCGTAAAGCTGTCGCGCGAGGCAAGTGCCACTTCGATGTCCTCGGGTGCGACGCCGGCGATGTTGTCAGCGAGGACCAGCGCATCGACAGTCCGAGAAGACAGTTGCTGCAGCAGTGGATCGCGCGAGTCAGCAAAGACTACTTCAGCGTGCGCGTCCTGGAACGCATTGGAGAGCAACTCACGCTCGGTCATCGACGAGAGCGCCACCAGCACGATGTGCCGCTCCGCTTCGACATATTGGGCCATCGACGCAAGCGCGTCATCCAGAATCGCCTGCGATTCGATCGGCTTGGGCAGAAAGGCGAAAGCACCGGCGCGCAGCGCGCGCTCGCGCGATTCATCGGTCGAGATGACGCACACGGGGATGTGCCGAGTGGCCATATCGTTCTTGAGTCTCGCGAGCACCCGCCACCCCTCCATGTCAGGCAGAAACAGGTCGAGCGTGATGAGGTCTGGCTTGAACTGATTGGTCAACATCAGCGCGTACGCGCCGAGTGCGGTGGTGAGCGCCTTGAACCCTCGATGTCGCGCCGCATCGACCATCACCCTCGCGAAAGCCGGATCGTTTTCGACGATCAGCAAGACCCGTTCGCCCTGAACGATGTTGTCCCGATCATCAATGACGTTGGCGACCGCAATGTCGTGTGCGACTTCGACGACCGACTCCACGTGCGTCGCGCAGTCCGCGGCAGAATGGGTTGCGCCGGTCAAGTCGTTCGGGACCGTGACGCGCGGGCCTTCCCGGCGCGCGGGCCTTCTGCGCCCCGGCTTAGCGAGATCATTCGTCCGCGGCAGGTAAAGCGTGAACGTACTTCCCTCGTTAGGCATACTGGTCAGCCGAATTTCGCCGCCCAGCAGTTTCGACAACTCACGGCTGATCGCGAGGCCCAGTCCGGTGCCGCCATATTTGCGGCTGGTGCTGCCGTCGGCCTGCTGGAAGGCCTCGAACACAATCTGCTGCTTGTCTGCCGAAATCCCGATGCCCGTGTCGTGCACAGAAAAGGCGATCACACTCCCCGCACTGTTCAGGGTGTCGTTGTCCTCGCTCCAACCGTCGCGCGCGAGTGCGATCGACAACGATACATGTCCTTGGTGCGTAAATTTGAAGGCGTTGGAAAGCAGGTTTTTCAGGATCTGCTGCAGCCGCTTCAGGTCCGTCACGATTGACGCAGGCACGTCGCTGCCCAGATGAATGATGAAATCGACGTTGCGCGCTTCGGCAACGTGACGGAAGGTGCGTTCGACATACGTCGTCATGTCGGCAAGGCGATGCTCGGCGACGTCCAGAACGACTGTCCCCGACTCGATCTTCGACAGGTCCAGGATGTCATTGATGAGCAACAACAGGTCGTTTCCAGACGAATGAATGGTCCGCGAGTAGTCGATCTGCTTCGCTGACAAGTTGCCTTCGGGATTCTTGCACAACTGGTCGGACAAGATAAGTAAGCTGTTGAGCGGCGTGCGCAGCTCATGCGACATGTTGGCGAGAAACTCCGACTTGTACTTCGAGGTTAGCGCAAGTTGCTTAGCCTTGTCCTCGAGCGCCTGGCGCGCCTGCTCCACTTCCGAGTTCTTCCGCTCGACTTCCTGATTCTGATGGGCGAGTAGCCTTGCCTTCTCCTGCAGTTCTCCATTGGTTTGCTGCAGTTCTTCCTGACGGCTCTGCAGCTCGTGCGCGAGCGATTGCGATTGCTTGAGCAAATCTTCGGTGCGCGTGTTCGCTTCGATCGTGTTAATCACAATGCCGATACTTTCGGTTAGCTGGTCGAGAAACGCCAAATGAGTCGAGTTGAAGCATTCAAGCGACGCGAGTTCAATCACGCCCTTGACCTGACCCTCGAAGACGATCGGCATCACTAAAACGTTCTGCGGCACGACTCTCAGGAGGCCGGATTCGATCCGGTAGTCAACTGAATCCGAAGGCGCCAATAGGATCTTGCGCTTCTCGAACGCACATTGACCGACGAGCCCTTCGCCGAGCTGAACCCGATTGCCGTGCGAACGATGACCGTCTGACGCATAGCTCGCCACAAGCCTCAGTGATGCGGCTTGCTCGATCGTCTCGAACACGAAGAATTCGGCTTGCTGCACACCGACGACCGGAGCGAGCTCTGAAAGGATGAGTTGGCCAACTGCGACCAGATCCTTCTGACCTTGCAGCATGCGACTGAACTTCGCCAGGTTCGTCTTCAGCCAATCCTGTTCCGTGTTGAGCGCCGTCGTGTCCTTCAGGTTGCGAATCATCTCGTTGATCGTGTCCTTGAGCGCGGCAACTTCGCCAAGCGCCTCCACGGTGATCGAACGAGTCAAATCGCCTTGCGTCACGGCCGTCGCGACTTCGGCGATCGCGCGCACCTGTGTCGTCAGGTTAGCGGCAAGCTGGTTCACGTTTTCAGTGAGGCCCTTCCACGTACCAGCCGCGCCCGGGACCTTCGCCTGCCCGCCGAGCTTCCCTTCGACCCCGACTTCACGCGCGACGGTTGTGACCTGGTCGGCGAACGTGGCGAGCGTGTCGGTCATGCTGTTGATGGTATCGGCGAGTGCTGCGATTTCGCCTTTCGCCTCCACCGTAAGCTTGCGGCCCAGATCGCCGTTCGCCACAGCAGTCACCACCCGCGCTATGCCGCGAACCTGGCTGGTCAGATTGCCTGCCATGAAGTTGACGTTGTCCGTGAGGTCCTTCCACGTACCCGCGACGCCCTGCACATCGGCCTGACCGCCGAGCTTGCCTTCGGTGCCGACCTCACGTGCCACGCGCGTCACCTCCGAGGCGAACGAACGCAACTGATCGACCATCGTGTTGATGGTGTTTTTCAGTTCGAGGATCTCGCCCTTGACGTCCACGGTGATCTTCTTGGACAGATCGCCCGCCGCCACCGCCTTCGTCACGTCCGCGATATTGCGCACCTGGCTCGTCAGATTGCCGGCCATGAAGTTCACGGAATCAGTCAGATCCTTCCAGGTGCCAGCCACACCCTGCACGTCGGCCTGTCCGCCGAGCTTGCCTAGCGTGCCGACCTCGCGCGCGACCCGCGTCACTTCAGAAGCGAAGGAACTCAACTGATCGACCATCGTGTTGATCGTGTTCTTGAGTTCGAGGATCTCGCCCTTCACGTCGACGGTGATCTTCTTCGATAGGTCGCCGGCCGCCACCGCCTTTGTCACGTCGGCGATATTGCGAACCTGGCTCGTCAGGTTGCCCGCCATGAAGTTAACATTGTCGGTGAGATCCTTCCAGGTACCAGCCACACCCTGCACATCGGCCTGTCCACCGAGCTTGCCTTCCGTGCCGACCTCGCGCGCCACGCGCGTCACTTCCGACGCGAACGAACGCAACTGGTCGACCATCGTGTTGATCGTGTTCTTGAGTTCGAGGATCTCGCCCTTGACGTCCACGGTGATCTTCTTCGAGAGGTCACCGGCGGCCACCGCCGTCGTCACATCTGCGATATTGCGCACCTGCGCGGTCAGGTTGCTGCCCATCGAGTTGACGGAGTCGGTGAGATCCTTCCACGTTCCGGCCACGCCTTGCACGTCGGCCTGACCGCCGAGCTTGCCTTCGGTGCCGACCTCGCGCGCAACGCGCGTCACCTCCGAAGCAAACGAACGCAACTGGTCGACCATGGTGTTGATCGTGTTCTTGAGCTCGAGGATCTCGCCTTTGACGTCGACGGTGATCTTCTTCGAAAGATCGCCCGCGGCCACGGCCGTCGTCACATCCGCGATGTTGCGCACTTGTGCAGTCAGGTTGCCGCCCATCGAATTAACCGAATCGGTCAGATCCTTCCACGTTCCCGCGACACCCTGCACGTCGGCCTGTCCGCCAAGCTTGCCCTCGGTGCCAACCTCGCGCGCCACACGCGTCACTTCCGACGCGAACGAGCTCAACTGGTCCACCATGGTGTTGATCGTGTTCTTGAGCTCGAGGATCTCACCTTTGACGTCGACGGTGATCTTCTTCGAAAGATCGCCCGCGGCCACGGCTGTCGTCACGTCCGCGATGTTGCGCACCTGCGCGGTCAGATTGCTGCCCATTGAATTGACGGAGTCAGTCAGGTCCTTCCACGTGCCAGCGACGCCTTTCACCTCGGCCTGACCGCCGAGCTTGCCTTCCGTGCCGACCTCGCGTGCCACGCGCGTCACTTCTGACGCGAAAGATCTGAGTTGATCGACCATCGTGTTGATGGTGTTCTTCAACTCGAGAATCTCTCCTTTCACATCGACGGTAATTTTCTTCGATAAGTCGCCCGCCGCCACCGCTGTCGTCACTTCCGCGATATTGCGCACCTGACTCGTGAGATTGCCGGCCATGAAGTTGACGTTGTCGGTCAGATCCTTCCAGGTTCCGGCAACGCCTTTGACATCTGCCTGACCGCCGAGCTTGCCTTCGGTGCCGACCTCGCGCGCCACGCGCGTCACTTCGGAGGCGAACGAGCGCAACTGATCGACCATCGTGTTGATCGTGTTCTTCAGTTCGAGGATTTCGCCCTTGACGTCCACGGTGATCTTCTTTGACAAGTCGCCTGCGGCGACCGCCTTTGTGACTTCCGCGATGTTTCGCACTTGGCTCGTCAGATTGCCGGCCATGAAGTTCACCGAATCGGTAAGGTCCTTCCATGTGCCGGCCACGCCCTGCACATCCGCCTGACCGCCGAGCTTGCCTTCGGTGCCGACCTCGCGCGCCACGCGCGTGACCTCAGCGGCAAACGTGCCGAGTTGCTCGACCATCCGGTTGATGATCTTCGCCGTGCGCAAGAACTCGCCTTCGAGCGCGCGTCCGTCCGCTTCTAGCGCCATGCTCTTGCTGAGATCGCCTTGCGCGACAGCACCGATGACGCGCGCCACCTCGCTCGTCGGGTGAACGAGGTCGACGATGAGCGAGTTCACCGAGTCGATCGAACGCCGCCAGAAGCCGCGGGGATCGGGCAGCGTGGCGCGCTCGTAGATGCGGCCTTCTTTGCCGACTGCCTGGCTGAGCCGCGCGAGCTCGTCGGACATAAGGATGTTTTGGTCTACGACATCATTGAAGACATCGGCGAGCTTGCCGTGCAAGCCGGTCCAGTCGGCGGGAAGCGACGCGCCCTCTCCCTTCCTTAGGGCAATGAGCGCACTATGGATCTCTCGGGTACATGCGTGCGCTGTGTCAGACTCATGGAGGAGCGCGTTGGTTTCGCGGGCTTGCTGCAGCCAGAACCCCTTCAGCCCTTCTTCGTCGACGCTACGACGATTGCCTGAACGTGCAGTCGAACTTCCCTTTACACGCCCGAGCGCTAACGACTGGCGCGCGCATTGGTCAGCCAGTAGGTTCAATTCAGCGGCTAGCTGTCCTTTCAGGCCCGTCCAATCGACCCGAAGAGTTAGATCGCTATTCCCTTCCCGCAAGGCGGCAACGCTCCTTACCATCATTTCGAGGTCGTCGCCAGTCAGCGCACATTCTTCTACGGATATAGTGTCCATTCAATTCCCCGTTTTAGGCGTTTCCGGGCGTCCGGGTCGCGCGCGATCCTACATCGATATACATTAAGCGACGCTTAGCGCGACTGCACGAAATTGCGAGCAACCAGGCTGATCGAACCATTTTGCATGGGCCGCGCAAATGTTACTGTTTAACTGACGGGAACCGGTAGTTTTTCTCAAGCTCTACTGCTGCGCCACAGCAAAGCAAGCGAAGCAGCGAAGCTATGACCAGCGCACCACTTCCACGTCCGGCAGCCGCGGGCGATCCGCCGGCAGAATCGGGAATCGACCGTCGGTAAGCCTCTCGCTTTGCCGTCGTTGTCGCCCGGTCACCGTGCATTGGAAGTCGACGAGTTCAAAGACGCAAGGCCTCCTTCTGTCGAGAAGAGACTGGGTCGCACACTCGGAACGGCACACGTAAAGCCGCCGCGACGACCGGGGACCGCGTGGGCGGCGATCGCGATTGCATCAAAATCGACAAGCCGTTCGCACGAGCTCGCTGCAAAAGAGACATGTCGCCTCGCACGCGAGATGATTGAAGCGATGGTGGCTCTTGCCCGCCCGCTGGGCATGAGAACGGTTGCGGAAGGCATCGGCAACGAAGCGGAACGCGTCGTTATAACAAAAAGCGGTTGCGATGCCGGGCAGGGAAATTTCATTGGCAAACCGAGCTCGGCGAGCCGCATCGATCCGTTCGCCGTTACCCGGTTTGCGCCGGCAGGAGCTTCGTCGTTGCTCGTGCGCTCGGGTCGATCGCTTCGCGGTAAATCGCCTTGGCTTGTTCGATCGTGATTTTCATCGACTGTCCGTTGTCCGCCTGCATGATCATTGAGGTCAGACTGGAGTCCGCTCAGAGACGTGTCATTAAGCGCAAGATGCGCGGATCATGCCGGACATCGATCACCATCTCAATCCTGATGTTGGCTGCGTCGGCATGCACCGGGTTGAGAATGTAGTTGTATGCGAAAGGCATCACCGCGCTGGGTACTTTGAGCAACGCTGTCGATCCACCCTCGAGCCATTCGCTCCCGGCCGATTGCGTGTACGACTGGTCCTCTCTCCAGTTCTCGGGTAAATCGCTTTCGCCCAACTCAGCAATGGACGCGCTTTGGCTGACCGCAACGCGCAGGAGGCGATAGGAGTCGGGAAGATCCGAGGTAGACCGGATTTCCTGATGAACGAGCGTTTCGAGCAGCGCGCCGGCCGGATGCTCGGCCAAATAGACCACTGGCCATCCGGCAAAGTGCCATCGACCCGGTGCACGCAGGCCGCCTATGCCTTTGAGGTCGGCGTAGTTGCTGATCCTCCACAAGACCATCAGGCGAAGTATCCTTCGGCAATCTGCACCAGTGCGTCCTCGACGAGACGAGCGCCATGCTCGGTCGCTGCCATTTCAAGGGCGGTAAGGCCGGCGAAGCGCTTTTGCGGAGTGCGCAACCAACTCAGTGCCTTTTCGTTGCTGCCGAACGCAGTATTGACTTGCGCGACGATCCTGGCCAAACGGATTGCTCGATCAGACTCTTCCGTCGACAGGCGTTCGTGTTGCTGCCGTCGATGCGTGAGCGTGCGCCGGGGAATGATGAACGCTAACTCGTCCGCCTTCAATCCTCGAGCACTGAGGCGCTCAATTACATCGACGTCGATGCGCTCCCGAGCCAATCCGGCGAGATCAGCGTCATCCCGTACGCGCGCATCCAGCAACTTGCCCAGCAGCGCGTACTCTGCCCGGCGCGGGTTGCCGGCGCCAGTTGGAGTAAATGCAGTCATTTCCACAATCTCTCCTTTTGGCAAAATGCCAAATCATTATAGGCGTTTTGCCGAAGAAAACGCAACTGTCAGACCTATCGCCTCTTTGAGCCGCGCCCCTTCGCCTGTAGGCACACACTAACTGATTGTCCTTGCGAGTTTTTTCCTGGCGTTTCCCTTTCATATAGGGTGCGCGCCGTCAAAGCTGCGAATCGAGGACTTCGACATGTCGCCAGTTTCGTACGTCAGGCACCCCTACCCGAGCGGCGGCCTCGCTCTCGGTCAGAAACTCAACCGGCCGTGCTCGCAGCGTTTGGGTGCTGCACCGACACGCTATAAAGCTCCAGATCCGTTGCTCGCCTTCGTGGAGGCCCTCTGATAATGCCGACAATCGGAGCGACCGGAACAGAGATCGCAAACCGTTGTGTGCGTGGATGCATGACTCGGCATAATCAGGAAGTCTGCATAACGTAATCGAGCGCGACATTCGACCATTCTGCTGCAGATGTCGACCCTGCCTGATCAAACGCTGCAATGCGCCTGAAACGATGCGCAACGCCGGCCGCTACCTCTGGACTGCTGGTGTATCCTCGGAAGGTAACCGCAGCGATGCCGCTGCTGCAACTCGAGACCGGCGGTCACCACGCCTCCCTTGACGAACGAAGAATCCGCGCTAGTACTCGCGGATCGTCATATCGCGGAAGCGCTGGAGCGAATCGCGCTGCAAGAAAAGCGCGTTAGCGATCAGAAGGAGTGCGGACGAGATTCGTCGAATCGGAACAACTCCTGTGCATCATGCGCGACATCCTCTGCTCCTTTACGGAGCACCGGCGCCAAATTGCGGAAGAGCTCGAAAGAGAGCGGCGCCATCTGAAAACCCTCGACCCCTGAGCAACGTCTCGATGACGCGTTAAGACATCCGCATCCGGTGTGCTCAAACGAGCGCTTACCTTAAAACTGGCCTGCGCGCTCGTCTGCTGGGATATCTTCAGCCGAACGGAGCGGTCTTTTGAACTGGCCTTTTAGAACGGTAGTTTCCCCAACAAGCCAATCTCGATTTACCTTCGAAACGCAATTTCGCCCACCGCCACGCCCCCATCCTCGCCTGGCACGTCAGCAGCGAACAATTGCTGGGGGCGTCAGTTCGAAATTAGCGCCAGGACTCGCAACGGACTTCCTGACCCATCGTGTATTTTTAACGGCGCTGAGACGATCACAGCGCCCGTAGCCGGCAATTGATCGAGGTTCTTCAGACACTGCAAGCCGTACCGATTAGAACCGTGCATCAGCGTGTGGCACGGATACGGGACAGCCCAGGCGTACGACTGACCGGCATCAGTATTGATAGTCTCGACGCCGAAGCCGTGCACCTTCCGCTCGTGTATGAGCCATTCCACTGCTTCCTGTGTCGGGCCCGGCGTATGTGCCCCATCCTCGCGCATATTGAGGAATTCAAGAGGATCCATGCGTTTGGACCAGTCCGAGCGCAATAGTACCCATGCACCGTTCGGAATGCGCCCGTGCTTCGCTTCCCACGCTTCCAGAAAACGAACGGTCAGAAGCCAGTCCTCATTGGCCGCCACCTCCGCGCTCGCGTCGAGCACAACCGCCGGTGCGATGAACTTACGGACGTCTATGGTATCCACGGTATTCTGCTCGTGGTCCTTGCCCGTTACCCAATGCACGGGAGCATCGAAGTGCGTGCCAGTGTGTTCACCGCACGAGAAATTGTTCCAGTACCAACCCGGGCCCTGCTCATCGTACTGACTGATCTTCTCCATCTTGAAGGCCCAGACCTGACCAAACTGCGGCGGCAACTGCAATGCGGGGAAATCGGGTGACAGAGTTTGCGTCAGGTCGACCACGCGGACACGACCGCTCGCGAGGTCGACGGTAAGTTGCTCAAGACTGTTACTCATGCTGGGCTCCGTTTTCTTGCTCGATGGACTCTGAATGCACTGCGTGCCGCCCGCAGTGCGCATAACCATCTGACGCCTCTCCAATTCTTCCCACCTGCTGCGTTGTCTTCAGCCGAGAAACCATTCAAAATCATGTTTAGCCCGTCGTTGGCGCTTCGCGACATGCCGCCGCGACGGCACGAACGTCCGCTGCTAACGGGCGCGTCCCTTTACGACTGCACACCACCCAAGTATGAGCAAATCACCTGTGAGCGGTTTCGTCGATGACTACACGCCCGCTCTGCTCGCTCAAGTCAGCCAGCTCATCTCCGGCGAATTCCATGCGATCGTACAAGCCGCCGGCTTCGAAGTCTCCGACTGGCGGGTGCTCTCGACGCTTTCGGAAGGCAAGACGATCAGCATCGGTCAGCTGGCCCAAATGACGGTCACGAAGCAGCCCACCGTGACACGGTTGCTGGACCGCATGGAAGCGCAAGGCTATGTCGAGCGCGTTCCGCACGATACCGACCGACGCGTCACACTGGTGCGCATCACGCCGCAGGGCCAGAAGCTCGTCTCCGCCCTCATCAAGCAGGCGAAAGCTCACGAAGAGAGAGTGCTGGCGCCGCTTGGAAAAGCCAAGGCGGATCAACTCAAGGCCACCTTGCGCCTACTTCTCGACCTACACCGTCCGTCTGCGTAATGCCTTCCGCCACCGGTTCGTTCAGCGGTTAGCCTCGGCGAACCGTTCTAGGCCGCGCCATCTTGAACTTCGCCGCCTCTCCAATTTCGAAGTAGTCTGCGGGACCGCCGCCGCGCATGACCGGGCGCGCGGCTGCCGTTACGTATCCGCTGTCGGTCAACAATCCACGCGCGATGTGCACACCGACGACCTCCCCGATCACCATCCACGTATCGATCAGGTGGCCATCCGCGCGCCGCAACTGCATCACCTCAGACACCCTGCACTCGAACGAAACCGGGCTTTGCGCTACGCGAGGAACCGAGGCTTCAGCCACTTCGTTGCCTCCATAGCTGCTCCGGTTGCTTCCGGCTGGAGCGGTTGCCGGGCGGGGCTTGCACCCGCTGGAAAGCGCCACCTTTTCACGGCGCACACCTGTTGCCGTCATTCAAGAATCGAGTACTCCAGCGACCGGTTCGGGACGCGCAACCGACATATGGAGCTTCGGGCAGACCTCATTCTTGCCGGATTGCATCAAAGCCGACACAGACCCATCTGTCCGCACCGCCCAAGTTGCTCCAGAGCAATCGACTTGCCTCTCAGGGATCGACGCGCAATGGCCGAACTCATGAGCCTAAGGTGTTCCGCGAGCGCTAAGGTGCATCTGTAGGATGCGGCGCGACGCATCCAGCTAACTGATATCGCCGGTCAATTTTGGCGGATTGGCGCGTGCGCATCAATGCGTCGACACTCCTCTTCGCGCCTGTGGATGTGCCACCGATTGAACACGCGATGCCGCGCCCATAGTCGCTAGCGCGCGCCTATCCCAGTCCGAAAGACTGCTAGCAGGTTCGGCCTTCATGAAGGCTAGCCGAGCAATATTGTTGCTGAGTGGTTCCTCGCGACTGCCTTGTTGAGTTTCTACACCGACTTATTGTCTTTGGAGATTAGCAATGCTCAAGAAACGAGCGGGCAACGTCGTGCTTTCGCCGTCCGCACTGGGGCCAGTCGTCGTTGCGTCAGCCGCGTTGCTCACCGCCGGATGCGGCGGAGGAGCCGACACCGGATCGGCGACGAGCCAGACGGCCTTGGTGAATTGTTCTGACCTCTCGTCCGTGACAGTAGCCGACACGACCTTCACCCTTACTAAGAACATGCCAGCAGGCGATTTCGCACCGCCCACGGGCGCGACTATCAAAGACCTGCCGGCCTTCTGCAGAGTCGCGGCCACTGTCAAGCCGACGTCCGACTCCAACATCAAAGTGGAACTGTGGCTTCCGACCGCTTGGAACGGCAAATACCTCGGCACAGGAAACGGAGGCCTGGGCGGCACTATCGACTACGAAGCCTTGGCCAATGGCTTGCGGCGCGGGTTCGCCGTTGCCAATACTGACCTCGGTACATCGGCAGGCGTGGCAAGCATGATCGGGCATGTCGAGACGATCGTCGACTTCGGGCATCGCGCGACGCACCTGATGACCACATTATCGAAGGCGCTCGTCAACCGTTTCTATGCAAAGGCGCCCTCCTACTCTTACTGGTTCGGATGCTCCACCGGGGGTGGTCAGGGCATGCACGAGGCACAACAGTATCCGCAGGACTACGACGGCATCGTGGCTGGCGCACCGGGTGCCGCTCGCGTCCCTGCGCATCTTTCTTACCAGTGGGCGTGGGCCGCGACCCAGCAAGATCAGACGAGCAATCTCACAGTCGCTAAGCGCAAGCTCTGGGCCGACCATGTCATGAGCGCTTGCGACGAGCTGGATGGACTGAAGGACGGCGTCATCGGCCGGCCGGACATGTGCAAGGTCGATCCAGCGGTGCTTCAGTGCAAGTCCGCCGACGCTGCTGATTGCCTAACAGCCGGGCAGGTCAGTGCACTGCGCAAGATTTACGCGGGACCCACCAATCCTGTGACAGGCGCACAACTGTCCTATGGATATCTGCCCGGTACCGAACTCGATTTCTCTACTGCGGCGACTACGCCGACCTCGGCGCCGCCCTTCCCCTTTCCATTTCAGTGGGTATGGGGGGTCAACTGGGACTGGAGAAGCTTTAACTGGGCTAGCGACGTTGATGTGATGCACAACACCCTAGACTTCGCAGTGGATGCATCGAATCCTGACCTCACCGCATTCGCGGCGCATGGCGGAAAGCTCATCGTTTTTCAAGGACTCGCCGATGGCATTCAGGTGCCGGGAGCTGCGATTGCCTACCGCCAAAGTGTCGAGAACCGCATGCCAGGCCAGTCCGATAAATTCATGAAGCTGTTCACCGCACCGGGAATGGATCATTGCCGCAATGGCGTCGGCCCGAACGTTTTCGGTAACCTTAATCCAGGATTTCCAATTGCGCCAGACGATCCTACTCATGACCTTTTGGCCGCCGCGCAGTCGTGGGTCGAGAAAGGTCGCGTGCCCGACCAGCTTATTGCGACCAAGTACGCGAACAATTCCCCGACCGGCGCTGTTGAACGGACCATGCCTTTGTGCCCGTGGCCGAAAGTCAGCAGATACAACGGCACGGGCGATGTGAATTCGGCCGATAGCTTCAGCTGTGTTGATCCGTCCTAGCGCAAGAAACGCGGAGTAAGCACGGCGTTCGATCTCGCCTACACGGGCGTCCTGTCGGTGACGGGGCGCCTGCTCCATTGCGTCCGTTACGTGTTGCGGATGATGCGGACGGGAACGCTCACACAGTACGCCTTGCCGATATTATAGCCCACACTACATCGCATTCCAGAATATCTAACCGGATGAACGCAATTCATATAGGCCATTATTGTCCCGAATTTGACGGCGGAAAATCACTCTTCGATACTCGATTCCGCTCTGCACAGCAGAGTCCGCCGCAGCAAACGGTCATGGCGGTAATGTATGCGGGATCATAGAGGGGACGATGGCATCATGACTACACAGAGACGTAAAGCTCTAGGGAAGACCAACCGGGCTGTGCTGAAGCAAGACACGCTGATGCGCTTGCCTGCACTGCTCACCTTTCCAATTCTCGCGGTGGCGCTGTCTGCTTGTGGAGGTGGCAGCTCTTCGAATTCCTCTGATCCCACAATTGCGATGACGGCCGATGGTGCTGTCCAGGGCGTGGCGGCTAACGGCGTGGTGGCGTACAAGGGTATTCCCTTTGCGGCTCCTCCCGTCGGGAACTTGCGTTGGCGCCCCCCTCAGCCCGTGTCTGCTTGGAGTGGTGTGCGACAGGCCACTTCTTTTGTTCACGACTGCATGCAAACGAGCGGTCCGAATCCCGCGCTGACGGTCGCCCCGTCAGAAGATTGTCTGTACCTCAACGTATGGCGCCCGCAGAACAGCACTGGTAAGAACTTGCCTGTGATGGTCTGGGTCTACGGCGGTGCTTACGTCGTTGGCGGAACATCGATGCCGCACTATGACGGCACGCAGTTCGCCAAGGAAGGGGTTGTTATCGTCACAGTCAATTACCGTCTCGGTCGCTTCGGCTTCTTCGCACATCCTGCACTCACCACGGCCGCTGCTCAGTCAGGCGAAACGTTGGGTAATTACGGTTATATGGACCAGATCGCCGCCTTGAAATGGGTACAGCGTAACATATCAAATTTCGGCGGCGACCCCACGAACGTCACGATATTCGGTGAATCGGCTGGAGGTGAATCTATTCACAACCTGCTGACATCGCCGTTGGCATCAGGACTGTTTGCGAAGGCGATCAATGAGTCCGGCAATGGACGCGTCAACCAGTACTATGGCCGTACGCTCACGCGTAACGTCAAGACGGTCGGGGCTTCGGCTGAAGAACAGGGCGCTTCATTCGCCAGTGGACTGGGAATCAACGGGAGTGACGCCAGTTCGCTGGACGCCCTACGTGCGCTTTCGGCAGACCAAGTCCTCGACGGGTTGGACACCTCAACGTTGAACACATCGCACAGCCTGGCCACGTTCTCGGGCGGCGCGATCATCGACGGGAAAATTGTGGTTGACGAACCGGAGAATCAGTACAAGGCGGGGCACTTTGCGAAGATCCGCTCATGATTGGGGTGAACAATGCCGACCTCGGATTTCCGAGTCGAGGCATTACGACGAAGGAGCAGGCGTACGCGATCTTTGGCCCTCAAAACTCGAGCGCTGCCGCTGCGGCGTTCGATCCGAGCGGCACCGCCTCTGTGGCGTCCATTGAGAGCCAAATTTCTCGTGTCATTACGATGGATGAGCCCGCACGCTTTGTAGCCAGAATTTTTACGGCTAACGGCGCGCCGACGTATCTCTATCGTTTTTCATATGTCGCTCAGTCGATCAGAGATAAAGTCGCCGGCGCCACGCATGGTGCAGAGATTCCGTACGTATTTGACACCCTTTCCGCGTCCTACGGGACGGCTGTCACGAGTCAAGACGAACAGGTGGCGCGTAACATGATCGCCTACTGGACCGCGTTCGCAAAAACGGGAAATCCGTCTAACGCGGGTCTAATCAACTGGCCGGCATACAACACTGCACTCGACAACCAATTGGAATTCAATTCAGCAGGCACCTTGCAGGTGAACCAGCCGAGTCCGTTGAAAGCCCAGATGGATCTTGTTGAGCCGCTTAATGACGCAAATCAAACGGTAAATCGACAGTATCAGTAATTGCTCGGCACGACTAGGTCGATGAGGTCGCTATGCGCGGCTGCCATCGACCCTCGTGATTTCCAGTGAGGTCACCGATGAACTTCAAGCGTTGAGCGGCGCGGCGGGTGCCCCTTTCTGCCGTCAGAGTGAAGTGGGCAGTAGTTGCTGAGCGCGGTGCCGCGCGGCCTGCGCTCTGCGCGGTCACGGACGCGATACCGGCGGATGCGGTGCCCACGCTCGATGCGGATCAATACGAGTTGGCCGACGTCACGATCCAGATAGCCGAGGACGCGGGCGGGCGCATGCGGGCGCAACTCGACGCGTTCCATCGAGGATGAGTGGCTGCTTTCGCAGGCGGAAGCGACGCCTGGCAATCGAAGCATTAGCCTGTGCGAATGACGCTTTATGGCCGGCTTGCGGCAGTGCCGCCGGCAATCAGGTTACCGAACAACAGCCATTCAGCGAGGACGGACGGGGCCTCCGTTAGCCAAACTGGACGACGGCCTCGATCGGGCCGCTCATGGCCGACTCGAGGTCGCTATCACAGCGATCCGGAGCCGCTCTGCTTTGCACGGGGCCGCAGGGGGCTTACTTATCCACAGCTTACGTGGATAACTGTGTAGATAACGCCCCGACGCATGCGCTATGTTCTTGATGGGAAACGTCAAAACGCATAATGATGCGTGTCAAAGCAAAATTGAAATGTCGTACCACCGGCTAACTACAGATGTCGTGTTTTTGATGTGTGATTGGCTCTGTTTTCAACGGTTTGAATCCACGTAGTGTTGAAGACGGTCTTGATTGGACCGGGGCGTTTCAGACTGTTCAGCGAGTGCGAGCAGACCGTTGGCCAGGTGTTGAAGGCGTCTTAGATTGCTGCGCGACCTGCACGATTGCTTGATCCAGATCGGCTCGGGTGAATGCGCGCGACTTCTTCGTGCCGGGCAAGGGCTTGTGAGTGCGCACCGCAGCACCTCGGTTTGTGCGAGACGGCGAGCCTGAGATCCGACGGTTATCGCGCTGCGCCTGTAAC
>NZ_JALQDV010000052.1:0-28126 GCF_023631045.1 Caballeronia sp. AZ7_KS35 | reverse complement strand
CCCAAACGAAATCGAGAATCCGCCGCTGTTGTAGTTATAGCGTCGGCGCAGGGCGGGAGGCGCTCATTTCATTCCCACAACAACGTCAGCGTCACGCCCTTGCGGCGCAGCTCTTGATGAATGCGACCGTAGTCGGGCTGTGCATAGGCTGCAGGTCCGGTGGGCTTGCCAAGAAGCCGTCGCTCGAGCTCGCCTTCGTCCATATCACAGGCGATCGCCCAATCCAGCCCGGCGGCACCCGCCAATCCGACGTACTTCGTGACCACGCCCTTGGAAATGCCCAGCGACGCGGCGATTCGATCATGCGAGAAACCGCCGTCGAACTTAAGTCGTAAAACATCCTTGATCATGCGCATGTTCATCCGGTGCGCGGGCATGCTCTCTCCGGCAAAAGCCGGCGAGCATAGCTCGCGTGGTTGATGTCATGCGCAACGCCAGTCCTGCCGTCCGGTTCGTTCGGTCACGTTCCCGAAACGGCCGGTCACGTTGCCGAAATCGCCGGTCACGATCCCGAAACGGCCGGTCACCTTCGTCCGAAATACGCAATGTGCTTGCGGTTAAAAGGAATTCACGTGCATCTAATGTCATCGCGTGAGCGCAATCTGCCAGACGTCGCAGACGCTCGTGAGCGCGGCGCCGACACACTTCCAGAGCTTCTCGGACAACCGCTTCTCATTACAGACTTGCGTGCGCCGCCAGACGAGGTCGCAACGCGTTCACTAGCTTGTTAGCTGTCGTGCATAGCCACGCGAGTTCTGCTTCGTCCTTTTGGCTCGCATTGTCGATCGTTGGGTGCTTGATCAATAGGACGCCAACGACCCGCTCACTGTCCTGTCGCTCGCCGCTGATTTCGAAGTGAAGAGGCACTCCTATCTCTTGCTCCAAGGCGCTCTGATCTTCAAGCAGTATCTCCAATGCTTCGCGACCTTCCTGACCAACGAACTTCAGCGCGAAACCTGCAGAAGACGCGGCTTCTCTATATGCGACCAAGTGCGAGACTGGGCCGGGCATATCTATCTTTACCCAGTTGTTCCCTCCGTGACGCGGTGGCGACTGGTCAGGGTGGTCGAACTCAACGGCGGCGATGAACTTGTCCCAGAACGCGCGATTTTCGAGGCGCGAGCCGACCGTCGATGGCTTCTCCGGCGGTTCGGTCGAGTTTGTGCGAGTAGGCGACGACAGTCGTTCCACCGAGTGACCGTCGATGCTAACGAACACCTCCCGCTTCACGATCTCGGTCTGCAACGGTACAAATGGCACAAGCAAGGTTCGCCCTGCTGCGTCCCTCAGGATCTTTATCTCGACGAACGCGACCCGCGAGAGAAGCCCCGCCTGGGAGGCTAGGGATCGGCGCAACGCGTGCAGATCACTTCTGATTCCATCGCCCGCAATGACAAGGAGAAAGTCCCCCTTCGCGAGCGAACGGTTCACCGCGTCGACAAACGCGGCTTCATCAAGCGCGGGGTAACGACTTCTCACGGCATGAAAAATTGGGTTGTCACCGGAAAGACCGCGAGCGTGCTTCAAGCGCGCCTCGAGGTCCGAGTAGGTCCATTCCGCAAGCAGTGACGCGTACTCGAACAGTTGCGCTACGACCTCGCGGCGCGCCTCGGGATTTCTCCACAGTTTGCACTCGACCAACACGAGTTTGCCTGTGGGCGATACGCCAAGCAGGTCGAGGAAGACCTTCGATGACCCGTAACGGAGCGGCAGTTCGCGACAGAGTGGCACGAAGTCCTCGCCATACCCGAACATTTCGACGATCGGCAGCAAGCTCGGGTGGGAGAATAGACGCTCTTGCAACCAGCGTTCGCTGCGGCCATTGTTTGCAGACAGCGATACGCGTTCGAACGCAACTAGGGAGCCATCGCTTTCGCGG
Source organism: Caballeronia sp. AZ7_KS35 (assembly GCF_023631045.1). Lineage (NCBI taxonomy): Bacteria > Pseudomonadati > Pseudomonadota > Betaproteobacteria > Burkholderiales > Burkholderiaceae > Caballeronia > Caballeronia sp. AZ7_KS35. Next base: position 26,247 of record NZ_JALQDV010000052.1, on the reverse strand, counting down.
TTGTCATCGAGGTAGGCGGTCATAACGGCTTAGACAAACTATGCGGCATTGAGACATCGGCGCTTGAGTGAACTTGTACGCGGTAACCGTTTCTGATCGCGTTGACGACCGAAGGAGGCGTGAGCAGTTGGACCGTAGCCGCACCGCAGCCAGGCTCGACACTTTGCCCGTAACCATTGCTGGTCCAGGGAAACAACCGGTCGCCGATCCACAAGAAAGGGGCGTCATTGGAAAGGATGACGACCCCGCTCGGAAGCGAACCCAGCGATTGTTGCCACGCCTCACTCTTCGAGCGACTCATGCGCTCAGCGTGCATCGCCCTATCAATATCGGCCACAGGGGTGTTCGCTGAGAAAGCATTTGCGCTCAACCAATGCGTTTTGAAGCTGACATATTCGGTGTTGCGGCACATCGCACACGACCGGTGTCCGGCGCTTAGTGCCGTGGCCTCGTCGAGGAAAAAGAGCTCCGTATACCGGCCGGGCTGCATTAGCGGTTTCCGAGTCCACCCCTTGTAGGACAACCTGCATGTGACCCAAGACTTCGTCTTGAATTGGCGGACGATATCGCCGCGCTGGTTATGAATCTCACCGCGATTTCCCATCCACGTCGCCGACGGACAGATCGGTTCGATGGCACCGGTTGGATAGACGCCGTTCGGAAGAGGCATAGGCAGAGAGCTGGGTTGTAGTCGTGTTGGCTAGCGCTCACGGGTATACGGCAGCGACCACTGAATCTTTAGCGTGGAAACGCGTCGGGACGACGCTGGCCGCCGAGGCAGCTTTTCAGCGAGCCGGTTTCGCCGACGCAAATTGGCTACTGCTGTCGGCCATTAGCGGCCGTTCGACATGGCGAATAGGATGATAAGAATCGCTGCACCGATGACGTACAACGTAGTACCGATCCATAAATCAAAAATGCTTCGTGGAAAAAAAACGGTTGCTTTTGCGTCGAGCTGTGTCGTCTTAGCGACTGTTGCTTACTGCTCTGCATCGACGGAGGAATCGAAGCCGGACGGGATGAAATCCTTCACCTCACCTTCGGGACAATACCAAGCCGTGCTGCTCACATGGGTGGGCGGGGGTGGCATTTCACCCTACTGCGACGAGGCATTGCTGGTCATCCCATCTCCCAAAGACCAACCTCAAGCTAAACTGAAGAAGCGGTATGAGGTGTATTCCGGGGAATGCGGTAACTTTGCGGATCACAGTCCCTCTCCAAAGATCACCTGGCGTTCCGATGACGTTCTGAGAGTGACTTTTTCTATAAATGGAACGGCTGCATGGCCGAAAAAAGTGAAGATGAAGATGGTTGATGCGTCAGGGTTAGTTAGGATCGAGTTCGAACCGAAACAATAGACCTACTACAACGTCCGCTTTGTGATGTTGGGAATGTCTCTTCCGGGTCGGTTCCCGTCAGTGCGTCAATGGAAGTTACGGCTCGACGTGGCTAAGTTGCCAAGGAGTTCGGTCATGTCGACAAGTCGATTCGCGACGAGGTGCTTTACCTCGCCTTCCTTCTGCCAGACGCCATAGACCCCGAGAAGGGAAGCGCCGAGCGCTTCCTTCCTGAACTTCTCGACCAACGACGGCCAGACGATCACGTTGATCTGGCCGGTCTCATCTTCCAGGGTGATGAAAAGAACGCCGTTCGCTGTGCCCGGTCGCTGGCGCACGGTGACGATGCCGCATGCCTTTGCGAGCCTGCCGTGCGGATAGGTAGCGAGCTTCGACGCCGCGAAGATCTTCTTCTCGTTGAGCCGTTCGCGTAGCAACGCGACAGGGTGCCGGTTCAATGTCAGGCCGGTCGAGCGGTAGTCGCTGACGATCTCCTGCGCCTCGTTCGGCGCGGCGAGCATCGGCAACGCCTCTTCACGGGTCGTCGCGCGCAACAGGTCTTTGTCGGGCACGGCGGCCACTGCCTGCCAGAAGGCCTCGCGTCGGTTGCCAGATAGCGCGGAAAGGGCGTTCGCGTCCGCAAGCAACTGCAGGTCGCGGCGATCGAGGCGCGCTCGGTTGGCAAGATCGTTGACCGACTCGAGAGGACGCACGGCTCGCGCGGCCTCGATGCGGGCGGCGGACTCGTCCCGCATGCCCCGGATCAGCGACATGCCGAGGCGCACCGGCGCCATCGAACCGTCGCCTTCAAGGAATGAATCCCAGTTGCTGATGGTGACGTCGATCGGCAATACCCGCACCTTGTGACGCTTCGCGTCTTGTACGAGTTGTGAGGGCGAGTAAAAGCCCATCGGCTGTTGATCATCGCGCAGAGGAACGCGGCTGGTTCATGGCATTTGAGCCAGCAGCTTGCATAGACGAGCAGGGCGAAGCTTGGGCGCACTCGGATTCTCAAAAGCTCCGCTGGGTAGATGGCGCAAAGCAGCATGACCGGTTGGCCAGATTGACTGGCGCGTTCATCGCAAGGCTCATCAGAGAGGTCTCCCGTCATGCACAGTCGGCAAGGGTCTGCTGGGTTCGCCGTGTCGAGCCAGCGCGTGCGTCTTGTCCACGCCCATATTCGCAACTTGGTGCTAGCCGCGGAGAATGGTTCTTCAACGCAGTTTCCCGGGGTCATGCGCGGGACCGGGCACGCGTCGTAATCCCACGGCCATCCCATCGAATCGAAATAACAGAAGTTCCAAATCGATATTGGACGCTCGCTCTCCTTCATTTGAAGATTCGCTTCGTCAGCGCGTCGCGCGGTTTGCGCCACGCACGCAGGTGATCCACAAAAGAACCAGGAGACGATGTGGTCAAGCGATACCAGCTTTATATCGGCGGACGGCGCGAAGATGCGACCGGCAATCGGATGCTGCCGAGTACCAATCCCTATACCGGCACCGTGTGGGCCGAAATTCCCGATGCGAGCGCAGCCGATGTGTCGCGTGCGGTCGCAGCGGCAAGCCGGGCGTTTCATGAAGGCTGGCGCCATAGCCCGGGCGTGCTGCGCGCGGGTCTGATGCACAAGCTCGCTGCCCTGATCGAAGCGAACGCCGATCGCATGTCCGCCATCGAGAGCACGGACAACGGCAAGATCGTGCGCGAAACGCGTCCGCAAATGCTGTGGGTGGGCCGACAACTGCGCTACTTCGCCGGCTATGCCGACAAGCTGTTCGGGCAGCAACTGCCGCTCGATCAGCCGAACACACTCGATTACCTCTCGCTCGAACCGTACGGCGTGGTCGGCCTGATCACTGCCTGGAATTCGCCGCTCGCTTTGCTGGCGAACAAGCTCGCGCCCGCGCTCGCGGCGGGTAACTGCGTCGTCGTCAAACCGTCCGAGCATGCGTCGGCTTCGACACTGGAATTCGCGGCGCTAGTGGAAGAAGCGGGTTTCCCGCCCGGCGTGTTCAATGTCGTGACCGGCGGCGCGGAAACCGGCCGCGCGCTGGTCGAAGACCCAGGGGTCGCGCTGGTCAGCTTTACCGGCAGCCCGAACGTCGGCCGCCACATTGCCGCCGCCGCCGGTCGTCGGCTGGTTCCAGTCAAGCTGGAACTGGGCGGCAAGTCGCCGAACATCATCTTCGACGATGCCGATCTCGACAAGGCCGTCGTCGGCGCGTTGGCGGGCATCTTCGGTGCGACCGGGCAAACGTGTGTCGCCGGATCGCGTCTGCTGGTGCAGCGCGGCGTGTACGACAAGGTGATTGACCGGCTGGCGACGCGCGCCAGCGCGATCCGCCTGGGCGATCCGCTCGATCCCGCCACCGAGATGGGCGCCGTCGCGAACGAACCGCAGTATCGCCGCATCCTCTCAGCGATCGAGGCCGCGAAGGCGGCGGGCGGACGTCTCGTGACGGGCGGCAAGCGCGCCACGGGTCGAGGTCTCGATCAAGGCTATTTCATCGAGCCGACGATCTTCGCGGATATCGACAACCAAAGCGAACTGGCTCAGGAAGAAATCTTTGGACCGGTGCTCGCGATCATTCCATTCGATACGGAGGCCGAATCAATCGCGATCTCCAACGACACGCGCTACGGTCTCGCGGCCGGCATCTGGTCGCGCGATATCGCGCGAGTCATGCGCGTTTCCAGGGCGATCCAGGCGGGCAGTGTGTGGGTCAATACGTATCGCGCGCTGGCCGCGCAGGCGCCCTTCGGCGGCTTCAAGGAATCGGGCATCGGACGCGAGCGCGGCGAAGCCGGTCTGCACGAATACATGACGACCAAGAACGTCATGATCGATTACTCGGACGGCGTTCGCGATCCCTTCGCAATCCGTACGTAAAGCACGTCGAGACGTTCGCGGCGCGCTGCGTGATCGCGCGCCGTGAACGTGTTTGCAAAGCAATCCGCGACACCACTATTCAGGAGACACCATGAGTCAAAATCAGCAAATCGGCTTCATCGGCCTTGGCGTGATGGGCGGCCCGATGTGCACGAATCTCGTGCGCAAGTCGGGCCACCCGGTGCATGTGTTCGACATGTCGAAGGAAGCAGTCGCGCGCCTCGTGGAAGCAGGCGCCACGGCGGAAGACAGCATCGCGTCGCTCGCGCGCAAGGTCGACGTCGTGTTCCTTTCGCTGCCGTCGATCGATCAGGTCGAGACGGTGTGCGCGGAACTGCGCAAGGCCGGCGACAAGCTGCGCCTGATCGTCGACATGAGCACGAGCGACGTGTCCCGCACGCGGGCGCTGGCGGAGTCGCTGGCGAAGGACGGCATCGCATATGCCGACGCGCCCGTCGCGCGCACCGCGGAGGCGGCGGTCAAGGGTACGTTGCTCATCACGGTGGGTGGCGGCGATGCGCTGTTCGGATCGATTCGTCCGCTGCTCGAATGCATGGGCAGCGACATCCTGCACTGTGGCGACGTCGGTGCGGGCCAGATGGTGAAGATCCTCAACAACATGATGGTCTTCATGACGGTGAATGCGCTTTCCGAAATCATCACGATCGGTCGTCGCGCGGGCCTTGATGGTCAGGTGCTGTTCGACTTGCTGTCCAAGGGTTCGGCCGACAGCTTCGTGCTGCGCAATCACGGCATGAAGTCGCTGGCGGCCGACACGTTCCCGGAGAAGGTTTTCCCGCTGCTGTATGCGATCAAGGATGCCGGCCTCGCGTTGACGCTAGCGAAACAAGGCGAGTTCGAGCCGCACATCGCGCGCTACACCTACGAACTGATGTGCGAGGCGCGCGATGCCGGGTTCGGACAGAACTACCATCCGGCGATCGTGCAGATCGTCGATGGCCGCGCGGGAGGGAAGGCAAAGTCCGCAGCCTGAAGAGCGGGTCGACAAACGCGACGGTCAAAGAGCGGCGAATGTGGGTGAGGCCGAGTCGCTCACCCTCACTCGCTATTCGTTTTCCGCCCCGGCTAGTCGCGGCAGAATCGACGCCAAGATCTTGCGCGTTAGTGCGGAGGCGTGGCGTTCGCACCAGATCGCTTCCATGCGAATGCTGCCGGCGGTCGCCGGCAGTTCTCGAAAGCGCACGCCCGGAAATGCGCCGAGCGTATACGCACGCGCCACGAGCGAAACGCCGAAGCCGAGACGCACCATCTGGAAGATAGTCAGCGGATTGCGGGCGGTGTGCCGAATCTCCGGACTGAAGCCAGCCGCGTGGCAGCACGCCACGATCGCATCGAAAACCGCGGGACCATGTTCGCGCGACAAACCCACTATCGGTTCGTTGGCCATATCCGCCAGCTTGAAATCCGGCTTGGTCGCGAGCCAGTGATGATCGGGCACGACGGCAACCAGCGCCTCGCTGAAGATCGGCGCATGATTGAGCTTCATGCGTTCCGGTCTCACGTGGACGATGCCGAGATCGAGCACGCCTTGCGCGACGGCGACGACCTGATCCTGCGATTGCATGTCGTTCACCGAAACCTCCACGTGCGGGAACGCCTCGCGCATCAGCGTGAGAAAGGTCGGCATCACGCTGAACAGCGCAGCGGTGGCTACACCGACGCGCAACGCGCCCGCATCGTTTTTCGCGGTGCGCACGGTCGCGTTGACGGCTGTGCTCAACTGATCGAGCAGCAGCCGGCTCTCGCGAAGAAAAACCGCACCGGCGTCGGTGAGCTTGACCTCGCGCTTGGTGCGCGCAAAGAGCTGCACGCCCATCTCCGTTTCGAGCGCTTTGATGTGCTGCGAAAGCGGCGGCTGCGAGATGTGCAGACGCTCCGCGGCGCGGCTGAAGCTCAGTTCTTCCGCGACCGCAACAAAGGAGCGCAGATGCCTCATGTCCATGACGTATTGCCTGTGAACACAGAATGACGAATGGGACGGTCTTGCGCACGACGCCGCGCGGGCCCGATATGGTGGGAGATTCTATAGGCAGCCGGGCCGACGACAAAGCGCCATGCGGTTGGTAACGCGAGAACGACGAGGCCCCGGCAAGCGCGATAGCCGGGCCTCGTGGCGCGCTGTGAAGTTGTCTCGGCGCGCGTGTCAGCGCGCCGGGCGGCTTAGCCGAGCACGCGAGTGATGGCCCGTACCGGCGTGTCGGGCGTGGCGGACAGCAGCGCATCGAGCACGCTGTCGACACCCGAGGCGAGCAATCGCAAGCCCGCGTTGCCGCGGAATTTGCTGACGATGTCGTCGAGCGACAGCGCGCGTTCGCCGCTGCCGAGGTTCATCGGCACATGCGCGCGCAGCGTCCTACCATCGGCGAGCGTGACGCTGACCGCGCCCGAGAAGTACTTCGGGAAGTTCGACGCGGTTTCCTTCACGCACTCGGCGTTCGCGGCGAGCGACAGGATGGCCGGGTCGCGCAGGCTTTCGTCGCTGAGTTCCGACAGCGTGAAGCGATTGCGCACGAGGCACGCGGCCACCACGAATTGCGCGCTGAACTTGGCTTCATAATCGTTCTTCGGCACGATCTTGGCGCACGCCGGTTCCGCGACGATGGGCAACGTGGCTTCGGGCAACTCGCAGACGATGCGCTCGATCTTCGCGTCGGGGCCGAGCTCGCGGCGCAGTTGCAACGCGGCTTCGGCACAGCCGTGAATGAAGTGGCACACCGGGTAGGGTTTGATCGAGGTGTCGAGCATAGTCCAGTTCGAGCCGAGTTCTTCGGCGATCGAATCGGCGTCCACTTCGCTGGCCAATCCTTGCAGGTGAGTGTCGATCAGACCGAAGCGGCCTTCATAAGGACGTTGCGGACCGGCGAATCCGGCTTGGGCCATGTGCGCCGCCGTGATGCCGGCGAGCGCGCCCCAGCCCGGGTGCATGCGCTTGGTCCACGCGCCGTTCTCGAGAAAGACCTGTACGCCGGACGCGGTGCTCGCCGCGATCCCTTGCGCGGAGACGAGCTGCTCGACACTCAGGCCAAGCAGCTTGCCCGCGACGACAGCCGAACTGAAGTGCGACACGACACCGGTCGCGTGGAAGCCGACGTGGTGGAAGCCGCCCTTCACCGCGCGGCCGAGCCGGATCGCGGTTTCCATGCCGGCGACGTAGGCCGTGATCATTTGCCCCCAGCTGGCGTCGGTCGATTCGGCCAACGCCAGCGCGGCGGGCAGACAGGCGACCGACGGATGAACGATGCTGGCCGGATGGGTGTCGTCGAAGTCCAGGCCGTGAATCAGGTAGCCGTTGGCCAGCGCGGCATCGCGCGGGGCGAGATGCGCATCGCCGCCGATCACCGTGCCGTTGCCGGAGCCCGCTGCCGCGCGGATGCCGTTCAGCCCTGGACCCGCAAACGGAAAGTGATGCGAAGCGAACGCGAGTCCGATCGCATCGATGATGTAATGGACGGATTTGGTCCAGACGGATTCGGGAATCGCCGCGAGGTTCAGCTCGTGCGCGAATGTCGACAAGGCTTGCGCGATATTGCCGGCAGGCTGGCGTAGAACAGAGGTGCTGTGCATGGTGTCTCTCGAAGCAGGCGTGACCCAATCCTGCCCCGGCAACAGCGTGCCGGGGTCGGGTCATCGCGTGAATGAATGCGTGCTGTGGTGAACGGGTGCGCTCGCGTCGCGCGAGGTGCGTCTCGAATTCAACGAGCGGCGTCACCGATCCGATACGTTCTCGCGGCGGTGTTGTAGAACAGATCCGCCTTCTCCGACTCGCTGGCGTTGGCCGCGAGTCGTTTGAAGGCGCTCCAGACCGTCGCGTAACTCGCGGAGGCGCGATCGACCGGGAAGTTGCTCTCGAACATGCAGCGGTTCGCGCCGAAGGCGTCGATCACCGCGTTGACCGTCGGACGCCAGGCGTCGGCGAGCGTGCTCGAAGACGGCGGCTTGGACTGGTTCACGAAGTCGTAGCCAAACACGGTGGTTCCGTAGCCGCCGATCTTCATCACGATGTTGGGACACGCGGCGAGCGGCGCCAGCAACGGCAGCCATTCGTCGAACGCCGCCTTTTTACGGCCAGCGTAGGGGCCGACGCCGAGCAGTCCGCCGATGTGATCGAGCACGATGGTCGTTTCGGGCACCGCGCGAGCCAGATCGATCACGTCCTGCAGTTGCGTGTGATAGACCCATGCATCGAACGTCAGGCCGAGTTTGGCGAGACGCCGCATGCCGGCATGAAACGCCTTGTCGGCATAGAGCCCGAGAGGCGGCCGCGCCAGCACGCCGTGCTGAAACGATTCGTGGCGCGAGGCCGCGAAACGAACGCCGCGAAAGCGGCCCTTGCTCGCGTCGATCTGCGCGTTCAGCACGTCCTCGACCGCGTCTCCGAGCAACAGGTCGGCATAGCCGACGATGCCGGCCGCGACATCGGTCTGCGCGCCGCGCGCCTTCGCGGCTTCGGCGAGCTTCACGACCGCTTCGGTCTCGCCCACCGGCTTCAGCCGCTCGTCGCCCGAATCGCGATATTGCCAGCCGCACTGCACATACACGGTGCCTTCAACCTTGTGACCGGCGCCGGTGTCGCGCAGCAGATCGTCGAGCCCATAGCCGCCCCAGTGATGCGAGAAATGATGATGCGGGTCGATGATCCGGCGCCCCGGCTCCAGCGCCGGTTCTTGCCCGCTGGCAAGCCATTCGGCGCTCGGGTGGCGGGTCTGCAAAAGCGGTGGGTTGTCCTCGACGGCGGCCGGCGTGGCATGCGCGGCCTGCGTTGAAGCGTTCACGAAGTGTCTCCTCCGAAGGAAGTGGCCAAGGTCATTGCAATGACGATTGCGTCGGTCATTGCGGCTGGCTGGATCTATTCGTCGAGCGGATGAATGTCTGCGCGCGGTGCGGATTCACTCGTCCGAAGCACGAAATGGGTGCGAATCAGGCTTGCCGACAAGCATACCCAAATCGTTGCGGCGTCCATAGAGGCCGATTCATTCGATATGCCTATAGATCTATCGGACAGTACAAATTGTCCTCGGCACCTGGTTAGGAATACCTTTGCTTCCGTGCATCCCACTGCTCAATTCAATACGAGGACAACCACACATGACTTCCGTAAAGCCACGACAAATGGCGCTGGTCGCCTTCCTTCAGGCGCAAAACTGCAGCAACTACGCGGGTTCGTGGCGCCATCCGTCGAGCATGACGGACTATCTGTCACCCGAGTACTACCAGCGCGTCGCCCGCACGCTCGAAGAAGGCAAGTTCGACATGGCGTTCTTCGACGATCGCCTGGCGATGCCCGACATCTATGGCAATAGCCATCGCGAAACCGTGCGTTACGGCGTGCGCCCGATCAAGCTCGAACCGACCTCGGTGCTGATGGCGATGGGCATGGTGACGTCCCGCCTGGGTCTGGGCGCGACGTATTCGACGACATATTACGAGCCGTACCACGTCGCGCGTCTGTTCGCCACGCTCGACCTGATGACGAAGGGCCGCGTGGCCTGGAACGTCGTGACGTCGATGAACGACTCGGAGGCCGCGAACTTCGGCGCCAACGAGCACCTCGATCACGACGTTCGCTACGACCGCGCCGACGAATTCATGGAAGTGGTTATGGGCCACTGGGACACATGGCGCGAAGGCGCCATCGTGGCCGACAAGCAGGAAAGCTATTTCGCCGACCCGTCGATGGTGACACGCCTCGATCACAAGGGACGCTTCTTCGATTCACGCGGTCCGCTGACGGTGCCGCGTTCGGCGCAAGGGCACCCGGTCATATTGCAAGCGGGGCAGAGCGGTCGCGGGCTGGACTTCGCCGCCCGTTGGGCCGAAGTGGTCTTCGCGAAGTATCCGACGCTCGAAAGCGGCATCAAGCAATACCAGGCATTGAAGGCGTGCGTCGCAGCGGCGGGGCGCGATCCGGCCTCCATCAAGATTTGCGCGGAAGTGAAGATCATCGTCGGCGACACGGAGGCCGATGCACGCGAGAAATACGACGTAATCGCTTCGCTGTCGCGTCCGATCGATGGACTCACGATGATCGGTGAAACGCTGAACATCGACTTCGCGGGGCGCCCGTACGATCAGCCGTTCACCGATGAAGAACTCGCCGCCGTGTCGTGGCAGAGCCTGCGCGACAAGGTGGTGCAGGTCAGCGGCAAGCGCAATCCGTCGGTGAAGGATTTCGTCGAGGCGTCCGGGCGCGGCACGCTGCGCGACGGTCCGTGCTTTGTCGGCACCGGCGCGCAGGTGGCGGAGCAGATGATCGAATGGTTCAACAAGGCGTGCGACGGTTTCGTGCTGTCGGCGACCTATGTGCCCGGCACGTATGAAGACATCGTGCGTCTCGTGATCCCCGAGCTGCAAAAGCGCGGCGTGTTCCGCAAGGAATACGAGGACGGCACGCTGCGCAGCCATCTGGGTCTGCGCAAACCGCGCGCCGGCGACTGGCGCAATCCGTCGTGAGACGCGAATGACCTGGACCATAGAGGAGAACCCGTCGAAATGACGTCCAAGACAGTACGCATGATGTCGGCAAGCGGCATCCTGGGGTATGGCTTTCCCGAGGCATCGATTCGCGCGGCGATGGAGCGCAAGCCGCATATGTTCGGCGTGGACGGCGGCAGTTCAGACCCCGGCCCGTATTACCTCGGCTCGGGCAAGACGCTGAACTCGCGCCTCGCAATGAAGCGCGACCTGTCGCTGCTGGTGCGCGCGGCGATCGCCTCGGGCGTGCCGATGATGGTCGGCACCGCAGGCGGCGCGGGCGGCGAACCGCATCTGCAGATTTGCGCCGAGATCGTCCGCGAGATTGCACGCGAGCACGATCTGCATTTCAAAATGGCGCTGATCCACGCTGAGCAATCGAAGGATGTGCTCAAGCGGCGGCTCGGCGAAGGCCGCATCCGCGCGCTCGACGACGCGCCGCCGCTCGATGCCGACGCACTCGACGGCGCGCGCCGCATCGTCGGCATGATGGGCCCGGAGCCGTATCGCGCCGCGCTGGAAGCGGGCGCGCAAGTGATTCTCGGCGGACGCGGCACCGACCCGTCGCCGTGGGTTGCGCTGGCGACGCATCACGGCATGCCGGCCGCGTCGTCGTGGTACGCGGGAAAGATGCTGGAATGCGCGTGCAATGCGGCGTTTCCGAAGAAGCATGATTGCTTGCTCGTGACCGTCGGCGAGGACTATGTCGAAGCCGAGCCGCTGAATGCCGAACTGCGCTGCACGCCGCTGTCCGTCGCGGTGCAGGCCTTGCATGAGACGTCGAGTCCGGTGGTCCGCTACGAGCCGGGCGGCCTCGTCGACACGACGAACTGCCGGATCGAAGCCGTGAACGAGCGCGTCGTGCGCGTCTCGGGCATGCGCTGGGAGCCGCAGCCGTACTCGATCAAGCTCGAAGGCGTGCGCAGCGTTGGCTTTAGCGCGGTGACGTTTGCCGCGACGCGCGATCCTGGCCTGATCGCGCAGATCGATACGTTCCTCGATTTCGTGCGCGAATCGACGCGCACCAAAGTCACGGCGCTCGACATTGCCCCCGGCGATTATCAACTGGTGCTGCGCGCGTATGGCCGCAATGGCGTGATGGGTGCGTGGGAGCCGACGACGGGTGTCGTGCCGGTCGAGATGGCGATCGTCGCCGAAGTGATCGGCAAGACGCAGGAGATCGCCAACGCGGCGTTGTCGCTGGCGCGGGTGACGCTGCTGCATTCCGACTTCGCAGGACGCATGTGCCGCGAGGGCAACATGGCGTTTCCGTTTTCGCCGTCGGATATCGAGCGCGGCGAAGTCTACGAATTCATGCTGCAGCACGTCGTGTTTCCGGACGATCCGCTGGAGATGTTCCCCATCGAATACGAGGAGGTCTGACGATGGCCCGACTCAAAGACATCGCGAAGGCCTGCAAGAGCAAGAACGCGGGACCGTTCCACATCACGCTCGACATCATGTTCGACGACCCGGCGCTTTATGAAAAAGTCCGCGCGTCGGGTGTCATTACCGCGCAGCGCATTGCGTCGCTGTATCAGATCGAGGTCGAGCAGGTGCGCTTTACCGAGTATCCGCCCGCACTCGCGTGGAAGGCGACTTTGCCGCGCCGCATTGCGTCGGGCGCGATCGGCGACACGGATATTTACGGCGCGCAACAGCATGCGCCACTGCTCGATATCGAGGTGCCGCTGTAATGAGCGGCGCCGCTGACTTCGAGTCTCATGGACAGACAGGCAAGGTAATCGACATGCAAGACGCCAATTCCATCATCGAGGCGCGCGCGGACGCGGAGTTGTGCGACGTGCGCGAATTTCCGGAGCGCAAGGGCTCCGTCTTGAATCCGCTCGACGCACGCGCCGACTCACGACAGCCGAGCTATCAACCCGCGACGCCGACGTTGGCGCGCAATGTGCCGGGCCGCCGCCGGGATGATGCGAAGCCCGCGTTCGACAGCGTGCCGGCAGCGATCCGCGCGATCGAGCGCGGCGAGTTCGTTCTCGTGGTAGACGATGAGGATCGCGAGAACGAAGGCGATCTGATCATCGCGGCCGATGCGGTGACGCCGGAAACGCTGGCCTTCATGGTTCGCCACACGAGCGGCCTCATCTGCGTCTCGATGCCGGGACGCGTGCTCGATCGTCTGCGTTTGCCGCCGATGGTGCAGCACAACGATGACCCGTTTCGCACGGCGTTTGCCGTGAGCGTCGATTTGCGTCAAGGCGTGACGACCGGAATTTCCGCCGCCGACCGCGCCGCGACGATCTCGGCGCTCGCGGCGACGAAATCGATGGCGGACGACTTCGTGCGTCCCGGTCATGTGTTTCCGTTGCGTGCCCGTGAAGGCGGCGTGATGGAACGCCCCGGCCACACCGAGGCGGCCTATGACCTCGTACGTCTCGCCGGGCGCGGCTATGCCGGCGTGCTGTGCGAAGTGGTCAACGAAGACGGCACGATGGCGCGGCGGCCCGATCTGGTGCGCTTCGCCATCGCGCACGGCATCGCACTCATATCGATTGCGCAACTGGTCGCGTACTGCGGCGCGGCTGAAACAGCCTGAAACGCGGGGAGAAAAAACATGCATGCCATCGACAGCAAGAGCCTGCGCAAGACGCTCGGCGCATTTACCACGGGCGTAACGGTGATTACGACGCTGGATGCCGACGGGCGGCGCTACGGCGTCACCGCCAATTCGTTCAGCTCGGTGTCGCTCGATCCGCCGCTCGTGCTGTGGAGCCAGGCGACCACCTCGCGCAGCCATCCGGCGTTTCGCGACACGGAGCGCTTCGTCGTCAACATCTTGGCGGAGGACCAGATTCACGTCTCGGATCGCTTTGCGAAATCGGGCGACGACAAGTTCGACGGCGTCGAGATCGATGAGGGTCTGGCTGGGTTGCCGATCATTCGCGGCGCGGCCGCCTTCCTCGAATGCCGCAAGATGGCGACCTATCCGGGCGGCGATCACGTCGTGTTTCTCGGTCTGGTGGAGAATCTGTTTCGCGGCGATCGTGCGCCGCTCGCCTTTCGCGACGGCCAATACCTGACGCGTCTGGCGCAGCATCTGGCCGAGGCGTAGCCAGCGCGGGCAACCCGCTTCGATGCGTCAGGCGGTGCATCGATGCGGGTGGTTCACTGCTGGTGCGGGCGTCGACTCTTGCGCGCGAGAGGTCGGCGCCTACGCGTTTTTCGCTACTCGGTAGCGCGCTTTCGAGGCGGATGCGTGTGCGGGCTGCGTGCTACCATCGCCGCTACAACTTCAACGCGGTACTGCCGATTCGTTTGGAGGCTGCGGCGCCGGAGCGACTGCTTCTGGCGTACCTTGATTCTTGCCCGACCAAATGGACAATCCCTCGTTTCGCTTTCACCTTCCCGAGTTGGAAACGTTTCTTGCCGTGCTCGAAGAAGGGCAGTTCAGCAAAGCGGCCGAGCGGCTCTGCATTTCGCAGCCAACCGCATCCAGCCGGGTGAAGAAGCTGGAGTCGGTTCTGCGGGTACAGCTGCTGGTGCGCACCACGCGCCGCGTCGAACCCACTGAAGAAGGCCGGCTACTGCAGGCTGCGGCGACCGACGCGCTCAGTGGTCTCTATGACGTGCTGCGCCAGTTCCGCGGCCGCTCCGAAGCCGCGCGCAATCGCGTCGTGGTCGCCGCGACGCCCATGATCGCCGCGACCTTTCTGCCGCAAATCATCCATTCCTATTGTGAGCGCTTTCCCGACGTAACTGTCCAGCTCAAGGACATGCCCTACGAAAACGTGCTCAAGACCATCGCCGACGGCTCGGCCGACCTGGGCGTGGCGGCCGTCGACGGCGATTGCGACAACCTGCTGTTCCGTCCGCTGGCCGAGGAGCCGGTGGTGCTGATGGCGCCGGCGGCCCATCCGATCACGCAAGCGCAAAAGGTGACCGTGGAGATGCTGATGCCTTACCGGCTGATCCTGCTCGCGCGTTACAGCGATTTGCGGCAGCGGCTCGCACAGGCATTCGATGAACGCGGCGCCGTCTTCGATGCAACGACGGCGGCCACGCTGCCGACGCTGCTCGGCATGATCGACACGGGCGGCTTTCTCACCTTCATGCCGCGTTCGCTTGCGGAGTCGAATGCGCGCCGCAATCGCGCGACGCGTGAACTCAGCGACTTCCAGGCGATGCGCTCCTACGGCAGCATCGTCACGCGCAAGGCGGTGCAGACTACCGCGATCAAGAGCTTTCGCGAGCATCTGCACAAGGAGTTCGAGGCATCGTTGCAGGCGGCGGGCACGGCGTCCTGAACTGCCGCCCGTTGTTGCTGCAGGACATTCGTCGCGGTTGATTCTCCCGCTCATCTCTTCCCATATGATTCTCACGTCGCGCACACAAGTTTGCGCTCGTCGCTCGGTCCACGTTTGCACCTGATCCGTTTTGTTGGGCCAATAAAAATGGCGTCACGGTTGCAAGCCGTGACGCCATTCGCGACATCCCTTCGTTTTCTGCAGCGCTTAGGGCGTGCTGCTTCCAATCACGGTGGCGCTCGGCACGGCAGCGGCATCATTGCCAGCGTGTGTACGCTCGCCGACGTAGCCCATCGAATGAGCGCGATGACGCAGCTTCATGTAGCCGATGCCGCCGAGCGTCGCGATGAACCCGGCCACCGATACCATGCCTGCGAGGTAGACCCAGGAGCCCGTTTGGCGCATCAGGAACTCGGCGAGGAGCGGCGTGGGGGCACTGAACAGAATCGATGCAATCGCGCCCGACACGGCCACGCCGGTGTAGCGGTACTCCGCCGGGAACAGCTCGGCGCTCATGCTGCCGACCACGCCGTACGTGGTGACTTGTCCGCACACCATCGTGAGCGACAGCGCGATACCGACGAGCAGCGGATTCGCCGTATTCAAGGTCAGGAAGAGCGGGACGCTGGCCAGCACCGCGAACAGCGTGCCGAAGAAGAAGACGCGGTGTGCGCCGATTCGATCCGCGTAGGCGCAGATGATCGGAAAGGCGATCAGATCGATGAGCGAGGCGATCATCACGAGATTGAACGTGGTGGCCTGCGGCATCTTCAGATGGAACGTGGCGTAGGACACGAAGTAGGTTGCCACCATGTAGAAGACCACGGCGAACGACGCGGACATCGCGGTGGCGACCAGCGTGGGCAGCTTGGCGTGACGCAGCACGTCGGCGATCGGTAGTTTCACACGACGGCCGGCGGCCTTCACACGCTGGAAGTCTTCCGATTCCGCGACGCCGAGCCGGATGACGAGGCCAATCAGCACCAGCCCGAAGCCCGCGATGAACGGCACGCGCCATCCCCATGCGAGTCGCGCGTCAGGCGGCAACAGGCCGACGAGCGCCATCGCGCCGGTCGAAAGAAACAGCCCGAAGCCGCTGCCCATCTGCGGGGCCGCGCCGTATAGACGGACCTTGTGCTTGGGCGCGTTCTCGACGGCCACCAGCACGGCGCCGCCCCATTCGCCGCCCACCGCGAGGCCTTGCAGCAGACGCAACACGACGAGCAGCACCGGCGCGAGCATGCCGATCTGTTGATAGGTCGGCAGCAGTCCGATTGCGCCGGTGGCCACGCCCATGAGCACGAGCGTGAAAATCATGGTCGACTTGCGGCCGATGCGATCGCCGAGATGACCGAAGATGAACGCGCCGAGCGGACGGGCCAGAAACGCGACGCCGAACGAGGCGAAGGCGATGAGGCGCGCCATCGCAAGGTCTTTGTTCGGGAAGAACAGCGGCCCGAAGTAGAGCGCGGCCGCGGTGCCGTAGATGAAGTACTCGTACCACTCGACCGACGTGCCGACACAACTGGATACGAGGGCGCGCCGTGCCTGTTTGACCTTATCGACCCCGGTCCGGGTGTGTTGCTCTGCCATGGTGTCTCCTGATTTGAATAATGTACCGTGAGTCGGTAGCCGCGAGGCACGACATCGGCCCTTTAGCCAGCTAGGTCACATTCTCGTCAAGCACCGCCGAGGCATCCATGCGATGACCGAATAGATTGATTGGATTTTCGGAAGAATGCGGGGCACGCGTTGGCAAAGGGCCGGTGCGAAAGCATCTCCCTCAGTGATTTTTTAATGACCGCTTCGCTGCGCATGGCGAACGCCTCGGTCCCTATGTGCGAACGGCGGTTCTAGCCGACAACTGCGCGTTGAGCATCGGGCGGGTTTCGGAGTGGACCGGTCATTCAAGCGGCCGCCGCATGGCTCAGGCGAGTGACGGAAAGTGGCCGCGTAGAGGCAATGCCACCTGCGATCTCGCCCGAAACCCGCCAACAGCGGGCCCGGACGAAACCCTGGTTGCTTGAATTGGATGGCGACCTCGACCGGCGGCTGATGGCCGACCTGAGACTATACGGTCACGCCGAACTGGCTTCGGTATTTAACGAAACCGCGCTTTGAGTCGGCGCGGAACCCAGCACGTTCGAAAAATCGATGGGCGTCCCTGCGAGTCTCCGAACTAAGAAGCATCATTTTCGAGCAATCGGATGCCTGGCAGAACCGTTCCGCTTCCCTTAGTAGCGCCTGCCCGATCCCGGTACCTCGAAAGTCTCGGTGAACGACTAGATTTTCGACCACTGCAAATGGCTGGCTGGCGTACATTGCGTCCATACAGAGCCCGATTAGTACGGTCCCGCGAACCTCGCCGTCTACTTCACAGACTAGAAGCCGCGTGCGACGGTCCGACTCGAGGGCAAGAACCTGGGACTCCGCGACGCGCACGTTATTGTCGTTGATGAGTTGGCGATACAACAACTCAACGGCGCGGGCGTCCGCGCTCTTTGCTGTTCGGATGACTTGCATGAAGTCCATGAGCTTGCTCACGGCCAGAGTGAAGCGCCGTCCAGGCCTGCGGTTTCCGGCAAGCCGCACATCAGGTTGGCGTTCTGCACTGCCTGACCGGCAGCGCCCTTGCCAAGGTTGTCGACCGCGCCCATGGCGATTACCAAGTTGCGTTCAGGGTCAGCGGCGTAGCTAACGAAGGCGAGGTTCGAGCCGGTAGCCCATTTCGTCTGCGGCGGTTTGTCGGTGACGCGGACCAACGCACGGTCAGCGTAGAAGCGTCGCGCCGCGTCTAAGCACTGTTCGGTAGTGGTTCGGCCCCGACAATACGCGGTGACGAGCACGCCACGGGTCATGGGCACCAAATGTGGCGTGAAGACAAGACCGGCCGCGCTGCCGCCGCTTAGCCGCTCAATTGTCTTGCCAATCTCGGGCATGTGGACGTGTTCAAGAAGACCGTAAGGTATCAAGTTCTCGTTTGTCTCCGCGTAGCCGAACTTGCTTTCAGCGCCGCCGCGACCGGCACCGGAAATACCCGTTTTCGCGTCAATCACAATGTTCGCGGGCTCGATCAGCTTCGCAACGAGAAGCGGAGCCAAGGCATTGAGCGTCGCGGCGGGGAAGCAGCCAGGGTTGGCAATGCGGAGTTGCCCCTCGATTCGGGTCGGCCAGACGTCGGCGAGGCCGTACACCCAACCATCGACGTATCGGTGATCCCCGCCAATGTCGACGATCTTCACGTCGCGTGGGACGCGAGCCAGCGCCTCGGCCGACGCACCCGTTGGCAGGGACGCAAACAGCACGTCGAGTTCTGGAAGGGTTGCCGGGTCCCACTTCTGAATCACCAGCTCCGCCAGCCTCGCCGGCACCCCGGGGAAACGGTCGGCTAACCTGCTGCCCGCGCTGCCCTCGCCCGCAGCATAGACTAGCTCGAAAGACGGGTGGCTTGCGATGAGACGCATCGCCTCACCACCGCCAAAGCCGCTGATCCCCACAATCCCAACGCGAACGCTCATCGTAGTGCCTGCTATCGGAGTGATTGAAGAGGCTCATTCTATGGCAATGAGGGAGCCGGGAATGACGGGCGGGTTCTTACATCGGTATATTCGTCGACGATCTAGGCGGATGCGTCGAATGACGGCTATTGGCCGGAATGAGCCGGACGGCTCGCCCCTTCGCCGCGCTCCGTCCACGAGTCTGCCCTTCGGCTTTTATCCCAATTTTGGTCTGACGAACGCAAAAGCCCCGCTCAGGGCTCTTTTTTGCTCCTATCCTTAAGGCGGCGGTCAGCACCACGGCGCGCTGTACCGCGCCTGCCAACACCGTGGCTCGGTTCTTTGGCCGGGCAGCAGGCCATTCGACCAAAGTCATTAACTCGAAGCGGCTTTCGGAGAGGGCCTCCAACTGCAGGAGGTAACATGTTTCTGTGCTACCTGATTGACCCTGACAGACGGTGCATAACCAAGGTGAATGATGGGTTCGACCGTGCATCCGAGCTGACCGGCTGTGAGCACCCAGGACTCGCCGAACTGTGGACCGATTTTGCGGACTCGACGCTTGACGTTGCGTACTCGCCAGACACGGATGAGGAGCCGTCGTTTCGCGTACGTCTTTCCTTTCGTGGGAAGACGATAGAGCACGCAATCAGCGGAAAGGGCGTGTTAATTGCCTGTGGTGAAGTTCCTCCCGAAATCGCGCAACAAATACAGACGGCGAAAGCGGTCGAGAAAATGGTCGAGTTCTCATCCGCCCGCTATATAGCCGTTGATGGATGGCTCAAGGGTGGTTCCAGCGTGACGCGTGCGCCGGCTCGACGCGCGGCGTCGAACGGTCGTTTAGGCTCGCAGGAAGACCGTGACAAAGCATCTGGCAAGCGATGACGCGATGACGGTAACCGGTTGTGACCGACGCCGGCCGCAAGCCACTAAGCCAGTGCTTCCGACGCCTCACATGACCCGAGTGTTTGACGAAGGCGAGTCGCAGTGCGATGGCTCGACAGGCCCATAAGATTGCTCACTTGCTCATTGGTTTTGCCGGCGATGATCAGCCGACGACCAAACGTGTTTCTGAGCAAGCGTGGACTCTCGTCGGCCGCCGACAGGTCCGCACGGCGTAGCGCTACGCGGACACATTTCAGCATCGTATCCGGCAGCATCGGCTTGCCGCCCGCAGTGGCTATGAACAGCCATTGCGTCGGGGCCTGAATGCGGCTGCGCGCCTTGTGATATTCGCGCAGCACGTCGACCGCGAAAGATTCGATCGGCACCCGCCGTGCAATGCGAGGTCCATGCTTGTCAACGAAGACAGTGGGGCGCTCGCCATGCACATCGAGGTCGTCGACGCGCAACTGCTTGAGTTCGGCGGCCGTGACCCCTGACGCGAGAAATAGCGCCACGATCGCCGTGTTTCGCAGTTCCTTGAACGCCGCGCCCTCAGTTGCAACGCACACCGCTTGTAGCCGTGCATCGTCTTCCGATGAGAGATAGATCGGCGTCGGCTCGTCTTGTGGCCAGCTCTCATTGACCAACATCTGTGCCGCCGGATTGTCACCGCGCAATTCGATGTTCACGAGGTGACGCGTGAACCGGTCGATGAGCTTTAGATAGCGCAGGCGTGTCGTCGTGCCGGAAGCGCAGTCCTGCGCCAGTTCGGCGAAGAATCCATCGATGTGGTCCGCCCCGAAGCTCGCCACCGTCGCACGGTGCGCGATCAGATAGTCATTGAAGCGCGAAAACATCGAGCAGTGCTGGACGATCGATTGGTCGGCGAACGCCCGGCGATCGGAGCCGGCGGCTTCTTCTCGTTGCCATTGGACGTAGGCGTCGTACGGTGCAACAAGCCAAATATCGTCAGACATAGAACTCGATATACTGAAATTCGCTCAACCCAAACCCTACAGCGAAGCTAACGCTTCGCCAACCCCGAGCCACCAGCGCTGGGGGTACCTTCGTCGACCTCGCTTCGAATGGTGTCGAGGCAAGCAGCCGGCCCGCCGACAACAAGCTGAACCGAGCATGCCAGCATGAGATTTACGGTTAGGCCAAAGTCTTCGATTAGGTAGCCGCCAGCACAAAAACCGCCCTCGCTCCCGATCGCGGCTGTCTTCACGCGCTCAACAAGCGTCTCTCCGCTGGACCGATATGCCCATATCGGCTTTCCAAGCGCGGCCGCAAAGCCAACCTCAAAAGCCGTCCCGCTGTCTGGTTCACCCGACCCGCGAAAGTCATCGAGGTTCGCCATCACGATATCGGCCGACCGGATCAGTTCGATGTTCGCGGCATATATCCATCGAGCAGCGTCTTGCCGTCGGAGCGAGGAGGGCAGTTGCCCGTCGAGTGGATAGAGACCAACGAAGCCGCGACCGCGGCAGAGCTGTTTGAGGTGCTCGCCGTGCTCCTCCGCGTCGCGGCGGAAGACGTCGAATCCGGCAAGGTAGATGCGCGGCTCGCTCGCGGCTCGTTCGATTGGCAAAGGAGAGGGGTCGATCCTTCCTTCACGGACCCGGCGTTTGATCCGGCTTAGCTGTTTCTTCACAGCCAAGGCGCTCTTGCCCAGACTGTTTGCAATCTGCTCGACCGGTAAGCCCTGATCGAGCAACTCCATCACTGCGCGCTGCGACTTCGTCGGATTTCTATTGGGCATCGGATCGTGGCTTCGGCTGCAGGGCTATTGGAACGCCTATGAGCTTACCAATAACCCCGCGTAGTCAAGTCACTCGCCCCTCCGGCCTCAAGCTACGCGGAGACCAACGGCGGTCGGCGGTTTCACGTTCGTTAGCCTGCGTCTCCGAGCTTGGAAGAAAAGGCGTATGGCATAGTGCTGAACGTTCGACAACCAAGGGGAGAATATGACGACCCTCTCAAACATCGAAGAAAGGATTAAGAAATTGCAGGCTCGAGCAGACGCAATTCAAAAGAAGCAGGCAATTGCTGCCGTCGCAAAAATTCATTCGCTCATGAAAGAGCATGGACTGACAATCGACGACCTCACTAATCGAGGCGGAGCTGGCGCAAAGGACTCGGCCAGCGCTGCGCTAGCTGTGACCGGCAAATATCGTGATCCAAGGACGGGGGCGACGTGGAGCGGTCGAGGCCGAGCGCCGGCGTGGATCGCGAACGCTAAGAACCGTGCGAGATTTTTGGTCTCTGCGGCAGTCGAGTCCAATGGAAGCGACTCGGGCAAGCGCACCGGGAACTACCCCCGCGGTCCGCAACCGGCGAAGTACCGAGATCCTAAATCGGGAGCCGAGTGGAGCGGCCGCGGCAAGGCGCCGGGATGGTTGGCATCGGTGAAGGACAGGACCAAGTTTCTGATCTCCACTGCTGATACCAAAACGGCTGGCACCAAGAAGCCGAAGTCAGAAACGAACGCGACGCCGGCGCGCTCCGCAAAGGCCGCAAAGACGCCGAACGCGGCAAAGGTCCCCCGCGCGAAGCGAAGGTAGCCGCGCAGGGTGGGGCGTCTTTTTCCTTTAGCCAAGGCCAAGCAATCAGCCGACCGCTCGCCAACGCCTGCTTACGTGCCGGTCTTAAACACGGCCATCGTTGCGCGCAGCGTTTCGGCCTGATCTTGAAGCGAACCGGCAGCGGCCGCCGCCTGCTCGACGAGCGCTGCATTTTGTTGGGTTACCTCGTCCATCTCCGTGATCGCCTGATTCACCTGCTCGATGCCGCGACTCTGTTCGTTCGATGCAGAGGCAATCTCGTCCATGATGTCGGTGACCTTCTGGATTGCTGCGCCGATCTTGGTCATCGTCTCTCCGGCTTGCCCGACCAGTGTGGTGCCAGTGTGGACACGCGAGCTGGACGCCTCAATCAACTCGCGGATTTCCTTGGCGGCTGTCGAGGAACGTTGCGCCAGACTGCGCACTTCGCCAGCGACAACTGCGAAACCACGCCCTTGTTCGCCGGCGCGTGCAGCCTCGACCGCAGCGTTTAGCGCGAGGATGTTGGTCTGGAACGCGATGCCCTCGATCATGGCGATGATCTAAGCGATCTTGTGCGAGCTTTCCTCGATTTCCGCCATCGTGCCCACGACATTCCCGACGATCGTCGCGCCTTCCCGTGCGACGTCGCGCGCACTCCCGGCTAGACCGCTTGCCTGACGCGCGTTTTCCGAGTTGTGCTTCACCGCCGCAGTCAGCTCCTCCATGCTCGCTGCTGTCTCTTCGAGCGATGCGGCCTGCTGCTCAGTGCCCGACGACAGGTCCGTGTTGCCCACGGCGATTTCACGGCTGGCATTTGCGATCGCGTTTGCAGACGTCTTCACACTGTCGACCGCTGACAGTAGCTGCGTGCGCATGCGGGCCATCGAGTACATGAGGCTGGAGCGGTCATTCTCGGCAGTGGCAACATCGACCGCCAAATTGTTGTCTGCGATCTGATTCGCCACTTCCGCTGCGTATGCCGGCTCCCCGCCCATCGACCGGAGAATTCCGCGATTCAGGCGCGACCCTACAACGCTCAACACGACCGCAATCACCACGAGCACGCCGAGACTCCATTCGAGGGACGTGTAGAACGCGGCATTGATGTCGTCGATGTAGACGCCGGTGACGACTAGCCAGTCCCACGGCTGATACATCGCGACATAGGACGTCTTCGGCAGGATCTCATTGGTGCCGGGCTTCGCGAACGAATAGTACGTGTAGCCCGCTCCCTGACGCTTGCCCACATCGATAAGGTCTCGATACAGATAGACGCCGTTCGGGTCCTTGAAGTCCATCATCGTCTTGCCAACGAATTCGGGCTTCATCGGATGCACAAGCACCTTCGCTTGCGAGTCGAAGACGCTGAAATAGCCGTTGTCACCGAACCGGATATCGCGGATCGCGTTGAGCGCCCCTTGCTTGGCCTGGTCCTGCGTGATTGCGCCGGCGTTTGCCTGCTGTGCGAACTCGCGAATGATGCTGTTTGCGACTTCCGTGGCGTGTTTTATGTCCAACTGCGTCTGTTCCGTGCGGATCGAGCGCATGCGAAACGCGTCGGCAACGGAGATTCCTGCGAGCATACCAGGCTAAGCAGCAGAGGCAGCCAGAGTTTTCTGGAGAAGGTCATGTCGTTGGCGTCTAGGTTTGTTGGTGTGCTTAGGCAGTGGCGCTTTCCATCAGCGCCATTTCCTCGCTCGTCATGAGCTTCTCGATGTCCGTCAGGATCAACATACGGTCGTCGATCGTCCCGATCCCAGTGATGAAGTCAGTGTTGAGCGTCGAATTGAACCCGGGCGCCGGTCGGATCTGCTCGGCCGTAAGCGTCTGCGCGGCCGAGACGCCGTCAACGACGATGCCCTTAATGAACGCGGGCGCGTTCGCCACTCGCGTCACCGAGTCATATCCGCGGATCTCCTGGACCTTCAGAATGTCGATGCAGTACTGCTCTTGGCCGACGTTGAAGATGAGGAATTCTTCGCCGCCCGCCTCGGGCGCGCCATGCCTACGTTCGCTGTTCATGTCTCCCAAGTGCTGTCTTGGTTTTTGGATTGCCGTCGCCCGTAGCAAGCCGACGCGCTTATTTGACGGACAACGGCACACCGGAAAAAAACTGAACAGAAGTTGGTCGCTGTTTTCAGGCCACGTCTCGCGCTTACACGTCAGAGTTACTGAAGAAATCGTCGACGTCCGACGATGCCGAGCGCAAACAAGCCGTCGCCGCGATCGAAAGATGCTGGTGGGCGCGCGAAGGGGCGCGGGGCATCGCACGCGCATCGCTAAAGTTCTGCGCGTCATCCGCCGTTATCGCACGGATGACGACCGAACCCGCTTCCATCGCCCCCGCCTGTGCCCGCCGTTCGCTCAACGGCTGGCGCGCGGGTGCGTACTGCGCGACCGTCCTGTTCGTCTTTCAGTGCTTCGGGCTCGTCTTCAACGCGCGGAATTCGTGGGTTAAGTACGGCCATCCCGGCGGCTGGGACTTTCTGACGTTCTGGGCCGCCTCGCGCCTCACGCTCGACGGCACGCCGCTCGCCGCGTATTCGTGGCCATTGATCGAGGAAGCCGCGGGCCGGCTCGCCCCGCATATCGTGCTGCCGGGGCCGTGGTTCTATCCGCCGAATTTTCTGCTGCTGGTGCGCCCGCTTGCGTGGCTGTCCGCGCCGCTTGCCTACGCGCTGTTCGTTGCGGTGACGTCGGCGCTGTTCGTGTTCCTGATTCGCCGCGTCCTGCCGATGCGCCACGTGCTCGTATGGATCCTCGCGTTCCCCGGTCTGTGGCTCAACGCGGCGCAAGGACAAAACGCCTGTCTCACCGGGAGCCTGGTGCTCGCCGCGTTCCTGTCGATGGAGAAACGCCCCGCGCTCGCGGGCGTGTTCATCGGCTTGCTGTCGATCAAGCCGCATCTCGCGATCCTCTTTCCTGTCGCGCTTGCGTGCGCGGGCATGTGGACGACGTTCGCCGCCGCCGCCGTGACGGCCGTGCTGTTCACGGCGCTGTCGATCGGCGTATTCGGGCTCGATATCGTGCCGGTCTTCCTACACGGCCTGAGCGAGGCCAACGGCTATATCGCGAGCGGCGTGCTGCCGTGGGATCAGACAGCGAGCCTGTTCGCGGCCTTACGCCTGGCGCACGTCGCGGTCGGTCCCGCGTATGTCGCGCAGACGTGCCAGGCACTTATTGCGATGTGCGCGGTCGCCTGGATCTGGCGCAACGCGAAGTCGCTGGAAGTCCGGGCGACCGCGCTCGTCGCGGCGACCTTCATGATCAGCCCGTATATCTATAACTACGATGCCGTATGGCTCGGCGTGCCGCTCGCTCTCATCGCCGCCCGGGCATTGCGCGACGGATGGCTGCGCGGCGAACGTGCGATTCTCGGTATCGCATGGCTGTATCCGCAGATGGGCGATCTGCTCGCCAAGCACTACGGCATCGGGGTGGGACCGCTCGTGTTCGCGTCGCTGATCGTCGTGGCGATACGGCGCGCACGTCTCGAAGCAAAAACAGGCATGAGCGCCGTCGCCGCCTGAAGCTCGGAACGGGAGCTTGCGCTGCGGATTGTCGATCGCCTACCGGTCCTGATGGTAGCCGCCGAAAAGTGGCGTGAGAACGTTGCGCGCGGCGATTCGGGCCAGTGCCAACGGCTAAGTGAAGCCGTTTTCAGAGGTTCCACTCACAGACAAGCGAGCTAAGATTGCGCCGCCTTTTGAGCGCCGCGCCGACAGGTAAGGGCACATCCCAGATGCCAAGACCATCCCACAGGCCCGCCTTGTCGAATGTTGAGACGTGAGCGTCGCCGCCGACGATCGGGCACAGCATAGACGAGCTAGTCTTGATCCTCGGCAGGATTTAGGCTGCATCAGAAGAGGCGCACGAGCGACGCGTCTCACTGTCTTTAACCGACTAGTGCTCTTCCGCGCCTTCGATAGGAGGTATCACACTTTAGTCGGATTCGCCTACAGCGGAAGCTCGCGCTGCGCTAACGCAAGAGACAGCGCCTCGTTCCGCTCGGCCGTGAGCGTTCTCGGCTCGACGGTCTCCTGCCGGTAGAAAATCATAGAGCCGTACACGTCAGCGAGAACGCGGCCGCGCGGGCAGATGGAGAAATCGTCCATTGCTGCTTGGCGCGCTCGCCAGTAGTTGATTGCTTACTCAATGTCCGTGATCGCGTACATGTTCTCCGCTCAGCGATTTGAGATAGGCCCTTAGCTCTTCGCGGCCTAGTGCCGGGTTGGCGAGCTTCAGTGCTAACGCGCTAGTGCATTGCATCATTGAATTGGCACCCCAAGTGTGTTCAGATGCAGGTCATGGGCAAAATGAATCTGACCGATA
>NZ_JALQDV010000051.1:0-707 GCF_023631045.1 Caballeronia sp. AZ7_KS35 | reverse complement strand
GATATAGAGCAGCAACCCATCCTGTCACGGAGTGAGCATATCGATGCTTGTGCAAAGGGAGGCGCTCATATAGAGGAATATCAGGCTGAGTTCGCGAATCGGAAGACTTACCGTTACACGCAGTTCTGCG
Source organism: Caballeronia sp. AZ7_KS35 (assembly GCF_023631045.1). Lineage (NCBI taxonomy): Bacteria > Pseudomonadati > Pseudomonadota > Betaproteobacteria > Burkholderiales > Burkholderiaceae > Caballeronia > Caballeronia sp. AZ7_KS35. The sequence continues at coordinate 577 of NZ_JALQDV010000051.1, read as the reverse complement.
AGCACTATAAGGCGTTCGCGAAACGGCTGAAGCGCTCCATGCGGCAGATCCACCGTGCTGGCGAGAAGCTATTCGTCGACTTCGCCGGTCCCACGTTGCCGTTGACCACAGGGCGCCGCGCGCACATCTTCGTGGCCGCCATGGGCGCATCGAGCTATACATTCGCATGCGCCACGCCGGCCGAGACGATGGAGGACTGGCTGAGTGGTATCGCCCGCGCGCTGACCTTCTACGGCGGCGTTCCCCAGCTGATCGGGTCGAAGTGGCGGTTCAGGTGGTCGAACGTTGGATCATGGCGCGCCTGCGTCATCGCCAGTTCGAGTCGGTCCAGTCGGTGGACGACGCGATCCGCCCGCTACTGAAGAACTTGAACGAGCGCCCATTTCAGAAGCTGCCGGGATGCCGCGCCAGCGCGTTCACCGAATTAGACGCGCCGGCCCTACAGCCACTGCCGGTGCAGCCGTATGAGCTCGCGCGGTTCAAGGCAGTGACGGTCCACATCTTGTGTGGCGAAGCGATTTCTGTGGCCTCGGTGTTGAGGAGCGGCGTCCAGCGGAGCCCCACGCAGTCTGAAGGC
>NZ_JALQDV010000050.1:0-7302 GCF_023631045.1 Caballeronia sp. AZ7_KS35 | reverse complement strand
TCAGACTGCGCAGATCTCCGCTGAACGCCGCTCCTCAGCGCCAAGACCACAGAACTCGCTTCGCCACACAAGAAGCCTTCTGTGGTCGACCACAGAAGGCTTCGACTACCACGTCGAGATCGATAAACATCGCTACAGCGTCCCCCACGCGCTTGTCGGACTCAAGCTCGATGCGCGCATCACAGCGGGTGCCGTCGAGTTGTTGCATCGCGGTCGCCGTGTGGCCAGCCATGCCCGCAACGATCGTGTGGGAGGCTACACCACCGTCGTCGAGCACATGCCGGCGGCACACCGCGCCCATCTCGAATGGACTCCGCAGCGGCTTATCCACTGGGGTCAGCAGATTGGCGGCGCCACCGGCGCGCTCGTCGCGCGGCTTCTGCAGGAACAGCGCCATCCCGAGCACGGCTATCGGGCGTGCCTCGGCTTGCTCTCGCTCTCACGTCGCTATGGTCGCGACCGTCTCGAAGCGGCGTGCGCGTTGGCGCTCGAATTGGGTGTGCATCGTTACCGCCACGTGCGCGACATCCTCATCAACAACCGCGACCGCGCGGCAGCGACCACGCCTGTCGAATGGGTCAGTCCGAGTCACGCGCATGTCCGTGGCCCCAGCTACTACCAATAAAGAGAACCCGCCATGATGATGCACCAAACCTTGACGCAACTACGCACCCTGAAGTTGGATGGGTTCGCTGACGGATTGGAAGAACAGCTGACGCAGCCCGGCACCGCGGCTCTGAGCTTCGAGGAACGCCTGTCGTTGCTGGTCGACCGGGAAGCAAGCGTGCCGGACAACCCGCGCGCGATGATCGCCGATCCCGATCGCTATGAGCCTCGCGCCGGCGACACCGTGCTGGACTTCGCGCGTCACTACGGCACCTCATTTCTGCCTGCACGCGTTTATCGCCCGCAGGATAAGCCGAAGAGTTGGCGCGATGATCGTCGCCGCACCCGACTGCTCAAGCAAGCGCGCCTGAAGTATCCGCAGGCCGCCATCGAAGATCTCGACACCCGCGCTGGTCGGGCGTGGACCCGCGTTCGCTCACAAGCCTGGCTCTCGGCAACTGGGTCGAATCTGGATACAGCCTGCTCATTAGCGGCCCAACCGGCGCAGGTAAATCATGGCTCGCTTGCGCCCTCGCGCAGTATGCCTGCCGACGCGGGCACTCCGCGTTGTACCTACGTGTGCCGCGCCTCGGCGAGGAACTGCGCGTCCTCCACGGCAACGGCGGCTTCACCAAATGGCTGCTGCAGGTTGCTCGCGTTGATGTTCTTCTGCTGGACGATTGGGGAATGGCTCCGCTCGACGCGATGGTCCGAAACGATTTGCTCGAGATGATTGACGACCGATCTGCCGGCAAAGCCACGATCGTGACCAGCCAGCTACCAATCGAACACTGGCATGGCTGGATAGGCGACGAGACGATCGCCGACGCAATGCTCGATCGCCTTATGCAGCGACATCACCGCATCAAACTGACGGGCGAATCTCTTCGAAAACCATCTCCGAAACCCGGCGTGCTCGAACCAGAACTCGACCAGAACTAGCGAGGAAATCTACAATTGACACCGCGCAACGCCCGACCGCGTCAAACGGTCACGTTCCCGAAATCGGCGGTCACGTTCGCCGAAATACGCAGCCTGCAAAGCCGCGACGGCCGACGTGTGCGCGCGGGTCGGTTGTTTCGCAGCGGCAATCCTGGGATGGCAAGCGTCGCCGATATTGCGCGCCTCCAAGCGCTGGGCTTAGACGAAGTCATCGACTTTCGCTCTCCCGAAGAAAAGTCCACCGACGAAAGCGGATTTGCTCATGCTTTCAACTGGGTGGCATTGCCGGTGCTGGAAGGCAGCATGACTATGAACGAACTGGTGACGCGCCTGCAAAACGCCACCCGGCAGGAAATGGACGATTTCCTGCTTCAGGTGTACCGCGATTTCCCGATCAAGCACCAGTCTGCGTTTGGCCAGTTCATGAGAAAAGCGGAAACGGGCCGTGCGTTGCTATACCACTGCAGCACGGGCAAAGACGGGGCTGGATTTGCCACTTTCCTGTTGCTGTCTGCGCTTGACGTGGCACCGGACACAATTCTGGCCGACTACCTCGAGTCGAACAGCTGGAACTGGCGACTCGTCCAGGGGTTGCTTGCTCGCGTCGAGGCGCTTGGTATCTCGCCCGAGGTGGCGATGCCGCTGCTACGGGTGCGCTCGGGCTATCTGCAAGCATCACTGCAGACAATCGAGCAAGAATGGGGCAGCACCGCGCGATTCCTGAGGGAGGGGTTAGGCATCGACGTTCAGCTTGTGCGAGCGCGCTACCTTCAGCAAGCCGGTTGAGCCGAATCGACGAAGAAGGTGCAGATCTCGGCAAAGGCGTTAGCCGATTTCGCCGCAGTAGAACGGCCGGAACCGGTGAGCGAATTTCAACGAGTCATCGACTTTGGGCTCGCCACGGAGCGCCGCGAGAGGCTCGTCGACGTGTGGGACAGTGGTGAGAGTTCACGAAAAGCCGGACGAACTTCCGACTCCTATGTCCAGCGAGTCTCAGTCTGCCGTCTCACGCAAAGGCGCGGGGTGTACCACGGTCTTGATAAGACCTGTTTTGACGTCGTACACCAGCCCGGACACGATCAGATTATCGGGAAGATCTTTGTTCACGCGGAGTGCCGCGACATCGAGTCCTACCGCCTCGTACGGTTCCGTGATAGCGAGTTCATCGAGCGCGTCTGTCTCGACGCCAAGATGCTTCGCGAGCAACGCAGGCGCATGCTTGTGACAGCCGATGATCCCGCAATCGGTGTGCTGCAGCAGGACGAGATTGCGCGCACCATCCGGGCGTCCTGCCGCTTTCGCGACGACGCTCAGGACTGCCAGCGTTTCTAGCAGGTTTTTGTTGACCCGGCCACCGACATTGCGAATCACGGCCGCCTCGCCCTGCTTCAAACCCAGGACATTGATGGGATCGACGCGCGGGTCGACACAACCGACAACCACCGTTCCCGTCGACGGCATCATCTTCAGTTCGGGCGCGAACGCGGTGTTCGCGAACTCGGCGTTACGCTCCAGCATGACATCGTTGAAGTCCATTTTGCTTGCTCCTGCGTTGTTGGCACGAAGTGGCCTGGTTGAATCTCATGTGCCTGGCCCATCGCATTCGCGCGATGCGCACTCGACGAAGGTATCTCGCGATTTCACACGCGACTTCAGACGAGCTCTTCCAGATCGCTGACGGGCTCTTCACCCACCGCGCGCACCGATCGCTTGATGACGTGCAGCTTCGGTGTGCGGTCGATTACGAGGCCAAGCACATCGGGACGGCTGTAGTGACCACGCGAGTCCATCATGCGTTTGCGCTTGTCGATCTGCCAGAAATCCAGATCAGCGATGATCTCGCCCTCTCCTTCACGCAGCGGCGCGCCACCCATGTACTCGCCCTCCGGCGAAATGATGGCGGTAAAACAGCCGCTGGAGATCGGGCCAATCTGGGTTGTATTGGTATCCTTCAGAATCCGCTCTTGCTGTTCGGGCGTCAGCCAGGCGGTCGCGTTTACCACGAAGGCACCCGCCTCCAGCGCATGCTGGCGGATATTCACGGAAATCTGCTCCGAGAAAAGATCGCCGGCGAACGAACCCGGATACATGGCCGAATGGATTTCCTCACCATCGGCCATCAGCGCGTAGCGGGCGAGCGGGTTGTAGTGCTCCCAGCACGCTAGCTGGCCGACCCGGCCCACCGCCGTATCGACAGCGCGCAGGCCTGAGCCATCGCCCATTCCCCAGACCATTCGCTCGTGATAAGTCGGCGAAAGCTTCCGGCGGCGCTGTGCGAGCGTGCCATCGGCATCGAACAGGAGTTGCGTGTTGTAGAGCGTGCCGCCGTCGCGTTCATTGACTCCAATCGACACGACCATTCCAGCCTGGCGTGCCGCTTCGCCAATGGCGCGAGTCGTATCCGACGGAACCGTCACGGCCTGCTCAAGCAGCTTGTAATGCTCGGCACCCATTGCAAATGGCGATTCGATGAACGAGAAGTACGGATAATAGGGAACGACAGTCTCGGGAAACGTCGCGAACTGGACGCCCTGTTTACCGAGTTCCAGAATTTTCTTGACGACTTTATCGACGGTGCCTTCACGGCTATAGAGGACAGGCTCAATCTGGACAGCTGCGGCGCGGATGATTTTCGACATGATGAGGTTCCTTTCGCTGGTGCGAGACGGATATAAGAAGTGCTTGTACCTTAACGTCACGGGCCATTACGATCCATGTCGTTTTTGCCACCATTCATGACATCCGTCGCCCGGGAGCAGTAAGCTCACCACTTAGATTCATCGGTCCGCTATCTGGGCATTCGACCCGGACGGCGCTCATTCACACCACGTTCATATTGCAGACGGTAGGTCAGATATGCACCGGATTGGCTTCATAGTGCCGAAAAGATGCCAGATGATGAGCCTCGCGGCTCTGACGGTGTTCGAAATCGCAAACATGCCGCCGAGAGGGCCTTGGTACGAGATCCATCTGCTGTCCGAACACGGTGGTCCTGTTGTCTCTTCGGGTGGCATGACACTGGAAACGGAGGTGTTCGGCGATCCCGCATTCGACACGGTCATCGTGGGCTCGATCACTGAAATGAAAATGCCGACCTCCGACGCGCCTGTGGTTGCATTCGTCAGAGAGGCTGCCAAGGTATCCAGACGGATAAGCTCGATCTGTAGTGGCGCATTCGTCCTCGCCGAGGCAGGACTGCTGGAAGGCAGACGCGCAACCATGCATTGGGCTCACGCGGCCGAATTCAGAGCGCGCTTTCCGAATGTCCGCACCGAAGAAGACCGCATATTTGTCAATGACGGTCCGTTCTGGACGTCGGCGGGAATGACAGCGGGAATCGACCTCGCCCTGGCGTTGCTCGACAACGATCTCGGCCCCGACGCCGCAAAAATGGTGGCCCGACTGCTTGTCATGAACCAGCGTCGACTGGGTGGTCAGCTACAGCATTCCGCACTGCTGGACATGACGCCGAAATCCGATCGGATCGAACTGGTCCTCGCGCACATTCGCCGCAACCTGCGCAATCCGCTCACCATCGAAGAGCTTGCGGAAGTGGCGAACTTGAGTCCTCGCCAGTTCAGCCGCGCGTTCGTCGCCGAGACGGGTCAGTCACCGGCCAAAGCTGTCGAACAGCTTCGTCTGGAAGCAGCCAGATTCATGATCGAGCAAGGACGCCACACGATTAACGTGGTGGCGCAGGAAACGGGTTTCGCGGACCGTGAACGGATGCGTCGCGCGTTCGTCCGAACGTATGGCGTACCCGCCGATATCCTGCGCAGAAGCGCCCGGTCGGAATCCGCCACCGGCAACTGAAGTCCCCCGATGTGGCGAGCCTGACCCACGCACGGCCGACCGAAACATGGCCGATGTCCGGGCGAAGGAGACGGTCAAATGTCAGCGTCGCAGCGACGGCGAGCCACTGCTCCTGGCCGGTTCGGAAGTTAGCACAACGGCCAACCAGCTAACGAACCGGTGAGAAAGTAAATTCGTGCAGCCATATGCGTTAAGCGGCAACCGTCTCTGCAGACATCGTTCGTCCGTCAAGGCTGTTGCGTGTCCGGAGGGCGGCCCCTTCGGTGGCTCGTGCGGTGGACAGCTTACTGCGCCCCCGATTGGCGCGATACTGAGTTGTTCACCGCGTTCCTGATCTCTTGCAGAAGCCGGCTTTGCTGATACGGTTTGCGTAGTCTCGGCAGATCCACTCCAGCACCCTCGGGCAATTCCGCGTAGCCCGTTGCGAGTATGACAGGCAGGATCGGCCTGAGTGCTCGCGCCGCAGTGGCCAATTCGACGCCCGTCATCTTCGGCATCGAGTAATCAGTGAGCAGAACGTCGACTTTCTGGCCGGCGCGAAGGACTTGGAGCGCGGCCTCGCCCGATGCAGCCTCGATCACCTCATGTCCAAGGTCCTGCAGGAGATAAGATGTGCTTGACAAAATAAGTGGGTCATCATCGACGACTAGAACGGTGGCGCGCAGCTCGCTGGCGTCCGCCGGACCGTCGTCCTTCGGGTCATCGGCGATACGCTCCTCGGCAGCCGGGCGACCCGTGACAGGAAGCCAGAGCGATGCACACGTCCCCTTTCCATACGTGCTTTCTAGACGAAGCGCCCCTTGTAACTGACGCGCGAGACCGTGAATCATCGACAGGCCAAGCCCCGTGCCCTTTCCCACTTCCTTGGTCGTGAAGAAGGGTTCCGTCGCTTTGGCGAGTGTCGCGGCGTCCATGCCAGTGCCTGTGTCCGTCACTGACACCCGCACATAGTCGCCGGCACGCAGGTCGCTATCGCCAGGAGAATGGGCGGTATCGACGCTGATGTGGATTGCACCGCCATCGGGCATCGCATCGCGTGCATTGACTACAAGGTTCAGTATCGCGAGCTCAACCTGATTTGTATCGACGCGTGTGAACGGCACGTCTGGGGGCGTATCGATGACCAGTTCGATCATAGAGCCAATCGACCGCTCCAGAAGGTCGGCCATGCCGTGAACCAGCGCAGACATCTGGACAGGCTCGACCTTAAGGACCTGCTGTCGCGCGAACGCGAGCAGCCGTTGAGTGAGCGCGGCGCCGCGCTGAGCGCCTTTCAGCGCGCCATCGACCAACCGGCCGATTCGTTCTTCCGGCGGAACTTCCTTTCGCACGAGTTCGAGGTTCGCCATGATCGCCATGAGCAGATTGTTGAAGTCGTGCGCGATGCCGCCCGTCAACTGGCCGATCATTTCGAGCTTCTGGACCTGCCGCAACAGCTTCTCGGTGTGTTCCCGCTGCCGTATTTCCTCGAGCACCGTTCGATGCGCGTCTTCCAGTTGCGCGGTGCGCTCCAGCACCTTGACTTCGAGCAATTCGTTCACCCGGCGCAGCTGATCTTCCGACGTCTTGCGCAGCGTGACGTCGGCGCAGACGCCGACGAGCCGGGCCATCCGGTCGTCGCGCACGACGCGCGCCCTGACTTCGACCCAGTGCACGGTTCCGTTCTGCCACACGTTGCGATACTCGATTGCATAATCGCAGCCGGTTTCTGAGCTCTTCGCGATGGCTGCCCGCACCCGCTCGTGGTCCTCGGGATGAGTGCTTGCAATCAGTTCTTCATAGGTAAAGCTGTCGGTCTCCAAGCGGCCGAATATCGCTTTGCAAGTCGTCGATGCCGTCAGCGTGTAGCTGGAAAGATCGAGGATCCAGGAGCCGAGGTGTCCGGCCGTGAGTGCTATGCGAAGATGCGCTTCGCCCTCATCAAGTTCTCGGATTCGAGCC
>NZ_JALQDV010000049.1:0-1105 GCF_023631045.1 Caballeronia sp. AZ7_KS35 | reverse complement strand
GATATAGAGCAGCAACCCATCCTGTCACGGAGTGAGCATATCGATGCTTGTGCAAAGGGAGGCGCTCATATAGAGGACTTTTACTGTGACTGGCGCCACTGCTGGTTCAATGAACGGATTGAGCCGCCCAGCCGGATCATTGGGGATGAAGACGAGCGGGGCCAAGGGCATCCTCTTTAAGTCGCGACTAACCGACCGGCACGAACGTCGTTCTGTACACAGAGCACTTTGACTCGACCGACCACCTCGACCTTTACGACCCGCACAACGCGCTGCCGAAAAATCAGTCATCGTGGGATTGAGCGTCGGGGAGACTCAGGTCCGCCCATCGTGGCCCTAGCCCTGAAAGGTATCGAGAGACGCTAATGCATCTTGGCGTCCAGAATTAGGCCTGCTTGCCGCGCGCCCCCGCGCCTCGCGCCTCACGCCTCGCGCGGAAAGTAGTTCGGGATCCGAACGACAATGTCTATTATGTCTAATATTGGGATGCTGGTTCGCGCCCGAGATGCCGACGGCACGTACAGCTGCGGCGCGACGATCTTGCCGGTCTGGCGCCACCCGCATAAAGCCCTGAAATACCGCTCGCCTCGCGAGTTCAGGCGCGCTGCGGTGCCATCAACCTAACGGTGTCCGCGTGTCCTGAGTTATAGAGGCAACTCCAGTCTGCAGTAAGCCTCCAGCCTTTTAAACAAAATTGCTCGGCGCGGTCCGCCACATAGGCTCTCTCAAGGCAAGGCACACTCGGTCGTCGAACGAACCAACTCCTGGCTTCACAACTTTTCCGACTACGCATTCGCTTCGATCGTCTCGATTTCACTATGAGGCTTTCCTAACAAGCTTTTTCTGGAGCAAGTCCCTTCCTTTACTGAACTCAAGCGCTCACCTCGGAAGGGGCGATTCTCGACCTCCTCGCAGGTCGACGCCCCGAATCGAAGCATCTTTCGAACCGACCGCGAGGTGTTTGGGGTGACCTTGATTTCCGTGCAAATTCCGGGTTAGGGCGCTCTAGCTCCGACAGGGCTGTGCGTTCTTTATTGGTAGTAGCTGGGGCCACGGACATGCGCGTGACTCGGACTGACCCATTCGACAGGCGTGGTCGCTGCCG